>NZ_CP077970.1:7395000-8043750 GCF_024758505.1 Bradyrhizobium arachidis | reverse complement strand
TGTGAGCGCCATCGCCTTGGCGTTGACGTGGAAACCGAAGCCCCAATGACCGTCGATCACCGTCGTTGTTGGCGATTCCTGAATGATGGTCCATGGCGCGCCCGGGACGATGTGCCCCGCTTTGACACGGTCGATATAGGTCGGCACCGCGATGACACCGTGCGAGTCATGGCCGGCGAGGTTGGCGTTGACGCAGCCCACAGCAACGGCGTCGGCTTCTTCGGCGGAGGCTCCGGCTGACCTGAGGAGCGCCGTACAGATGCGGGTGAGGCGGTCGGCCTGAACGATCGGCATGGCGTTTCCCCGGGGCGGTCGCCCTTGGCGGGCGCCAATTGTTATCGCCATCGTCTCAAAGCGCCCGCGCGATATCAATCTCCTGTAAACCAAGGCAGGGCTGCAAATTCGTAGAGCTACGGGCGTTCGTCCGGCATCCGCCCTCTGCGCAATACATTCACCGTAGTTTTCCCACCAGTTTTGCGCCTGATGTTCGCAGCTCGTTCACTCTGATGAATGGTTTGCCGGGCGCAATAACGACCACTTAGGTGATTTCTCGCGATAACGGGCCCGGGAAAAAAGGCAGGAATGCCCGGGAGCTAGGACCTTGCAGACGACCCTCGCGCGCACATTTGCAGCGTTGAGTGCCATCAACGAAGCGATCCTCTACGCGAAATCGCCGGACGAGCTGTACCAACGGGTATGCGACGCCGGGTTTTCGAGTGGGGATTTTCTGGCTGTTTCCGTGTTCCTGGTCGAGCCGGACGGCCGGCGGCTGCGCTTTGCGGCCGGCTGCGGCGAGGACGTTCCGCGGCTGCGCTCGATCGAGATCACCACCGAGGAGGGGACGCCTGAAGGGTCGGGCGTCGGCGGCGAGGCGTTCCGCACGCAGCGGCTCTGCATCAGCAATGATTTTCTGAACGATACGCGTTCGCTGGCCTGGCGCGAAAGCGCCACCAAGGCCGGCGTCGGCGCTGCCGCGGCGCTGCCGCTGATCTGCAACGGGAAGAGCATAGGCGTACTGTTCGCCACCCGCACCGAGGCCGGATCGCTCGATGAGCAGATGGTCTCGCTGTTCACGCGCATGTCGTCCAACATCTCCTATGCGATTGAGAATCTCGAGCGCGAAACGGCGCGCGTCGACGGCGAAAAGGCGATGCGGCGGCTGAACCGCATGTTCAGCGCCATCAGCGCGACCAACGAAGCCATCCTGCGCGCCAAGACCGAGCTCGAACTGTACCAGCTCGTCTGCGACGCCTCCGTGCACAGCGCCAAGTCGATCGCGACCATCGTCCTGCTTCGCGAGCAGGGTTCACACTGGTTGAAGCCGGTGGCCGGAACGGGCGATAATCTCGACCTCGTCACCCAGGCGCGCTATTCGACCGATCCGGAGAATCCGTTCGGCCGCGGCATTTCCGGCCAGGTGTTCCGGACCCAAGAACCCGTCGTTGAGGGCGATCTCGCCCTGCGTACCAAGGGGACGCCCTGGGAGCAGGTCAACGTCGATACCGGCGTCGCGGCTTGCGTGGCCGCGCCCCTCATCAAGCGCGGCGAGAGCGTCGGCGTGCTGCTGTTCTTCATCAGCCGGTCCTGGGCGAAAGACCGGGAGATCGTCGGCCTGCTGCTGCGGATGGCGGAGAACGTATCCTTCGCGCTCGACAACTTTGCGCGCGACGAGGAGAGGGCGCGGATCGCCGCCGAGGAGGAGCGGCTGGCGCGGATGTATGCCGCGCTCAGCGCCACCAACGAGGCGATCCTGCGCGCGCGATCGCGTGCCGAACTGTTCGATCTGGTTTGCGAGGCCACGGTACAGGGTGCAAAATTCGCCTCGACCACGATCTTTCTGGCCGATCTTGACGCGGAACTGCTCCGTGTCGCGTCGAGCTATGGACCGCACGCTGATGACTTGCGCAACTACACCTTCGCCCTCACCGACGCGGTGCCGGAGGGACGAGGGTTGACCGGAACCGCCTTCCGGACCCGCCAGACCTATATCAGCAACGACCTCCTGGCCGACCAGCGCATCAAGCCATGGCACGAAAGCGCGCGTCGCGCCGGCATACATTCGTCAGCCGCCTTGCCGCTGTTCAACGGCAGTCGGGTCGAAGGTGTCTTCCTCTTCAATGCCGTGGAGCGCGACACATTCACTCCGGAGTTTGTCGAATTGCTCCAGCGGTTGCAGGCGAACGTCGCCTCTGCGCTGGAGAACCTCGACCGCGCGGAAGAGAAGGCGCGGGCCGACAGGCAGCGCGACAGGCTCAGCGGCATGTTCCAGGCGTTGAGCGCCACCAACGAAGCCATCATGCGCGCCAAGACGCGCGAGGAGCTGTTCGAGGTCGCCTGCCAGGCGGCCGTGCTGGGCGGGATGTTTGCATCGACGACGATCGGGATGATGGATCCGGCCGGTGAGGTCGTCCGTGTCGTCGCTGCGAAGGGACGCAACCACGAGCGGATGTTCGGCAGAACCTGCACCATCGCGCCCGGTCATCCCGAGGGCGAGGGAATCATCGGCACGTCGCTGCGGTCGCTGCGTCCCTGTGTGATCAACGACTATCTGAACGACCCGCGGTCGGCGAATTGGCGCGCGAAGGCGGTCGAGGACGGCACCCGTGCTGCGGCGAGCTTCCCGCTGCTCCGCGCCGGTCGCGAGCCCATCGGCACCCTGCTGTTCCTCGCGCCTGAAGCAGAGACGTTCACGCCAGACCTCGTCGAGCTGCTGGAGCGCCTTGCGGAGAACGTCTCGTTCGCCCTCGACAATTTCGATCGCGCCGAGGAGAAGGCCCGGACCGAGGCGCAGAAGGAGCGCTTGACGCGCATGTTCGCCGCGCTCAGCGCAACCAATGAAGCGATCATGCGGGCGAAATCCCGTAGCGAGCTGTTCGAGCTGGTCTGCCAGGCCGCCTCGAACGGTGCCAAGTTTACCTCGACCACCGTCGCGCTCGCCAAGGCCGACAGCGATCAGCTCGAGATCGTGGCCGCGGCCGGACCGTCCGCGGAGACCACGCGCAACGTCAGGCTTTCCATCGACCCGGCGCGCCCCGAAGGGCGCGGCATGGCTGGCACGGCGTTCCGCACGCGACAGCCCTGCATCAGCAACGACTATCTCAACGACAATCGTGTCGCTGCCTTCCACGCCATCGTCCGCAACGACGGTGCAAGGTCCGGCGCCTCATTCCCACTCATCGCGCACGGCGAGGCCGTCGGCGTCATGATCTACATGTCGATCGATCAGGACACTTTTACCGGCGAATTCGTCGAGCTGCTGCAGCGCCTCGCCGACAATGTTTCCTTCGCCATGGAGAACTTTGATCGCGCCGACGCCAAGAACAGGGCGGACGAGCGCATCGAATATCTGGCCTCGCATGACAGCCTGACCAATCTGCCGAACCGCGAGACCTTCAATGGGTTGCTCCGCGAGGCGATCGACGAGGCGCACCGTCACGAGCGCCGGTTCGCCGTGCTGTTCATCGACCTCGACCGCTTCAAGGTGATCAACGATTCGCTGGGCCATGAGGCCGGCGATCTCCTCCTGCTCGAGGTCGCCAACCGGCTGCGCAAGGCGCTGCGGGCGAGCGATGTGGTGGCGCGGCTCGGTGGCGACGAGTTTGTCGTCATCCTCGACCAGTGCGGCGACATCGACGACGTCCAGCACATTGCGACCGAGCTTTTGGCTGCGCTCGGCCAGCCCATGGAGCTCGCCGGCCACGAATGCCACACCACGGCGTCGATCGGCATCGCGATGTATCCGGCCAATGGCGCGGACGCCCAGACCCTGACCAAGAACGCCGACATGGCGATGTATCTTGCCAAGGAAGACGGCAAGAACGGCTTCCGCTTCTTCTCCAAGGAAGTGAAGACGCAGTCGATCGAGCGGCTGTCGCTGGAAAGCGCGCTCCGCCGGGCGCTGGAGCGCGAGCAGTTCTCGCTGCACTATCAGCCCAAGGTGGACATGGAGACCGGCCAGATCACGGGCGTGGAAGCGCTGTTGCGCTGGACCCATCCCGAGCTCGGCAGCGTGTCGCCGGCGCAGTTCATTCCGCTCGCCGAGGAAACCGGCCTGATCGTGCCGATCGGGCGCTGGGTCGTGAAGGAAGCCTGCGCGCAGGCGATGGCCTGGCAGCGCCGCGGGTTGTTGCCGCTGTCGATGGCGGTCAATTTGTCGCCGCGGCAGTTCGCCGACGAGCATCTCCTGCAGGACGTCGACGAGGCGCTTGCGGCGAGCGGCATGTCGCCCGTGCTGCTGCAGCTCGAAGTGACCGAGAGCATGATGATGCGCAATGTCGGCCGGGCGCTGAAAGTGCTCGACGCCATCCAGAGCCGCGGCATCCGCCTTGCCATCGACGATTTCGGCACCGGCTATTCCTCGATGTCGCTGATGAAGCATTTTCCGATCGACACCATCAAGATCGACCGTTCCTTCGTGCGCGACCTGCCACATGACAGCGAGGACCAGGCGATCGCCCAGGCGATCATCAGCATGGGCAAGGCGCTCGGCATGACCGTGGTCGCCGAAGGCGTGGAGAATGCCGAGCAGGAGGCTTTCCTGCGCACCCATGGCTGCGACGAGATGCAGGGCTATCTGGTCGCAAAGCCGCTGCCGCCGCAGCAGATGGCCGAATTGCTGCGGCCGATGAGCCTTCCGATCTCCCCGCCGCTGCAGCCGGACCAGCAAGCGGGCAGCGACGACGGCGTGTCGTCACGGTTGAAACGCGCTGTCGTCTGACGGCTGCGGATGCAGATCTGGCACGTCGCGATCTGCATCGTCTCTCATGCGCGGAAAGTCGTGAACCCAGGGCAGTGAGGTCTGTCCGCCGAACAGCGCCAGAACGGCGTGCGCTCCGTCGGCGAAGCTCGATCCGTCGCGCAAGCCAAGCCGATTGCACCAAGCGCGTCGCATCGGCTCGTGCGCGTCGCGCACGGCCATGGCAGCGCCCCACCACCAGGCCGGCGCAGGCGAGCGCTCGTGTTCGGGCACCGCGCGCCACCGCGCGAGCTCGTCCATCATGCGCTCGAACTGCAGGCCTGCAGCCTGGTGCATTCCGGCAAAACTCCCCGCCACGCGTGAAAGATCGGATCGGGCATCGTCCTCAAACAATCGATCGGACGTCGATTGCGCGATGCGGGCAAACGCCCCGCTGCAACGCTGCCGTACGCAAAACGCGCACCAGTCGCAGGACATGAACGCCGACTGACTGCCGCTATTTTACTCGCCCCGGTCGCGGGTCGGCAAGGCAATCACTGCGTCATGGTAGCCTTTCAAATTGGCTCATTCGGTAAGATCCGCGGCGAAGGCGATCCGGCTTGTTTACCTGACGTCAAGACGCGGAAGGGGAGTTCGACGAGGCGCGGTGAAGCGTCGCACGCGCGGCTTCAAGGCTCACGAAAGCGTGCTTCTGCGCTGCAAATCGAGCGTCAATCGAGGCGTATCGTGTCACGATTTCGCTCGAAAGCTGAAGGTATTCCCCGCAAATCTTCGCGATTGCGAAATCTCCTATTAACTAAGGTCATTTACGTTCGTAACTCAGAGCCAGAACTGCATCATTCCGACGTCATTTCTCCGTTTTCGACGCAGCTTCCATCGGCATCGGCTGCGCTCGACCCGCAAAACCAAGACTTAAAATTTTCTTACCTGTTAATGACGAAAAAGCAGGGATGGAACCAGAGCAGGTTAACTAGGAATTTAGGAACGAGTTGTGCGCGCGCCCCGGACCCTTAAGGGTTTCATCAAATTGCCCTGGCTTGTGGGAATCAAGATGCGCGTCGCTATCGTTCACGACTGGCTCTACGTTCTCGGTGGCGCCGAACAGGTCCTTCGCGAGATCCTGAAGTGCTATCCGAACGCGGACGTCTACACGCTGTTCGATCTGCTGCGCCCGGAAGATCGCCGCAAGCTCGGCTTCGAGACTTCACACACCAGCTTCCTGCAGAAGATGCCGTTCCTCAAGCGGCATCACCGTTCCTATCTGCCGCTGATGCCGCTCGCGATCGAGCAGTTCGACCTGTCGAGCTACGATCTTGTGATCTCCAGCAGTGCCGCGGTCGCAAAGGGCGTGATCACCGGGCCGGATCAGTTGCATGTCGCCTATGTGCATTCGCCGATGCGCTATGCCTGGGACCTTCAGCACGTCTACCTGAAGGAGAGCGGGATGGAGTCCGGCATCAAGAGCGTGGTTGCGCGGTCGATCCTGCACCAGATGCGGATGTGGGACGCGCGCACGGCGCACGGCCCCGACGCCATCATCACCAATTCCCAGTTCGTCGCCCGTCGCGTCAAGAAGACCTACGGCCGCGACTCCAGGGTCATCTATCCGCCGGTGACGCTCGCCAACCGTGACGTCATCCTGCCGGTCGGCAACCACTTCCTCGCGGCTAGTCGGCTGGTGCCCTACAAGCGGATCGAGCCGATCGTGCGCGCCTTCAACGAGATGCCCGATCTGGAGCTCGTCGTCGCCGGCGCCGGCCCCGAGGCCGAGCGGCTGAAGAAGCTCGCGGGCTCCAATGTGAAGTTCGTCGGCTTCGTGCCCGACAACGACCTGCGCGACCTGATGACCACGGCGCGGGCCTTCGTGTTCGCAGCCGAAGAGGATTTTGGCATCGTGCTGGTCGAGGCACAGTCGGAAGGCACGCCCGTGCTCGCGCTCGGCAAGGGCGGCGCGCGCGAGTCGATTGCCGGGTCCGGCCCGCGTCCGACCGGAATGTTCTTCGACAAGCCGGACCCGCAGTCGATCGTCGAATGCGTGCGGTCGTTTGTCGCCAGGGAGAAGACGATCTCGCGGCTGGATTGCCGCCATCGCGCGACCCTCTTCTCGGCCGAGAGATTCCGCAACCAGTTCGTTGCGGCCGTGAACGAGGAATTGGAGCGGTTCCGTGCGGGAGACCAGGGGCTCGAGACGCCTCGGTTGATCGCATAGGCTCGCCATTGTGCCGAGAACAAAAGAATGAGGCACGCGAGCGTATCGGAAGCCTTATCCGGTCTGGAATCATTGGGTAGAATCTGGCGGCGCCGGCGGCTGTTCGCTGCGGTGTTTCTCGGCACGATCGTGCTCACGATCGTTGCGCTCCTGGTGTTGCCGGTCCGCTATCTCGCCACCGCATCCGTCATCGTCGCCGAGCAGGAGCCGGGCGTCGCCAACGCTTCGCCCGCCTGGGCGCAGAAGATCGGCGACCCGGCCGACCTCGAAAGCCAGCTTCTGGTCATTCGTTCGCCGCGCTTGATGCGGATCGTGATGAACGCGCCGGGCGTGCTGGACGCCGTGACGCAGGAGTGCGAGCGCGGCCGCCTGTTCGGTTCGGGCGAGGCCTGCCAGCGACTGCGAACGGACAGCACCGCGTTCATCGAGCTTGTCGACGGCCATCTCACGGTGTCGTCGGCCGGCCGCTCGCGCGTCATCAACATCTCCTACCAGTCCGCCATACCCGAGGTCGCCAAGACGCTGGCCAACGCGCTCACGACGGCGTTCCTCGAGGACCAGCGCACGGAAGGCGCCAACAGCCGCGAGGTGGCGACGACCTGGCTGTGGCAGGAGCTGCGCCAGCTCGACGACCAGTTGCGGCAGGCGGATGAGAAGATCCAGAAATTCCGCCGCACCAAGGGCCTGATGCGCGGCGCCAACGCGCCCATCACCTCGGAGCGGCTGTCGAGCATCGGCCAGCAGCTCTCGCAGGCCGAGGCGGCCCGGGCTGAGGCCGCTGCACGCCTGCAGGAGATCAAGTCGCAGCAGGCGCGCGGCCTGACGGACGCGCCCTCGGTGCTGTCGAGCCGGACCATCGCCGATCTCAAGCAGCAATTGACAACGGTGAGCTCGCAGCTCGCCAGCGCCACCAGCGTGCTGGGGCCGCGGCATCCCTCGATCATGGCGCTCACGCGCGAGCAGGGGCTGATCCAGCAGCGTCTCGCCGACGAGATGCAGAACATCGCCGCCAGCGCCCAGAAGGCCTATGACGCCAACGACAACCTCGTGGCGTCGCTGAAGAAGCAGATGGAGACGGCGAAGGCCGAGGCCGGATCGGCGACTCTGGACGAAGCCTCGATCGAGAGCATGGTGCGCGACACTGAGATCAAGCGCCAGCAATATGCCGAGCTCTACAAGAAGGCGAGCGAGCTGGAGACCGAGCGGCGCGTGCTGCAGGGCTCGACGCGGCTCGTCAGCCTGGCCGAGCTGCCGAACAAGCCGTTCTTCCCCAAGAAGCTGCCGTTCCTCGCAGCCGGCTCGACGTTGGCGTTGATCCTGGGTGTTGTCGCCGCTCTCCTTGCGGAGCGGCTCAACCCGAGCCCCGCAGCCGCGGAGCAGCCGGCGCCGTCCCGCGCGGCACGTCCGGACGATGCAGCCGGGACGACGAACGCCGCCGCAACCAAGGACGAGCCGCCGCCGACCGCGGTGCCCGTAGCGATGCCGGTCGAGCGATCCTCGCTGCTTTCGGCCATGACGGGAGCCCCGATCATTGCGCGCCTGCCGCGGCTGCGTGAGCCGCAGCAGGCCTCGCCCGTCAGCAGCATCCTCCAGTCGCATCTGAAGCTGCCGATTCTCGAAGTGTTGCGGCTCGCGGTCAGCGACGACGATTTCCAGTGGATGCTGCACAATCTCAAGCTCGGTCTGCGCCTCGGCAGTGCCGAGGGCGCGCAACGCATCGTCGTGACGTCGCCTGCCGCGGGCGAAGGCAAGACCGTGACGACGCTGGCGCTGGCGGAGCATCTCGCGGCATTCGGCTGTCGCGTCCTCGCCGTCGAATGCGACGTGCTCAATCCGGCTTTTGAAGCCGCGCTCGGCATCGAGGGCGGCGTCGGCCTGCTCGGCGTTCTCGCCGGCTCGATGACGGCCCGCGATGCGGTGGTCCGGACGGCGGTGCCGAATCTCGATGTGCTGGTGTCCGGCGGCGTGGGCGCGCGGGCCGCGAATATGCTGTTCGGCAGGAGACTCGTCGATCTGCTCGGCAATGTCGGCAGCTACGATGTCGTCCTGATCGACAGCCCGATACCGCTCAATGCCGGCAACTACCTCGCTGATATCGACCACACCATCGTCTGCCTGAAGGGCGACGGTTCGCTGATGGGGCGCGCCGCGCCTGTCATCACTGAGGTGAAGGCGCTCGGTGCGGGCAGTGTCGTGATCGCGGTGACGATGGAGGAAAGCCAGCGCAGCCACGCCTATCAGCCGGCGTTCATCCCGACCGAAGCATATGCCAGGGCAGGATGATGTCGAGCGAGCGCGTCCTGTTCGTGGATCACACCGGGCAGATCGGCGGCGCTGAGCTGATTCTGCTCGACGTCATTGATGGACGGCAGCAGTCTTCGGTCTTCCTGTTCGAGACTGGACCCCTGAGCAAGGCGATCGCTGACAAGCGGCTCAATCTCATTGCGTCGAAATGGGGCAAGGGCCTGTCGCAGTTCCATCGCGACAGCTCGCCGTTGAGCGCATTCCCGCTCGCGGGGCGCATGGCGGCAATCGTGTTCGAGATCGCGCGTGCCGCGCGCCGGCATGACATCGTCTATGCCAATTCACAGAAGGCCTTCATCCTGTCGGCGATCGCAAGCGTGATTGCGCGGCGCCCGCTGATCTGGCACCTGCACGACATCATCAGCTCCGATCATTTCGGTGCAGCGCAGCGGCGGGCCCAGGTGCTGCTCGCAAACGCCTGCGCGACGAAGGTGATCGTCCCCTCCGAGGTTGCCGCCACCGCGTTCATCGAGGCAGGCGGCCGGCGCGAGCTCATCGACGTCGTGCCGAACGGCCTTGCCATTCAGCCGGATCCGAGCTCGCCCGGCGAACTCCGGCAAAGGCTCGGCCTGCCCGCAGGTCCGCTGGTCGGCGTGTTCAGCCGCCTTGCCGCCTGGAAGGGCCAGCATGTGCTGGTCGAGGCCGTTGCAAAACTTGCCGGTGTGAACTGCATCATCGTGGGCGATGCGCTGTTTGGGGAACAGGACTATGCAGCGCGGCTGACCAGATTGGTTGCCGAACTGGGAGTGGAGGATCGCATCCGCTTCCTCGGTCATCGCAACGACGTGCCGAAATTGATGAAGGCCGTCGACGTCATGGTGCATCCGTCGATCGATCCGGAACCGTTCGGTCGCACCCTCGTCGAAGCCATGCTGGCGGGCGTGCCCGTGGTGGCCACCAATTCCGGTGCAGCGCCCGACATCCTCGAGGGCGGCAAGGCCGGCACGCTGGTGCCGCCCAACGACGCCGCTGCGCTCGCCGACGCAATAGCAGGCGTGCTGGCAAAACCCGAGCAGCTCTCCGGCCAGCTCGAATATGCCTCCGTCCGCGCGCGCGTGCACTACAGCCTGAAACAGATGCTCGACACGATCGGGCTCGTGATCCGCAAGGCGCAGACGGGAGCCGCGACATGAGCGCGAGCCTGGCCTCGTCGCAACGGCAGGGCGTGTGGCCGCTGCCGGGCTGGCTCGCGGCCGTGCTCTTGCTGGCGGTCATCGCCGGCCTCGGTGGCGTGCTCGGCGGTTTGTCGCGGCTGGTCTTCGTGCTCGGCTGCGGTGCGGTCGGCTGGTATGCGTGGCGTCAGGGCGCCGCGGCGCATTTGCAGGCCGCGCTGGTGCTCTTCACGTTCGCGCCCTTCGTGCGCCGGCTCGTTGATCTCGCGATCGGCTTCGATACGCTCGGCCTGATGCTGATCGGGCCGCTGCTCGCGATCCTCGTTCCCGTGCTATATCTGCCGCGGCTGCTGGAGACCGAGGACGTGCCGGCAAAATGGTTCTGGCCGCTCGGCATCGTCGCCTGCTCGGTGATCTATGCCGGGATGCTGTCCATGGCGCAGGCCGACTGGAACAATGCCGCTTCGGGCACGCTGAAATGGCTGGCGCCGCTGCTCTATGCGTCGGTGCTGATGCTGAGCGCTAATAGGCGCGAAGTGATCGACGCCGCGACGGCGGCATTTCTGGTCATCCTGCCCGTGACGGGGCTCTACGCCATCTATCAATACGTCGATCCGCCGGCATGGGACCAGTACTGGATGCAGCTTGCGCCGATCCTGTCGATCGGCCAGCCGATTCCCTACGGCGTTCGCTCCTTCAGCACCATGAACTCGCCGGCGAGCTATGCGAGCTTCACCGCGGTCGGGCTGTTCCTGCTCGCCTTCTCGCAGAAGCGCTGGCCGGCCCTGCTGATCGCGTTGCCGGCGGGCCTTGGGCTGCTGCTGTCGCTCTACCGTACGGCGTGGATCTCGCTCGCCGTCGGCATTCTGTTTTGCCTGCTGTTCTCCGCGACGCGGCGGCGGGCCAGCATGATCCTGATCGGGACCGCGGTCGCGCTGGTGCTGGCCGCGACGCTGACGCCGTTCGGCGACGTCGTCGGCGAGCGCCTCTCGACCCTCGGCGAAGGCACCCAGGACGGCAGCGCGCAGGAGCGCCTCGAGGAATTCGTCACGCTGTGGAAGTTGCCGGACTCCTCGCTGTTCGGCTCCGGCTTCACGATCACGGACGTTGGCTCGGCGGGCGCGATGCCCATCGACGGCATGATCATCGCCTGCTGGCTCTCGATGGGGATCATCGTCGGCGGCCTCTGTCTCGCCGCCCTGTTCTGGTCGATCGGCAACGCGCTGAGCACGGCCTTTGCCGATCAAACCGCGGACGCCGTCATCGTCGGCGCGCTTGCGCTCGGTGCGCTGGCGCAGTTGCCGCTCGCCAGCATCACCTCCGGCGAGGCCGGATTCCTGTTCTGGACTTTTGCCGTTCTGCTGACGCCCCGGCTCGCCGAGGGATCGGCCGAATGACCGCTGCGCGGCATCGCGTTCGCGCTCCAAAATCGCTGCGGCCTGGCGGCGTTCGTCATTGTTTCTGCGTGTATCGTTAACATGTCCATTAACCTTCGGGCGTGGTCGATTCAGGGCTCATCCGAGCGGATTTCGCTGTATTTTAGCCTGGGAAAAGCATCTCGCGGCCTGATGCTTCTGCGCGGCAAGGTGTCGGTGCGCGAGGAGCGGCGAAACGTCCTAACACTCCTGGCTTTTGCGCTGCTGTTCGTACTGCTATTGGTCGATCACCACCTGCGGATTCAGAATTCGTTAATTGAACTGCTGGTTCGACTTTTCATCGGGGGGCTCGCTTATCTCGTCTGCATCGGTTTCGCAGTCGAGCTCCTGCTCCCCAACATGGGACTGTCGGTTCTGAACCGTGTGCGCAGGACACTGCGCGTGAGTTGGGAGCTGAGTTGAAATTGTTGCTGTTCGCCACAGCCAGTGCACTTGCGCTACCGTTTGCCAGGGTGACTGACCGCGCCCTCGGCCCGCGCGGCTGCCTGTTTACTTTTCATCGCGCAGCACCTTCGGAACTCTGGGAGAAGCTGCCCAATCGCAATTTCTATATCGACGCCGCGTTCCTCGACAAATTCCTGGCCTATCTCGCAGCGCAGAACTGGGACGTGGTGACGATGAGCGAGGCGCAGCGCCGCATGTCGAGCGGCGAGCGCGGCAACGGCTATGTGAACTTTTCGATCGACGATTGCTATCGCGATACGTACGAAGTGATTGCGCCCTTGTTCCGCAAGCACAAGGTGCCGCTGACGCTGTTCGTCACGACCGGCATTCCCGACGGAACCCTCCCGCTGTGGTCGTCCGGGCTTGAAGACGCGTTGCTCAACCGCGACCGCGTGCGGGTCGGCGACGAGACCGTCGTGGTCGAGAGCAGCGAGGCGAAACGCGCGGCCTATCATCGAATCGCCGCATCCTGGGATGGTTCCGACGCCGAAAAGCACTATGCCGCGTTCTGCGCAGCCAATGGCATCGATATCGAGGCGATGCACTGGAAGCACGCGATCTCCTGGGAGATGCTGGCCGAGCTTGCGCGGGATCCGCTGTTCGAGATCGGCGCGCACACCGTCACCCACGCACGTATTTCCTCGCTGGAGCCTGAGGCTGCGATGGTGGAGCTCGAGCAGTCGCGCGAGCGCCTCAACGAGCGCCTCGGCATCCAGGTCGAGCACTTCGCGTTTCCCTATGGCCGGGCCTTCGATTGCGGTCCGCGCGATTTCGCGCTGGCGCAGCGTGCGGGCTTCCGCAGCGCTTCCACCACGCGCAAGGGCCTGGTGCGCCGCGGGCACGACGCGTTCAGCCTGCCGCGCAACACCATCAATGGCGGCCATCGCAGCCTTGCTGCGATGGAGATGCATCTGACAGGCTTCACCGGCACGGCCGCAAGGGTGCTGGGGCGTGTCTGACGGCGCGCCGCTGCGGATCGTGTCGATCGCGCACCCGGCCGTCAGCAGTGAGGCCGGGCGACTGCGCTACCGCCACTTTGCGTCCCGGCCCGACGTCGACATGCATCTGGTGATGCCGGCGACCTGGCAGGAGTTCGGCCGCAGCATGACGGCGGAGCCGTTCCAGGCCGATGGTGTATCGGTTCACGTGCTGCCGATCCGGATCCCGCATGCGGGGCCGATGAGCTGGTATCTCCATTTCTATCCCGGGCTGCGCCGACTGTTGCGCGAGCTCGAGCCGGACGTCATCCATCTCTGGGAAGAGCCGTGGAGCGTCGTTGCGCTCCAGGCGCAGATCCTCAGGCGACGCGCGGCCCTGGTGCTGGAGGTGGACCAGAACATCCTCAAGCGGCTGCCGCCGCCGTTCGAATCGATCCGCAAGCATGTGCTCAAGCACACCGACCATTTGCTGTCGCGCAGCCCCGACGCCACCGCCGTCGTCCGCGCGCGCGGCTATGCAGGGCCGGTGACGCCGATCGGCTACGGCGTGGATGTTTCGACCTTTACGCCCGGCTCCTCCAAGCACGGACAATCGTTCCGGATCGGCTATGTCGGCCGCATCATCGAGGAGAAGGGACTTGATGAGGCGCTCGACGCGATGGCGCGCGGTGCCTCGCCGGTGTCGCTCAGCATCATGGGTGAGGGACCCTATGAGGAGACGCTGCGCCGGCGCGTCGATGAGCTCGGCCTTGCGGGACGCGTGGATTTTCGCGGCTGGGGCGCGCCTGCCGACGTCGCAAGCTTCATCCGCGGCCTCGATGCGCTGGTGCTGCTGACCCGGACGACCAAGGCCGTGCGCGAGCAGTTCGGACGCGTGATCATCGAGGCGCAAGCTTGCGGCATCCCGGTGATCGGGTCGACCTGTGGAGCTATTCCCGACGTCGTCGGCGAAGGCGGATGGATCGTGCCGGAGCGCGATCCGGACAGCCTCAGCAAGCTGCTCGCCAGCCTCACCGACGATGCCGCGCTGGTGCAGGCGACGGGGCAGGCCGCGCGACGCAATGTCGAGGCGCGCTTCACCTACGAAGCGGTGGCCAGCGCTATCGTGTCGGCGTGTCGGGCTGCAGCGGAGGCGCTCGCTCGTCCAGCGTCTCGTCGCCACCGCGCTTGATCGCGTCGATCTGCTTCAATAGCTCGATATACTGCGCGCCGATCCGCTCCCAGCTATACTTGCGTGCGGTCTCGCGCGCGCCTTCCCTCATGCGGGTCATCAGCGCCGGATCGGCAAACGCGTCGGCGATCGTGGCTGCGATGTCGTCGGCATCGGGCTTGATCCGAAAGCCGTTCACGCCGCAGGTCAGATATTCCTCGATGCCGCCGACGGGCGTCGCGAACACCGGCAGCGCGCAGGCCATGGCCTCCATGCAGACCAGCGAAAACGTTTCATAAGCCGTCGGGAGCACGAAGGCATCCGCAGCCGAATAGATCGCCGGCAGGTCGGAGCGATGGCCGGCAAAGATCAGCCGGTCGCGCGCCTTGTGCGCGAGCTTGCGATAGGGCGCAGGATCGTCGGAGCCGACGACGAGCAGCCAGACATTGTCATCGAGCGTCTCCAGGGCGGCGATGACATGCGCCAGGCCCTTGCGGTGGAATTCGTGGCCAACGAACAGCAACAGCTTTGCATCGGCGGGAATGCCGAGTTCGGCGCGGATCGCCCGGCCACCTTGCGGATCGGGCGTGAAGCGATTGAGGTCGATGCCGTTGGAGATCACGCGGATGCGGGAGGACGGCACGTCATAGAATTGCTGCAGCTCCTGCGTGACGCGCGAGGACACCGCGACGAAGACGCGGTAGCGCAAGCCGCCGATCATCCAGCGCTCGCGCAGGCTCACCCACAGATGCATGGGATTGAGCCGCCAGCGCCACTGGCCGGTGCTGCGCTTCTCGGCGAGGCTCTGTGCGTTGACGGCGTGCACCACCAGCACGTCGCCCTTGAAACTGTCGCCATGGCTGATCACGACGGCGTCGGGATGGCGGCTCAGCGCGCGGGTGACCGCGAGCGTGAACAGCGGCACCACGATGGCCCGGCCGATATAGCGAAGCGGCCCGCGGGTCGGAATCCGCGAGAGCCAGGGCATGATGCGCTCGATGCCCGCGGTGCGCTCGAAATCGCTGCTGACTGCGCTTGCCAGCACAACATTTGGTAAGCCGTTGCGGTTAAAGATGCGCACGAGCTCGCTGGCGACGGTTTCGACGCCGCCGGCGCTGCTGAGTTCCTGAACGACCTGGACGATCCTAGGCGTCATTGGGCTTATCTATGAAGCTCGCATTGCAAATTCGTTCTAATTTGCGTGACATAGTCGCAGTCGCGTTAACCATGGCGTCATGCCTGGCGGCGGCGCAGGCGGCGCCGATTGACCGTGCGGGCAGTGAACGGCTGAGGGATCGCATCGGCGGTGGCAACCTCGTGACGCATCTTGCTGGCAAGCCCGCGGTGGAGCAGCTCTATGAGGCCCTGCACGGCGTCGGGGCCAAACTGGGACGAATGAATTCCTACGGCTGGCGGACGGTCGCGCGTAGTCCGACACCCAGAGATTTCGATGCAGGCATGCTCGAAGCGCACAAGAACGGAATCACGCCGATCATCCTGCTCGAATATGACGGCAGCTATCAAACGCTCGATCCTCCGCAACCGATCGGATCGTATAACGACTGGTTCCAGGCCGGGAAGGCGATCGCGGAGCGATTCCGCCCGGATGGTGAATGGGCGAAGGAAAACGGTATCTCGGGATGGGGCGCCACTGTCTTCTCGGCCATTAACGAACCTGACGTGCTGGCCAATATTCCGCGCCCGGCTTACCACGATGCCCTGGCGGGGCTTGCGGATGGCGTGCACAGCGTCGATGCGACCTTGCGCGTCGTGCCCGGCGGCTTTGCGACCTGCAATTCGCATCTCGATGCCACCTTGCGCGGCTACGGGCCTGCGATCGCGGATCTGCTGGAAGACGGTCGCCTCGACGGCATCGATCTCCACACCTACTACAATGACCGCTGGTACCCGATCACGCGCGGCCGCGAGTTTTCCGCGCAAACCTGCTTCGACCGCGTCAAGCAGGCGATGGGGCTCAAGCGCGACGTCAGGTTCTACGCCACCGAATTCAACGTGGCGCGGGCAGGGGAGTGGGACGACTCCAGGGTGCTCGGCAAATTGTTTCTGAGCGCGTTCTGGGACCAGGTCGCCGTGGTCGGCCAGGACGGGCGTTCGCCTGTCATGGCGCTGGCATTCCCATGGAATCTCGCGGACACGCCGCGAGTCGATGGTCCGCACTACGCCATGGCTGTCACCGAGAATCCGTGGTCGCCGGAGATTCGCGGCGTGGTGCTGCAGACAATTTTGCGGCTCGCCGGCGACATGACGCTGACGTCGATCGACAAGAGCCGCGGCCTCACCACGCTGACGAGTGCGGACGCCGAGCTCTACGTCTGGCAGAACCTGCAGGGCTGGACCGACCGGCCAGGCCGCGCGCTCGAGCTGACGCTGCCCGACTGGGCGCACACGGTCGAGATATGGGGCTGGGAAGGCTTGCGCCGCCGCGCCGCCGCGACCGGCGGACGCAACGTGCTTAACGATCTCGGCGAAGGCGAGACGTTCATGATCCGCGTGCCGCGGCGGTAATCCGGCCCGGAAATCCTTGTGCGCGCGGGCGCTTCATTAAGGTAAACGCAAGTGAAGTCGCCGCTATCGGCTGCTTTTGTAAGCATGGAACGCGACATACTGTTATCCACCATGCGTCAATTTGGCTGTGATACTGATTGTCGCAGCAGGGATCATTTGGGTCGCGCGCACGTGCATCTTACGGACACATCAAATCCGCCGAATGCAATGTCTGCGCCGTCAACCGGGCCGCGTCTGAAGGTTCGCGAGATCGTCGAGAACGATCTGCCGGCGATTGCCGCGCTGCTCAACAAGGGTTTTGCGTTTCGCTCCAACGAATACTGGCGTCGCGGACTCGCGCGCCACGCCCAGCGTGCGCGTCCGGCCGGCTATCCCGCCTTCGGCTATTGCCTCGATCGTGGCGGCGTGCCGGTCGGCGTCATCCTGCTGCTGTTCTCGGAGCTGCGCGCAGGCGACGAGGCCGTCATTCGCTGCAATGTTTCGAGCTGGTATGTCGAACCCGAATTCAGGATGTTCGGCTCGCAGATGGTACGAGCTGCAACGCGCGACAAGAGCGTGACCTATTTCAACATCACGCCGGCGCCGCACACCTGGGCGTCCGTGGAGGCGCAGGGCTTTTCGGTCTATTGCAAGGGGCAGATGTACGGTGCGCTCGCATTGGCGAGGCCTGTGCCGCGCGCCACCGTCGAGCAGCTCAGGGAAGACCATGCGGACGGGCTTTCAGTCTTCGAGGCCGATCTGCTGCGTCAGCATGCGTCCTTTGGCTGCCTCAGCGTCGTCGTGCGCGATGGCGACAGCTGCCACCCCTTCGTGTTTCAGAAGCACAAGGTCAAGGATCTCGTGCCGGTCTATCGGCTGCTCTATTGCCGGGACACCGCCGAACTCGCAAGGTTTGCCGGAAATGTCGGACGCTTCCTCGCGAAGCGCGGCGGTCTGCTCGTTCGCTTCGATGCAAACCGATCTGTGCCGGGAATTGTCGGCTGGTATTCCGAGAAGCGCGGCCGGAAATACGCAAAGGGCCCGCGGCCGCCGCGGCTCGGCGATCTCGCATTCACCGAAGCCGCGCTGTTCGACAGCTAGGCCGTGTACCTATAAACCCGGCAACGTCATTTGACCGGTGAGACGTCCGCTTTGCTCCTATAGCATCCAAGGTCGTGCGGCAGCGCAACGCAAAATGTCACGATGGACCTGTTGCACACGAATTATTGCGCTCCGGTGCGGAGAGGAATTGGCCAACCGACACGGACCAACGTTTCATCTGGGTCCGAGATCGCAAATTCGTACATCCCCCACGGCTTGTCTTCGGGTGATTGCTGAAATTCGCGCGCCGCAGCATCAACACTCTCGAGGTAAAGATAAAGCCCAAAAGGGTTTCTGCCCGGCGTTAGCCATCCCGCGACCGCGTCCGTCAGATGTAGATATCCGCCCTTCCCGTTCGACAGCATGCGATAGGTGTCGGGCTCTCCCGGAGCAGGCCTTTCACTGTCCGGGCGCGCAAAGCCCAGTCGATTGTAGAACCGCTCCGACGCATTAAGGTCATTACACGGCAGGATCGCGATCAAAGCTCCGGAAGGGCTCATTCGTACACTCCGACGTCATGCAACAATTTTCGTCCGCTCTTCTCAATGTCTGAAAATTTGTCACCTTCAAGGTGGGAGTTGGAGTTGGGACAGCCAGATGACCGCTTCGGGTCACTTTCGACGGTTTCAGCGGAGATCGTCGGCTGGCTGATGTCCGCTTCTATCCCGTAAGCATCCAACCGGGGCCTGCCCGGAAGCGTTGCGTCTGGCCAGACCAGCCAAATTTCAGCAACGCCGCGAGGAGGCCGCCTATCAGGGCAGCGAAAGCTCTGCAGGGAAGATGAGCCTTGAGATTCCTCGCCTGCGTGACACTGACGGGGTAAACCGAAGCGACCGCTTTCTTAGTCGAGCGATATTGAAGGCGCCGGGACCCCTCGTTGGAACGCTAGGAGATCCAGGGAGGGCGGCTCCTTTCCGGTTAGAATTGAGCAACAAGCATGTGCTTGACCGCGATGATGCGTCTGGTGGTTGAAAAGGTGCTGGAGGATATCTGCGATCCGCTGCTCGTGTGGCTGACCGCTGGTCGTCTGATAGCCATGCGCCCGATCCAAGTCGCTATCGCTATAGGCTTCGACCACGGAGATCAGGCGCTCGTCTTCCCTAAAACGGGCACGTGCCAGTTCATTCCGATCGTCATGGATGATGGCGTTGAGTCGATCGGGGTGTTCACCCTCACCCGTCAGACGACGGAGCCAGAGCCGATCTGTGACGAGCAGGTGATTAAGCGTCCCGTGAAGGCTCCCGAAGAAAACGCCGATCGGACGCCGATACGCTTCGTCTGGCAGAGCTAGCGCAGCAGCGTAAAGGCGAGCATTGGCCCATCGGTTGTACGCAGCGAACTGACTGAAAACGGCTGTCATCATCCAAACCTCCGCTCGGGAATGTAGCGGCTTCGCAAGGGATATTGTGTGAGATATATTCACGCATCGTGTCGGGGAACATTGACATGGATCTACCTTCGACAAGGGGCTTGCAGGCACTCGCGGCGCTAAAGAAGGCACCAAGCGTATCCAAGGCTGCCGAAGTGCTTGGCGTGACGCGGTCGGCATTGTCGCACAGGATTGCAGAATTGGAGCGTCAGCTCGGCGTCACGCTCGTCCGCCAAGTCGGTCGATGCGGCAAACTGACAGAAGACGCCGAATCCCTTCTGATGGTTATGGGTGACGCGCTCGACCGCATCGAAGCAGCCGTGACACCCCTTCGGCGCCGGCGTGGACAACTGAGGATCAGCACTGTTGCAACGTTCGCCTCACACTGGTTGATCCCGCGCCTTCCGGATTGGCAACACCTGAACCCCGATGTGGAGTTGGCGATCTCGACGACGACCCGGACGATCGATCTTACGAACGAAGACTTCGACTGTGCTATTCGACATGGCCTCGGCGATTGGAAAGGCCTCACGGCAACTCGCCTGTTCAACGAAACATTGCTTCCCGTCGCACATCCGCATATCGTTGAGCTTTCCAGCAATAGTACCGTCATCCGCGCGCGCTCGCGCTTTCGCGATTGGAATCGTTGGTGGCGCTTATCAGGTAGGGTCGGTGATCCACCCGATCGGAGCGTCGTGGTCGAGACCCGAGCCCAGGCTATGGATGCTGCTCTAGCTGGTGCGGGCATAGCTGCGATGGATCTCGCCTATGCTGCGCCCCATCTTGCGAGCGGTCGCCTCCGCGCTCTCGACGCAACAGTCCCTCTTCCTGAGGGCTATTACCTCGTCACAAAAGGCGGGCAAAAATCGCGTGCCGAGACGATAAGGCGATTGGAGATATGGCTTCTCGGTCAGGCGCAGACCGACAACCCACCTAATGCCTGCGTCCCATAGGAGACGATCCCCTACTTTCCAAG
This sequence comes from Bradyrhizobium arachidis, assembly GCF_024758505.1. Classification (NCBI taxonomy): domain Bacteria; kingdom Pseudomonadati; phylum Pseudomonadota; class Alphaproteobacteria; order Hyphomicrobiales; family Nitrobacteraceae; genus Bradyrhizobium; species Bradyrhizobium arachidis. The sequence continues at coordinate 8,023,510 of NZ_CP077970.1, read as the reverse complement.
ATTCGCTCCGCGATCCGATCAAGCCGGACTTGTAAGGGCGTGCAGAGGGTTCCGGCAGACCGCCGCGCCACCTGAAGGCCGGGTCAATGCTGCTTGCAGACCGTGGTTATGACGCCGGCCTATCGGCGCGCAAGTCCGGCGCAGAACGCTTCCAGCAAACCCCGTCCCTGAGCCCAGTCGCCAAGTCCGCTCGACGCGTTGATGTGTCCGAGCGCGCCAACCGTGACCAGCCCCGCATGCCAGTCGCGTGCGTGTTGCCTGATATAAGCAAGATCGCCATAGGGATCGTCGCTGCTCGCGACGATGAGCGAGGCAAAGCGCAGCGGTGCCGATGGCGCGGATCGAAACGAGGCCGCTGCTGATGGAAACGCAGGTCCATCAGGATTCGGCACGGAGACGAGGAACGCCCCGGCGACCGGGGACGACGACCGCGCGGCCCAATGTGCCACCAGCAGGCAGGCGAGGCTGTGCGCGACCAGCACGGGAGGCTCATCGCTATCAGCCACGGCGCGCTCCAGCGCCTGCACCCAGTCGTCCAGGTCAGGTTGATCCCAGCTTGCGGGTACGAAGCGGGTGAAGCGAGGCTCTGTCCGCTCCCAGCGCGTCTGCCAGTGGGCGTCACCGGAGCCGCCGATGCCGGGAAGGGTGATCATTTTGCGCATGCTGGTCTCGTGATATCTGGTTGAGTGCGCAGTGTGGACGGTCCGGGTCACGCATGACATGGCAAGTCATCGGCGGGGCGGCCCGTTCGCCGATGATCTCAAGGTGGAATGGAGAGTTCGGTTGGATCGTTTCGGGAGCGTCGACAGCAAGGATATGAAGATCCTCGAAGCGCTACAGGCGAACGCGCGCGTGCCGTTGTCCGAGCTCGGGCGCGCGGTCGGCCTGTCGCAGCCGGCAATCTCCGAGCGCGTCAAGCGCCTCGAGGAGGCCGGCATCATCGAAGGTTACGGCGCCAGGGTGAATCCGCGTGCGCTCGGGCTCGGCCTGATGGCGCTGGTCCGGCTGCGCACCTCGCATGAACACATCAAGACCTGTCTGAAGAAGTTCGCTGAGATTCCGAACATCATCGAGGTCCATCGCGTGACTGGCGAGGACTGCTTTGTGCTGAAGGTGCTGGTGCCTGTGCCGGAAGACCTTGAGACGATCGTGGACCGGATCGCAGGATACGGCGCGGTGACGACGTCGCTCGTGCTGCGCAGCGAGGCCGTTCGCCCGATTGGCCGCGAACTGCTCAGGAAGAAGCCTGACTAGCGCGAGGTCGTCACGATCCCGAGCACCCCGTACAGTGCAGCCTGCCGCGCGAGGCGCGGAACAGGCTGCGGCAATACCAGCGCCGTGCCAGCGCCTGCGCCGGCCGCCGGATCATCTGCGCCATCATGAGAATTTCAATTACGGCCATGCCGTCGGGTGCTCCTGACCGCTAGATGGGGCGGCATCCGCAAAAGAGAATGCCGCCCCGAACGCATCAGCCATGCAGTTTGTTCGCGGTCTCCGCGATCACGCGTCCTTGATAGCGCGCACCGGCGAGCTCGTTGGCGCTGGGCTGGCGGCTGCCGTCGCCGCCGGTGATGGTGGTGGCGCCATAGGGCGCGCCGCCCGTGACCTCGTCGAGCTTCATCTGGCCGGCAAAGCCGTAATTCAGGCCGACCACGACCATGCCGAAATGCAGGAGGTTGGTGATGATCGAGAACAGGGTGGTCTCCTGGCCGCCATGCTGGGTCGCGCTTGACGTGAATGCGCCGCCGACCTTGCCGTGCAACGCGCCCTTGGCCCAGAGCCCGCCGGCCTGGTCCAGGAAGTTCGCCATCTGCGAGGACATCCGTCCGAAGCGGGTGCCGGTGCCGACGATGATCGCGTCGTAATTCGCGAGGTCATCGATCTTGGCGACGGGCGCAGCCTGGTCGACCTTGTAATACGATGCCTTTGCGACTTCGGCCGGCACGAGCTCGGGCACGCGCTTGATGTCGACGGTCGCGCCGGCTTCGCGCGCGCCTTCGGCAACCGCATTCGCCATCGCTTCGATGTGGCCGTAGGCGGAATAGTAGAGAACGAGAACTTTAGCCATGGGTGGTCTCCGTTGAATTGAAGTCGTGAGTTGTTCGAATGATTTTAGTCGTCATGCCCGGATCGCGCCGGGCATGACGCTGTGTGGGGTTATGCCGCGTCGACGAGCACCAGCTCGGAATCCTCCAGAGCCGTGATCTTCAAACTGTCCTCGTCGCGGATCGCGGCGCCGTCGCGGGCATTGACGCGCACGCCGTTGATCTCGATCGCGCCTGCCGCCGGCACCAGATAAAGGTGCCGCGACTTCTGCGGGGCGTATTCGGCGCTCTCGCCGGCCTTCAGCGTGGTGGCGAGCACGCGGGCATTGGCGCGGATCGGCAGCGCGTCCGTATCGTTCTCGTCGCCGCTCGCAATCGTCACCAGCTTGCCGGAGCGGTCCGCCTTCGGGAACGGCTTTGAGCCCCAGGTGGGCTGGCCGCCGCGCGCGGTCGGCTCAATCCAGATCTGGAAGATTTTCGTCTTGGTCGGCTCGAGATTGTATTCGGAGTGACGGATGCCGCTGCCGGCGCTCATCACCTGCACATCGCCCGCTTCGGTCCGGCCCTTGTTGCCGAGGCTGTCTTGGTGGGTGATTGCGCCCTCGCGCACATAGGTGATGATTTCCATGTTGGCGTGCGGATGGGCGGGAAAGCCCGTGTTCGGCGCGATCTCGTCGTCATTCCATACGCGCAAGGACCCATGGCTCACATTGGCGGGGTCATAGTAGCTCGCGAAGGAGAAGTGATGCTTGGCCTTGAGCCAGCCGTGATCGGCGCCGCCGAGCTTTGCAAAGGGTCTGAGTTCGATCATGGGAATAGTTCCTTCAACTGAATGAATGTCGTGTCGATCAGGCGCCAAAGCCGCCATCAACGTTGAGCACCGTGCCTGTCACGAACGAGGCTTCGGGGCTTGCGAGGAAGACAACACCGGCTGCGATTTCTTCAGCAGTGCCGAAACGCTGCAGCGCGTGCTGGGTGCGCTGGGCTTCGGCAAAATCGCCGCCGTCCTTCGGATTCATGTCGGTATCGATCGAGCCGGGCTGCAGCACGTTCACCGTGATGCCGCGTGGCCCGAGGTCGCGCGCTGCGCCCTTCGAGTAGCCGACGACCGCAGCCTTGGTGGCGGCGTAATCGGCAAGGCCCGGGAACGAGGCGCGGCTGGCGATGCCCGAGCCGATGGTGACGATGCGTCCACCGTCATCCATCAGCTTCGACGCCGTTCTGATCGCGGTGATCACGCCGTGCACGTTGATGGCGTCCTGGCGGACCAGCGCCGCGGTATCCGTGTTGGCGTCACCAATCGGCCCACCGACGGCAACGCCTGCATTATTGATGAGAATGTCGAGACGGCCGAAATCCTTCGCGACATCCTTCACGAGTTGGTCGACTTCAACGGAAGAAGCCTGGTCTGCCTTGTAAGCGCGCGCCTTGACGCCCTTGGCGGTCAATTCCGCGACCACGGCTTCGGCCTTGTCGGGCGAGGCGACATAGCTGATGGCGACGTCGGCGCCTTCATCGGCGAGGGCGCGGGCGGACGCAGCACCAATGCCGCGCGAGCCGCCGGTGACGAGGGCAACCTTGCCTGAGAGCTTCTTGGTCATTGGATTTCTCCAGTTCCTGAATTCCTGATGGCTCTTGGATAAGCCTCCGCCTGTGGTATAGAAATAGAAACTGTCGAAACGCATTGTTTCTGTAAATTCATCTGACGGACGGTTCCCATGGCAAAACTCCCGGATTTCGAGGCGCTCGCGATTTTCGCAAAAGTCGTGGAATTACGGTCGTTTGCGGCCGCCGCCGGCGAACTTGGAATGTCCAAGGCGACGGTCTCCAAGGCGGTGACGCGGCTGGAAGAGCGGCTGGGCGCGCGGCTCTTCAACCGCACCTCACGCCGGCTTGCGCTGACCGATGCCGGGCACAAACTCGCCGACCGGGCGGCGCGCCTGCTCGCCGATGGCGAGGCCGCGGAGAACGAGGCGCTGGCGCAGTCGGTCGCACCGCGCGGCCTCGTGCGCCTCGCGGTGCCGATGACGTTCGGGGTGAAGGCGGTGGCGCCGCTGCTGCCGGAATTCTTCCAGGCCTATCCGGAGGTGTCGGTCGACCTGCACTTAAGCGATGCGACCGTCGATCTGATCGGCGATGGTTTTGACGCGGCGCTGCGCATCGCGCGGCTGCCGGACTCTTCGCTGATCGCGCGGCGGCTCTTCACCATGCCGCGCTACACGGTGGCGGCGCCGTCCTATCTCAAGCGCCAGGGGCGGCCGACGCATCCGATGCACCTCGCCGAGCACAAATGCTTCAGCTACGCCTATCTCTCCACGCCGAATGTCTGGCACTACACCAACGCTGCTGGCGAACAGGCGAGCGTGCGGCCGGCGGGGCAGCTTCGCGTCAACAACGGCGAAGCCGTGATGCCTGCGGTCGTCGCTGGACTCGGCATCGCCGATCTTCCCGAGTTCATCGTCGGTGAAGCGATTGCCTCCGGCGAGGTCGAGGTGATCCTGAAGGACTGGAAGCAGGCGGAAGGCGCCGTGCATCTGGTGATGCCGCCCGGCGGCCCGCGTCCTCTTCGCGTCGAGGTGCTCGCGGACTTCCTTGCCGCAAAGTTGCCGCTCACCTGCAAGCGGCGCCCGAAGTCGGGTGCCAAAACGTCGAAGACTTCGTAGGGTGGGCAAAGCGAAGCGTGCCCACCACTTTCGTTGACAAACCAACAGATGCCTCAGTACCGTCGAGCAACGGGCAAGGTCTTCTTCACGATCGTTCTCGCAGACCGATCGAGCACTTTGCTTGTGGATGAGATCGATCGCCTCAGGAAGACGTATCGTGCGGCTCAGCAACGGAGCCCGTTCGAGACAATCGCTATCTGCATCCTGCCAGACCATCTTCACGCGATCTGGGAGCTTCCTGAGAACGACAGCGATTTCTCGTCACGATGGAGCCTGATCAAGAGCGGCTTTTCACGAGGCTTGGAGGCTCGGTCGCGTTCGATAAGCAAGGTGGTCAAGCGTAAGAAGGGCATCTGGCAGCGTCGCTACTGGGAACATGCGATACGCGATGATGCGGATCTGGAGCGGCACGTCGACTACATTCACTTCAATCCGGTAAAGCATGGTCACGTGTCGCGCGTGAGCGACTGGCCATACAGCAGCTTTCGTCGTTACGTGGAGCAGGGCGTTCTTGCTGCTGATTGGGGAGGGAACATGCGGGAAATTGCAGGGCAGTTTGGCGAATGATGGTGGGCACGCTTCGCTTTGCCCACCCTACGGCACCTTCGATTTGGCTCCATTGCTCACGATGACCCGCAAACGTGGCTTCAACGTCGCTTCCAACTGTGCCTTCAACGCGTGCACGCGCGGATCGGCAGAGCGCGATGCGCAGACCGCATATTGATGGACGGAGCGCGCCAGCGCCTGCCGAGTGTCCGGCGTGTTCGTAATGGCCGGACTTGAAAGCCGCAGCACGATCCCTGCGAGATTGACCAGCATCTCGTCGAGGGCGCCGTCGATGGTGCCAAGCTCGTTCATCCCACATACTCCCAGCCGGCTAACCGCCAGGCATCAAGCAACGTTCCGCTGCGCGCGCGGACAGGGATAACGTCAGGTAAACAGGCCGCTCGGCGCCGCATCGAGGCGGCACAGAGATACCTTTGTTCACAGGCATCGCTGCGCTAAGGCGCGATGATTCCAGGTTGAATCGTCATCGCGCCTTAGCTCTTTGTTTGAGCATGATCTTTTCGGAAAACCGCTGCGCACTTTTCCGGATCATGCTTTAGGCTATCGTCCGCAACAAGAAGAAATGAGGGAGGGGCTATCCGATGAATCGACGCGATCTCCTGCGCGCGGCGGCAATGCTGCCGCTGGCTCAAACCGCGCTTTCACGCACCAGCTTCGCGCAAGGCGCCTATCCCTCGCGAAACATCACCATGATCGTGCCGTTTCCGGCCGGCGGCCAGGCCGATCTTGCCGCGCGCCCGGTCGCGCTCGCGCTGGAGCGCATCCTCGGCAAGGCCGTCATCGTCGACAATCGCGCCGGCGGTGGCGGCGGCTCCGTCGGTAATGCGGCGGCGGCTCGCGCCGAGCCGGACGGCCACACGCTTCTGATGACGCTGTCCTCGCTCGCAGTGCTGCCCGAGGCCGATCGGCTGTTCGATCGTCCCGTCGCCTATGAAGTCTCGCAATTCGCGCCGATCGCGCGCGTGCTCGCCGATCCCACGCTGCTTGCGGTGCCGGCATCGGCGCCGTGGAAGACGGTGCAGGATTTCGTCACTGATGCAAAGAAGCGTCCGGGACAGATCACCTATGGCTCGTCCGGTCCTTACGGCACGCTGCATGTGGCGATGGAGATGTTCGCGAGCAGCGCCGACATCAAATTGCTGCACGTGCCGTTCCGCGGCGCGGGCCCTGCGCTGACGGCGATCCTCAGCGGCACGGTGCAGGCGATCGCGGCGGCACCCGGCACGCTGAAGCCGCAAGTCGATGACGGCAAGCTGCGCGTGCTCGGCAATTGCGGGGCGCAACGCATCGCGAGCTTCCCTGATGTGCCGACCTTCCAGGAGCTCGGCTACAAGGACGTCGAAATGTATATCTGGGCCGGCGTGTTCGGGCAGAGCGCGCTGCCCGCGCCGATCGTCACCCGGCTCCGCGAAGCGATGGCGCAGGTGATGAAGAGTCCCGAGGTCATCAAGACGTTCGAGGCGTCGGGCAGTCTCGTCGCCTATCAGGATGCGCCGGAGTTTGCCAAATTCGTCAAGGAGGACAGTGCGCGGCTGATCGCGGCGGTGAAGAAGATCGGCAAGGTGGAATAGGTTCCAAACGCGGCGCGTTCTGCTTTCACGTTTAGTTGTTGGTCCAGAACCTTCCGGTGCCTCATTGATTGAGCAGCATTTGGTGAACCGGAAGGACCTGGAACATGCGAACAGGGCGGATTGCGCTGGGTGTGGCGCTCATCATCGGCGGCATCCTCGCGCAGAGCGCCGCCTCCGCGCAGGAATACCGCGGCACCATGGAACAGCAGATGGCCTGCACGCCCGATGTCTGGCGTCTGTGCAGCTCAGAGATCCCCGACGTGAACCGCATCGTCGCGTGCCTGCGGCAGAATACGCCGCAGCTCTCGAATGGTTGCCGTGCGGTCTTCGAAACCAACAATCAGCAGCAACCGATCCCGCGCGGACGGGCGGCGCCGCCACAATATAACAGAGCGCCGCCGCTGCGGCCCCCGCCGCAACCCTATTACGATGAGGACGATTAGGTCATAGAGGCGCGGACGTCGGTCGCGGGCGGCCAAGCAGCCGCCCAGTTGGCGCGCCGACTACGACCCGAAACTGAACCTCTGGCGCGACAGCGGTTTGACGGCCGGTCCTGACCCGAAGCCGTCATAGCAACGAATTGCAGTCAGCCAAGTTGATTGCGGTCGGAGGTCGCGGATTGGAGGGATGCCATGTCTAGAATTGCTGCGGCGCTTTTCGTGATTGGTGCGATATCGCTCGGTGCACCTGCAATGGCTGCCCCGCTCACTCCTTTATCCGGGGCCGCCAAGCCGACAGTGCAGGAGAGTGAATCGGTCCAAGTGCGTTGGTGGCACTGGGGCCGTTGGCACGGCGGCTTGCATGGGGGACGCTATCGCTGCCGTCCCTACTGTGGTTGGGGCGGCTAGATCGCGAGGTCGCCTAAACTTCGGACCCATCCTGGGCTGCTCAAGGTCTGTGCTCGCAGACGTCGACCCATTCAGCCGCGACCAGCTCGGCCATGCGATCGGGCGCGATGCGCACCGCGCTGTGGGTTGAGCCGGCGGCGGGCACCACCACGTCGAACGCCTTCAGCGACACGTCGCAATAGATCGGCAGCGGCGCCTTCAGCCCGAACGGGCAGACGCCGCCGACCTCGTGCCCGGTGATCTCGGCGACTTCCTCGAGGCCGAGCATCTTCGGCTTGCCGCCGAACGCCGCCTTCACCTTCTTGTTGTCCATCCGCGACGTGCCCGCGGCAACGATCAGGATCACGCGCTCGCCAATCCGCAGCGACAGCGTCTTGGCGATGCGGCCGGGCTCGACGCCATAGGCCTCGGCGGCAAGCGGCACCGTGGCCGAGCTGATCGGCGATTCAATCACTGATATTTCGGGGGCTTTCTCGGCGAAGAAGGCGCGAACGGATTCCAGACTCATGAGCGGGCAACAATTCCTGGCAGTTCGGAGAGAGAGCGAACACGGTGATCCGGTGCGAACCCGAGCTCGTCCATCTGGGTCCGGATCGCCCTGAACATCGTCAGCGGTGCCACGACTTCGTTCTCGACGCAAGCCAGCGCCATGGCCTCGGGCGTCACCCGTTCGATCCAGGCGACCTTGAGCCCGAACGCTTTTGCGCCCGCGACGTCCCAAGGGTTGGAGGACACGAACAGCACCTCGTCGGGCTGCGTGCCGAGCACGTCGCCGATCAGCGCGTAGGCTTGCGGAGCGGGCTTGAAGATCTTGTTCGCATCGACGCTGATCGCGGCGTCGAGCAGCCGATCGAGACCGGAGTTGCGGACGAGTGCGTCCAGCATGTCCGGGCTGCCGTTGGAGAGGATGGCGAGCTTGTGCGGCTTCAGGGCCGCAAGTGCCGCTGTTGCATCCGGATAGAGATCGAGGTGAAGATACTTCTCGATCACGCGCTCGAACACTTCGCGCTCGTAGACAAGGCCGAGCACACGGAGCGTATAGGCGAGCGAGTCGCGCGTGACAGCTGCAAAATCCTGGTAGCGCTGCATCAGCGAGCGCAACCAGGTGTATTCGAGCTGCTTGATGCGCCAGATCTGCGTGATGATCTCGCCGTAGCCCGGAAACGCATCCTCGGTGATCTCGGCGACCGACTGGATGTCGTAGAGCGTTCCGTAGGCGTCGAAGACGACGGCTTTGATCGTCACGCTGACCTCTCGTTAGATTCCCAGCAGCTTTCTCGCGTTCGCCTTCAACACCTTCGGCCGGATCTCTTCGCGGATGTCGATCTTGGCGAAATCCGAGAGCCACCTGTCCGGCGTGATCACCGGCCAGTCCGAGCCGAAGAGCATCTTATCCTGCAGGATCGAGTTGATATAGCGCACAAGGATCGGCGGGAAATATTTCGGCGACCAGCCCGACAGGTCGATATAGACGTTCGGCTTGTGGGTCGCGACCGATAGCGCTTCTTCCTGCCAGGGGAAGGAGGGATGGGCGAGGATGATCTTGAGGTCGGGGAAGTCGGCCGCGACGTCGTCCATGTACATCGGGTTGGAGTATTTCAGTCGCATGCCCATGCCGCCCGGCATGCCTGACCCGACACCGGTCTGACCGGTGTGGAACAGCGCGATCGCGCCGCCATTGTTGATCTCTTCATAAAGCGGGTAGGCCATGCGATCGTTGGCGTAAAAGCCCTGCATGGTCGGATGGAATTTGAAGCCGCGGACGCCGTATTCCTCGATCAGCTTGCGCGCTTCGCGCGCGCCCAGCTTACCCTTGTGCGGGTCGATCGAGACGAAGGGAATGAGGACGTCGAGATGGTCGGATGCGACCTCCAGCATCTCGTAATTGTTGTAACGGCGGAAGCCGGTCTCGCGCTCGGCATCGACCGGGAAGATCACGGCCGCGATGTTCTTGGAGCGGTAGTAGGCCGCGGTCTCCGGCACGGTTGGCGGATGCTTGTTCGGCGACTTGAAATACTCCGCCATCTGCGCCTGGAAGTCGTCATAGCCGTCGTCGGGATGGCAGCCGCAGGGCTCCTCGGCATGGGTGTGGATGTCGATCGCGATGACTTTCTCGATGTCAGGCAGTTTGAGTTTCGGCATCTGGGTCCTCCCGGCAACGCGTTTCGCAAATTGATTATATCATATAACGAATTTGGCAAGCCGCCATTGCTGCATTGGTCGCTGGCGATTCCTGCGCTGGAGCCCATTTCGCTCCGATGGAATTGGAACGGGGCTCCAGATTCCTTTTAACGACAACGTCTTCTTCAACCGTCCATCGCCGGCTCAAGACCCGCTGGGTCGAACTGGTCCGGCCCGGCGACACCATCCAGCCCTCGGGAATCATCAAGTCCAAACAGGCGACCGCCCGCTTGGGGTGGGTCCTGACCGACATGGTGGTGCGGAACCAGAACGACGAGCGGGTTGCAACCGGGGAGGTCCTGGTCGAGTTCCCGGCCTGAAAACGGCCGTTTCCCTACTTTGCGTGGGGTTGTTTTCAAGGATTTCTCGGAGCAGGGGGCCGGTCGCATTGACATTCGCCGGTCGCATGGCTTAGAAACCGCCCCGTCCCGGGCGGTCGTCCGCCGGCGGGAAAAATCTCATTTTGCCACATTCGCGCGTGCCGAAACGGTAGTGCCGAACACGGCCTTTCGAACGTTCAGGATTCTGCCATGAAGGTCCGTAACTCGCTGAAATCGCTGCGCGGTCGCCATCGCGCCAACCGCCTGGTCCGCCGCAAGGGCCGGGTCTATGTGATCAACAAGGTGCAGCGCCGCTTCAAGGCTCGCCAAGGCTGATCAGCGGCTGATTTGCCCGGCTGAGGCCCCGCGCGCGGCCCGCAAGACCACGGTCTCACACGACTTTGACGCCGTCCTTGCTATGCAAGGGCGGCTTGTCGCGTTTAGACTTTCACCATGACAGTGAGATTCTTGGCACGCTCCCTCCGTCTGGCGGTCGTTCTAGCCGCGATTGCCGCCGTCGCCCCGGCCATTGCGCAAAACCCTGTGCAAGACGGTCCCAAGGGGCCGCCGGTCAAGCAGAAGAAGCTGCCGGAGGCGCCCGCCAAGCTGCCGAAGGTCGACCGCAGCAAAAATCTCGATTTCCTGTTCGGAGCACTGAAGGCGGCACCCGATGACGCCAGCGCCAAGCATGTCGAGGCGCGGATCTGGGCGATCTGGCTCCAGACCCCGAGCGACACCGCCGCACTCCTGATGACGCGGGCGAAGGCGGCGGTCGACGCACAGAAAATCGATATTGCAATCAAGCTGCTCGATTCCGTCATCAAGTTGCGTCCCGACTATATCGAGGCCTGGAACCGGCGCGCCACGCTCTACTACATGCAGAACGATTACGGCCGCTCGCTCGCCGACATCCAGCAGGTGCTGATCCGCGAGCCCCGCCATTTCGGTGCACTCGCCGGTCTCGGCATGATCATGCAGGAACTCGGCAACGATAAGCGCGCGCTCGATGCCTATCGCAAGGCGCTCGCCATCAATCCGCACCTCGACAAGATCCCCGATCAGGTCAAGTCGCTGACCGAGAAGGTCGAGGGGCGCGACATCTAGAGCATGATCCGGAAAAGTGTGCAGCGGTTTTCCGAAAAGATCATGCTCAAGAAAATAATTCCCAATTCGATGCGCTGTTGAGCGATTGCGGCGTGCAAGGATTAACCACGCGGCGATCCGTCCCGTCGTCGAGGGATGTCTTTCGGACGTGCGCGGGCTTACCTGCATGACATGAACGGCAGGAGCGAAGCCATGAAACGCTGGATAGCCGCAGGCGCCCTGCTGCTGGCGACCGGAACGGTCGGGCTGGCCGATAGCCTGTTCTGGGTGGTCGGCAATCACGCCACCGGCAAATGTGAGATCGTGACCAGCAACCCGGTCATATCAGGCGACATCTGGTTCGGCGACGGACCCTATCGATCCCGGAGCGATGCGAAGCTTGCCCGCTCGACGATCCGTGCCTGTCCGCCGGTGAATCCCGACGAAGAGAAGGACGGCGAGAGCGACACCAACTAGGTGATGCTCGAAACGACACCAATCAGGTGATGCTCAAGACAAAGAGCTGAAGCGCCTTGCGCGCTAATGCAGCGCGTTGTTGCCGCGTTCGACCAGGCTGTGGTCGGCGGCGGCGGCGTAGAGCTTGGCAAGTTCGGCTTCGAGATGCTCGTTGATCAGCAGCAGCGCCCGCACGGCACCGCGCAGATCGCCATTGCAGCTCGCGACGATCTCGTCGATCGCAGCGTCGTTTGATCTGACACTCATAGGTATCTCCGGTTCAAACCAGGCCAATCTGCCGGTCGTTCCCGCGTTCCCTTAAGGAGCCCGCGTGGAGGATCGGCACCATCCGCCCCTAGATGGCCGAACCGACCGTGGCGATTATATGGACGAGGCGATGACGGTCGCATGAAGCCGATGCCGTCGGTCCGAAACCTGCGGGAATGGCGCTGATTCTATTATGCTTTTTAACGTCAAAGATGCCCCCGCTATCCACAGACCGTACTTTCCCTGGAACCGACGACGGGCGAAACTGTCATCGGTTAGAACCGTAGCTGTCGTGTGCCCAAGTTTTCCCGGACCATCTCCATGACCATGATTCTCGTCGTGACGGCGCTGGCTGTGCTGGCGCTGATCACGCAAGCCGGAGTCTGGGCGGTCGAGCGCGCATATCCGCCGCCGGGTAAGATGGTCGAGGTGGCCGGCGCAACGCTGCATGTCGTCGATCTCGGCCCGCGCGATTCCGGCCCGCCGATCGTGATGCTGCATGGCGCGAGCTCCAATCTCGAAGCGATGCGGCGCCCGCTCGGCGATCTCCTGGCAAAGGATCATCGCGTGATCCTGATCGATCGTCCCGGCCATGGCTGGAGCACGCGGGCACGGCGCGCGGATTCCACGCCCGACGTGCAGGCGCGCATGATCGACGAGGCGCTTGCCAAGCTCGGCATCGCGCGCGCCATCTTCGTGGTGCATTCCTGGAGCGGAGCGCTCGGCACGCGGCTCGCGCTCGATCATCCCGCCCGTGTCGCGGGCCTCGTGATGCTCGCACCGGTGACCCATCCCTGGCGCGGCGGCGTCGGCCGCTACAACAGGATCATCGCAACGCCGGTGATCGGCCCTCTGCTCGCCTACACGGTCACGCTGCCGCTCGGCTATTTCCTGCTCGATCCCGGCGCGCAAAGCGTTTTCCTGCCGCAACTGATGCCGGATGGATTTGTGAGGGACTCAGCGACGCCGCTCTTGCTGCGCCCGCGCGAGTTCATCGCCAACGCCTACGATCTGGTGACGCTGAAGGAGGCCGTCGCCGCGCAAGCTCCGCGCTATGGCGAGATCAAGGTGCCGACGGTGATCATCGCGGGCGAGCCCGACAAGACAGTGTCGACCAATATTCACGCCCGGCCGTTTGCCGCGACGGTCGCCAATGCAAAACTGATCGTGCTGCCCGAGCTCGGCCACATGGTGCAGAACGCGGTGCCGGATCTTGTCAAGAGCGAGATCGAGGCGCTGATCGCGAGGATCGTTCCGATGGCGGCGGCCGCCGATTAGCGGCCGCCGGGCCTTGGGTCGTTACTTGACCTTCCCGTCCTTGTCGTACTGGGCGATGAAGGTCCAGAGATTGTTGATCTCCGTCTCGTTCTTGATGCCGGCGAATGCCATCTTGGTGCCGGGGATCTTGGCCTTCGGGTCCTTGATGTATTCCTTGAAGGTCGCCTCGTCCCAGGTGATGCCGGAATTCTTGTTCGCGTCCGAATAGCTGTAGTCCGGCGCAGTCCCGGATTTGCGGCCGTTGAGGCCGTTGAGCTCGGGGCCGACCTTGTTCTTGGCGCCTTCGCCGATGGCGTGGCAGGCCAGGCACTTGTTGAACGACGTCTTGCCGGCTGCGGCGTCCTGCGCCATGGCACTGGAAGAAATGGCGCTGGATGCTGCGGCGGTCATGGCGAGGGCAACCAGTGCGCCCAAAGTCAGTTTTGTCATAGGATGCTCTTCGTCTCTTCCCGGGGTCAGATTGAGGGTCGTGGTTTTGGCAGGTCCGCTGTACGTGGACAAGCCGTGAAACCTTGGCAGGTTTCACGATGCCAGACTTGCCCCAGAGAGAACTTGCGCTGCAACAAAGCAATGGGACCTTCGGATGACCATCCCAAAGCCTTACTCAGAGACTTGCCCAAGGCCTTGCCCAAAGCCTTGCGGACATGATTGATTTGTCGGCACAAATTGCGCCGGCGAGGAGAGTTTCTGACTATGGCCATCATGATGCCTGCGAGCGACACCGCGGTCCTGGCGCGCCGCAGTGAGATCGTTGCCGCTCTTCGCGCGATCGTGCCGGGCGAGGGCGTGATCGACAGTCCGGCGGAGATGCGGGTCTATGAGTCCGACGGGCTCACGGCCTATCGGCAGCCGCCCATGGTTGTCGTGCTCCCTGACACCACCGAGCAGGTGTCGCTGGTTCTGAAATATTGTGCCGCCGAGGGCATCAAGGTGGTGCCGCGCGGGTCCGGCACGTCGCTGTCGGGCGGCGCGCTGCCGCTCGAGGACGGCGTGCTCCTGGGGCTCGGAAAGTTCAAGCGCATCCGCGAAATCGATTTCGACAACCGCGTCGTCGTCACCGAACCCGGCGTCACCAATCTCGCGATCAGCCAGGCGGTCGCGCATGCCGGCTTCTACTATGCGCCCGACCCGTCCTCACAGATCGCCTGCTCGATCGGCGGCAACGTCGCGGAAAATTCCGGCGGCGTGCATTGCCTGAAATACGGCATGACCACCAACAACGTGCTGGGCTGCGAGATCGTGCTGATGAGCGGCGAGATCTTGCGGATCGGCGGCAAGTCGGCCGAGAACGCCGGCTACGACCTGATGGGCGTCATCACCGGCTCGGAAGGCCTGCTCGGCGTCATCACCGAGATCACGGTGCGCATCCTTCAGAAGCCCGAGACGGCGCGCGCGTTGATGGTCGGCTTCGCCGAAGTGGAGGCGGCCGGCGAATGCGTGGCCCGCATCATCGGCGCCGGCATCATTCCCGGCGGCATGGAGATGATGGACAAGCCCGCGATCCACGCGGCGGAGGCTTTTGTCCATGCCGGCTATCCGCTCGATGTGGAAGCGCTCCTCATCATCGAGCTCGACGGTCCCGCGATCGAGGTCGACGAACTGATCAAGCGCGTGGAGGCGATCGCGCAAGCCTGCGGCTCGACCACCTGCCAGATCTCGACCTCGGAAGCCGAGCGCAATCTGTTCTGGGCCGGCCGCAAGGCGGCTTTCCCGGCCGTGGGTCGCATCTCGCCCGATTATCTCTGCATGGACGGCACCATCCCGCGCGGTGCGCTGCCCAAGGCGCTGGCGCGGATCCGCGAACTCTCCGAAAAGTACCAGCTCGGCTGCGCAAACGTGTTCCATGCCGGCGACGGCAATCTGCATCCGCTCATTCTCTACGATGCCAACAAGCCCGGCGAGATCGAACGCGCCGAGGCCTTTGGCGCCGACATCCTGCGGGCCTGCGTCGAGTTTGGCGGCGTGCTCACCGGCGAGCACGGCGTCGGCATCGAGAAGCGCGACCTGATGCCGGAGATGTTTTCGGAAGTAGACCTGAACCAGCAGCAGCGGCTGAAATGCGCCTTCGACGCGCAGGGCCTGCTCAATCCGGGAAAGGTGTTTCCGACGCTGCACCGCTGCGCCGAGCTCGGCCGCATGCATGTCCACGCGGGTAAGCTGGCGTTCCCGGATATTCCAAGGTTCTGAGGCGGTCGGCATGTCGGCCCTTATGTCGGTCCTGGAGTCGGCATGGCGGACGATCCGATAGGCGCCGCGATGGAGTCGCGCCCTGCGTCGCGGCTCCTGTTCATCGACAACATTCGTTGGAGCATGATTCTGCTCGTGCTGAGCATGCATGCATCCGACACCTACAGCCCGTTCGGTAATTGGTACTATGTGGACCGGCAGGCGACGGGGTTTGCTACGGCGCTTTTCTTTGGCGTCTACCAGAGCTTCCTTCAGGCCTTCTTCATGGCGGCGCTGTTTTTCATCGCCGGTTATTTCGCCGCTGCGTCCTTCGATCGAAAGGGCCTTGCGACCTTCGTCCGCGATCGGTTGGTCCGGCTTGGTCTGCCGACGCTGCTCTTCATGTTCGTGATAGGGCCGCTCACGCAGTATTTCCTGTCGCAAACCTGGGGGAAGGGCGGCTTCGGCCATCAGTGGCTGACCCATCTGGAGGATGGCGAGTGGCTCTCCGAGACGGGGCCGATGTGGTTCTGCGCAGTGTTGCTGCTGGTCTCGCTGCTGTATGGCCTGATCCGCCGCACCGGATGGTGCGAACCGCAACTCGCGCTGCGCGGCTGGGGAATCGTCCTGTTCAGTGCGGCAATGGCGGCCAGCGCGTTTGCCGTCCGCATTGCGGTCCACGCCGATGCCTCCGTGTTCAACGTTCACCCCGGCGACATCCCGCAATATGTTCTCATGTTCGCAGCTGGCAGCCTCGGCTATCGCGGCAATTGGATGCTTGGCGTCGCCGAACGCTCCTGCATCCGGTGGGGACTGCTCGCGCTGTCGCTCTCTGCGCCGCTGTTCGCGGCGCTCGTGCTGTTCGGCGGCGGCCTGCACGGCGACACGGCGCTCTATGCGGGTGGGGTCAACCTCGTCAGCGCCGGAAAATGCCTGTGGGAAGCGCTGGTCTGCGTCGGTATGGGTCTCGTGATGCTGGCCGTCTACCGTCGTCGTTTTGATGCGCAGGGCCCGGTCGCCAAATGGCTCTCGGACAACGCCTTCGGCGTCTACCTGATCCATCCGCCGATCCTGATCGGCTTCGCTCTGCTCCTGCATGCGCTGCCGCTGTTCGCACTCACGAAGGCGCTGCTGCTGACGATGCTGGCCGCGATCGGGAGCCTGGCCGTCTCGGCGTTGCTCCTGCGCAAATCGCCGCTGCGCGCGATCATCTAGTCGCGCGACGCCGCGGTCCGGTCCGAACCGCGGCGTGCGAGCCCGTTACTACATCAGCGCGTATTGCGTGCGCTCGCGTTTTGCCAGCAGCTGCAGCGCCTGGCCGGCGATGTAGGTCTTGAAATGCGCGCTCTCCTGATGCGCCCTGAAGGCGGTTTCGTCGCGGAACAGCTCGTAGAACAGGAACTGCGCCGGGTTGTCGTTGGCGCGGCTGATCAGGAACAGCTTCGCGCCGGGCTCGCTCTGCGCCTGCGGGAGGAAGTCGCGCAGGATTTTGGCGACGTTGTCGGCCTGTCCTTCCTTGGCTTCCCACTGCGCCACGACCAGAAGGCCGCCGCCTGTGGTCGCTTCTCCGATGGTGCGCTGGTCCATTGCGTGCTGGTTCATGATTGAACTCCTCTTGGTGTCCAGGAACAGTTCGATCAAAGACGAAATTTGGACGGAGATGTTTCGATCATGATCGAACTGAGGATGTCGCGCCGGGCGGGTTGGCGAGATGCGGCGCGGTCGGCTGAAGGGGTGTCGATCGCGCTTCCTTCCGCGCCGCATCAAGGGCTCTCCCCAGTCGCGCGCGAATTGATTTCCGCCGCGAATTTCGCTACCGCCTTTTCCCGTGGATACGCTCAGGGTACGAGACGCCAAAGACGTCGAAGAGGTGGTGCGCGCGGCGATTGCCAACGAGCAGCCGCTCGAGATCATCGGCCATGGCAGCAAGCGCGGAATCGGCCATGCCATGGCCACCAACGCCGTGCTCGACGTCTCCGCGCTCAACGCCGTGAGCTCATATGAGCCCAACGAGCTGATCATCACGGTCCAGGCCGGCGCGCCGCTGGCCGACGTGACGTCACTGATCGATTCCAAGAACCAGCAATTTGCCTTCGAGCCGATGAATACGGCGCCGCTCCTGGGCGCGCCCGGCCACGGCACGATCGGCGGCATGATCGGCGTCGGCCTTGCCGGGCCGCGGCGCATCCGGGCGGGCGGGGCGCGCGATCATCTCCTCGGCGCGCACGCGGTTTCCGGTTTTGGCGATAGCTTCAAGACCGGCGGCAGGGTGGTGAAGAACGTCACCGGCTACGATCTCTGCAAATTGCTGGCGGGGTCGTGGGGCACGCTGTCGGTCATGACCGAGGTGACGCTGAAGGTCATGCCAAAACCCGAGGCCGAGCGGACGTTGCTCTTGCGCGGCCTGGACGATGCCGCCGCCAACAAGGCGATGACGTCTGCACTGGGGTCGCCGTTCGACGTCTCCGGTGCCGCCCACCTGCCGAAGTCGGCGTTCCGGGCCAAGACCGAGGGGTTGGGCGCGATCGCCTCGCAGGGCGAGGCGTTGACGGTGCTGCGGCTCGAGGGCATCACAGCCTCCGCCGCCCACCGTGCCGCATCGCTGCGCGAATTGCTGGCGCCGTTTGGAACCGCGGTGGTGGTCGAGGACGACGTCTCGGCGACGCTCTGGGCCGCGATCCGCGACGTGCTGCCGTTCGCCGCCAACGGCGCGCTCGGCGCCTGGCCGGTGTGGCGGATCGTCTGTCCGCCGGCCTCGGGCGGAACGCTCGGCCAGCAATTGGCGCGCGAGACCGGCGGCGACGTGCTCTACGATTGGGGCGGCGGGCTGGTCTGGGCGGCGCTGCCGCCGAACGCCGATGCGCATGCGGCCGCGGTGCGCCGCCGCGCGGACGCCGTCGGCGGTCACGCCATGCTGGTTCGCGCCAGCGAGGACGTCAGGCGCAGCGTCGCGGTGTTCCATCCGCAGCCGTCAGGCATCGCCGCCCTGAGCGAACGGGTGCGGGCGAGTTTTGATCCGAAGACCATCCTCAACCGGGGGCGCTTGACGCGCGGCGCGGCGGCGGCATGAAGACCGAATTCTCACTGGCACAGCTCGCCGATCCCGATATCGCGGAAGCCGACAAGATCCTGCGCGCCTGCGTGCATTGCGGCTTCTGCACCGCGACCTGTCCGACCTATGTGCTGCTCGGCGACGAGCTCGATAGCCCGCGCGGCCGCATCTACCTGATCAAGGAGATGCTGGAGAAGGACCAGGCGCCCACGGCCGACGTGGTCAAGCATATCGACCGCTGCCTGTCGTGCCTTGCCTGCGTGACCACCTGCCCCTCAGGGGTGAACTACATGCACCTCGTCGACCAGGCCCGGGTCAGGATCGAGGAGCGCTATCAGAGGCCGGTTGCGGAACGGCTGTTGCGCGCCGTGCTCGCCTTCGTCCTGCCGGATCCGGGGCGCTTCCGCGCCGGCATGTGGCTGGCGCGGCTCGCCCGGCCGTTCGCTGTGCTCTTGCCGTCACCGCCGCCATCGGCCACGCCCGGCCTGACCTCGCGGCTCAAGGCGATGCTCGCGCTCGCACCCGGCCGTTTGCCGAAGCCCGGGCCTGCCGCCGGCAGTGTCTTTGCGCCGCTCGGCAAGAAGCGCGGCCGGGTTGCGCTGTTGCAAGGTTGCGCCCAGCAGGTGCTGGCGCCGCGCATCAACCAGGCGGCGATCAACCTCCTGACCCGCCACGGCGTCGAGGTCGTGCTGGTCAAGGACGAGCAATGCTGCGGCGCGCTGACCCATCACCTCGGCCGCGACGGCGACGCGCTGGCGCGGGCACGGGCGAACGTCGCGGCGTGGCGCGCCGAAGCCGCAAAGGAAGGGCTCGACGCCATCCTGGTGACGACGTCCGGCTGCGGCACGGTGGTCAAGGACTACGGCTATCTCTTGCGCGAGGACCGCGACTTCGCGGCTGATGCCGCGCATGTCTCGCAGCTTGCAAAGGACATCACCGAATATGTCGCTGGCCTGCCGCTTCAGACAACGACGCGGCGAGACGACTGGCAGGACAACGTCGTCGTTGCGTATCACTCGGCTTGTTCACTGCAGCACGGACAGAAAATCAGAGAGCTTCCGAAAGAATTGCTTTCCAAGAATGGATTCGTGGTGAAAGATGTCCCGGAGAGCCATTTGTGTTGCGGTTCGGCGGGGACTTACAACATTCTCCAGCCCGACCTTGCGGGCAGGTTGCGTGATCGCAAGGTCGCCAACATCGCGAGCGTCAAGCCGGACATGATCGCTGCGGGCAATATCGGCTGCATGGTGCAGATTGCCGGCGGCACGTCAGTTCCGGTCGTGCACACGATTGAGCTTCTCGATTGGGCGACGGGCGGTTCGCGGCCGACCTTGAACTGATCGGCTGGTGCCGCGCCCGGAGGTGGACGACTGAAGACGCCCGATCGATCATTGTTCGGCGGCAACAGGAGGATCACGATGGCGAAAGCGAAGAAGAAGAAAAGCAAGAAGGCCAAAAAAGCCAAGAAGGCTGTAGCGGCGAAGAAGACCGCCAAGAAGAGGACCAAGAAGGCCGCGAAGAAAGCAGCCAAGAAGTCTGCAAAGAAATCCGCGAAGAAGTCGGCCAAGAAGGCCGCACCGAAGAAGGCTGCGAAGGCGGCGGCTCCCAAGAAGGCTGCAAAGAAAGCCGCTCCCAAGAAGCGCGCAGCAAAGAAGGCTGCCCCGGCTCCGAAGCCCGCAGCCCCGGTAGCAGCTCCCGCAGCTCCCGAGCCCGTACCGGAGACGAGCTGGGCGACCCCGTCAACGACCGCCGATGCTGCGTCCCCGCCCGCTGAAGGGCAGGGCTAGCCGCCGCTCCACATCTATCCTGGGACCTGCCAGCAGAAGGGCCGCAGCGGTAACGCTGCGGCCTTTTTGCATCGCCGGGCGGTCATCGAACCGGTTCCTCTGATTCGCGATGGCGTCCTCCCCACACAAGCGGCCGCCCCGTAGCAACACGGGCTCAGAGCGCGCCTTGGAATGCAAACAATGTGGTCGGGATGCAACACATGCCGACAACCTTTGCCGGAAACGTCAGAACGCCTAAAAAGTCGGCAGTTGCTTGCGTTTTTTGCTTCACTGTCACAGGCCCCCAGACCAGATTGCGGTTGTAAGAAATTTCGCAGTCAGGTCGCATGCCCCGGGGGGCGCCGGGATCGGACTGGCCTTAAAACTCGGTGATGGGGATCGTTATGAAAAAGTTGGCTTTGTTGGCAACGGCGCTGGCAATGGTTTCGGGTTCGGCTCTTGCGGCGGACATGCCGGTGAAGGCCGTGAAAGCGCCGCCGCCGCCGGCTTTCGATCCCTGGGATATCGCCTTCGGCGGCGGTATCATGAGCGATTACATCTTCCGCGGTATCACCCAGTCGAACCACAAGCCGTCGGTCACGGCCTATTTCGAGCCGCGCTACAACGTCACCAAGGACCTCCAGCTCTATATCGGCGCGTCCGCTGAAAGCATCTCCTTCCCGAACCGCGCCGCGGCCGAGGTCGACATCTACGGCGGTATCCGCCCGACCTTCGGCGCCTTCGCCTTCGACATCGGTGTCTGGGGTTACCTGTATCCGGGTGGCACCTGCTACTTCGGCGCTCCCGGCATTGACTTCGCCGGCAACTTCCAGGGCGCCGACTGCGCCGAGAAGGCCCTGCTCAACACCAACGTGATCAAGAAGAACCTCAACTTCTTCGAAGTCTACGGCAAGGTGACCTACACCGTGAACGACAACTGGGCGTTCGGTGTGAACGAGTACTACACTCCGAGCTATTTGAACTCGGGCGCCTGGGGCAACTACACCTCGATCACCGGCAAGTACACCGCGCCCAGCACCCTGTTCGGTTCGAGCGGCGTCGGCATGTTCATCTCGGGTGAGTTCGGCCGTCAGTGGCTCGGAACCTCCGACAGCTTCTACGGCACCGCCGCGTTCCCGAACGGCATCAAATACGCCGACTACAACACCTGGAACCTCGGCGTCGCCTTCACCTACAAGGTGTTCACGCTGGACCTGCGCTACTACGACACCGACCTCTCGAAGGGTAACTGTAACGCCTTCACCAGCGACTTCTCGGCGCGCGGCAACATCACCGCCTCGACCGGTACCTTCGTGACCCCGATCAATCCGTCGGGTGTCGGCTCGAACTGGTGCTCCGCCGCCGGCGTTGCCAAGCTCTCGTTCGACCTGACGGCGATGACCAACCTGAAGTAAGGTTTCTCCCTGAGACGACTGAAAAGGGCGGCAGATTGATCTGCCGCCCTTTTTGTTTGTGGACGATCGCTGCGCCACCAACTCCGTCATGCCCGGGCTTGTCCCGGGCATCCACGTTCTTCATGCGGCGGGAAAGGTCGTGGATGGCCGGGACAAGCCCGGCCATGACGATCCTGGAAACGCCAACGGGTAACCCCGGTAGGACGAACTGGTCTCGGTGCAGTTGCCGGCGCGCCCCTCAGCGCGCCTCTGAGCTGGCCGGCTCGCTGACGCCCTTCAGCACATGCAGATCGCCGTCCCGAACCAGCGCGACGTTGCGGGTGTGGAAGGCCTCGAGGGTGGAGCGGTGACCGATCGAGACGATCGTGGTCGACGGCAACTCCTCCCTGAGCAGCCGGTAGAGCTGCGCTTCGGAAGGTTCGTCGAGCGAGGCGGTCGCCTCGTCGAGAAACAGATAGTCCGGCTTATGCAGCAGCGCCCGTGCCAGACCCAGCCGCTGTTGCTCGCCGAGCGAGAGCATCCGGTTCCAATGGCCATCCTCCTCCAGCCGCACAGCAAGCTTGGGCAATCCGACCGCGACCAGCGCATCGCGGATCTGCCCCGGCTTGAACACGTCACGCCCGGCCGGATAGACGATGGCATCGCGCAGCGGGCCGACCGGGAAGTACGGCCGCTGCGGTAGCATCATCAGCCGCGCTTGTCCGGGGATCGCAATGGTCCCGTTGCCGAACGGCCAGATGCCGGCAATGGCGCGGAACAGCGTCGACTTGCCCGAGCCTGACGGGCCCGTCACCAGCACGCGCTCGGACGCGCCGATGGTGAAGTCGACGGCGGTGACCAGCGGCATGCCGTTCGGCAGCTTGACCAGCAACTGGTCGAGCCCGATCTCGCGGGAGCCCGCGGCGGGCGCAATCGCGATCGCTTCCCCTTGTGTCGGACGCTGCGTGGCCGAGGCGATCGACATCTCAAAACCGTCGAGGCGCGCGACCACGGCGCGCCATTCCGCAAGCGATCGGTAGGCCGAGACGAAGAAGGACAGCGCCTTCTGCACGCTGCCGAAGGCGGACGCCGTCTGCACCATCCCGCCGAGCTGGATCTTGCCGGCGAAATAGGCCGGCGCCGTCAGGATGAAGGGAAAGATCACGGCGGCCTGGGCGTAGCTGGTGGTGAAGGCGGTGAGGCGCTTGGTGCGGCTCATGATGGCGTACCAGTTGCCGACGACGAAGCCGAAGCGGTGCAGCAGCCGCTCGCGCTCGGCCCGCTCGCCGTCCAGAAGCGCGATCTGCTCGGAGTTTTCGCGGACACGAACCAGGTTGAAGCGGAAGTCCGCCTCGTAGCGCTGCTGCTCGAAGTTGAGGTTGACCAGCGGCGAACCGATCCAGTGCGTCAGCGCGGTGCCGAAGATCGCGTAGACCAGCGCGCCCCAGACCAGGTAGCCGGGAATCGCCAGATCGACGCCGGAGATGTGCAGCGGTGCCGCATTGGACAGCCCCCACAGGATGATCACGAAGGAGAACAGCGTCACGATCGCCGAGAGCAGGCCGATCCCGAGGGTCAGCGTCTGCTCGACGAAGGTCTTGACGTCCTCGGTGATGCGCTGGTCCGGGTTGTCGGCAGCGTCGCCCTTCAACTGCATCCGGTAGTGGGTGGCACTATCGAGCCATTCGCCGAGATAGTGGCGGGTGAGCCAGTTGCGCCAGCGGATCTGGAGCCATTGATTGAGGTAGAGCTGGTAGACCGACAGCGCCACGCTCGCGCTCGCGAGCACGATGAAGACACCGACCTCCCAGACGAAGCCGTCCCAGTTGCGATCCTGAAGGTAATTGTAGAAGCGGCTGTACCACTGGTTCACCAGGACATCGATCGCGACCAGCGACAGTTCGATGAGGATGACAGCGGCCAGCAGGCCGCGGCCGGCCCATTTGTCCTCGGATCGGAAATAGGGGGCGGCGATACGCCCAACGGTCGCGAGCGTCGCGCGGATGTTGTTCACAGACTTGGATCTCCTGCGGGATGGGCGCAAATGCCTGAGCTAACGGCAGAAATAAGCGCGCCTAGACTAAAGTTGCAAATCTCACGATTTGCGTTGGCACGTCCCTGCTGGCAACCCTAGCATGGACAAAATGTCGCGGGGTGGGGACCGTCAGGGACTTCGCGAGCTTGTGAGCAGGGCATGCTCCCGGGGATGCCAAGCGGCTCGACGTCTTAAGGCGCCTTCGCTCCGTGTCAATCATGCCGGACCGTCCACGCTGGCCGGCATGTCGCAAAAGCGGCGTGGGGGAGATGACTATGTGGAATCAAATCTACGACCCGCTCAACAGCGCTGTTTTGTCGACCATCGCGGCGGCGGTCCCCGTCGTCACGCTCCTGGTCCTGATCGCGAGCGGCCGCGTCCAGGCGCACATCGCCGCCGTCATCGCCGTCATCGTCACCAACCTCATCACGATCTTCGTTTTCACCATGCCGGCGAACATGTCGATCCGCGCCTCCGTGCTCGGCATCGTCACCGGCTTCTTCCCGATCGGCTGGATCGTCCTCAACGTCATCTTCCTCTACCAGGTGACGGTGACGACGGGGCGCTTCGAATTGTTGAAGCGCGCGGTCGGCGGCGTCACCGAGGACCGGCGCCTGCAACTGCTCCTGATCGCGTTTTCGTTCGGCGCGTTCTTCGAAGGCGCCTCGGGTTTTGGCACGCCGGTTGCGATCACCGGCGCGGTGCTGATCGGGCTCGGCTTCTCGCCGCTCGCAGCCTCCGGTCTGTCCCTCATCGCCAACACGGCGCCGGTCGCCTATGGCGCGCTCGGCACGCCGATCCAGGGCCTTGCACAGGTCACCGGGCTGGATCCCTACATTCTCGGCGCGATGGTCGGACGGCAATTGCCGTTCTTCTCGCTGATCGTGCCGTTCTGGGTGGTCTGGGCGTTCGCGGGCTGGAGGGGCATGAAGGACGTCTGGCCGGCGATCCTGGTCACCGGCGTGTCGTTCGCGATCCCGCAATTTGTGATCTCCAACTTCATCAACCCCTGGATCGTCGACATCGGCGCCTCGCTGATCTCGATGGGCGCGCTGATCCTGTTCCTGAAAGTGTGGCAGCCGAGGCAGCTCTGGCTGTCGCCGGCGTTGCGCGGCCGCGACGAATCCGCGGCGACGATGGCGGCGGCAAAGCCGCTCGACAAGACGCCGCTCACGCAGGGCGAGCTGTTGAGCGCGCTCCTGCCGTGGATCATCGTCTGCATCGTGATGCTGGTCTGGGGCAGTGGCTGGTTCAAGAGCTGGGCGAACGCGATCTTCGTCTGGAACTATCCCGTTCCCGAACTGCACCAGATGATCAACAAAATGCCGCCGGTCGCGGCGAAGCCGACGCCGGAGGCTGCGGTGTTCGGCTTCACCTATCTGTCCTTCACCGGCACGGGCATGCTGATCGCCGCGATCATCTCAGGCTTCCTGATGGGGGTCGGACCCGGCAAGCTGCTCGTGCAATATGGCCGCACCATCCGGCTGTGCGCGATCTCGCTGATCACGATCTCGGCGATGCTTGCGATCGGCACGCTCACGCGCCTGTCCGGCGTCGACGCGACGCTCGGTCTCGCGTTTGCGGCCACCGGCGTGCTCTATCCCTTCTTCGGCACGCTGCTCGGCTGGTTGGGCGTGGCGCTGACGGGATCGGACACCGCCTCCAACGTGCTGTTCGGCAACCTCCAGAGGATCACCTCGGAACAGCTCGGCCTGTCGCCGGTGCTGATGGCGGCGGCCAACTCCTCCGGCGGCGTGATGGGCAAGATGATCGACGCGCAGTCGATCGTCGTCGCCTCCACCGCGACCAACTGGTACGGCCACGAGGGCACGATTCTGCGCTTCGTGTTCTGGCACTCGATCGTGCTAGCCTGCTTGGTCGGTGTGCTGGTGACGCTGCAAGCCTATGTCTGGCCGTTCACGGCAATGGTTCTGAAATAGCCGGACGTATCAGTTGCAGCGACATCTCCGCGGGGTCTGCACCCCGCGGAGGCGCCGGCGAACCTTCTCAAGCCCGTCGTCGTCTTATAGAAGGTGCGGCGGATCAGGACGGTCGAGGGATTTCATGGTTTCGGTTCAGCGGATCATTTGTGCGGTTGCGACGGTGGTGCTGATGTCAGGCATTGCGCAGGCCGCCGACGGCTTTCCCTTCGGGACCGAGATGACGCTGGAGGCCTTGCCGCAGCCGGGCTCCAAGCGCGTGCCGAACATCGAGATCGGCGACAATGGCGAGGTGGTCCTGGAGCTCTGGTGCAAGGCCGCCAAGGGCCAGTTCTCGATCGCCGGCAACACCGTGATCTTCGTCCCCGGCCAGGTGCAGGACCGCTCCTGCCCGCCCGCCAAGGCGCAGGCCGATGACGAGCTCGTCGCAGTGCTGGCCGAGGCCGCCACCTGGAAGCGCCAGGGCGAGATCGTCACCTTCATCGGCGCCAAGCAACTGCGTTTCCGCATCAACGGGAATTAGGCTGCGGGAGCGGCGGCAGCGGCCGGTTTTAAGTCGCCGTCAGCGCGTCGCGATCAGTCCGTTCGCGGTGGCGACGATCCAGAGGTCGCCCCAGCGCACGATGGAATCGACGCGTCCGATCCCGGGAATGACATCGCCGCGGGCGGCCATCCGCACGCCATCGGGACCATCGAGAACGGCGGTGCCGTCGCGGACCTCGACGACCGACCATCCCGGAATGGTGCTCGGCCGCGTTTCCGGGGCCGGCAGCAGGGGCTGCTGCATCGCCAGCGCGACACTGGGTGCGTTGATGGTGGTGGTCGTTGCCAGTGCAGGCAGACGCGGGGCGGCGGTGGCAGATTTGGGAATGCTGCCGGTCACCACAGGATCCGAGGCCACTGTCCGCCTTGCAACGCTGCTTGGCCGGACGTTGGTGGTGCGCGGCGCAGGCGTCTCCTTCCGGGCAATCTGGCTCGGCGCGGGCGGACCAGCGACGTCGTGCCAGATCAGCGCGCCGGCCCATCCCAGCGCGAAGGTCGTCGCCAGCGCGGCTGCGGCCAGCGCGGACGTGCGCAGGCGGTCGCGCGCGGGTTCCCGCAACAAGGCGACGGCATCGTGATTGGCGCTCGAGAGGTCCCAAAACTCCGTCGCTGGCGTGGGCGAAGAGGCGCTGGCCATGTCACCTGGCCAGATACTTCCGGGAATCTTCGGCTCGCTTGTGTGCATGGCATCGCCAAGGGTATCGCCAAGGGTTCGGACCAAGCGATGATGTTCCCATGAGCTGAATCAGCCCTTAAGAATTGGCGGCCGAACTGTGGCAAATGATGTCGGCGATGCCGGGTGCAGCAAACACGACATCATCGCAGCTATGGCCAGTTCAGGCTGTGCCTTGGCTTTGGCCTACTTCCACACCGATTTGTCGGCATCCCAGCGCTGGCCCTTCAATTCCCTGGCGAGCGCTTCGATCGAGCCGTTGTCGTCGGGCTGTTCGCCCTCTTCGTCGGCGCTGGTCTCGTCCGACAGATTGAGTTTTGCGCCGTTGCTCTCGTCGGCGGTCGTGACCTGTGGACTGCCGATCCACAGCATCAGCCTGTCGGAGGCGCCGGGCTTGTCTGATGAGACGAGGCCCGCGACCTCGATCGTGTCGGTGAGCTCCAGCGCCGGGAAATCCTTGTTCGGCCGCTTGAAGGTGAGCTTGAGCTTGCCGGTTGCGGCGTTGAAGCTCGATGACACCGGCTTTGCGGCGAGCGTCTTGCTGAGAACGTTGGAGACGGCGGCGGCGAGCTTGTCCCTGGCGATCTTGTCGCCCTCGCGCCAGTCGGCGGCGGCAAAGCGGATGGTGCGGTCCATCTCGACCATGCCGGCGGTCCACCCCGCAGCGGTCACGCCCGGCGTCGCCTTGAACTTTGCGAGCAGCGCCCCGGCCCGCTCGGGATCGACCGACATGTTGATGGTCTGCTCGCCGGCGCGCAGCGCATCGCAGCCGACCGAGAGGCTTGCGAGCGTCACCTCGACGTCCTGGCCCTTCAGGCTTTTGAGGAAGTCGGTCGCCGCATCGAGCTTGACCTTGACTGCGATCGCCTCCGGCGAGACCTCGGTAAAATCCTTCGGCTGCGCGGTGATGCCGTCATCGGTGGTCTGGTTGTCCAAAAATTCCTTCTCGCTGAGGTCGGAATTGTCGGGCGAAGTCACCTCGGTCACGACACCGCCGATCGAGATCTGGCCGCGGAACTCAAAAGTGTCGCCGCTCTGCTTGCGCGCCAGTTTTATGGTGACCGGCGATTTCTCGCCAAAACTTTGCGTCGTGCCCGTCAGCGTCTGGCCGTTCACCTGGAGGTTGGCAACGAAGCGGTCCTTGCGATCGGAATTCTTCGCGATCGGGTAGCAGACGTCGAGCACGGCTGATGTCACCGTCTTGCCCTGCCGGGTTTCCTTGAGGACCACGTCAGCATTGCCGTCCATCAGCCCGTCGATCGAGGTGAAATAGCGCGTCTCGGGCCCGCCGGGTCCCGCGGCTTTCGGCGACAGCTTCATCTGGGCGGAGGCGACGTCGGGCGATGCCGCGAGCACGGCGACCAACAGAGCTGTCGAGCAAACCAGAAGCGCGCGCATCGATGAAATCCTCAGACGAGATCAGAATCGGGCGCCACCGTAGTGGGTTTTCGCCGGGGGTTGAATTGGAAAGCGCGCCAATTCTCGGCGAAAAAGAAGGCCGCCCGGAGGCGGCCTTCGTATCTCCTCAACAGGGGAGGGCTCAGAAGCCGCCCATTCCGCCGCCGGCCGGCATCGCGGGGGCCGCGTCCTTCTTCGGCAGCTCGGCAACCATGGCTTCGGTGGTCACCAGCAGGCCGGCCACTGAGGAGGCGTCCTGCAGCGCGGTGCGCACCACCTTGGCGGGGTCGATGATCCCCTTCTCAACCATGTCGACATACTGTTCGGTCTGGGCGTCGAAACCAAAGGTCTCGGACTTGTTCTCCAGGATCTTGCCGACCACGACGGAGCCTTCGAGGCCCGCGTTCTCGGAGATCTGGCGAACCGGGGCTTCCAGCGCCTTCAGCACGATGTTGATGCCGGCCTGGACGTCGGCATTGGTGTTCGTGATGCGGCCCACCGCCTTCTTGGCGCGCAGCAGCGCAACGCCGCCGCCGGGGACGATGCCTTCCTGCACCGCGGCGCGGGTGGCGTTGAGCGCGTCCTCGACACGGTCCTTCTTCTCCTTGACCTCGATCTCGGTCGCGCCGCCGACGCGGATCACCGCGACGCCGCCTGCGAGCTTGGCGAGGCGCTCCTGGAGCTTCTCACGGTCGTAGTCCGAGGTGGTCTCCTCGATCTGCGCCTTGATCTGGCCGACGCGGGCCTCGATGTCGGGCTTCTTGCCGGCGCCGTTGACGATCGTGGTGTTCTCCTTGTCGATCACCACCTTCTTGGCCCGGCCGAGCATCTTCACGGTGACGTTCTCGAGCTTGATGCCGAGTTCTTCCGAGATGAGCTGGCCGCCGGTGAGGATCGCGATGTCCTCGAGCATCGCCTTGCGGCGGTCGCCGAAGCCCGGCGCCTTGACGGCGGCAACCTTGAGGCCGCCGCGGAGGCGGTTGACGACCAGCGTCGCCAGGGCCTCGCCCTCGACGTCCTCGGCGATGATGACGAGCGGCTTGCCCGACTGCACCACGGCTTCCAGCACCGGCAGCATGGCCTGCAGGCCGGAGAGCTTCTTCTCGTGCAGGAGGATGTAGGCGTCCTCGAGCTCGGCGGTCATCTTCTCGGCGTTGGTCACGAAGTAGGGCGACAGATAGCCGCGGTCGAACTTCATGCCCTCGACGATGTCCACTTCGGTGTCGAGCGACTTGTTCTCTTCGACGGTGATGACGCCCTCGTTGCCGACCTTCTGCATCGCCTGGGCGATCATCTTGCCGATGGCGGTGTCGCCGTTGGCCGAGATGGTGCCGACCTGGGCAACCTCGGAGGAGGCGGCAACGGGCTTGGCGCGCTTCTCGATGTCCTTGACCACGGCCGCGACCGCGGAGTCGATGCCGCGCTTGAGGTCCATCGGGTTCATGCCGGCGGCAACCGCCTTGGCGCCTTCGCGCACGATGGCCTGGGCCAGCACGGTCGCGGTGGTGGTGCCGTCGCCGGCGAGGTCGTTGGTCTTGGAGGCGACCTCACGCACCATCTGGGCGCCCATGTTCTCGAACTTGTCCTCGAGCTCGATCTCCTTGGCGACGGTGACGCCGTCCTTGGTGATGCGGGGCGCGCCGAAGCTCTTTTCGATGACGACGTTGCGGCCTTTCGGGCCGAGCGTCACCTTGACGGCGTTGGCGAGAATGTCGACGCCGCGCAGCATGCGATCGCGCGCGTCTCCGGAAAACTTGACCTCTTTGGCAGCCATTATGAAAACTCCTGGAATGATTGGATACGGTTGGTTGCCGTCACCGCCGGCTCTCCTTCCCCTCTCCCCTTGTGGGAGAGGGTGGACGCGATGCGAAGCATCGCGGACGGGTGAGGGGTCTGTCTCCGCGGATGGAGACCCCTCATCCGGCGCGCTTTGCGCGCCACCTTCTCCCACAAGGGGAGAAGGGAAGAAGAGGAGTGCTCCGACAACCGGCTTGCGACGGCGGTTGGCTGATGGCCTTAGGCCAGCACACCCATGATGTCCGACTCCTTCATGATCAGGAGCTCTTCATTGTCGATCTTGACCTCGGTGCCGGACCACTTGCCGAACAGCACGCGGTCGCCGACCTTGAGGTCGATCGGGATCAGCTTGCCGGCCTCGTCACGGCCACCGGGGCCGACGGCGACGACTTCACCCTGGGACGGCTTTTCCTTGGCGGTGTCCGGAATGATGATGCCGCCCTTGGACTTTTCCTCGGCATCGATACGTTTGACCACGACACGGTCATGCAGCGGACGAAATTTGGATTTAGCCATGACGTTTCCCTTTGGAAGGCTCGCTTCGGAATCAGCGGAAGTGGGTGGGGGCCGCGCCCTCGTCCGACCTCTCGGGATCGAACGGCACGCTTAGCAATCTGCCTTTCGGAGTGCTAATAGGGGCCCGGGAATATGGCTTGGCTTCGATCCTGTCAAGCAAAGGTGGTTAAGCGATTGGTGATGCGGATATAGGATGGTGTGGGAGAAACTCATTCGGGGCCGCCGACGTAATATACGACGTCATTGCTCCGACAGCGGTTTTGCGCTTGGCTGCCGGGAGGAGTGCGGCCAGTTCTGTGTTGAGACGGGTTTAGTTCGGGGGAATGCCATGATCAGTTCAGCTCACGCGCGGACGGTTGCCAATCTGGCCGCCGCCTCGGCCCTGGCGCTGCTGCTGGGCGCCTGCGGAGGCGGCATGAGCCTGCCGTCGTTCTCGTCCGCGCCGCCGCCCGACGCCGAACCGGGCGTGGCCCCGGAAATGCCTGCGACAATCCGGGCCGACGAGATCGTCGGCCGTTGGGGTCTCGCCTCGTTCCAAAACCCCGCCGACCGGGCCCGCACCGAGGCGGCTGCGCGTGCGCAGTGCAAAAACCCCTACGTGATCAGCGCCGGCTCGTCCGGCGGCGTGATCATGCATCTCGCCGACCAGGCCACCCCGCAGGAACTGCGGCTCAAGGGCTCGCCGAGCGGCAAGAACTATATCGGGCCCGCCGGTCCGACCCCCAGCGAGCAGGATCGCGAGATCGTCTCCTTTGACGGCCGCGTCCTGATCACCCGCTTCATCGACAAGGACGCCGCCACCCGCTACGGCAACATGGTCTACGTCCGCTGCGCGCCAAGGGCGTGATCTCTCACCTTCGTCATTCCGGGCTGGTCCGAAGGACCAGACCCGGAATCTCGAGATTCCGGGTTCGGTCCTGCGGACCGCCCCGGAATGACATCAACAACTAGCCCCAAAAACAAAAAAACGCCGGCTCGCGCCAGCGTTTTGCTTGATCCCTCTGTCGCGGCCGCTCAGTCGAACAGCGCGTCGATGTCGTCCTGCGAGGCGTGGCCGACGTCGCCGGCGAGCTTGGGGCCGTTGAGCAGCTTGGAGTCCTCGTCGCGGGTGTCGACGATCGGCGTGGCATGCGCCTTGATCGCGTCGACGCCGCCCCAGATTTCCATCATCGCATTGATGTGCTGCTCGATGAACTTCATCGTGTTCATCACCTTGCTGATGCGCTGGCCGGTCAGGTCCTGGAAGTTGCAGGCCTCGAAGATCGAGATCACACGTTCCTGGATGTCGTCGGCAAGGCGCTTCTGCTGGTCGACCGAATCCACCTTGGAGAGGGCGCTCGCCGACTGGTCGATCGACTCGGCCGCTTCGAGGATCTGCTGGGTGGCCTGTTCGGTGCCGCCGACGACGGCGCCGAGCTCGCCATTGACCTTGGCCATCTCGCCGCCGTCAAAGCTCTTGCCGTGCAGCGTCGCGATCTCGCGCTTGGTGCGGTTGATGGCGTCGTGAATGAGGTCGAGCTCGACCTTGAGCTTCTCGCATTGTTCGATCTGGGCGCGGTAGGTTTCCAGCATCGCGCGCGTGTCGGCGACTTCCTGCGCCACGACGGCTTCGGTCGAGGCCGGCGAAGCGTGCGCGCCAGCGCTGTGACCGTTCCTCGCCATCTGGGCGCGGATCGCGCGCAACTCGGCCATGATTTCACTATGCATCGGAGCAGACTCGTCGGTCATTTCGGGAATTTGCATCTCGCCGACGATACCTTCCTCGACGCGAAAACGTTTGCGGTGAACAGCCATTCTGTACTCCCCCCACCTCACTCACGCGCCTTTGTAGACAGAAGCGATTTAACACGAAGTTCACGCGAGGAACTGTCGCGCAACTGCTTCCGATTGCGCGAAAACCTGCGGTTAACCATGCGGGAGCGCCGTTCACCGAAAATAAACGCTAGTCGCCAAATCCCGCGTCCGTTGACGACGTGGTGAATCAAAACGCCTGATACGTTTACCAAACGAAGCGGCTTTTGATTTTAAGTGGCCTGGTCGCGAGGGCGGATCGGTGAAGCGCCGGTCGCGACGAACGACACAGACGAAACAGTACAGAGTACGTCGATGTTCAAGAAAATGTCCGTCGCGCTGCTTGGCGGCGCGTGCACCCTCGTTGCCGGCGTCGATCCGGCTTCCGCGATCGACACCGCTAGCCCCTCCGAGCTGACCGCAATCTACGTGCGCGAGCCGCAAGCCCAGCCGGTGCGCGTTGCCTCCAACGAGCGCGCGGGCATGGGCGGCGGCTTCATCGAGTTCCTGTTCGGCGACCGGCCGCAGGGTCAGGCCTATTATCCGCAGCAGCAGCCGATGTATCAGCAGCAGCCGGCCTATTACGACCAGCGGCATCTGCCGCCGATGGGCCAGCCGCAGATGCAGGGCGTGCCGCAGGAAGAGGCGCTCGATCCGCGCCAGCGCCCGTTCGATCCGAAGTTCGAGAAGCAGCTCGTCGACTATCACGGCAACGAAGGCAGCGGCACCGTCGTCGTCGATACGCCGAACAAGTTCCTCTATCTGGTGCAGGGAGGCGGCAAGGCGATGCGTTACGGCATCGGCGTCGGGCGTCCCGGCTTCACCTGGTCCGGCGTGAAGACGATCTCCGCCAAACGCGAATGGCCGGCCTGGACGCCGCCCCCCGAAATGCTGGCGCGCCGTCCCGATCTGCCGCGGCACATGGAAGGCGGGCCGGAAAATCCGCTCGGCGCGCGCGCGATGTATCTGGGCTCATCGCTCTACCGCATCCACGGCTCCAACGAGCCCTGGACCATCGGCACCAACGTCTCCTCCGGCTGCATCCGCATGCGCAATGAGGACGTCATCGACCTCTACGGCCGCGTCAATGTCGGCACCAGGGTCGTGGTGATGTGAGGACCCGCGGGCGTCGGTGATGCCGCGGATGTGAGCAATCGTGAAGGAGCGGTAGATTGGTGTGGTGAGGGCCGAGGCCTAGCTACGCATGGCAACTCAACTTGGAGCAATGCGAATGCGTACGATCTTGGCTTTGGGTATTCTCGTTGCCCTAACCGCCTCGGCCAGTGCGGGGACGGTGCAACATCGGCGGCACGTCGCCCCTGCCGCCCAGAACTTCGCTCCCCAGCTCACGCCGCGTGCGGCTGAAGGTTATGCCTATGTTCCTCGCCCGGTCCCGTACTCGGCGCCGACCGGGTACAGCAATCCCTACCAGAACTGGGGCGGCTGACCGCAGCAAGGTCTCTCGATACAAAAACGGCCGCCCATTGGGCGGCCTGGACGACGCCCCCGGAACTTCTCCTTCGGCTGCATCCGCGTGCGCAACGAGGACGTCATAGACCTCTACGGCCGCGTCAATGACGGTACCTCGGCCGTAGGGGTGTGAGGCGTCAAGCACGCGATGCGAACCGTCAACTTTGCGCGCTGAGCGGCTCGCGATGTGAGGCATCGAACTTGTCGCGTGCCGCCGGTTTGCGGCGGACCGCGGCCACTACGATCTACGCTGGCCGACGGTGCCGAGACGAGGGGCGACGGAGCAGCGATGCCCGCGTGATGAATGAGAATGCAGTGCGCGAGCGGAGCGCTTCAATCGCCGCGCAGATAGCTCAGCCTCCCTGACGCGTTCATGAAGTCCCTCCAACTCGTGCAACTCGGTGATGAGATGCGTCGTCACGTCGGTGAAGGTTGCAATGCGCTGCTGAAGTGGACTCATTTTCAAGACCTCGACTATAGCCTAGAGAGGCAACCACATGGGTGTGTAGCAAGAGCAACGTGTTCTTCCAGTTGAACACCCATGTCCGAATTTAGAAATCCGGGAGTCTACGGCCACGTGTATCGAAGCGCGATTTCGCTCTTCATGATGAACTCAGACCCGTCTGCGCTGGACGATCCAACGATCACATTAGTCATACTATACTCGAAAGGTTCCGCGGGCGATGTGCAGCGGCAGTGAAGGCGTTTGAGCTATTGACGTAAAATGAAACGGCCGCCGAAGAGGCGGCCGTTTCGCATCTACTGGACGAATTGGTCACGCGTAGTCGCTGCCGCCGTCGTCCCCGCCGTCGAAATCGCTGTCGTCATTGTCGAAGCCATCATCGTCGTCGTTCTGGTCATCGTTCGACGCCTGGTCGAAATAGCCCTGACGCGAGTCTTGTTGCGGCTCGTCGCGACGGCTGGAGCCGACGTCGTTGAGGCCGGCATCGCGGGCCAGCGAACCGCCGGACTGGTCACCGCTCCACGGGCTGGCGCTGCGGTCGCTCAAGGCGTTGGTGTCGCCGAAGGCCTGCTGGTGCGACCCGCCCATCATGTTTCGGATACTAGAGAGCAACAGCGAGCCGCCGACCACGCCGGCCGCGGCTGCCGCCGCCGTGCCCAGGAACGAGCCGCCGCCACCGCCGACCGGCGGGGCGCCATAACCCTGACCATAGGGCTGGCCGGGCGGCTGCATCTGCTGCATCGCCTGGCCCGAGTTCCAGACCGGGCGGCTGTCGCGCGGCGGCACGTTCGGGACCGAGCCACGCGAGGACCCGCCACCAAACAGCGTGTCGCGCATCGAATCCAGGAACCCGCCGGACTGGGCTTGCCCGGGCCCATGCGCCGCCTCCAACTCCTGGATGCGGGCATCGGCGCGCTTGAGCGCTTCGTCCTGCAGCAGCACGGTCTGCACCAGCGCGTAGACGGCGCCCGGGGCCTTGCGCAGGCCGTCGGACATGGCGGCGACTGCGTCGGGATCGCGCGGTGCATTCTCCAGTTTCGAAAGCCGGTCGAAAAGCTCGTCAACGAGCTGGCGTTCCTGCGGCGTCATCTTGTCTCTCCATCGCGCGAACCAAGCGCGCCGAAGATGTAAGGTTCCAATGTGGCGTCAACAGAGGGGCGCGGATTAAATTTCGGTATGCGACAAGTTGCGCGGCACCCTTTTCATCCCAAGGTGACGTTGCTTTCCGCGAGCAGGCGCGCGAACGCCTCGCCCGCGAGGAAGGCGTGCTCGCGCTCGCGGACGTCGGTCATGGGGTCGAGGCCGCGCAAGACGTCGTCGACGAAGCCGGGATGGCACATGACGAGACCGCCTTCCGGCAGCCCCGCGATGAACGTGCGCATCAGCTCGCCGAAATCCGCCTTGCGGGTGAAGTCATAGGCGCCGGCGAAGGCCGGATTGACGGCAAGCCCGGCCGCGCCCGCGCGCTTGCGGAACTGCGCGCTCAGGACATCCAGCAGCAGCGCTTTCGGCGACGCCAGCCGGCTGGCCAAGGGCAGGTTGCGGCCGCCCTGGCGCACCCAGGCCTTCGGTGCGGCTTCGCGCACGGCATCGATGAAACCGTCGCGAACCTGCGGATAGAGCTGCGCATGCTGATGGCCGTCGACGAAATCGGGCGCGCGCCCGAATGCCCGCGCGAAGGCCGCAAGCTGGGTGGCGATCTCGGCGCGAAAGATCTCGTTGTCGAGCCGGCGTGCAAGGGACGCGCGCAACAGCTTTGGAAAGCTCAGGAACATGTCGCCGTCGAGTGGGCGGAAATGCATGGTCACGGGGCGGAACGGCGCGGTCAGCGTGACGTGCAGGCCGATCGCGCAGCGCGGGCTTTGCTTCGCTGCCGCCTGGAGCGCTTCGATCTCGCCGCGGTCGATCGCCGCGCCAAGCATCATGACAGAGGTGGCGTTGAGGCGGCCGCGCTCGATGAGGTCGCGGATGCCGCGGTTGACGCCGGGGCTGATGCCGTAGTCGTCGGCGCAGAGCCAGATCCGCCGCGGCGCCGCCGCCGCGTTCATTCGGCCGCCGTCCGGCTGGAGGCGTCGTCGGCCTTGTCGGTCTCGAACTGCTTCTCGCTGTGCTCGGCGACGAAGTAGATCGGACGCGCCTTCAGCTCGGACAGGATCTTGCCGATATATTCGCCGACGATACCGATCATGATGAGTTGCACGCCGCCGATCGTCATCAGACCGACCACGAGCGAGGGATAGCCGGGCACCTGCTTGCCGGTCGTGAAGACCTCCCAGAGGATGGAGAGGCCGAACAGGAAGGCGACGCCGGCGAGGATCACGCCGAGCAGGCTGGCGAATCGCAACGGCGCCACCGAGAACGAGGTCAGGCCTTCGATCGACAGGCCGAGCAGCCGCGTGGCGTTGAAGGTGGTCACGCCATGGGCGCGCGGGGCCGGCTCATAATCGACGCGGATCTGGCGGAAGCCGATCCAGCTTGCCAGCCCCTTGAAAAAGCGGTTGCGCTCGGGCAGCTGCCGGAGCGCGGCGACCGCACGCGGCGACAGCAGGCGGAAGTCGCCGGCGTCCTCCGGAATCTTCTGCCGTGCGCCCCAGTTGATCAGGGCATAGAAGCCGTGCACGGCCTGGCGCCGCAGGAACGACTCGTTGTCGCGATGCGCCTTGGCGGTATAGACGACGTCATAGCCGTCCTCGATCCAGTGCTTGACGAGCTGCTCGACGAGGGCGGGCGGATGCTGTCCGTCGCCGTCCATGAACATGACGGCACCGCGCCTGGCGTGGTCGAGGCCCGCCATCAGCGCGGCCTCCTTGCCGAAATTGCGCGACAGCGACACGATCTGCACATCGATCGTGTCGGCGGGCAGGGCGCGGGCGATCGCAAGCGTCGTGTCCGCGCTGCCGTCGTCGACATAGACGACCTCGCAAGGCAGGCGGTAGCGCTGCCGCAAGGTCTTTGCGAGCTCGCACAGCCGCTGGTGCAGCGAGGCCAGCCCCGCCGCCTCGTTGTAGACGGGAACGACAATCGACAGCCCCTTCGCCGCGGCGCTCGCCGCTGTCGTGGTCAGGCTGGAAACGTCAGTGCCCAAATTCATAGTTCAAGGTCCAGATCATCCATTGAACAGCATACGGTAGCTGCTCGTACCTGTCGCTATGCTGAACGGCCCCAAGGAATCTTTAAGGGATTCTTACGGCTTACCGCCGCAGGAACGCCTCGAGCCTCGCGAACAGCGGGTTCTCGCGGTCGAACACGTAATCGAGCGAAACCACCGAGACCGTTTCGGCGCCATGATCGCGCAGGAAGCTGCCGAGCGCATAGAGCTTTGACGGCGGGCAGTGCAGCGTCAGCATGCCTGACGAGGTCGGCCCCCCGAACGGGGCGACCACGCCGAACCGGCTGTGGGCCTCGGTGAGCAGGGCGGCATCGCATTCCCGGAAGCGGGTCCGGACCTCGCGGTATTTGTTGGCCCGTGCCCGCGCCGCGATGTGATCCAGGATGACGCGCGCGGCTTCCCGCGGCCCCTCCGACCAGTCGGCGTCCTTGGAGGCGACCAGATTGGCCTGGCTGCGCAGCATCACGCCGTCGTCCAATACCTTCAGCCCGTTGGCCGCGAGCGTCGCGCCCGTCGTGGTGATGTCGACGATCAGCTCGGCGGTGCCGACGGCAGGCGCGCCTTCGGTCGCGCCGGCGCTCTCGACGATGCGGTAGTCGACGATGCCGTGGCTCGAGAAGAACGAGCGGGTCAGGTTGATGTACTTGGTCGCAACGCGCATCCGCCGGTGATGCTGCTCGCGAAAACCTGTCGTGACGTCGTCGAGGTCCGCCATGGTGCGGACGTCGATCCAGGCCTGCGGCACCGCGACGACGACGTTGGCGTGGCCGAAGCCGAGCCCGTCGATCAGGGTGACGCGCTTGTCGGCGTTCTGAATGTTCTCGCGCACCAGATCTTCGCCGGTGACGCCGAAATGCACCATGCCGCGGGCGAGCTGCGCTGCGATCTCGCTCGCCGAGAGATAGGCGACCTCGACATTGTCCATGCCTGCGATGGTGCCGCGATAGTCGCGGGCGCCGCCGGACTTCGACAGCGTCAGGCCCGCGCGCGCGAAAAAGGCTTCGGCGTTTTCCTGCAGGCGGCCCTTGGAGGGAACGGCCAGAACGAATGGCGCGCTCATGACTTTACGCTCCCACCTTGCGGCCGATCCGCCTCAGCACATCGACCCAGACCGAAAAGCCGACCGCGGGGATCGGCGCCGCTGCGCCGAGTTGCGTCATCAGCCCGTCATAGCGGCCGCCGGCCACCAGCGGCTCGACGCCATTGCCCCGGTGATGCACCTCGAATTCGAAGCCGGTGTAGTAGTCGAGCCCGCGGCCGAACGAGGTGGAGAAGCGCGTCTCCTTCACGTCGATGCCGCGCGCGGCCATGAAGCCGACGCGGCTTTCGAACTGGTCGATCGCTGCGGAGATGTCGAGCTTCGTCTCTGCGGCAAGCGTGCGCAGCTCGGCGACCGCATCGTCCGGATTGCCTGAGATCGCGAGGAAGCGCTTCAGCACTGTGAGTGCCTCGCGCGGCAGCGCGCCGCCCTTCAGCGTCGATTGCTCGAGGAAGCGATCGGCGATTTCGGCGGTGGTGCGGCCGCCGACATTGGTGGTGCCGGCGATCGACATCAGGTCGGTGACGAGCGCCAGCGCAGCCTTGCGGTCGGAGCCGGCGAGCGCGGCCAGCACGCCTTCATATTCGTTGCGGGTACCGGCGGTCGCGACCGAGAGCCGCTCCAGATCCTGCTCCAGGCTGATCTTGCGGTTGAAATCCTTGGTCAGCCGGCGCCGCCACACGGGAAAGAGATCCAGCGCGTCGATCAGGGCGTTGAAGAGCGCCACGTCGCCGGTGCGGATCTCGACGTCGCGCACGCCGAACGCGGAGGTCGCTTCCAGCGCCAGCGCCAGCATCTCGGCGTCAGCGGCGGCACGGTCCTGCCGGCCGAAGGATTCGATGCCGGCCTGAAGGAACTCGCTCGGGCGGCCGCCGCGGTAGCGAAACACCGGGCCGAGATAGCTGAACCCTGCCGGCTGGCCGGCGTGGCCGGAGGCGAGGTAGTCGCGTGCGACGGGAATGGTCAGGTCCGGGCGCAGGCAGAGCTCTTCGCCGGTCAGGTCCGTCGTGAGGTAGAGGCTCTTGCGGATGTCCTCGCCGGAGAGGTCGAGGAACGGCTCGGCCGGCTGCAGGATCGCGGGCTCGGCCCTGACGTAACCGGCCTGCGCGAACGACAACAGCAGCGTATCCGCCCAGGCGGCGGAGCCGGCAGCATTTGAGGTGGCAGTCGCGGTCATAGCGAGGTCCGGTTTCCCGGTGGAACCGGGGGAAGGGAAGGGCTTGTTGGCGCTGCCCTTAGCATGGCCCGTGGGAGGTTTCGACCTCCATTGGGCCAATGGCTTAACGATGGGCCAACGCGTTTTGGCCGCCCCAATCGCCGAGCGCCGCCTGCACCAGCGCCAGCGCGGCCACGGCGGCGGTGTCGGCCCGCAAAATCCGCGGTCCCAGCGCGAGGCGCAGGATGTGCGGCTGGCGAAGCAGCAGCGCGCGTTCCTCCTCGGCAAAGCCGCCCTCCGGGCCGATCAGCACGTCGATACCGCGCGCCGCCTCGCGCGCGCCTTGCAGGGCCGCGATGGGATTGTCGGTGTCCGCCGCTTCGTCGCAGAACACCAGCAGGCGGCTTGCGGCGCGCTGGCCGAGGTAGCGCTCCAGGGCCAGGGGCTCGGCGACCTCCGCAAGGCTCAAAATGCCGCATTGCTCGGCCGCCTCGATCACGTTGGCGCGCATGCGCTCGCTATTGACGCGGCTCGCCTGCGTGTAACGCGTCAGCACCGGCTGCAGCACCGAGGCGCCCATCTCCACGGCCTTCTGGACCATGTAATCGAGCCTGGCGTGCTTGAGCGGTGCGAAGACATAGGCGAGGTCGATCAGGCCGTCCTGCGGGCGGGTCTGCTTCAGGATCACGAGACTGTCGGGTCGCTTGCGGCCGTCGATCGCAGCCTGCCATTCGCCGTCGCGGCCGTTGAAGGCGAGGATAGGGTCACCCGCGCCGAGCCTCAGCACGTTGCCGAGATAGTTGCTCTGGTCGCGGTCGAGCGCCACCCGCGCCTCGGGCGCAAGCGCGGCATCGACGAACAGGCGGGGGGCACGAAAATCGTGGGAAGGCATGGAGGAGGAGTCCAATTCGCGGCGTTCTTAGCCGAAAGCGGGTCTTTCCGGGGTAAAAATTGGTTCCATGACATGTTCCGGCGCCGCGCTCCTGCCAAATTCCATCGTTTGGTGAGGATCGGAATGAAGCGTTAGGGCGCGACAGGCTGGCGGAGACGCCCAGTCCGTGCATCCTGCCGGAGATACAGCCTTGATGATCCGTAGCCCGATGATTCCGATCGCTGCTGCTATCATGGCCTTGGCTGCTTGTGCTGCCAATGCGCAAGGTGCGTTTCCCGCGCCGCTGCCCGGCCAGTCCTCCGCTCCGCCCGTCAGTTCGCCCATCCCACTGGGCAACGGTTCGACCTCGGCCACCCGGCCGATCCAATCGGGGCCCGCCGAACAGTGCATGAAGAGTTTTGAAACTCTGCGCGAAGAGGCGGAAAGGCGCGGCAACTTGATCAAGGCGGCGGGTGATCGCCACGCCCCGCCCGATGAGGCATGCGACTTGATACGCAGTTTCGGTCAGGCCCAGCTCAACATGGTCGAATATGTCGAGACCAACACCGCCCAATGTGGAATCCCGGCGGACGTCGGCAAGCAGTTGAAGGCCCTCTACGAGAGCACCGCGGCCATGCGAACGAGGGTCTGCAACGTGGCGCAACAGATGCAGCAGCGTGACCGCGACGGTCCGCGGCGGTTGCCGGCGCCAGTCGCCCCGGACCCGGCTCCAGCCGCCCCGGATCCTGCGCCGGGTTGATCTTGCGGCTGAAATCCTTGATCTGCGTCGTTCTTAACCGAAAGTAGCTGTTTTGGGGTAAATGTTGCCCCCAGCGTGCGTCCGAGCGCCGCGCTCTTGCCCAATTCGACGGGTTGTTAAGGGCCGGCAGGAATCGTAAAAACACGAAATGGTCGGTCGCGCTTCAATTGGGAAGATGCCGAGCCCGTTGGCCCTGCCGGAGAAACAGCCTTGATGATCCGTCGTTTGATGGTTCCGATCACTGTCGCCATGGTGACCATGGGCGCTGCTGCGGCCTATGGCCAGAGCGCGTTTCCCGCGCCGCTGCCCGGACAGGCCGCAGCACCCGCCAGCAGTTCTCCGTTCCCGCCGATCAACGGTGCCGCGCCATCTGCTTCGGTCGGCGCGCCGCAATCTGCCTTTCCGAGCAGCGGCGCAGCTCCGATCGGCGGCGCCGGTGCTTTCAGCGCGGCCCCGCCGAGCCAGTCCGGCCCTGGCGAGCAGTGCATGAAGGGCTTTCTGCCGTTGCGCGAGGAAGCCGAGAAGCGCGGCAAGGCGATCAAGGCGGCGAGCGACCGGCACGCGCCGCCGGACGAGGCCTGCAAGCTGATCGGCAATTTCTCGCAGGCTGAGACCAAGATGCTCAAATTCGTCGAGGCCAATTCCGCCAAATGCGGAATCCCGCCGCAGGTCGCCGAGCAGCTCAAGGCCGGACACAAGAATACCGAAGGCATGATGGCCAAGGTCTGCAACGTGGCGCAGCAGATGAAGCAGGCGCGGCCTGCCGGCCCGTCGCTGAGCGAGGTCATCGGATCGGGGTCGGCCCCTGAAGCCAATACCGGCAAGAAGGGCGGCAGCACCTTCGATACGCTCAACGGCAACGTCCTGACCCGATGAGTGTTGGTAGCGCCCGCGTTGCCGATTCTACCGGCAACTGGGTCGATACCCGCGCGCCGGAATGGTCGCGGCCTTACTTGCGCATCTCACGCTACGATCGTCCAATCGGCTCCTGGCTTTTGCTGATGCCGTGCTGGTGGTCGGCGGCGCTCGCCGCCGGCATGGCGCATGACGTCAGCCGGCTGCCGCTCACCATCGTGCTGTTCCTGATCGGCGCCTTCGTCATGCGCGGCGCCGGCTGCGCCTGGAACGACATCACCGATCGCGAGCTCGACGCCAGGGTCGAGCGTACGCGCTCGCGGCCGCTGCCTGCAGGGCAGGTGAGCGTGAAGCAGGCGCTGGCCTTTCTGGTCGTGCAGGCGCTGATCGGCCTGATCGTGCTGCTGCAATTCAACCGCTTCGCGGTGGCGACCGGCATCGCCTCGCTGGTGATCGTTGCGATCTATCCCTTCATGAAGCGCGTCACCTGGTGGCCGCAGGCCTTCCTCGGGCTCGCCTTCTCCTGGGGCGCCTTGATGGGATTTGCCGTCACCTTCGGCCGGATCGATATCACCGCGCTCGTGCTCTATGCCGGCGCCATCGCCTGGGTGATCGGCTACGACACGATCTATGCGCATCAGGACGCCGAGGACGACGCGCTGATCGGCGTCAAGTCCACGGCGCGCCTGTTCGGCGCGCACACGCATCAGGCGCTGATCATGTTCTATGGGCTTGCGGTGATGCTGATCGGCGTGGCGCTGGCATCAAGCGATGCGCGCTGGCCGGCCTGGCTCGGGCTCGCGGCGTTTGCATTGCATCTGGCCTGGCAGATCAAGCGCCTGCGGATCGACGATCCCGCGCTCTGCCTGCGGCTGTTCAAGTCGAACAAGCATGCCGGGTTGCTGCTGTTTGCGGGATTGCTTGCCGACGCGGTGCTGCGGGCGGGCTAGAGCCTTTTCCGTTCCGATGGAATCGGAACGGAAGCTCTAGATTCTTGTTTTGACGCGTTTTCTTGAACGCGAACCGGTGTCCACTTCGCTGGAAAACGCTCTAGCGGCGCGATGGAATTAAGCTCGATGTAGCCACGCACGCGGTGCGCGCTTCCTCTCCCGCTCGACTGCTTATCGTTAGCCAATCCTTAAACAATGCGTACCCGTCGGCCCCTCTTTGCTGTAGGGGCGCTTGCTGTCGTCCGAAACCGGCAGGTGGCACTGTGATCCGCTGGCATCCCGGCGAGTGTGTCTGAGCAGCAATAGTCGATGCGGCGAAAGCTCCCTATCAACGTTCCCAACGTTGAAGTGATTTTGCTTCGTCCATTGGAAGTGTTTGCCATGAGAACCACCCTCGCAGCCGCGGCTGCTCTTTTCGCCACCACGGTGGCAGGCTCTGCGGCGGATCTCGCTCCGGTCTACACAAAAGCTCCGGCGGCAATCTACAGTTGGACGGGCTTCTACATCGGCGGCAATCTCGGCGGCGGCATGGCTTCGTCGCACTTCGACGATCCCTGCATCTACTGTTCATCCGCGACACCGACGCGCGGCTTTTTCACCGGCGGCGCGCAGATCGGCTACAACTACCAGTTCGGGAGAGGCCTGGTCGGCATCGAAGCCGACGTAAACGGCAACAGCGACTTCAAGGGCTCCGTCCTCGGAGGCGACGACAGCAGAGCCATGACTGTCACCAGCAAGGCCGATGTCAGCGGAACGATCCGGGCCCGCGCCGGTCTCGTTATCGACAACGCTTTGGTTTACGCGACTGGCGGCGCCGCTTGGGCCGATGTCAAGCAAACCGGGATCGAATTCAATAATGTGGCTGCCAGCCCGACCTTCGGTGCTCCGACAGGAGTTACCGCCAACCGCAGTGGCGTGCTCTGGGGCGGCGTGATCGGAGCGGGTGTCGAGTTCGCCTTGGCCAACAACTGGATTGTTGGCGCCGAATATCTTCACACAATGTACCAGGACCGTGACGCCAACATTGTAACTGCTGCTGGCGCCAATGGATGTGGTGCATCCCGCCCCGCGGCCAATTGCGTCATCCGCGACCAACTGACGACCGACGTCGCACGTGTCAGGCTCAGCTACAAATTTGGCGATCCCGTCCCGGTCTCGACCGACGCCTATGGCAGCGCCGGCCCGCGCTATGCAAAGGCTCCGGCGGTGGCTTCGGTCTATAGCTGGACGGGCTTCTACATCGGCGGCAATGCCGGCGGAGGCATGGCCTCGTCCCGCTTCGATGATCCCTGCTTCTATTGCTCGTCCGCAATGCCCACGGGCGGCTTTTTCACCGGCGGTGGGCAGATCGGCTACAATTACCAGTTCGGGAGCGGCCTGGTCGGCATCGAAGCCGACGTGAACGGCAACGGCGACTTCAAGGGGTCCGTTCTCGGAGGCGGTGAGACCAGAGCAATGACTGTCACCACCAAGGCGGACGTCAGCGGAACGATCCGGGCGCGCAGCGGTGTCGTTATCGACAATGCCTTGGTCTACGTGACCGGCGGCGCTGCCTGGGCAAACGTCCAGCAGACCGGGGTTGAATTTTTCAACAATCCTCTCGGTGCGACCTTCGGTGCTCC
The DNA here is from genome assembly GCF_024758505.1 of Bradyrhizobium arachidis. Classification (NCBI taxonomy): domain Bacteria; kingdom Pseudomonadati; phylum Pseudomonadota; class Alphaproteobacteria; order Hyphomicrobiales; family Nitrobacteraceae; genus Bradyrhizobium; species Bradyrhizobium arachidis. Next base: position 7,978,865 of record NZ_CP077970.1, on the reverse strand, counting down.
GACCGGCGTCACCGCCAACCGCAGCGGCACGCTCTGGGGTGGCGTGATCGGAGCAGGTGTTGAGTTCGCCCTGAACTCGAACTGGATCATTGGCGCCGAATACCTTCACACCGTCTATGAAGATCGTGACGCGAACATCGTCCTTGCCAACGGCACCAATGCTTGTGGCGGCCGCCCCGCGACCAATTGCGTCATTCGCAACCAGCTGACGACCGACGTCGCTCGCGCCAGGCTCAGCTACAAGTTCGGTGACCCGGCACCGACTTCTCCGGCGATGGCGCCGGTGGCTGCGGCCTACAATTGGACGGGCTTCTACATCGGCGGCAACGCCGGCGGTGGAATGGCGGCGTCGCACTTCGACGATCCCTGCTATTATTGCTCCACCGCGACGCCCACGCGCGGCTTCTTCACCGGCGGCGCTCAGGTCGGCTACAATTATCAGTTCGGCAGAGGTCTGGTCGGTATTGAAGCTGATGTGAATGGTAACAGCGGGTTCAAAGAGTCCGTCCTCGGTGGCGATGACATTTTCGCCATGAATGTTGCAGCCAAGGCAGATGTCAGCGGAACGATCCGGGCCCGCGCCGGCCTGGTCGTCAACAATGCGTTGGCCTACGTGACCGGCGGCGCTGCCTGGGCAGACGTCCAGCAAACCGGGGTCGAATTCAACAATCTTGCGTCGCCAGCCTTTGGCACGCCCACCGGAGTTACGGCCAACCGCAGCGGCGTACTCTGGGGCGGCGTGATCGGCGCGGGTGTGGAGTACGCCCTGAGCCCGAACTGGATCGTTGGCGGCGAATTCCTGCACACGATGTATCAGGATCGTGACGCTAACATCACCCTCGCCAATGGCGCGAATCTTTGTACCTCCAACCCGGCAAGCAATTGCGTGGTCCGCAATCATCTGACGACCGATGTCGCGCGCCTCAGGGTCAGCTACAAGTTCGGACAATAAAGCGGCTGCGCGATCGCGTCTCGAGGGCCGTCCCGAGGGGCGGCCCTTTTCGCTTGCGGCGGCAGCCCCACCCTACAGTCCGCCAATCGCGTCATCGTCGCCGATTTGCCCGACGTCTCAGATGGTTCGGCGAATCCACCGCGCATCGCGCCTGTGGCTGCCGGCTACTGTGCATGGGGTTGTTTCGATGCTCTGTGTCCGGCGCGGCAATTCGAGCCGGTCACGCCTCAGGTCCGTGCGATGATCTCGCGCTCGCCGCGGTGAACGGAGAGGTCGCGCGCGACACCGGCGCGGCGGCGCACCAGGAATTTTGGACGGCGGTCGCGGATCGCGTTGCGGCGGCGACGGCGCGGTGCGGGATCGCGCCTGGCTTCGTCGAGCTGGGGCAGCGCGAAGATCTCGCTCCACATTGCCCAGGCGTTGACGATCTCCTCGCGGTCGGCGCTGACGCCGAGCGGTACCGAGAGCGACGGGTCGCGATGCACCAGCACCAGCGTCTGGGTCTCGTCGATGCCGCGCAGTGCGATGCCGATGAAGTCGCTGACGCGGACGTTGACCGCCATCTGCATGCCGCGCACGGCACGACGCAGCACGACGCGTTCGCGATGAAGCTCGATCTGCCTCGTGCATCCGTCGGCGCGCGGATCGTGCGCGTCGAAGCGGACCGGCAGAGAAAGAGGGTCGAGCCGCAGTGCGCGGCTCGACCCGGCGGGATTGATCCCGCTGTTGACTGTTTGACGCCTCACGGCTTTGTCTCCCCGCCGGGATTATGTTCCCGGTCGATACGCACGAGACTAGCGCGCCCCCTTCGGAATTGGCTTAAAAAGGCTGGTTAACCCGCAATGACCGTCGCGCATGATTGACAAGACCTTGGCTCGCATGATTGACGAGACGTTGCGCCAACCCTGAGAATCTGAGCTTTTGACGCAGGGAAAATGCTTGAAGTCCGCGGAAATAGGGCACATCTGGTAGTTCCGGCCCCGTCGCCCCGAACCCGCCCCTTCCCAACAGGATTTCGTTCGTGAACTCTTCACCATCGCCCGCATCGGCGCTTGCCGCCAAAGCCAATGCCGATTTGTTCGATCAGTCCGCGCTCTCCGATCTCGCGCAGCGGCTGGTCGATGCCGCCAAGCGTGCCGGCGCCGATGCGGCCGATGCGGTCGCGGTGCGCGGCATCTCGCAAGGCGTCGAGGTGCGCGACGGCCGCGTCGAGGAATCCGAGCGGTCCGAGGGCGACGATGTCGGCCTGCGCGTGCTGGTCGGCCAGCGCCAGGCGGTGGTGTCCACCAATGACGTCAGCGGCGATGCCGTGACGAATCTCGCGGAGCGCGCGGTCGCGATGGCGCGCGTCGCGCCCGACGACAAGTTTGTCGGCCTTGCCGATCCCGCGCTGCTCGCGCGCGATTTTCCCGATCTCGATCTGCTCGACCCGAACATTCCCGCGACTGCGGAACTCGAGCGCCGTGCGCTCGAGGCTGAAGCTGCGGCACTCGCCGTGAAAGGCGTGACCAAGTCCGGTGGCGCGTCGGCCTCGGCCGGCATCGGCGGCATGGTGCTGGTGACGAGCACCGGTTTTCACGGAACCTACCTGCGCTCGAGCCAGGGCATCTCCGCGACCGCGATCTCCGGTGAAGGCACCGGCATGGAGCGCGACTATGATTTCACCTCCGCGCCGCACGGCTCCGATCTGTTGTCGCCCGAGACCGTCGGCCGTTCCGCCGGCGAGCGCACGGTGGCGCGTTCCAATCCGCGCAAGGTCGAGACCTGCAAGGTGCCCGTCCTGTTCGATCCGCGGGTTGCGGGCTCGCTGGTCGGCCATCTCGTCGGCGCCATCAACGGCGCCTCGATCGCACGCAAGACCAGCTTTTTGAAGGACAAGCTCGGCCAGCAATTATTCGCCAAGAACATCCGCATCATCGACGATCCCTTGCGCCGTCGCGGCTTGCGCTCGCAGAGCTTCGATGCCGAAGGCGTCGCGGTGAAGAAGGTCGCGCTGATCGATGAAGGCGTGCTGACGACGTGGCTGCTGGATTGCGCGACCGCGCGCGAGCTCGGGCTTCAGACCACCGGCCACGCCCATCGCGGCGTGTCGTCCTCGCCCTCGCCCGGGCCGTACAATCTGCACCTCGAGGCCGGCAGCGCCAGCCCGGCGGAGTTGATGTCCGACATCAAGCAGGGCTTTTACGTCACCGATTTGATCGGCTCGGGCGTCAACGGGGTCACCGGCGACTACAGCCGCGGCGCTTCCGGTTTCTGGATCGAGAACGGCAAGCTGACCTATCCCGTGAGCGAGGTCACGATCGCGGGCCATCTGTTCGAGATCTTCAAATCGATGCAGCCGGCCAACGATCTCGAATTCCGCTACGGCGTCAATGCGCCGACGGTGCGCATCGAGGGGCTGACGCTTGGCGGCCGCTGACGCGAACTCCTTGGACGAGAAAATCTTGACGCGCGACGCCGCCTTGTTGAAGGCGGCGGTGCGCGAGGCCGGCAGCCTCGCGCTGTCGATGTTTCGCACCGAGCTGAAGAAGTGGACCAAGGGCGCGTCCTCGCCGGTCTCGGAAGCCGACATCGCCGTCAACGACCTCCTGGAGACGCGCCTGCGCGGTGCGACGCCGGACTATGGCTGGCTGTCGGAGGAGAGCGCCGACCACGCGGCGCGGCTGTCGCGGCGGCTGACATGGGTGGTCGATCCCATTGACGGGACACGCAACTATCTCAATGGCCATGACGACTGGTGCGTCAGTGTCGCGCTGGTCGAAGATGCCTCGCCGGTCCTCGCCGCGGTGTTTGCGCCGACGAGCGGTGAGTTCTTTTTCGCAGCCCGCGGACAGGGCACGGTGCTCAACGACAAGCCGGTGCGGACGGCGCCGGGATCCGCGCTTGACTTCGCCCGCGTTGCCGGTCCGAAGCCGCTGGTCGAACGACTAAAGCCGTCACTTGAGCCATCACTTGGCGACATCAAGCTGCATCCGCGAATCGGTTCGCTCGCGCTGCGACTCTGCCGGGTCGCCCACGGCGCGCTCGATGCGGCTTTTGCGGGCGGCAACAGCCATGACTGGGACCTTGCGGCGGCCGATTTGATCGTGCAGGAAGCGGATGGTAGAATGAGCGAACTCTCCGGAGATCCCATCCTCTACAATCGCCGGGAAGTGGCGCACGGGGTGCTGGTGGCCGCTGGCCGCGATCGTCATGCAAGCATTGTCGCGCATTTTCGACAGCGCCCCTTGCCCTGACCGCAACCATCGTGCTTATCGAACCTGCTTGCCGGGCAGCCCGTTAGGAAAGAAACACGCATGCCAGATAGTGCCCCGCAGCAACAATTGCTCCATCTCGTCATCGGCGGCGAGCTCGTCGATCTCGAGCACAACACGTTCAAGAACCTTGACGACGTCGAGGTCGTGGGCCTGTATCCGAACTATGCCACGGCCTACACGGCCTGGAAGGCCAAGGCGCAGATGACCGTCGACAACGCCCAGATGCGCTATTTCATCGTCCACCTTCACCGGCTGCTCGACCCGGGCCAAGAATCCACCAACGAACCGAAGCCGGCGCGTTGAAGCGACTGCTTCGCAATACGCTGCGAAGCAGCTTCGTTCAGCGTGCCGTCGGTTTCCTGGCGGCCGAATGGCTGCGTCTGGTCTGGCGGACCAACAAGTTCACGTTCGATCCGCCCGACATCTACGGCCGCGTCGAGCCGCGGATACCAGCGATCTTCGCCTTCTGGCATGGCCAGCATTTTTTGACGCCGTTCATCAAGAACAAGGAGTCGTACCGGGCCAAGGTCCTGATCTCCAGGCATCGCGACGGCGAGTTCAACGCGATCGCCGTGGAGCGGCTCGGCATCGGCACCATCCGCGGCTCCGGCGACCACGGCGGGGCTTTCCACCGCAAGGGCGGGGTCGGGGCCTTCAGGGAAATGGTGCAGGCGCTCGCGGACGACTATAATGTCGCCCTGACCGCCGACGTGCCGAAGCGTTCGCGGGTTGCGGGTCTCGGCATCATCATGCTGGCAAGGGAATCGGGGCGGCCGATCATGCCTTTCGCGATGGCGACCAGTCGCTACATCCGGCTGAAGAACTGGGATCGCACCACCATCAATTTGCCATTTGGGCGAGGCGCATTGGTGGGAATCAAGGAAATCAACGTCCCGCCGGACGCGGATGCCGCCACCATGGAGGCCCTGCGCCTGGAGCTGGAAGAGACGCTGAACGAAGCGACCCGCCGCGCCTATGCCCAACTCGGCCGCCCGGAACCGGATTATGCCTAATTCGCTGCCGATGACGCTGCGGGTCTATCAGCACTTGGCCTCCGGCCTCGTGCCGCTGGCGCCTGCGCTGATCAAGCGGCGGTTGAAGCAGGGCAAGGAAGACCCGGCGCGGGTCGGCGAGCGACGTGGCCTCTCGCAGGACGTGCGGCCGCACGGGCCCCTGGTGTGGATTCACGGCGCGAGCGTCGGCGAGGTGCTGGCGGCGGCCGCGCTGATCGAGCGGCTGCGCGAGCTCAATCTGCGCATCCTGCTCACCTCGGGCACGGTGACCTCGGCCGCGGTGGTCGCAAAACGCTTTCCGCCCGACGTCATCCATCAATACGTGCCCTACGATTCCCCGCGCTACGTCGCGCGCTTTCTCGATCACTGGAAGCCGTCGCTGGCGCTGTTCATCGAATCCGACCTGTGGCCGAACCTGATCCTCGCAGGTAGCGCGCGGCGGCTGCCGATGGTGCTGATCAACGGGCGGATGTCGCCGCGCTCCTTCCCGCGCTGGCGCCGGGTCCAGGGCACGATCTCGGCGCTGCTGTCGCGGTTCGACATCTGCCTGGCACAGTCGCGCACCGACGCCGAGCGCTTTTCCGCCCTCGGCAGCCGCAACGTCGTCACCACGGGTAATCTCAAGCTCGACGTCGCCGCCCCGCCGGCCGATCCCGTCAAGCTCGAGCGTCTCATGGCGATGACACGGGGACGTCCGATCGTGGTTGCGGCCTCGACCCATCCGGGCGAGGAGGAGATGCTGGTCGCAGCCCATCGCAGCCTCGCCGGCTTCTTCCCGTCGCTGCTCACCGTGATCGTGCCGCGGCATCCCGATCGCGGCTCGTCGATCGCGGGCCTGATTACCGCCTCGGGCCTCAAGCCCGGCCTGCGCTCGCGCGATGAATTGCCGACCGTGGCCACCGACGTCTACGTCGCCGACACCATGGGCGAGCTCGGCCTGTTCTACCGGCTGTCGCCGATCGTTTTCATGGGGGGATCGCTGATCCCGCATGGCGGCCAGAATCCGATCGAGGCGATCAAGCTCGGAGCCTCCATCATCCACGGCCCGCACGTCTTCAATTTCACCGACGTCTACGAGGCGCTCGACGGCAGCGGCGGCGCGCGTCAGGCCGAGACGCAGGAGGCGCTGGTGAAGCAGCTCGGCCAGTTGCTGGCCGATCCCGCCGTGCGCGAGACCATGCATCGCGCTGGGACCGGCGTGGTCGACCGGCTCGGCGGCGCGCTGGACCGCACCATGACCGCGCTCGAACCCTATCTGCTGCAGCTCCGCATCGAGATGGGAGCCGCCAATGCGTGAGCCGGCCTTCTGGCACCGGCCACGTTCGCTCAAGTCGCATTTCCTACGGCCCCTCGGCGCGCTCTATGGCGCGATCGCCGAACGCCGCATGCTGCGCGAGGGCATCGACGCCGGCATCCCCGTGCTCTGCGTCGGCAATTATCACGTCGGCGGCGCCGGCAAGACGCCGACCGTGCTGGCGCTGACCAATCTGCTGCGCGAGCTCGGCGAGACGCCGGTCGTGCTCAGCCGCGGCTATGGCGGAAAATTACGCGGCCCGGTGATGGTCGATGCCGAACGGCACACCGCTGATGATGTCGGCGACGAACCGCTGATGATGGTGCGCAACGTGCCGGTCGCGGTCGCGCGCGACCGCGTCGACGGCGTGGCGCTCGCCAAATCGCAAGGCGCCACCGTGATCCTGATGGACGACGGCTTTCAGAATCCGGGTGTCATGAAGGATGCCTCGCTGATCGTGATCGACAGCGAGCGTGGCCTTGGCAACGGCAAGGTGTTTCCGGCAGGCCCCCTGCGCGCGCCGCTCAGGGGGCAGCTCTCTCGCACCGACGCGCTGGTCGTGATCGGCGACGGTCATGCCGCGGACGGCATCGCCAGTGAGATCGCTTCGCGCGACAGGCCGGTGTTGCGCGCGCGCCTGAAGCCGGATGCCGAGTCGCTCGAAAAACTGTCGGGCAAGCGCGTCCTCGCCTTCGCCGGCATCGGTGATCCCGAGCGATTCTTCAGGACATTGCGGGCGAGCGGGGTCGAGATTGTCGGGAGCCGCGCTTTCGCTGACCATCACCCGTATTCGGAGCGCGAAATCCAGGATCTGTCAGTAGACGCCAGCCGCGATGGGCTAACGCTGGTGACGACGGAGAAGGACCTTGCTCGAATCCATGGCGGCGACGGGATGCTACCCTACGTGCAAGGAGTCGTGCCGTTCAAGGTGACGCTCGAATTCGACGATGCCGCAAAGCTCCGCGACTTCGTCGCCGATCGCCTGTACAAGGCGCGGGAGAAAAGGTTCAGCGCGCGCTGATCAGCCCTGCGGTTTCGGCGCGCCGGGAAAATGCCGTTGCAGCACGGCGCCGGGATGGGCGTAGGCTTCCTGCAAATCCACGCTCCAGTATTTCAGCTCGTCGAGCGGAATCCGCGTGTCGGTCACCGCGCAGCGAACGAAGGTCCCGGGCGAGATCACGCGGAAGTCCCCGTCGAGATATTGCACCTGCGCTTCGCCATGGCCCGAGGGGCCGAACTTGTTCAGCACGGTCAGAAGTCTCCGCTGCGCCCGGTCCACGGGCCTGATGTGTTGCTGCCGATCTAGCATAGATAGGGTGGCTTGTCCGCCCGTTAAACCCACCGATTTGTGATGTTTTGCGGGCGTTCGTGCGTGATAGGGCTGCGCGCCGAGGGATCGCTGCTCCCGGTCCGTTCCTGATCCGGTCTATTCGATGCGTGTTCCGTCAACCCTTCTCGTCCTCTCGCTGCTGATGTCGTCGGCGCATGCGGCTTCGCCGGCCGCGCCGCAGGCGGTCGAGATTATCGCAGGCTCCACCACGCTGCATGCGCAACTCTACAAACCCGCCGGCGACGGCCCGTTTCCGACCGTGATCGCGCTGCATGCGTGCGGCGGCCTCGGCGGCCGCTCCGAGACGGTGCTGCCGCGTTATCGCGACTGGACTGAGGAACTGCTCAAGGCGGGCAACGCCGTGCTCTGGCCGGACAGTTACGGCTCGCGGGAGTTCGGTCCGCAATGCCGCGTCAAGGAGGTGCGGGTGAAGGCGCGGCGCGAACGCGTCGCCGACATCGTCGCGGTGCGCAGCTGGCTGTTGCAGCAGACCTGGGTGGCGCGCAACCGCATCAGCCTCATCGGCTGGGCCAATGGCGCGAGCGCGGTGCTCTGGGCCGTGCGGCCGCAAAATCTGGCGCGTGACGCACAGCCGGACTTCCGTGCCGCTGTCGCCTTCTATCCGGACTGCCGCATCTCGGCCGGGCTCGGCTGGAGCACGCGGGTGCCGACGCTGGTCCTGATCGGCGCCAAGGACGACGTCTCCTCGCCGCCGGCGTGCCGGCAGATGGTCGACGGCGCGCAGGGCCGCAGCGCGCTCGCGCGCATCGTCGTCTATCCCGGCGCCTATCATGATTTCGATCGCGCCAACCTGCCGCTGCATGCGTCCGCAAGCAGCAACGACACTGCTGCGCCCGACCGCGGCCATCTCGGCTCCGACGCAGAGGCGCGTGCGGATGCGCAAAAGCAGGTCGCGGAGTGGCTGGCGCGGTGAGGGCGGTTCCGGTGTAGTCGCGCGCGAAGCGGGGCCGCCCGAGGAACAACGTCTGAGCGGACAGCCCCGCATCGCCACCGCCCTGCACAGGTCGTCATGGCCGACGCCTCGAGTTACGGCGCGGGCGATCCGCCAGTTTCAGCATCCGCCTGTCATAGTTCGACCATGATATCAGTTAAACGGCGTCTGATGCGAAACCGCCTCATGCTGCTGTCGTCCGCGCTCATCCTCTTCACCGTCGCGCTTCTGCTCTACGAAGCGCACGCCGGAGTTCCCGTGGAACATTGCGGCTTCTGGACCACGATCGACGCGGGATTGTCCTGCCGGTAGGCGAGCGCGCATTTCTATCACCGTCACCCCCGCGCAATGGCGAAGCCATTGTCGCTGGAGGCAGCCGCTTCTTCAGCGGCCCTCGAAGGGCGACGGCCCGGCTGCAGCCCGGGCGTTCATCCTTCGAGGCTCCCCATGCGCCGCCTTCGCGCCGCATGGCTCGCACCTCAGGATGACGGGATAGATCGGCAAAGTTTGTTCGCTAGAACAACGTCCCCTGATCCACCGGCTTCGCCACGCGCTTCGGCGCGGGCTTTGCCTCGCGCGAGGCTGCCGGCTTCGGCTGCGTCGCCGGGCGCGGCTCCGGCCGATCGGCATCCGTCGTCGCCGCCACGCGTCCGTCGGCGAACTCGATCTCCAGCCGTGCCGCGGGACCGACGTTATCGGCCGAATGCAGGGGATGGCCGGCCTCGTCGCGCACCAGCGCAAAGCCGCGTGCCAGCACGCCGCGATAAGACAGGGCGGAGAGCAGCTTGCCGCTGTTCTCGACGCGCGCCTCCAGCCGTCGCAGCAGCGTCAGCAATGCGCGGTTGGCGCGCTCGGCCAGCCGGTGCGTGCGCTCGCGCTGGCGGGCGATCGCGTTGCGCTGCGCCTGCGCATTGGAAAGTTTTGAGGCGCGCAGGCGCACTTCGAGCCCGGCAAAGCGGTCGCGTCGCCGATGCAGCAGCGCGCGCGCGGACAGGCCGAGCCGCTCGCCGCACACCGTCAGCCGATGATCGGCCTGCGCGATCTGGCCGTGCAGCACGCGCAATGTCAGCTTTGCACTGGCCGCGGTAAACCTGCGGAAATGCGCATGCGTGTTGGCCTTGAGGCTGCGGGGCAGCGACGCGCCTGCGGAGTCCAGCCGTTGCCGTGGGATCGCCAAAAGATCGGACGCCGCCGGCAGCGCGCGCGCGGCGGCGCGCAGCTCACTGCGGCGGCTCTCTTGGGCACGCTGCCAATAGGCGCGCGTGCGCCGCGCAAGATCGGCGACCTCGACGAACAATTCGCTGCGCACCGGCACGGCCATCTCGGCCGCGGCCGTCGGCGTCGGCGCGCGCTTGTCGGCGGCAAAGTCGATCAGCGTGATGTCGGTCTCGTGGCCGACCGCCGAGATCAGCGGGATCATGCTCTCGGCCGCGGCGCGGACCACGATCTCCTCGTTGAACGACCACAGGTCCTCCAGCGAGCCGCCGCCGCGGGCCACGATCAGCACGTCCGGCCGCGGAATCTTGCCGCCCTCGGGCAACGCGTTGAAGCCGCGGATGGCGCCGGCGATCTGTTCGGCCGAGCCTTCGCCCTGCACCTTGACCGGCCACACCAGCACGCGCCGGGGGAAGCGGTCCTCCAGCCGATGCAGGATGTCGCGGATCACAGCACCCGTCGGCGAGGTCACCACGCCGATCACCTCGGGCAACCAGGGCAGCAGCTGTTTTCGCGCTTCGTCGAACAGGCCTTCGGCGGCGAGCTTCTTCTTGCGCTCCTCCATCAGCGCCATCAGCGCGCCGATGCCGGCCGGCTCCAGCGCCTCGATCACGATCTGGTATTTTGAGGAGCCGGGATAGGTGGTGAGCTTGCCGGTGGCGATGACCTCAAGACCTTCCTGCGGCTTGAAGCGCATGCGGCCGTGCACGCCCTTCCAGATCACCGCCTCGATCTTGGCGCTCTCATCCTTCAGCGCGAAGTAGCAATGGCCGGACGAGTGCGCGCCGCGAAAGCCGGAGATCTCGCCGCGGACCCGCACATGCCCATAGGTGTCCTCCACCGTCCGCTTCAGGGACAGCGACAGCTCGGAGACGGTGAATTCGGGCGTATTGAGCAGGGGTTCCGCTGAAGGCATCGGCAACCGATTCGGCTTTTTGGGGTCGGGAGCGACGTTAAGGATTTTCGCTCCCAAGCGCCAATCCGGGGGGTTGATTGGAAGAGTACTCTGTATTATAGAGTTCTCTAGAAACTCCAGGATGAGGGAGAGTGAGCCATGGCGATCCGGTTGCTGCGAGGCGTGTTGAACGGCCTGAAATGGGCCCTGGTTGCGGTCGGCGGCGTGGCGCTGATCCTGGCCGCGATGATCGCAACGCCGTTGCAGCGGCCGCCTGAGCTGAAATCGGTTTCCGACTCCGTGAGGGCGGTCGACTTCTCGACCATGCCGGCGCTCGAACGCTTCCAGGCCCGCGACGGCACCTGGATCGGTTTCCGCCACTATGCCCCGAACGGGCCGGCGACCGGTCGCGGCGCGGTCTTCATCCACGGCTCGTCCGGCTCCAGCGCCACCGTCAACCACGCACTGACTTATGCGATTGCCGCACGCGGCGTAGAGACCTGGGCGCTCGACATGCGGGGCCACGGTGCTTCCGGCACGCGCGGCGACATCGGCTATGTCGGCCAGCTCGAGGACGACCTCGTCGATTTCGTCGCCTTCCTGCGCAGGACCGCGCCGGATCTGCCGCTGACTTTGATCGGCCATTCCGCCGGCGCCGGCTTCTCGCTGCGCGTCGCCGCAACCCCGATCATGCAGGATATGTTCGTGCGCACGGTGCTGCTCGCGCCTTATCTCGGCTATGACGCGCCGACCAACCAGCTGCATTCCGGCGGCTGGGCCAATGCCGACATCCCGCGCCTGCTGGGCCTCGCGGCGCTGCGCAAGCTCGGCATCGACTGCTGCGCGCAGCTTCCGGTGCTGGCGCTCGCGGTGCCGCCGAATTCGGCAAAGATCCTCGTCCCCACCTATTCCGATCGCCTGATGCGCAACTTTGCGACGCGCGGCTATCGCCTCGACTTCCCCAACGCGACGCGTCCGATCACGATCTTCGGCGCCGCCGAGGACGAGATGATGATATCCGCCAAATATGCCGAGGCCGTGCAGGCCATCAAACCGTCTGTTGACGTCAAGCTGATCGACGGCATCAACCACATGGGCATCGTCACCAACCCGAAGGCGATCTCCGTGATCGCCGAGGACGTGGCAACGCGCGGGGCAGGGCAGTCATGATCGACAGCAAGCAGGCCACCGAGGCGCTGGCCGATATCGACGATATCGTCCGGCGCGTAAAGCAATCGCAGCTCTATGAGCTCGCGAGCATCGGCGCCGTCTGGTGGGGCGTCCTGGTGTTCGCCGCCAATCTCGTGACCTGGCTCTGGCCGATCTATGCCGTCTACGCCTGGCCCGCCGTAGATATCCTGGGCGTCGGCGGTCTGGTTGCGCTCCGCGTCTTCAATCCGCCGAGTCACCCCAAGGGTGCCGGCATCGGCATCAGGATGATCCTGATGTTCGTGCTGTTCTTTGCCTTCGGCTACCTCTGCACCGATGTCATCGCCCATTTCGGTCCGCGTCAGTTGGGCACGTTCTGGCCGATCTATTTCATGCTGTTCTACACGATGGCGGGGCTCTGGTTCGGCTATGCCTTCGTCGCGATCGGGCTCGGCATCTCCGCGCTGACACTGATCGGCTTCTTCTATATCGGCGAGGCCTTTCCGCTCTGGATGGCCTTCGTCAATGGCGGCGGCCTGATCCTCGGCGGCCTCTGGATGCGGCGGATCTAGCGCGATGGCCGAGCTCGACGACATCATCCACCAGCCGCTGCGGCTCAAGATCATGGCGGCGCTGAACGCGCTGCCCGTGGCCGCCGGGCTGGAGTTTTCAAGGCTGAAGAAACTGACCGGCGCCACCGACGGTAATTTGGGCGCCCATATCGAGACGTTGGCGAAGGCCGGCTACGTCTCGGTGGAGAAGGCTTTTGTCGGCAAGAAGCCGCAGACCACGGTGACCGCCACCGCGACCGGCCGCGGCGCCTTTGCAAGGCATGTCGCGACGTTGCAGGAGATCATTGCGGGGAAGCAGACGTAGTTTTCCCGTCATTCCGGGGCTCGGCGAAGCCGAGAACCCGGAATCTCGAGCCGCGAGTCAAACAATGTCGAGATTCCGGATCGGCGCGAGGGCGCGCCGTCCGGAATGACCGAGGATTGGGGATCAGCCCCCCCTTGAGACGCGCCCGGATTCGTGCGACCGACGCGTCCAACACCTCCTCATTTCGAGCCTCTTATGCACATTCTCCTGCTCGGTTCCGGCGGCCGCGAACATGCTCTCGCGTGGAAGATCGGGGCGTCCCCTCTGGTGACCAAATTCTGGTGCGCGCCCGGCAATGCCGGCATGGCGCGCGAGGCCGAATGCGTGGCGCTCGACATCGCCGACCATGCTGCCGTGATCGACTTCTGCAAAAAGAATGCGGTCGAGCTCGTGGTGGTCGGCCCCGAGACGCCGCTCGCCGCCGGGATCGTCGACGATCTCTCAGCCGCCGGCATCAAGGCGTTCGGCCCGAACAAGGCGGCGGCCCGGCTCGAAAGCTCCAAGGGCTTTACCAAAGCGGTGTGCACCGAGTTCGGCATTCCGACGGGCGCCTACAAGCGCTTCACCAATGCCAAGGACGCGCTTGCCTATATCCACACCCAGGGCGCGCCGATCGTGGTCAAGGCCGATGGCCTTGCCGCCGGCAAGGGCGTGGTGGTTGCAAAGACCATGCGCGAGGCGGAGGACGCCATCGCCATGATGTTCGACGGCGCCTTTGGCGAAGCCGGCGCCGAGGTCGTGATCGAGGAATTCTTGCCGGGACGCGAGATCAGCTTCTTCGCGCTTTGCGACGGCGAGACTGCTATCCCGCTCGCCTCCGCGCAGGACCACAAGCGCGTGTTCGACCATGACGTCGGCCCGAACACCGGCGGCATGGGGGCCTATTCGCCAACGCCGCTGGTGACGCCGGCGATCCACGACGCGATCATGGCAAAGATCATCCTGCCGACGGTCGCCGGCATGAAGCAGCGCGGCACGCCGTTCCGCGGCATTCTCTATGCCGGCATCATGCTGACGACGCAGGGCCCAAAGCTGTTCGAATTCAACGTCCGCTTCGGCGATCCCGAGTGCCAGGTGCTGATGATGCGTATGATGTCGGACATCGTACCGGCGCTGCTCGCCGCCTGCGACGGGGAGTTGCAGCATTTTGACCTGCGCTGGTATCCGGAGTCCGCGCTCACCGTCGTCATGGCGGCCAAGGGCTATCCCGGTGACTACGAGCGGGGCACCCTCATCGAGGGGCTCGATGAAGCGGCCAAGGTCGAGGGCGCCGAGATCTTCCATGCCGGCACCATCGCCAGGGAAGGTACGATCCTCGCCAATGGTGGCCGCGTGCTCAATGTCTGTGCGCTCGGGAAGACCGTGACCGAAGCCCAGTCGCGCGCCTATCAGGCCGTCGATCGCATCAACTGGCCCGACGGTTTCTGCCGCCGCGACATCGGCTGGCAGGCGGTGGAGGCGGAGAAGGCCGGACGCTGATTGTCGTTCCGGACGGCGCAAAGCGCCGATCCGGAACCTCGAGGTTGTCTGGCGCTGGCGTTTCCCTACATCGAGATTCCGGGTTCGCGCTAACGCGCGCCCCGGAATGACAGTTGAGAGGATGGGTGTCATGTCCGATCTCGTCGACCTCTACCCGGGCTTCGCCTCTGAATGGATCAACACCTCCTCCGGCCGCATTTTTGCGCGCGTCGGCGGCAAGGGCCCGCCGCTTCTCCTGCTACACGGCTTCTCCGAGACACATGTGATGTGGCATCGCGTGGCACCGCAGCTTGCGGACAAGTTCACGCTGATCATCGCCGACCTGCCGGGCTATGGCTGGTCCGACATGCCCGAGAGCGACGCGCAGCATCTGCCCTACAGCAAGCGCGCGATGGCCAAGGCCATGGTGGAAGCCATGGAGCAACTCGGCCATGTCCATTTCGCGCTCGCGGGGCACGACCGCGGCGGGCGCGTGTCCTATCGCCTGGCGCTCGATCATCCCGGCCGGCTGTCACGCCTCGCGGTGCTCGATATTTTGCCGACCTATGATTACTGGGAGCGGATGAACCGGGCCTATGCTCTGAAGATCTATCACTGGACGTTTTTGGCGCAGTCCCATCCGCTGCCGGAGACGCTGATCGCGAGCAATGGCGAGTTCTTCCTGCGCTTCAAGATGGCGAGCCAGACCAAGTCGAAGACGCTGGATGCCATCGACAAGCGCGCGCTCGAACACTACATCGCCCCGTTCCGCGATCCCGCGCGCATCCATGCAATGTGCGAGGACTATCGCGCCGGGGCTTATGTCGACTACGAGCTCGACAAGGCGGATTTCGAAGCCGGGAAGAAGATCACGATTCCAATGCTGGCGCTGTGGGGCGGGGCAGGCGTGGCGCAAGCCGCAGCCACGCCGCTTGATACCTGGAAGCAATGGGCCACCAACGTTGGGGGCATGGCGGTGGACTCGGGGCATTTCCTGACGGAGGAGAATCCGGAGGTGACCGCGAAGGCGCTGCGCGAGTTTTTCTCGGCTTGACCCCGGCCGCCCAGACGCAGTCACATCATGGTAATGGTGACGCGAGCTACGTTGACCGAGAGCCCCGCACCCAACTTGGGGCCGCGAACCACCAGGACAACGCCCTTCGCGTTTCGCAACCGAGCGACGCCAGCCCCTCCCACGAGGGCACCGCCGGCTCCGATCGCAACATAGTCGCCAGCCAGATCATCGGGACTGCGCAAGTTCCTGGCTTGTCCATTCAACTCGCTGATCGTTTGCGTCAGCGTCGCGCCGAAACTCGCGCCCGAGACCACGAATGGATACGTCTTTCCGTGGAGTGTGAGCGTGCCCTTACCGCCACCGATGCCCACGACAAGGCCCGCCGTGCCGAACACAACACGCACGGTGCCAGTGTCCGCTTGCGACGGATTGACCAGCGCCATCCACGCCGCGAGCGCCAAAACCGCAGCCGCAATCACACTGCGAAAGTCACGCATGTCCCTGCCTCCCGATGAGTGACGATCATACTCACGCCCGGAAAAAGAGTGGGAGTTTGAGATAGATCAACTCACCCGTCCGGCTCGACCGGCGAGATTCCACGGATGATTGCTTCTGGCCGTTCCAGAACGCGCCGCGACGCGGCTGTAGACCAGACACGCAACGGACCCCATGGAAATTCAGGCAACCCTTCCCGGCAAAGGTCGAGACCTCCGTCTCGATCTGCTTCGCGGACTGGCGAACTGGATGATTTTCCTGAACCACATGCCGGGCAATGTCGTGAGCTGGATCACGACCAGGAATTACGGCTTCAGCGATGGAGCTGATCTGTTCGTTTTCATTTCCGGCTATACCGCTGCGTTCGTCTACGCGAAATGGATGGTGAACCACGGTTTCGTCGTCGGTGCCACGCGGCTGTTCAAGCGGGTTTGGCAGCTCTACGTGGCCCACATCGTGCTGTTCGTCGTCTACCTGGCCACGATCGGATTTGTTGCTGACCGATTCGACAGCACCACGATCATCCACCAGTTTAATGTCGCGGGTCTCATCGAAAATCCGTTCCAGCTACTGTGGCAGGGTTTATTGCTGAGGTTCAAGCCGCTGAACCTCGACGTGTTGCCGCTCTATATCGTGCTGATGGCGCTGTTCCCGCCGGTCTTGTGGATGATGTTGCGCAAGCCGGACCTGACGATGATTGCGTCTCTCGTGCTCTACGTCGCGGCTCGTCAATTCGGATGGAATCTGCCGGCTTATCCTGCGGGGGTCTGGTATTTTAACCCGTTCGCCTGGCAAGCTCTGTTTGCGTTTGGCGCATGGTGTGCCCTCGGCGGAATCAGGGGCCCCCGGTCTGCAATCATCGGATCGCCCGTAGTGCTCTACGTCGCTATCGCTTACCTGTTGTTTGCTCTCTTGATGACCATGGCCGGCCGGTTCTCCGAGTTCGGAGATCTGTTTCCGAGATGGCTGTTCGACGCGTTCAATCCGAACGACAAGTCCAATCTCGCGCCGTATCGTTTCCTGCATTTTCTCGTGATCGTCTACCTCGTGGTCCGGTTCATACCGAAGGACTGGCCCGGCCTGCAGTCGCGGGTATTTTCTCCGGCGATCAAGTGCGGACAGCAATCGCTGGCGGTGTTTTGCGTCGGCATCTTCCTGTCTTTCATCGGCTATATCGTGCTGATCCTGAGCAGGGATGCCTTGCTGATCCAGATCATCGTAAGCGCGGCAGGAATCGCAATCATGACCGCCGTGGCGCGTTATGTCTCCTGGTCGAAGAAGCAGGACAAGCTCCCGAAGGATGTTGCCGTCTCCCGGCCTTCCCTGCGAACTGAGGAAGCCTCCAACCAGTTCACTCCGAAGCCACTGTAATCGAATCGATGCGCCCGCAAGAGCGGCCTGTCCCCCGGGGCCCTTGACGACACGCCCCTACCGTCGCTCCCGGAAAAACTCCCGCAGCAGCCTTGCCGCCTCGCTCTCGCCGACCGCGGAATAAACCTCCGGCGCGTGATGGCAGGTTGGGGAGGCAAAGAAGCGCACGCCGGATTCCACTGCGCCGCCTTTGGGGTCGGCCGCGCCGTAATAGAGGCGCCGCACCCTTGCAAAGGAGATCGCGCCCGCGCACATGGTGCAGGGCTCAAGGGTCACGTAGAGGTCGCAGTCCACCAGGCGCTCGCTGCCGATCTTTTTGGCGGCCTCGCGGAGCGCGAGGACCTCGGCATGGGCGGTCGGGTCGTGGTCGGTCAGGGTCCGGTTGGCGGCCGTGGCGATGACCTCGTAATCCCGGACAACCACGCATCCGATGGGAACTTCGCCCGATTTTCCGGCGTTTTCGGCCGTTTTGAGCGCCAAATCCATGAAAGAGGGGGCAGTCTTGCCTCGTATCATCCCCAGAAACCTGCTAGTAGCTGCGCCTTCAGCAAGAGTAGATACCGGTTTTGCCTGAGCATGCGGCTCGAAACGAGCGCGCACAATGCCCTTTTGGCCGGCCCGAAGTGAGATTTTCTAATGCCCCGCGACAACGACAAAGACAACGATTCCTCGCGCGGCCGGCGCGGCCCGCCCAAGGGGGCATCCAAGGGACGGTCTGGCAAAGCGCGTGGCCCGGAGAAGAAATTCGCCAAGCGCGGCTTTGTGGGCAAGGGTGAGGGTGACGCGCGCTCGCCGCGCGGCGACCGCGACAGCCGTCCGTTCCGCCGCCGCGAGGACGGCGACGCGCCGCGCCGCGACTTCAGCGATCGCAAGCGCGACGCTGGCGACCGGCCGCGGTTCAAGCGGGACGACCGCCCGCGCGAGGATCGCGGCGACCGGCCGTTCAAGCCGCGCGGCGACCGTCCGAATTTCAATCGCGACGACAGGCCGCGTGCGGAGCGGTCCTTTGCCGATCGTTCGTCACGTGACGGCGAGAAGCGCTCCTTCAAGCCGCGCGGCGATCGCCCGTCCTATGGACGTGATGATCGTCCGCCGCGCAGGGATCGCGACGAGTCGCGTCCCGCCAGCCGCTTCGGCGACAAGAAGTTCGGCGACAAGCGGCCCTCGCGGGATGGCGAGAAGCGGCCCTATACGCCGCGCGGTGAACGCTCCGACCGGAAGTTCGGCGACGACCGCAAATTCTCGCGCGATCGCGACGATCGCGGTCCGCGCCGCGACTTTGGCGATCGCAAGCCGAGGCGTGAGTTCGAGGGCAGGGACCGCGGCGACGAGAAGCCCTGGCAACGGCGCGACGCGCGGCCCCGCGATGATCGCGGCGGCGAGGACCGTCCGCGCTTTTCTCGCTCGCGCGACGATCGCGCATCCGGCGATCGTCCGTTCCGCGATCGGCCCAAATTCGACCGGCCGCGTCGCGACAATGATGGTGAACGTGGCGGGCGCGGCGGTGACCGTCAAAAATTCGATCGGCCGCGGCGCTCCGAAGGCCGCAGCGACTGGCACGAGCATCCGCGCAGCGAAGGCCGCTTCGCCGATCGTCCGCGCCGCGACAATGAGGACGACAGCAGGATCTTCGAGAAGCGCCCGGCCTTTGGCGGCCGCGGCGCCTATCGCGAGCGCGACCGCGATTTCGACGGACGGCCCCGCCGCGACGAAACGCCGAAGCCGAAGAAAGCGGGCGAGCGTATCGCAAAGGTGCTGGCGCGTGCAGGCCTGGCCTCGCGGCGCGATGCCGAGGCGATGGTCACGGAGGGCCGTGTCACCGTCAACGGCCGCGTCATCAACTCGCCGGCGCTCGACATCACCAAGAACGACGTCGTTCTGGTTGACGGCAAGCCGTTGCCGGAGCGCGAGCGCACGCGGCTGTTCCTCTATCACAAGCCGCGCGGCCTGATGACGACGCATGACGACCCCGAGGGGCGTCCGACCGTGTTCGACAATCTGCCCGAAGGCCTGCCGCGGCTGATCTCGGTCGGCCGGCTCGACTTCAACACCGAAGGCCTGTTGCTGCTCACCAACGACGGCGGCCTGGCGCGTACGCTCGAACTGCCCGACACCGGCTGGCTGCGCCGCTACCGCGTCCGCGCCCATGGCGACGTCACGCAGGCGCAGCTCGACGAGCTGAAGAACGGCATCGAGGTCGAGGGCGTGAAGTACGGTCCGATCGAGGCGACGCTGGAGCGCGACCAGGGCGCCAACGTCTGGCTGGTGTTCGCGATCCGCGAAGGCAAGAACCGCGAGGTGCGCAACGTCTGCGCCCATCTCGGGCTCGAGGTGAACCGGCTGATCCGCGTGTCCTACGGCCCGTTCCAGCTCGGCGAGGTGCCGGAAGGCCAGGTCGAGGAGATCAAGTCGCGCGTGCTGCGCGATCAGCTCGGCGACAAGGTGATCGAGAAGTCGGGCGCGCAGTTCGACGTCCCCTCGAAATCAAGCGATGCCGACGCACCGCGCGAGAGTAAGTCCAAGCGCGCCGTGATCGCCGATCGCAAGGGTCGCCGCGTGCTGGTGCAGCGCACCGGCAGCGACGAGGCGCGCGAGCGCAACGAGCTCGAGGCCAATGGCTACGGTCCGCCGCGCCGCCCCAAGCGCGGCTATCACGGCAAGCGCGATATCACGCCGCGGGACGACGAGTAGCATGCGCGTCGTCGGCGGCCGATTGAAGGGGCGCAATCTGGCCTCGCCGTCCTCGCGCGACATCCGCCCTACGGCGGATCGCCTGCGCGAGTCCGTGTTCAACATCCTGGCGCATGCCTACGACGATCCGATCACCGACGCGCGCGTGCTCGATCTCTTCGCCGGCACCGGCGCGCTCGGCATCGAGGCGTCGTCGCGCGGCGCGAAGTTCACGTTGTTCGTCGACAACGGTGCGGAGGCCCGCGCTCTCTTGCGCAACAATGTCGAGTCGCTCGGCCTCGGCGGCGTGACCAAGGTGTACCGCCGCGACGCCACCGATCTCGGCCCCGCGCATCCCGTCGAGCCGTTCTCGCTGGTGTTCCTCGATCCGCCCTATGGCAAGGGTTTTGCGGAGAAGGCGCTGGTCTCTTTGCGCGACGGCGGCTGGCTCACGCCGGGCGCGTTGCTCGTGGTCGAGGAGGCCAAGGCCGCGCAGTTCGCGGCGCCTGATGGCTTCGAGGAGCTGGAGCGGCGCGCTTATGACGACACGGAGTTTGTGTTCTTGAAGCTTTCGTAGGGTGGGTTAGCCCCGCGGCTGCGCGAAGCGCAGTCCGCGCGGCGTAACCCACCTCTTTACTCTCCGCAGAGACAGAAGCGGTGGGTTACGCCTTCGGCTAACCCACCCTTGTATTAGCCCGATCGCTTATATTGAGCCGTTCCGTGAGGAATGGCCCAGCCCGGGTGGCCGCCCGAGCTGGGCCGCCGTTCGATCGGATCGGTACCCATCGAAGCCTTGAGGGCTGTCTGACGTAGCGAGATCGCGACCGGCACTTCATCGGGACCCGAATGGTTGAACGAACTTTAGGTTCGCATAACAAGGGAGGGATCGACGAAGATGGTCAAGCATATCACGATCTGTGCCGGTATCGATACCGGCAAACGGAAGCTTGATGTGGCGATCGAAGGCCGCCGCGAGCCGCTGCAGGTGGAGAACACGTCGGAAGGTCACGAGGCTTTGTCGGCGTGGCTGCGACAGCATCGCGTCAAACGCATTGGCATCGAGGCGAGCGGCGGTTACGAACAGCCGGTCGTCGCCGAACTGCGGCGCAAGCGGTTTGTGGTTGTGGTGTTCCAGCCGGCCCAGGTCCGGGCTTATGCCAAATTCCACTTGCAGCGGGCCAAGAACGATAAGATCGATGCCGCTCTTATCGCAGCCTGCACCGCAGCGGTGCGGAAGATCCATGCCGCTCCCGATCCTCGGTTGCTGCCGTTCGCCGAGCAACTGACCATGATCGATCAGATCGGCGAGGATATCGCGCGCCTCAAGAACAGGATCGAGAGCTGCCGCAATGTGAGGATTAACCAGCTCTGGCACGAGGATATCGCTCGCCTGGAGCAACGTGAGAAGGCCGCACTCAAGGCTCTGGTCGCCTCGATCTGCAAGCATCCCGACCTTGCCAGGAGGCTCGCGCTGATCAACAGCGTCGCCGGCATCGGGCTGCCGACCGCCGTTGCCATCCTGGTGCGTCTGCCTGAGATCGGCCGGATCACGCGGGAGCAAGCTGTCGCTCTCGCCGGCCTTGCGCCCTATGACGACGACAGCGGCGACCAGGTCGGTGTTCGGCATATCGAGGGCGGACGAAAGCGGCTGCGTCGCGCTCTTTATACCGCTTCACTGGCTGCATCGTTTCGATGGAATCCGCAGCTCATCCAGCTCTACCGGAGGCTGACCGCAGCCGGAAAGGAACACAAGCGCGCGCTCGTTGCCTGCGCCAGGAAGATGCTCATCTTCGCCAACACGGTGGTAGCTCGCGGCACGCCATGGTGCGGCGAACCGCCGGCGGGATCATTCTCTGTTTCTTAGTTCGACCGGGACGCGTTTCTTCGTCCCGACCTACGGCCCCTCACGACGTCGCGCGCAGCGTCCGTCAAGGATGGCCGTCGTTTGCCCCAACTTCACGCGATCTGCCGCCAGGCCACGCCTTGACGGACGCGAGCACGGCGTCATCATGAAGACGCCGACGACTAAACGGCGTAAAGCACAGCCGCCATTTAATGGTTGCTACGACACCGAGACCTAACGCCGCCCGAACAGCTTCTCGACATCCGCCAGCTTCAGCTCGACATAGGTCGGCCGGCCGTGGTTGCACTGGCCGGAATTCGGCGTCTCCTCCATCTCGCGGAGCAGCGCGTTCATCTCCTCCGGCTTGAGCCGGCGGCCGGCGCGCACCGAGCCGTGGCAGGCCATGGTGGCGGCGACATGCATCAGGCGACGCTCCAGCGGCAGCGCCTCGTCCCATTCGGCCATGTGTTCGGCGAGATCGCGGAGCAAGCCGCCGGCGTTGGTCTTGCCGAGCAGCGACGGTGTTTCGCGCACCGCGACCGCGCCGGGGCCAAAGGATTCGATCGCAAGTCCGAAGGAGGCGAGTTCGTCGCTTCGCGCCAGCAGCCGCTCGACGGTCGCTTCGTCCATCTCGACGATCTCGGGGATCAGCAAGATCTGCCGCTGCACGCCGTTCCTGGCGAGCGAGGCCTTCAGCCGCTCGTAGACGATGCGCTCATGCGCGGCGTGCTGGTCGACGATGATCAGACCGTCGCGGGTCTGTGACACGATATAGGTCTCGTGGATCTGCGTGCGTGCCGCACCGAGCGGACGATCGACGAGGTCGCCGACCGGCTGCGCCTCGAAGCGCACATCCGCGGTCGGCGCGCCGACGTCGAACGTCGCCTGCGCCCGCTCCGCGAAGTCAGGCGCCGCCGCGCCGTCGAATTCCGGCAGCGGTGCCGACGGAAATGCCGGCGAGCTGCGCCAGTCCCAATTGCCGGGGCGCGGCGTGAAGGCCGGCCGGAACGACGAGATCGCAGCGCTGCCGCTGTTGGCCGCCGTGCGGCGTCCCTCGCGCGCCAGCGCCTCCTTCAGCCCGTGCACGATCAAAGCGCGCACCAGGCCGGCGTTGCGGAAGCGCACCTCGGTTTTCGCCGGATGCACATTGGCGTCGACTTCGCGCGGATCGAGCGTGACGAACAGTGCCAGCACCGGATGACGGTCGCGCGGCAGATAGTCGGAATAGGCCGCTCGCACCGCTCCCAAAATCAGCTTGTCGCGCACGGGGCGGCCGTTGACGAACAGATACTGGCCGAGCGCGTTCGCCTTGGTCAGCGCGGGGGCTGCGGCATAGCCGGCGACCACGACGCCGTCGCGCTCGGAATGCACCTCGATGGCGTGGCTGCGAAACTCGGCGCCGAGGATGTCGCCGAGCCGCGTCAGCCGTCCGGCCGCGCCCGGCAATGCCGCGGCCCAGGTGACCGGCGCGCGCTCCTCGCCCGCGAGCGTGAAGGCGATGTCGGGCCGCGCCATCGCGAGCCGCCGCACCACTTCGCGGATCGCCTCGGCTTCGGTGCGATCGGTCTTCAAAAACTTCAGCCGTGCGGGCGTCGCGTAGAAGAGATCGTTGACCTCGACGCGCGTACCGTGGGCAAGCGCCGCCGGCATGATCTCGGATTTCTGGCCGCCTTCGACCGTGAGCGCCCAGGCATGCGGCTCGCTTGCATGACGCGTGGTGATGGCAAGCCGCGCCACCGATCCGATCGAGGGCAGCGCCTCGCCGCGGAACCCCAGCGTGCGGATTTGCAGGAGATCCTCGTCGTCGAGTTTGGAGGTGGCATGGCGTTCGACCGCAAGCGCCAGGTCTTTCGCCGTCATGCCGCTGCCGTCGTCGGTGATGCCGATTCGCCGCCGGCCGCCGCCGTCGGTGAAGACGTCGATCCGGCTCGCGCCGGCATCGATCGCGTTCTCGACGAGCTCCTTGACCACGCTCGCCGGGCGCTCGACCACCTCGCCGGCGGCGATGCGGTTGACGACTTGCTCAGGTAGCTGACGGACGGGCATGGGCTCACTCGATGAGAGTTCCCAGTTTAACCGCGCCGGGTCGCAAATGCATGGGGTAAGTCCGAGCTGCCCACATACCAAATCTAGATCTATGCTGGCTGCATGTTCCCCGCCGCCGCATATGAGATGGACAATTCCGCTAAACCGCCGCGAAATCCCTAAACGATGACCACAGGAAGCGGATTGCATCGCGGTTGCGCCGTTCGCGCAATCTACGCGATGAGTCGGATCTGTGCAGGCGAACGGTGACGTCGAACCGCTCATCGCGAAAAAATCCAGGAGAAATGGATGAAGCTGGTGAAGACCTCAGTGGTTGCATGCGCCCTCTCGGCCCTGCTCGCGGGACCTGTCCTCGCGCAAGGCGTTCCGTCCGACACCAAGTCGCGCGGCGGCGTGCAAAGCAAGAGCCTGCCGGGCAGCGTCTCAGGCGACGACGAAGAGATGAACGCGCAGCCGGGCGCCGCTGGTGAAAAGGCGGGCATGAAGCCGACCAAGAGCACGAAGGGTGCTGTCGGCACGACCGGCAGCGCTGCACGCAAGGGAGCGGTGGACGAACCCGCTTCGGGCAGCACCGCGACCGGCAAGCGCTACTAAAGCGCGATAGCACCCTCCGGTCGCGCCGCGGCCGGAGGTTCTCCTCCACGACCCTGAACCCAACGAAGCTGCAATTTCAGTCGTCGAAGCCGCGGCCGCCACGCCCGGCCTTGACGTCGCTTCGGCGCTTCTTGCCGTCGAGCCGGCGCTGCTTGGAGGCGAAGGTCGGCCGTGTCGCACGGCGCGGCGTCGGCCGCACCATGGCTTCGCGAAGCATTTCGAGCAGACGGTCGATAGCGTCCTGGCGATTGCGCTCCTGGGTGCGGAAACGCTGTGCCTGGATGACGATGACGCTGTCCTTGGTCATGCGCTGGCCGGCGAGCCGTGCAAGCCGCAAGGCAGCGTCTTCCGGCAGGGTCAGCTTGCGCGTGTCGAAGCGCAGTTGGGCAGAGGTTGCGACCTTGTTGACGTTCTGCCCGCCCGGGCCGGAGGCGCGGACAAAGCCGATCTCGATGTCGTCTTCGTCGATCACGAGGTCGCGGGAGATCCGCAGCATGGTGGCACCATCAATCATGCCTCGGTCGAATCCGGGCATCCACGCGCATCATGGAAGACGTGGATGGCCGGGACAAGCCCGGCCATGACGAGACGACGTCAGTTCGACTTCGGCGCCGGCGCTGCGGCCGGCTGCGCCGCGGCCTGCGGGGTGCGGCCGACCACGACGGTGAGCAGGCCCTGGCCCCACAGCCGCTTGGCAGCCTGCTTGGCGTCGTCGAGCGTCACGGCATCAACGATGGCGTTGCGCTTCTCGATATAGTCGATCGGCAGCTTGTCCTGCTGATATTGCAGCAGCGCCTGCGCGAGCTTGGAGGAGGTGTCGAGCGCCAGCATCTGCGAGCCCTTGAGGTAGGACTTGGCCTCGTCGAGCTCCTTCTGCGTCGGGCCTTCCTCGGCGATGCGGCGAACTTCCTTCTCCACCGCATCGAGCGTCTCGCCGGCGCGATCGGCACGGGTGCCGGTGTTGCCGATGAACAGCGCCGAATGCTCCATCCAGAGCAGCGACTCGAACACCGAATAGGCCAGGCCCCGCTTCT
Organism: Bradyrhizobium arachidis; assembly: GCF_024758505.1. Lineage (NCBI taxonomy): Bacteria > Pseudomonadati > Pseudomonadota > Alphaproteobacteria > Hyphomicrobiales > Nitrobacteraceae > Bradyrhizobium > Bradyrhizobium arachidis. The sequence goes on along the minus strand of NZ_CP077970.1, from coordinate 7,953,406 downwards.
CGCGCACTTCGCGATAGAGCCGCGACGACAAACCGCCACCACCCAGGATGTGATTGACGACATAGGCCGCCATGAAATTCGGATCGCTGCGCTTCACGCCGGGGCCGCCGAAGGTGATGACAGTCTGCGGCACGTCGAGCGGCACGAACGCACGCTGCGGCGGTTTGGCCGACTCGACATCGGGCACCGCACTGAGGCTGGCCTTGGCGGGAAGGCTGCCAAAGGTCTGGTCGAGCAGCTTGCCGAGCGTCGCCGGATCGACGTCGCCGACGACGGCGATCTTCAGCGTGTCCCTGGCCAGCACGCGGCGGACATATTCCTTCAGGTCGGGCACCGTGATGGTGGGCACGCTCTCCAGCGTGCCGTTGGTCGGACGGCCATAGGGATGATCGCCGAAGGCGACCTCGAGGAATTTGCGGCTCGCAAGCGAGGTCGGGTTGGTGGTGTCGCGCCGAAGCCCCGCGATCACCTGCGAGCGGATGCGCTCGACGTCGACGGTTTCGAAATGCGGCGAGGTCAGCGCCGATCGCAACAGGTCGAAGGCTTCGTCCTTGTTGTCACGCAGCATCCGCAGGCTGCCGCGGAAAGTGTCGCGGCCGGCCGAGAAGCTGAGTTCGATGGCGCGGCGGTCGAGCCGCTCGTGGAAGGTCTTGGAGTCGAGATCGCCGGAGCCCTCGTCGAGAAGGTCCGCGACCAGATTGGCGGTGCCCGGCTTGTCCTTGGGATCCTGCGCCGCGCCGCCGCCGAATGAATATTCCATGGCGATCAGCGGCACGGTTGCGTCCTGCACGAACCAGGCTTCGATGCCGCCGGGCGAGATCAGGTGCTGGATTTTTGCTGCGGCCTGCGACGGCGAGATTGCGGCGAGCGAGAGCGCCAGGCCGGTGGCAAGGGACAGCGCGGTGCGAAGAAAGGGATAGGTCACGAACGCTTCTCCTCGCGCTTGGCGCTAGTGGTGTCCTTGATCAGATAGCCGGTCACCGAGCGCTTCTTCTCGAGCCATTTCTGCGCGGCAGCGCGCACCTGCTCGGCCGTGACGGCGCGGATGCGATCCGGCCAGCTCCGGATGTCCTCGATCGAGAGCCCGGTGGTCAGCGCACCGCCATACCAGCGTGCCAGCACCGCCTGGTTGTCCTGGGCGTAGATCGCTTCCGCGATGAGCTGGGTCTTCACCCGCTCCAGATCCTCGGCACGGATCGGGTTCTGGATGATGTCGGCGATGACGCCGTCGATCACCTGCTCGACATCAGCGAAGCTGACGCCCTGCTTGGGCGAGGCCGAGATCGCGAACTGGGTCGGGTCGAGCGCGGTAGAGGAATAGCTGGCGCTGGCCGAGACCGCGAGCGGCTTGTCGACGACGAGCGCGCGGTAGAGATAGGAGTTGCTGCCGCTGCCCATCAATTGCGCGAGCACGTCGAGGGCTGCGCTTTCGCCTGCGGCCGCCGTCGTGGCCGACGGCACCAGATAGGTGCGGCGCACGTTGGGCTGCTCGACGCGCGGATCGGCCAGCGTGACCGTGCGCGGCGCGGCCGGCTCCGGCTCCTGCGGACGGACGCGCCGCGCGGGGATGGCGGGCTGCGCCGGGATCGAGCCAAAATTGCGCTCGACCAGCGGTCGGACATCGGCAAGCTCGACGTCGCCGGCGATGATCAGGATGGCGTTGTTCGGCGCGTAGAAGCGGCGGTAGAACGCCAGCGCATCCTCGCGGTCCAGCTTCTCGATCTCCTGGTGCCAGCCGATCACGGGCCGGCCATAGGAATGGTTGAGATAGAGCGCCGCCATGATCTGCTCGCTGAGGCGCGCGTCGGGATTGTTGGCAACCCGCATGTTGTATTCTTCGAGCACGACGTCGCGCTCGGGCAGCACGTTCTCGTCCTTGAGCACGAGGCCGGTCATGCGGTCGGCCTCGAACTCCATCATGGTCGGCAACTGCTCTTTCGGTACGCGCTGGAAGTAGCCGGTGTAGTCGACCGAGGTGAAGGCGTTCTCATTGCCGCCGACGCGGAGCACGGTCTGGGAGAATTCGCCGACCGGATGCTTTTCCGTACCCTTGAACATCAAATGCTCGAGGAAGTGTGCGAGCCCGGACTTGCCGGGCGTCTCGTCGGCCGAGCCGACCTTGTACCAGATCATCTCAGTGACCACGGGCGTGCGGTGGTCGGGGATGACGACCACTTGCAGGCCGTTGCTGAGGGTGAAGCTGGCGGGTGGTGCCGATGTGACCGTGGTCTGGGCAAACGCGCCGCTGGTCGAAACCACACAGGAAAGCAACGCGGCAAGCAGGCAGGCGGCCGAGCGGTTTGAGGACATCATCATCCTTTGAAAGCCCGGACCCAAATGTCCGCGGCGGAAGGCACGGCATCCTATACCGCGCGGTTGACGCATGGCGTCACGAAGCAGAGAACGCGATCAACTTGTACTTAAAAATAGGTCATCTGCCGTTTCCGGCCCACACCGGACGATTGCGGCAGTTCCGCGCGTGCCAAACCTGGAGACGGGGAGGAGCGTTACTGCTCCTTCTCCTTGCCGGACATGACGTCGAAATACGTCTTCTTCGACGTGTCCGGACCGGTGCCATAGGCGTAGTTCGGCGACGGAGTCTGATAGCCTGCCGGCGGCTCGACCAGCGACTGTCGAGGCGGCTCGCTTGTGAACGTTTTTTGCTCGGTCGCGCTGCTGCTCTTGAACATGCCCATGATACCGCCGGTGTAGCCGAGCTCTTGCGGGCTCATCGTCGGATTGCTGGTGTTGGTGCCGGGCGGAAGCGGATCACGGGTCCCGCGTGATGCGGTTGTCGTCCTGCCTTTGTCGAGCTCGCTCGGCGAAAGCGGCTGGGCCGCTTCCCACGGCTGTTGCACCTTGTTGCCGGTGTTGGCCTTCTTCCGTTGCGCCGCCGCTTCCTTGCGCCGCTTTTCGTCGGGATCCTTGGGCCAATTCGGGGCCGCATTCGCCTGCTCGGAGGCCGGCGGCGGCAAGTCCAGCTTCCGCGGGACCACCAGCGGAGAACGCTCGCGATAGTCGACGCCCGGCTTTTCCATGCTCTTGGCGCCGATGCCGGACATCAGATTGTCGATCAGCTTCTCTTCGAAGGTCATGTCGTCTTCGTCATCGTCGCCGGCACGTGCGGCGCCTGCCGACATCACGAGGCCGATGCCGAGCGCGACAGCGGCGAGCTTCAGCGCGCCCAACAACGTTTTGGGGTCTCGAACCATCGAACCGCTGGTCACGGAGCTGCGCATCACTTTACCTATTCCATCGTGTTGCAGATCGCCGCGCCAGGCACGGCTTTAACCCTTGCACGCAAGGTTCCGCTGTCCGGCTCGTATCAGCCGGGATCAGGGCGCTTTTGCGGCGGGTACCCCCAGGAAGGAATCATACAATAGGGCCGCCACGCCGACAACGATCGCTACGTCCGCTAGGTTAAACACGTACCAATTATAGGTTTTTTCGCCGATATCGATGTGAAACAGGGCGAAATCGACCACCGCGCCATAGGCCAGCCGGTCGATGCCGTTCCCGATGGCACCGCCGATGATCAGGCCCAGCGCGATCGTGGCCAGGAGGGTGTGCGAGCGGGCCATCCAGATCGCCAGCGCCACCACGGCGACGACCTTGACGGCCGTCAGCGCAATCTGTCCGGTCGCGCTGTCGGTCTGCAGCAGGCCGTAGCTGATGCCCGTGTTCCAGGCCAGCACCAGGTCGAAGAACGGCGTCACCTTGACCGCGCCATGCCGGGCGATGTCGAACACGTTCAGTAGCCAGAGCTTCGAGGCCTGGTCGAGCACGACCGTGACCACGGCCGCGATGATGCCGGCGCGGACAGGGGTCATGGGCGGGACGACATCAGAGGCCCACCCCCAGCGCCTTCCACTCACGCAACGCCTTGGCGTCGCGCGGGGTGACGTCGGGATAGTCGGGGTCTTCGCCGACCGTGGGCAGGATCTTCCAGCAGCGGGCGCACTTGGTGCCGACAGCCTTCTCGACGACGACGGCGACACCAGGGACACCGTCGAGCTTGAATGCGCCCGTCGGCGCCTCGCCCTCGTGCACCTCATAGCTCGAGGTGATGCAGACTTCGGCGAGATCGACGTCGAACAGTGTGCCCAGCATTGCGCGATCGGCCACGTAGATGATCGGAGATGCTTCGAGCGACGAGCCGATGGTCTTGGCGGCACGCGCGAGCTCGAGCGCGCCGGTGACGACGCGGCGGACGTTGCGGATCGTCTCCCACTTCGCGGCCAGCTTGTCGTCGCGGAATTTCTCCAGCCCGACCGGGAACAGCGTGAGATGCACCGAGGGCTCGGCATCCGGGCGATACATCCGCCAGCCTTCCTCCGCGGTGAAGCTCAACACCGGCGCGAGCCATTTCAGAATGGCGTCGCACAACAGGTTGATCGTGGTCAGCGCCGCCTTGCGCGTCAGCGAGGACGGCGGATCGCAGTAGAGCGTGTCCTTGCGGATATCGAAATAGAACGCGGAGAGCTCGCTGTTGAGGAATGCCGACAACGTCGCGACCACGGTCTTGTAGTCGAACGCTTCGTAGGCCTTGCGGATGGTGTCGGCGCGGACCGAAAGCTCGTGCAGCATCAGTCGCTCGAGCTCGGGCATCTCGGCAGGCGCGACCGCGTCGGCGGCCTTGTAGTGATGCAGCGTGCCGAGCATCCAGCGCACGGTGTTGCGCAGCTTGCGGTAGGTCTCGACCGTGTTCTTCAGGATCTCCGGGCCGATGCGCTGGTCGTCGGTGTAGTCGCAGGACGCGACCCAGAGCCGCAGGATATCGGCGCCGGATTCCTTGATGACGGCCTGCGGCTCGATGGTGTTGCCGAGCGACTTCGACATCTTGCGGCCGTCCTCGGCCTGGGTGAAGCCGTGGGTCAGCACGATGTCGTAGGGCGCGCGGCCGCGCGTGCCGCAGCTTTCCAGCAGCGAGGAGTGGAACCAGCCGCGATGCTGGTCCGAGCCTTCCAGATACATCACGGTGTCCTTGCCACCGTCGACCTTGCGCTTGATGCCGGCAAGGCCGGGGAATTGCGCGGGATCGTCCAGCACGAAGGCGTGCGTCGAGCCGGAATCGAACCAGACGTCGAGGATGTCGTCGACCTTCTGCCAGTCCTCGTTGGCACGCGAACCCAGGAAGCGCTCGCGCGCGCCTTCCATGTACCAGGCGTCGGCGCCTTCCTTCTCGAAGGCGTCGCCGATGCGGGCGTTGATGGCGTCGTCCTGTAGGATCTCGGCGGAGCCATCGCCCTTCTCGCGCACGAACACGGCGATCGGCACGCCCCAGGCGCGCTGGCGCGAGATCACCCAGTCCGGGCGCGCCTCGATCATGCCGTTGATGCGGTTCTGGCCCGACGGCGGCACCCATTGCGTCACCGAGATCGCATGCAGGGCACGGGCGCGCAGCGTGTCGCCGGACTTGGCCTTGCCATCGCTGGCAATATCCTTGTCCATCGCGATGAACCATTGCGGCGTGTTGCGGAAGATCACCGGCTTCTTGGAGCGCCAGGAATGCGGATATTGATGCTTCAGCCGGCCGCGCGCGAGCAGCATGCCGGCGTCAGCCAGCGCCTTGATCACGGCGTCGTTCGCGTCGCCCTTCTCGCCCTTGTCATTGATGACGCGCCTTCCGGCAAAGCCCGGCGCATGATCGGTATAGGCGCCGTTCTCGTCGACGGTGTAGGGGATCGCGCTGTTGATGTCGCGCGCGTCCAGTTCACGCGTATTCGCCATCCAGACGTCAAAGTCTTCGCGGCCGTGGCTGGGCGCGGTGTGCACGAAGCCGGTACCGGTGTCGTCGGTGACGTGGTCGCCGGGCAGAAGCGGCACGGTGAAGCCGTAGCCGCCGCCGAGGCCCTTGAGCGGATGGGCGCATTCGATCGCGTCCATGGTGTCGCCGGGGATGTCGCGGACCTTCTCGAAAGCCGTCACCCGCGCCTGCTTGAACACGTCTGCGGCGAGCGCGTCGGCCAGGATCAGCATGTCGCCGGTCTTGGCCCAGTTGTCGGCGGGTGCATCCGTCACCTTGTAGAGGCCATAGGCGATCTTCGGTGAGAACGAGATGGCGCGGTTGCCGGGCAGCGTCCACGGCGTGGTGGTCCAGATCACGACGCTTGCGGAGGCAAGCGCGCCGTGCGCCGGCGAGGTGACCGGGAATTTCACCCACACCATATCCGAGGTGTAGTCCTCGTATTCGACCTCGGCCTCGGCGAGCGCGGTCTTCTCGACCACGCTCCACATCACCGGCTTGGAGCCGCGATAGAGCGTGCCGTTGGCGGCGAACTTCATCAGCTCGCGCGCGATCTGCGCTTCGGCCGGATAGGTCATGGTTGCGTAGGGATGGGCCCAATCGCCGATCACGCCGAGCCGCTTGAACTCCTCGCGCTGGATGTTGAGCCAGTGCGTGGCATAGGCGCGGCATTCGCGGCGGAAGGCGACCATCGCGGCACTGTCGCGGAAGTCGGGCTTCTGCTTGCCCTTCTTGCGATAGTTCTCCTCCTCGACCTTCCACTCGATCGGCAGGCCGTGACAATCCCAGCCCGGCACGTAGTTGGAATCGAAGCCGAGCATCTGCTGGCTCTTGGTGACGAGATCCTTGAGGATCTTGTTCAGCGACGTGCCGATATGGATGTTGCCGTTGGCGTAGGGCGGGCCGTCATGCAGCACGAATTTTTCGCGGCCCTTCGCGGCCTCGCGCAGCTTCTCGTAGAGGCCGATTTCGTACCAGCGCTTGAGGATCTCGGGCTCGCGCTGCGGCAGGCCGGCCCGCATCGGGAACTCGGTCTGCGGCAGGAACAGGGTTTTTGAATAGTCTTTGGCGTCGGACTTTTGCGGCTTATCGGACATGAAGATGACTGGCTCGGAAGGGCGCGAGGACGCGCAAGGCGACTGGAATCGCGGGTGAAAACGAGGAAATCCCGGTCTTGCGCCGAGCCTGATGGCTCAGACGGAAGCCGGGCCGCTAATCCCTATGATGCGCCGCGCAAACATGGGCTCTCCATAGCAGGGGGCCCGGGATTTCGCAAAGGGCAGGGACCGCCCGAGGCCGCCTCAATCGATGGTCCCGAGCTTCGGGAAGGCATCCGGGGCGGCGGCCAAAAGGCGCCGTGCCTGGGCCGAATCCTGGTCCATTTGGCCGATCAGCGCGTCGATACCATCGAATTTCAGCTCCTCGCGGATGAAGCCGATGAAGGCGCAGTCCAGCTCCTGGCCGTAGAGGTCCCCCTTGAAGTCGAACAGGAAGATTTCGAGCAGCGGCGCGCCGTTGTCGAAGGTCGGACGGCGGCCAAAACTCGCCACGCCGTCGAGGCGCACCTGGTCCTTTCCCTGGCCGCGGCCGACCCGCACGGCATAGATGCCGTGCTTGAGCCCGCAATTGGCATCTAAGCGGATATTCGCGGTGGGATAGCCGAGATCGCGGCCGCGCTTCTCGCCATGGATGACCTCGCCGGTCACGAACCAGGGCGCGCTGAGCATGGCGGTGGCTTCGTCGAGCTGCCCCTCGGCCAGCGCCATCCGGATCGCGCTGGAGGAGACCGGCCGCTCGTCGATATCGACATGCGCCTGCACGTCGACCTCGATGCCGAGCCGCGGCGCCTCACTCACAAGAAGGCTCGGGGAGCCAACCCGGCCCTTGCCGAAATGGAAGTCGTAGCCGACCGCGATCCCGCTGACGCCGAGCCGGCCGATCAGGTCATGGTGAATGAAATCTTGTGCCGAGGTCCCTGCGCGGCCCTTGTCGAAGGTCATGACCACGGCGCCGGAAAGCCCAGTGCCGGCCAGCAGCCGCAGCTTGGCGCGTTCGTCGGTGAGGCGGAATTGCGGGGTGGTCGGGCTGAAAAACCGGCGCGGATGCGGCTCGAAAGTCAGCGCAAAAGCCGGGCGGCCATGGGCCCGGCCCATCTCCAGGGCGGCCGCGATCACCGCGCGATGGCCGAGATGAACGCCGTCGAAATTGCCCATGGCCACGACCGCGCCTTTCGGGATTTCGGAGGCCGGCGTCTGGTCGCGGATAACCGTAAAATGCGGAGCCATCAGGGGAATCTCAAGCCGGTCAGGTCGGGCCGGGACCGTGGCGTGACGCGCTGGGCGAAGTCAAGCGGGAGATGCGACCGGATTGCACGGGATTTCCATCCTTTCCCGAAGGGGCCAGTTAACGCGCTGTTTAACGCCTTGGTGCTAGTCCTTGGTCTTGGAACTGTGGGGCGCTGGGTCCGGCAGTTCGTTCGTTCATATTTCCTAGTTGCGTTGGGGGAGTCGAGATGGCGGTTGATTTGTCGATGCCGGTTCTGGTCGTTGATGACTACAGCACCATGATCCGCATCATTCGGAATCTGCTGAAGCAGCTTGGCTTCGATAATATCGATGATGCCAGCGACGGCTCGGCGGCGCTGAACAAGATGCGCGGCAAGAAGTACGGGCTCGTGATTTCCGATTGGAACATGGAGCCGATGACGGGCTACGACCTGCTGCGCGAAGTGCGGGCCGATCCCAACCTCGCCACCACGCCCTTCATCATGATCACGGCGGAATCCAAGACCGAGAACGTGATCGCGGCCAAGAAGGCCGGCGTGAACAACTACATCGTCAAGCCGTTCAACGCGGCGACGCTGAAGACCAAGATCGAGGCGGTCTTCCCGGATATGGCGAGCGCGTAAGCGCGCATCGAAGCCATCGGATGAATTCGGAAAGCCCGGGCTTGGCCCGGGCTTTCTGCGTTGAACTCGTCATTCCGGGTCGCCCGAAGGGCGAACCCGGAATCTCGAGATTCCGGTTCGCGTCTTCGACGCGCCCCGGAATGACGGTCGGGCGTCACCACTTCAATTCGCGGATCAGCGCCTTCGGCGGATGGCCGAACAATTCCATCACGGAGGCCGGGTCGAGCTGGTCGAGGCCTTCGAATTCCTCCGAATGGATGCCGCGGGTCACGAACAGGCAGTCGATGCCGAATTCGCGTGCGCCGGTGAGATCGGTGCGGACAGAATCGCCGATCGCCAGCACGCGCTTGCGATCGATCGTATGGCCCTGCCGCTCGCCGGCAAGCGCCATCGCGCGCTCATAGATCGGCCGGTGCGGCTTGCCGTAGAAGATCACCTCGCCGCCGAGCTCGCGATAGAGCTCGGCAATGGCGCCGGCGCAGTAGATCAGCCGGTCGCCGCGCTCGACCACGATGTCGGGATTGGCGCAGACCAGCGTCAGCTTGCGCTCGCGCGCCTTGAGCATCATGCCGCGATAATCTTCCGCGGACTCGGTCTCGTCGTCATAGAGGCCGGTGCAGACGATGTAGTCGGCTTCTTCCAGCGGCGCGAGCTGCGCATTGAGGCCGCGATAGATCGAATTGTCGCGCTCGGGTCCGAGCCAGAACATTTTGCGGCCGGGATGGTCGGCGACGTAGAGCCGCGTCAGGTCTCCGGAGGAGACGATCGCGTCATAGGTCTCGTCAGCGACGCCGAGCTTGCGCAACTGCCGCTGCACCGAATCCGCCGGACGCGGCGCGTTGGTGATCAGGATGACCGTGCCGCCCTGGCTGCGGTAGGTGTGCAGCGCCTCGCAGGCCTCCGGAAATGACTCGAGCCCGTTATGCACCACGCCCCAGATGTCGCTGAGCACGACGTCCACGCCGCTCGTGAGCTCGCGCAGGCGCTCGACGAAATGCAACGTGGTCATGATGCGAGCGGCCGATCAGATGCGGCGCGCGAGCGCTGCGTTGCCGGTCGCGCGGTGCGGCGTGGTTGCCGTCTCGCCTGAGCTGGATATGCCCGAGCCATGTGATCCCTGGTCTGATCCTTGAGGTTCCTGCGCCTGGTTCGGCAGGGCCCCGGCGGTAGCAGATGCCCCTTCCGGCCGCAATGGCCGGGGCGGTGCGAACAGAAAACCCTGACCGAACCGTACGTCATAATCGAGCAGGTCGACCACGGCGCGCTCGCCCTCGATCCGCTCGGCGATCAGGTCGATGCCGAACCGGCCGAGCAGGTCGGAGAGGTCGGAGGGATGGATGTCCGAGGTCGAGGCCTGCCTCGGATCGAGCAGCAGCGACGCCGGCACCTTGATGAAGCGCACGCCGCGGTCGGCAAGCTCGCGCGGCTCGATCCGCAGATCCGTGACGTGGTCGATCGAGAAGCGGAAGCCGCGCTGGGCCAGCGCTGCGAGATTCTCCGTCTCGGCAGGGCCGAGATTGCGGAATGTCGACTGCTTGAACTCGAGCACCAGCGCCGGCGCCAGCGCCCGGTTGGCTTCGAGGAAGTCGAGGCACTGCGAGAAGGTCGTGGAATTGCCGAGCGTGGAGGCGGCGACGTTGCAGAACACGCCGACATCCTTGTTGCGCACCATCAGGCGGCGCAGCACCTGGACGCAGCGCAGCATCACCATGTTGTCGATGCGGCCGATCAGGCCGGAGGCTTCCGCAACTGAAATGAACTCCTCGGCGGCAATCAGTTGATCGCGCTCGTCGCGCAGTCGCGTCACCGCCTCGTAGAAGCGCACCTTGCGCTGCGGCAGCGTCACCATCGGCTGCAGGAAGATGTCGATGCGGCTCTCGTCGACGGCGCTGCGCAAGGTCGCCAGCATCTGGGTCTGGTTGCGGGCCCCTGTGGCCTCCGCGATGGGAGCGGCAGGCGTTGCGGCCGGCACCGGCTGCGGAACGGCCGACTTCGTTTCGGCGGCAGCAGCCGGCTCCTTGGGGGTATTCGCCACGGGCTGGGCGAGCGGCGCGGCCACCGCCTGCGGCGCGCCGGTCGTCGTGAGCAGATCCTCATGCGCCGACACGGTCGCGGCGAGTTGCTTGACGAGGCCGCCGAGCTCGTTGATCTCGCCGACCACGGACTGCACCCGGTCGGCATTGGTCGAATTGGCCGACGCCACGCGTCCCTCGACCGCGGCCAGTCTGCGGCCGAATTCGGCAACCTGACGGGCGAGGTCGGCGGTGCCGCGCGACAGATCGGCGATCTGGCTGCCGACGTCGCTGCGGTCGCGCAGGCGCATCGAGACGGCGTTGTAGAGAATCAGGAAGGTCAGCGCGGTCAGCGCCACGATCGCGGATTCCGTTCCGCTGATCCCGGCGACCGAGTAGAGCGCCAGGCCGAGCGAGGCGGCAACAAGCACCATGCAGATGGCGATGAAGATCGTCGAAATGCGAATCATGCCGCGCGCTACGCCCTCAAGTGCTGACTGCCCCACCCGGGAAAACACGGGCTCTTCAGCCGTGCTCATCTCTTGCGCTTCCCCAAGCGCTGCAACCTTAACATCAATGTTGATTCGAGGGGATAGCGGCGTCGCGCCGAGCATGATCCGGAAAAGTGTGTAGCGGTTTTCCGAAAAAGATCATGCTCAAACAAGGAATCCTACGTGAGGCCCGCGCGGCGGAAACCTTCCAGGTAGCGCTCGCGATCGGCGGCAAGCCGGATCGGCATGAACTCGGCGATCCAGCCGAGCGAGATGTTGGGCTGGGCGCGCCGCAGTTCCTGCAGGGCATCGCGGGCGAGCTCGGTCTTTTCAGCCATACCGGCGGCCGCCGTCAGCACCCGGTGCGCGCCGACGAAATCGCTGCGTTGTCGCAACGCCTCGTGGGCCAGCCGGATCGCCTCCTCATAGTCCTCGCCGAGGAAGCGGGCATAGGCGGCGATGCCGAAATAGACCGGTGCGTAGGGATCGCGCGGACTGAGGCGGATGGCGCGGCGCGCCGCCTCGTCGGCATCCTGCCAGCGGCCGCAATAGCTGAGCGCGAGGCCGTGATAGCCCTGCGCCAGCGCAAAATTCGGGTTGAGCCGCAACGCGGTCTGGAACTCGGCGAGCGCATCCTCGAACCGCCGGGCGAACAGATGGACGTGGCCGAGCGCGTTGTGGGCCCAGGGATCCTCGCCGTCGGCGCGGATCGCGGCCGTGGCGGCGCGCTCGGCGAGCGGCAGTGCCATGGCCATCTCCATCCAGCCCATATGGGCCGCGAACATGTAACTGGTGCCGAGCAGCCCGAGCGCCTTGCCGTAATCGGGGTCGAGCGCGATGGCCTTTTCCAGCAGGGCCTGGGCGACGACATGGTCCTGCCGCGTCACCCGCCAGTAGTGCGACAGCGCGCGCATCACGAGGTCCCAGGCGTCCAGGCTGCCCGGCGGCTTGCGCTGGGCGCGAAAATTCTCGGCCGCATAGAGCTGCGGCTCGATCGCGGCGACGATGGCTTCGGTGATCTCGTCCTGCACCGCGAAGACGTCGGCGAGCTTGCGGTCGTAGCGCTCGGCCCAGAGATGGCTGCCAGTCGCAACGTCGTTGAGCTGGGCGGTGATGCGCACGCGCTCGCCACCCTTGCGCACGCTGCCCTCGACGACGTAGCGGACCCCGAGTTCCTCCGCGATCTGGCGCAGGTGCACGGCGCGGCCCTTGTAGATGAAGGAGGAGTTGCGGGCGATGACGAAGAACCAGCGCAGCTTCGACAGCGCGGTGATGATGTCCTCGCTGATGCCGTCCGAAAAATAGTCCTGCTCGATCTCGCCGCTGAGATTGGTGAAGGGCAGCACGGCGATGGCGGGGCGATCTGGGAGCGGCAGGCCGGCCGACGTCCCGTCGCCCGGCTTGGCCGGCGGCACGGGCTGGACCTTGGGCGTTTCGACGACTTCGCCGACGAAGCGGACGCCCTTGCGGGCCACGGTGCGGATCAGCCGCTGCTCCTCGCCGGTGTCGTTGATCGCGCGCCGTGCCGCGTTGATGCGGCTTGCCAGCGTCGATTCCGAGACGACGCGGCCGTTCCAGATCGCATCGAGCAAATTGTCCCGCGTCACCACGCGATCGCGGTTGCGAACGAGATAGGTCAGGAGATCGAAAACCTGCGGCTCGAGCGCGACGAGGGTACCTGCGCGTCGCAATTCGCGGCGCTCGAAATCCAGCGCAAAATCCTCGAACTGGAACGCCACGCGTCGCTCGGCTCCCGGCCAAAAATCAAGGCGCCCTCAACGTAAAATAACGCAGGCCTCAAGGCCAGCGGACGGCGTGCGCCCTATCGTCCCGGCGTGTCCAACCCAGGGAGTTTGCCCATGTCGACATCCGCCGCCCTCAACCAGCCCGTCGTAGCCCAGCCGGATCTCTCCGCCGTCAAGCAGCGCCAGCATGGCGCCTGGTCGTCCGGCGATTATGCCGTCGTCGGCACCACCTTGCAGATCGTCGGCGAACAGCTTTGCGAGGCGCTCGATCTGCGCGCCGGCAGCAAGGTGCTCGATGTCGCCGCCGGCAACGGCAATGTGACGCTGGCCGCGGCCCGCCGCTGGTGCGATGTGACCTCCACCGACTACGTGCCGGCGCTGCTCGAACGCGGCCGCGAGCGGGCGGCGGCCGAGCATCTCAGGATCGAATTCCGCGAGGCCGACGCCGAAGCGCTGCCGTTTGCCGATGCCACCTTCGACGTCGTGCTGTCGACCTTCGGTGTGATGTTCACCCCGGACCAGGACAAGGCAGCGTCCGAGCTGGCGCGCGTCTGCAGGTCGGGCGGCAAGATCGGGCTCGCGAACTGGACGCCGCAGGGTTTTATCGGCCAGCTCTTCAAAACGATCGGCAAACACCTGCCGCCGCCCGCCGGCGTGAAGTCGCCGGCCTTGTGGGGCACCAAGGCGCGCCTTGAGGAGATGTTCGGTCGAACCGCATCGGAAATATCAGCCGAACCGCGCATGTTCGTGTTCCGCTATCGCTCGCCGGACCATTGGCTCGACGTGTTCAAGAGTTTTTACGGGCCGATGCTGAAGGCCTTTGCCGCGCTTGACGCCAACGGTCAGGCGGCGCTCAAGCGCGACCTGCTGGCGCTGGTCGGCGAGTTCAACCATGCCGAGGACGGCACGGTGGTGGTGCACAGCGAATATCTCGAAGCCGTCATCACCAAGCGCTGAGCCGCGGCAGAGATCGGGTCAGGCCGGAGCATATCCGGCCTGATCTCGAAGCTAGAGCATGATCCGGAAAGTGTGCAGCGGTTTTCCCTCGCGACAAACGCGGAACGCGTTTGCGCGGAGATCATGCTCAAACAAGAAGCTAAAGCGCGATGACGATCAACTGAACTCATCGCGCTTTAGGATGGTGCTGCGGCGCCGACCGTATCGGCCGAGACCGCCTCGCGGCTGCCGAGCGGCTTGGGTTGCCCGGTGGTGGTGTCGCGCAAGGTCTGCCGCTCGAGCTCGGAATTCAGCTCGGCCCCGAACATGACCACAATCGCGGACATCCACATCCACATCATCAACCCGATCGCCGCACCGAGCGAGCCGTAGGTGGCGTTGTAATTTGCGAACTCCGACAGATACCAGGACAACAGCGCAGAGCCTGCGATCCAGAGGATGGTGGCGGTCAATGCGCCGATGCTCAGCCACTGCCAGCGCGGCGCGTCGCGGCTTGGCGCAAAGCGGTAGAGGATGGCAAGCGCCGCCAGCAAAATGACGAACAGAAGCGGCCACCGCGCCAACGCGACGATCAGCTTGCTCTCGGGCCCCAGCCCCAGATGGTTCAGCGCAAGCGGGAAGGCGACCACCGCCGCCACCATCAGCAGAAGCGCCACGATCCCGCCGATCGTGAAGGCCAGCGACACCAGATTGAGGCGGACGAAGCTGCGCTTCTCGCGCTCCTCATAGGCGACGTTGAGCGCGTCGATGATGGCTTTGACGCCGGCATTGGCGCTCCAGATCGCGAGCAGGAGGCCGAACAGGAAGGCGACACCAAGCTGGGTGTTGCCCTTGGCGAGCACGCGCGCGACCTGGTCTTCGACGATCTGGAACGCGCCGTCCGGCAGCATCATGGCGAGCGTCTGGAGATTGGCTGATATCGTCGAGGGGTCCGCGAGCAGGCCATAGGAGGATACAAGCGCGGTGACGGCGGGAAAGACCGCGAGCAGCCCGAAGAACACCACACCGCCCGCGGTTGCAAGCAGGCGGTCCTCGTCGATGCGCTGATAGGTGCGCCAGAGAATGTCCTTCCAGCCGGTCCAGGGAATATGGAATGGGCTTGTCGAGCGACGGCCATGTCCGGGTTGCGCGAGTGCGCGCACGGGATTGGCCTCGGGCGAATTGCCCTCATCGTTACGGCGCGCCGCGACGGAGCCGGATCTCGACGTGACATAGTCCCCGAAGTAGCGTTCGGCCGTCAGCACGAAGATGGTTGTGGCGGCGACCAGGAGCCAGCTGTCGAGTTCGCTGGAGCGCCGCAGCGTCATCATGCGTCCAATTCGCGGCTGTGGCGGCGCCGGCGCGCCGCGGTCAATCCCAGGAGGCCGACGGCCGCGAGCATCAAGCCAAGCTGCAGCGGCCGGTTGCCGCGCGCCCGCGAGGTTCCGTTGCGATGGCCCTTCTCGCCGGGTGCGAGCGGCACCAGGGGAATCGTGGTGGCGACCTCCTTCACGGCCTCCTTGACCGTACCGCGCGGAATTCGGGGCGTTGCGATCGCGACGCGCAGGCGGCTGGCAAGCGGAACGATGGTCTTCGGCCGGCGCTTCATTTGTGCCATCGCAACACCAGCAAGGATCGCAGCCAGTACCAGCAGCACCGCGCCGACGGCGCCAAAACCCCAGAACATCCCGTAGGTAAGCTCGACCCAGCGGAACAGCGCCATCAGCCCGACGAAGAAGGCGGCGAGGACGAACACGCCCGCAACCGCGAACAGCCCCGCGGCCGTCGCGTAAGACGTCACCCGGCCGCCGGCTTGGCTGGCGCGGTCACGCAGATAGGATCGCGTGGCGCGCTTGAGGTGATTGATCTTGAGTGCCACGCCGGCGCGCAGCAATTCGCCCGATGGCGCAAGCATGCGGACATCCTCCGACGAAAAGAAAATTCTTCGAGGATGAACGTGGCGCGGTTTGAGTTGTTCCGGGAGGCTTATCGGATCAGAGGTTTGCCGGATCAGCCGAGATCGGCTGCCGCGATCCAGAACACTTCGCCCTCGCTGTCTTCGGTGTCGAGCCAGAGCAGCGGCAGTTCCGGAAATGCCTCGTCGATCCGCTCGCGGCCGCGGCCTATCTCGCACAATAGCCCGCCCTCCGGCGTGAGGTGATCGGGCGCGTCGCGCAAGATGCGGCGCACCACGTCCAATCCGTCGGCGCCGCCGTCGAAAGCGAGTTTTGGTTCGGCCCGGCACTCCGGCGGCAGCGCTGCCATGCCCTCGGCATCGACATAGGGCGGGTTGGAGATGATCAGGTCGTAGCGTGCCTCGCCCAGCGACGCAAAGAGGTCGCCGCGGTGGAGCGTGAGGCGATCCTCAAGCCCGTATTCCGCGACGTTGCGTGAGGCAACCTCGAGCGCGGCCTTGGAGATGTCGACCGCGTCGACCAGCGCGTTCGGGAAATGATGTGCGGCGAGGATGGCGAGGCAGCCGGAGCCGGTGCAGAGGTCGAGCACGCGCTCCACGGCGCCGGCGTCGTCGATCAGCGAGCCCGCTTCGCCGTCGCCGCCGAAATGCGACTCCAGCAGTTCGCCGATGAAGGAGCGCGGCACGATCACGCGCTCGTCGACATAGAAGGGCAGGCCGCGCATGTAGATCTTGTTGACGAGATAGGCGGCCGGTTTGCGCGTGGTGACGCGCTGGTGGATCAGCCCGATGATGGTCTTCGCCTCGGCCGCGCTGACGCGGGCATTTGCAAACATCTCGAACTGGTCGGGATGAAGGTGCAGCGCTTCGCAGACCAGAAAAGCGGCTTCAGCGACCGGATCGGTCGTGCCGTGCGCGAAGGCGAGCTCGGCCTCATTGAAGCGGCTCACCGCATAGCGCACGAAGTCGAACAGCGTCACGAGATCGCCGGCGGCGACCTTCGCGAGCTTGGGTGTGGCGCGGCGCTGCGCGGACTTTTTGGATGCTTTTGCCATCAGGATTTGGTCCAGCGTGCGGCGGCCTGATCGTCGCGGGCATGCGCCTCGACCCAGCCGGTACCGGTCGCGCTCTCTTCCTTCTTCCAGAACGGCGCGCTGGTCTTGAGATAATCCATCAGGAACTCCGCGGCCTGGAACGCCGCCTGCCGGTGCTGCGAGGCCGTCACCACCAGCACGATGTTCTGGCCCGGCTCAATGCGCCCGACGCGGTGAATGACGGTGACGCCGTTGAGCGGCCAGCGCGCGAGCGCCTCGTCGACATGGCGCGCGATCTCCTCCTCGGCCATTTCAGGGTAATGTTCGAGTGTCAGTGCGGCGATCTTGCCCTCGTCCTCGTCCCGGCGGCAGATCCCCGAGAAGCTGACGACCGCGCCGATATCGGTGCGGCCGCGCGACAGCGCCGCGATCTCGCGCGCGACGTCGAAATCGTCTTCCTGGATGCGAATGGTGACGGGGGCGGCCATGCGACGTCAGCCGCCGGTCATCGGCGGAAAGAACGCGATCTCGCGGGCGCCGGCAATCGCCGCGTCCGGCTTCACATGGGCATGGTCGATCGCGGCGCGGATCACCTTCGGCTTCTCGAACGCATAGGCATAGGCCTCGCTCCGGCCGGACAGCCAGGCGATCAGCTCTTCCACCGTGCGAACGCTCGCCGGCGGCTCGATCGTCTCTTCCGCCTTGCCGACGCGCTCGCGCACCCAGGCGAAATATTTCACCTTCATCCCTCATCCTCCTTGATGAGGTGATGGATGCCGGCGCGGAAATAGTCGTAGCCGGTGTAGATCGTCAGCAGCGCCGACGCCCACAGCAGCAGCAATCCGATCAGCGTGACCACCGGCACTACCTCGTCGCCGGCCGGCCCGGCGAGCAGGAAGCCGATGGCGACGAGCTGCGCCGTCGTCTTCCACTTGGCGAGCTTTGTGACCGGTACGCTGACACGGAGCGCCGCCAGATATTCCCGCAAGCCCGACACCAGGATCTCGCGGCACAGGATGACGATGGCGGCCCAGAGCGCCCAGCCATGGATGATGCCGTCGGCGGCGAGCATCAAGAGGCAGGAGGCAACCAGGAGCTTGTCGGCGATCGGGTCGAGCATCCGGCCGAATGCCGATTGCTGATTCCAGATTCGGGCGTAGTAACCGTCGAGGTAGTCGGTCACCGCTGCCGCGATGAAAATGGCGACCGCCACCCAGCGCAGCCAGAGCGGACCATCCAGGATCGACTGGGCATAGATACATCCGACCACCACCGGGATCGCGGCGATCCGGCCATAGGTCAGGATGTTCGGAAGGGACATCGAGCTCTTGTTCGAGCTCTTGGCGGTCCCCCGTGTCGTGGCGATGTTCATTCGTTCTACCAATACCGCTGCGGCATGAAGGTCAATCGTCCGGCCCTCAATGAGGGGTGCAGGCAACGACTATATGACCGCTAGTCCCCTTTAGTTCACCCCGGCTGGGGATGGAAATACTCGAAAATCTTGCGGGCGCTCTCGGCGCTCACTCCCGGAACCTTGCCGAGATCGGCAATCGAGGCGCGCTCGATCTCCTTCAGGGTTCCGAAATGATGCAGCAAGGCACGTTTGCGTGACGGGCCGATGCCCGGGATTTCCTGCAAACCAGCCTCGCGGATGTCCTTCTTGCGCAGTTTACGGTGCGAACCGATGACGAAGCGATGAGCTTCGTCCCGGAGGCGCTGGATGAAGTAGAGCACGGGGTCGCGCGGCTCGAGCTTGATCGCCTCCCGGCCGGGGATGAACAGGGTCTCGCGGCCGGCGTCGCGCTCCGGGCCCTTGGCGACCCCCATCAGCGACACCTGGGCGAGGCCAAGGCCGTCAAAGATCTCCTTGGCGGCGTTGAGCTGGCCGCGGCCGCCGTCGATGATGACGAGATCGGGCCATTGCGGGAAGTCGTCATCCTTGGCCTTACCGGCGGCATCCTCGGGCGGATTGATCAGGCGCTTGAAGCGCCGCTCCAGCACCTCGCGCATCATCGCATAGTCGTCACCGGGCGTGAGCCCTTCGGACTTGATGTTGAACTTGCGGTACTGGTTTTTCACAAAGCCGTCGGGACCGGCGACGATCATGGCGCCGACCGGGTTGGTGCCCTGGATATGGCTGTTGTCGTAAACCTCGATCCGCTTCGGCGGGTGGGGGAGGGCTAGTGTGCTCGCCATCGCGTCGAGGAGTTTGCCTTGCGTGGCGGTGTCTGCGAGCTTGCGCCCCAGCGCCTCGCGCGCATTGGTCAGCGCGTGGGTGACGAGCTCCTTCTTCTCGCCGCGCTTGGGCGAGGACACCTCGACCTTGTGCCCGGCCTTGGTCGACAGCGCGTTGGCGAGCAGCTCGCACTCCTCGATCTCATGCGAGAGCAGCACGATCTTTGGCGGCGGCTTGTCGTCGTAGAACTGCGCGAGGAACGAGCCCAGCACCTCTTCGGGTGTAAACGTCTTCTCCGCACGCGGGAAATAGGCGCGGTTGCCCCAGTTCTGTCCGGTGCGGAAGAAGAACACTTCGACGCATGAGAAGCCGCCCTCCTGATGGATGGCGAAGACGTCAGCTTCTTCCACGGTGCGCGGATTGATGCCCTGCTGCGACTGGATCGCCGAGAGCGCGGCGAGACGGTCGCGGTAGAGCGCGGCGGTCTCGAATTCGAGTTCGTGCGATGCCTTCTCCATCTCGGCGGCAAGCTCCTGCTTCACCGCATGGCTTTTGCCGGAGAGGAAGTCGGTGGCCTCGCGCACCAGCGTCGCATAGCCCGGAAAATCGATCTCGCGTGTGCAGGGGCCGGCGCAGCGGCGGATCTGGTGCAGGAGGCAGGGCCGCGTGCGGCTCTCGAAGAACGAATCGGTGCAGGAGCGGATCAGGAACGCACGCTGCAGTGCCGTGATGGTGCGGTTGACGGCGCCGGCGGAGGCGAACGGTCCGAAATAGCGGCCGGGCCGCGACTGCGCGCCGCGGTGCTTCAGGATCTGCGGCGCCCAATGGTCGCCGGTGATCAGGATGTAGGGAAATGATTTGTCGTCGCGCAGCTGCACGTTGAAGCGCGGCTTGAGCTGCTTGATGAGATTGGCCTCTAACAGCAGCGCTTCGGTCTCGGTCGTGGTCGAGACGATCTCGACCGTGACCGTGGCTGCGATCATGCGCCGGATGCGCGCCGGCTGCGGCGCGCTTTGGCGCGCGTAGTTGGAGAGGCGCTTTTTGACGTTCTTGGCCTTGCCGACATAGAGCACGTCATTGTTCGCATTCAGCATGCGATAGACGCCGGCCGAGGTCGGCGCGAGCCGTACCGCGCGCTCGATCGCCTCATGGCCGGTCGCAAGCGGCCCTTCGCCGACCGCGCCGGCTTCCTCCAGGATATCAGGCAGCCGCGCTTCGTCGTCGTCCTCGCTGGTTGCGGCCGCGGGATCGACGTCCGGCGGCGTCAGCCCCTCGGGCGGGGCATCGAGCGCCGTGCCGCGGCGGGATTTGCCCGCACGCGCCGGGGCCGGGTTGTCGGTGGAATCGTGATCCATGGGACGAATTTAGGCGCTGGAGGCGCCGATTTGAAGTTCCGGCAGCGGCTCGCATGCATCTGGCGGCGCGCTGTTCCCGGTAACGCTTCCTTAAGACTGTTAAGCGCGCGGTAACCGCGCTTAACAAGCCTTTAACTTAAAACTCTCGATAAATCCTACGCGAAAAGTTCTGGGTTCCGTAACTATGCGTTTCGGCTGCGCTTTCTGCGCGCGCCGCGACGGAGCTGCGGCAGTTGCGTTGGAGAGTGCGATGAAGAGGTTCGTTGTGGGCGCCGCGGCTGTCGTCGCCGCCGGCTGGACGGCTTCGGCCGAAGCCGCCGATCTCAACTACGGACAGCGCGCACCCTACACCGTCAACCAGCCGCTCAACGCCTATAGCTGGGCCGGTCCCTATATCGGCGGCAACCTCGGCTACGCGTGGGGTTCGGTGAGCAACAATCCCACCGAGCCCTCCGGCTTCGTCGGCGGCGTGCAGGCCGGCTACAATTTCCAGAACGGGCCCTGGGTGTTCGGCATCGAGGGCGACATCCAGGGATCGGGCGCCGACGACACGTTCGCGCCGTGGAAGTTTTCCAATCCGTGGTTCGGCACCGTGCGCGGCCGCGCCGGCTATGCGCTCAACAACATCCTGTTCTACGGCACCGCCGGCCTCGCCTTCGGCGAGCTGCGCGGACAGACTTTTGGCCTGACGGAATCCCACACCACCGCGGGCTGGACCATCGGCGCCGGTGCCGAGGTTGGCCTGACGCAAAACTGGAGCGCCAAGCTCGAATATCTCTACATCGACTTGTCGACCAGTCAGTTCGCGATAACAGGCGTGTCAAACGGCTATAGCGCCAGCATTGTGCGCGCAGGCGTGAACTATCGCTTCTGATAGTTAGAAGAAAATACCGGACCTTTAACCTCCCGGTCGCTTGCGGCCGGGATTTTTTTCGCGTCAGGCGTCTAGGATAGGATGACCAGGTTCACCGCCTTGGGTCCCTTTCCCTTCTTGTCCGGCTCGACTTCGAACGTGATGCGCTGTCCTTCGGTGAGGTCCTTCAGTCCGGCCCGCTCGACTGCGGTGATGTGAACGAACACATCGCGACCGCCGTCGTCCGGCTTGATAAAGCCGTAGCCGCGTTCGCCGTTGAAGAACTTGACCGTCCCCGTCATGGCCATCGGGTACTCCTCCCCCGCATTGCTCCTCCGCCGTGACGCAGTCCCGCGTCGCGGCGCGACCGGACATTCACGAGCCCAAGAGCCTGGCCATCCTTGGGCGGACCGTCAGTCCGCCTGGATCCTTGTTCGGCCTTCACTCCGCCGCAACCATTCGCGGAAGCGGAACGCAAAGCCAGTCACGAGGACAGCATAATACGGTTCTTTGCAGATTGACTACCGGTCCTGCATCTTTTTCCCAAATATGGCTGGGCCTTACGGCTTCGGCACGTCGAGCCTGAAGCGTGCTGCGCCGCCCTGTCCGAGCGGCTTCTCGAGCTCAGGAAGGATTGTCTTCAGTTCGTTCTGCAACGTGTAGGGTGCGTTGACCATCAACAACCCGGTAGAGGTGAGCGGCGCGCCGGCCGTTTGCGGCGCGACGCTGAACTCGAGCCGCAGGCACTTGCCGGGCGGCTTTGCCGCGGCTGCGGCCCGCGCCACGGTCTGCGCCAGGGTCTCGGCGCCGCGCCGATTCTTCACCGGATACCAGATCATGTAGATGCCGGTCGGCCATTTGGCGAAGGCTTCGCAGAAGCCGTCACCGAGCCGTTCGAATTCGTCCTTCGCCTCGAAGGGCGGGTCGATCAGCACGAGGCCGCGCCGCTCCTTCGGCGGCACGAACGCGGTCAGCGCCATCCAGCCGTCGAGGTCGACGACGCGCGCTTGTGTGTCGCGGCGTAGCGCCGCGATCAGGGCCTTGCGGGCGTTGGGCTCGATCTCGCAGGCGACGAGGCTATCCTGTGGCCGCAACAGGCCGCGCGCGATCAGCGGCGATCCCGGATAGGTCTTGAGCGCACCGCGGTCATTGAAGGCGCGGACGATGTCGAGATAGGGCTTGGTCAGTTCGACGGTCTCGTTCGAGAACCGCGCCTGCATGATGCGCGCGATCCCGCTCAGCCACTCGCCGCTGCGCTCTGCTTCCTCGCTCTGGAGATCGTAGAGACCGGCTCCGGCATGGGTATCGATGACGCGGAAGGCGGCCGGCTTGTCCTGCAGATAGGTCAGGATGCGCGCCAGCACGATGTGCTTGATGACATCGGCAAAGTTGCCGGCGTGGAAGGCGTGACGGTAGTTCATCAGAAGATCTGCGGCTCGTTACGGGGATGCGCAGCTTCTTCTACGCGTCATGGCCGGGCTTGTCCCGGCCATCCACGCCTCTACCCGCCCCGGATCGGCGGCATCGTCACCTGGTCGCGGCGGCAGGCGCGGCGGTCGAGCTCCTCGCAGGCGCGGAATTGCAGGTCCTTGCTCATGCAGATACGGACCTCGGACAATCGCGTGCGGTTGCAGGTCACGGAGACCGCCGCGCTGCTCAGGCCTGGATTGGCCTTGATGAAGGCCTCCTCGACGTCAGCAGGCGCAACCGTCCTGGCCTGCGACAGGTCGAGAAATTCGGCCGGAATCTTCACCGTCGCGCGCGCCTTGCGGATCGCCTCGAAGTAGTTCCGCTCCGACAGGCCGGAGCAGGTGCCGTGCTTGTCCCATTCGTTGAAGATCAGTCCCGGCGCCGGCATCAGATCGAGCATCGAGGAGACGATGTTGCGGTTCAGCCGCGGCGCCGGCCGCTGGCAGTATTCCGGAAAGCCGTTCTCATATTGCGGCCACAGCCCGTGCACCACGAAAGCGTAGGGCCGCCCGCTGCACTGGATCTGGGAGCGTCCGCCGCGCTCGGCGGCTTCTTCGCAGAACGAGGGCGACCAGGACAGCGACAGCACATAGAAATCGAACTCGCCGGGCGCGTTCTGCCGCTTGTCCTGGGCCATCGCCGGATCGGCGAGGATGGACAGGCTTGTAAACAGGCTTGCGGACAGCAGCAGCGAGATCAGGAAGCAGGAGAGCGAATGCAATCGGGAATGAAACATGACGACGCCCCTCAACTAGACTGTGCACAAGAGCCTAGCAGGCGATGAGAACATTTCAAGAACAAAATTGAAGCGCGCGCTAAACGACGCGGCTTCCCCGATTTTAGGGCTTTGCGGCCCGGCAGGCCGGGTTGTAGGCCCAGTTGCGGTCGAGGCCGACGACGCACCATTCGACGCCCTGGCCGAAGCCGGCAAAGCCGCCATCCTCGATGATCGAGAAGTGCACCCTGCGCACCTTGCCGTCAGTGAGCATGGCCTCGCCCGTGCAATAGCGGCGCGGGATATTGTCAGACTGCCAGGGCCGGAAGGCGATCTCGCGAACGGCGGCAAAACCGGTGATTTTCAGCGAGGAGTTCCAGAACGAGCTTTCCTTCTCCCAGAACTGCGTCGCGATCGTCGGCAGCGCCTTGTCGCAATCGCTGACCTGGCCGTCATAGCGCGGGCCGCTCAGCCAGAAATTCAGCTCCAGCGGATTGGCCGCCCTGGCCTCGCCAAGCGACAGCGCGCCGCACAGAAGGCCGAGCACCGCGGCAAAGCGGAACGATCTGGGGAAGGTGAGGGCGCGCATGGGCAATCCAAGGACATGGTCTGCAAGCATGGGACCGTGCCGCGAGAGCCGGGACAGGTCAAGTGCAGCGCGGCAACACTTGGCGACGAGTTGGACGCAATGTCGTATCGAGGCCGCATGCGTTCTTTTCTCCGTGCCCCGGGCACCGTAAACTGGGCCTGACGAGATGGAGTGACGGGAATGCGAATCATTGCGGCTGCGGGCCTGGTTGCCCTGGGTGTTCTGGCGAGCGGAGCTGCGCGCGCCGACATCCTTCCGGTGCCGCCCTTCAAGGGCAACGACACCGGCGGCATCATCGCCTATTCGATGGCGACCCAGGTCGATGCGCGGCAGGTCGCGGTCGACCACTGCGCGCGTTACGGCAAGGTCGTGAAGTTCCTCGCCGTGCAGCCCTATGACGGCGGCTACATCTCCTTCTCCTGCCGCTGGGTGCCGTATGGCGCCGCCGACCGGCCGATCCGCACGCTGTATTGATCCGCAACTGACGTTCGAATGCCGGGAGCTTGGCGCATGACGCGACAGCCTCTTGTTTTCAGTGCATCCCTTTTGCAGACGATCGCCGTGGCCACGGGTGCGCAAGCCGTCGACATGCCCGTGCGCAAGGCGGGCCTGTGGGAGATGAAGATGGTCAGGGCCGGCTCGCCGATGCCTGAAATGACCATGCAGCACTGCACCGACGAGACCGTCGACAAGGAGATGAACAACAACATCTCCCCGGTGACCAAGCAGGTCTGCTCCAAGCAGGACATCCAGAAGACCGCGACCGGCTATGTCAGCGACTCCGTCTGCAACGTCGCCGGCATGACCACGACCACGCATGCCGACATCACCGGCGATTTCAACTCCGCCTACACGGTGAAGAGCACCGCGCATGTGCAGGGCGGGCCGGCGGGCGCTACGGGGCGCGATTCCACCACGACGATCGAGGCCAAATGGCTCGGCGCCTGCAAGCCGGACCAGAAGCCCGGCGATATCGTGATGCCCGGCGGCTTCAAGATGAACGTCCGCGACGCCGACAAGCTGAAGAACCTGCTGCCGAAGTAGGGCTGCGCAGCTAGGGCGCCAACCAAACCGCAAAACAACCCCATGCACAGTAGGAAAGGGTCGGGTCCTCCCTCTCCCGCACGTGGCCCGCAAGCGGGATCAAGGTAAAATTACACCGGTATCCGCACCGCGGCGCGCAAGCCCCCCATCGGGCTGTCGCCGAGCGTGATGTCGCCGCCATGCGAGCGGGCGATGTCGCGGGCGATCGCAAGGCCAAGTCCCGTACCGCCTTCGTCCTGGTTGCGCGCATTGTCCAGCCGCAAAAACGGCTTGAACACTTCCTCGCGCATCTGGGCGGGAATGCCGGGGCCGTCGTCGTCGATGGTGACGGTGAGATAGCGGTGGTCGCGCTGGCCGGTGATCGCGATGGTCTTGCCGTGCCGCGCCGCGTTGGAGACGAGGTTGGCCAGGCAGCGCTTGAATGAGGCCGGCTTCACCGTCACCACCGGCAGGCCCTGGAAGGCAACGGTTGCCGCATGTCCGTGCCGCTCGGCGTCGCTGCGCAACTCTTCCAGCGCCTGGGACATGTCGGTCGGCTGCGCCTGCTCGCCGGAATCGCCGCGCGCGAAAGCAAGATAATCCTCGAGCATCATCGACATCTCGTCGACGTCCTTGCGCATGCCTTCGAGCTCGGGACTGTCGCCGATCAGCGCGAGCTCGAGCTTGAAGCGGGTGAGGATGGTGCGCAAATCGTGGCTGACGCCGGCGAGCATCGCGGTGCGCTGCTCGATCGAGCGCTCGACGCGCGACTTCATCTCGAGGAAGGCCTGTGCTGCGCGCCGAACCTCGCGCGCACCGCGCGGGCGAAAATTCGGCGCCTCGCGGCCCTTGCCGAAACTTTCCGCGGCGTCCGCCAGCCGCAGGATCGGCTTGATCTGGTTGCGCAGGAACAGCACCGCGACGATCAGGAGGATCGAGGACGTGCCGACCATCCAGAACAGGAAGATCTCGGAGTTCGAGGCGTAGGCCGCGCCCCGCTGAGCGAACACCCGCATGATGGCATCGTCGAGCTGGATGCGGATCTCGACGAGGTTGGAGCGGCCGACCGTGTCGATCCAGAATGGACGCCCGATCTGCCGGCCGAGCTGCACCGACAGCGTCTGGTCCAGAAGCGAGAAGAACGGCTTTGGCCCCGGCGGCGGCATGTCGCCTGCGGGCAGGAAATCGACGACGAGCCCCAGGCGCTGCTGGGCGATGCGGCGGATCAGGTCGCGGTCCTTGTCCTGCGGATAGCCTTTGTAGACGTCGATCAGGGCCGCGATGTCCTGCACGACCGCGGCGGACAGGCGCCGCGTCACCGTGTTCCAGTGCCGCTCCATGAACACGAAGGCGACGACCGATTGCAGGATCACCATCGGCACGATCATGATCAGCAGGGCGCGGGCGTAGAGGCCGGTCGGCATCCAGCCCTTGAACGCGTTGCCGATCCAGCCATTGGCGGCGGAGACGCGGCCTGCCGCGCTCTTCAGAAGCGTCAGGCCGGTATCGATCGTGCTCATCGGTCGCGCTTCATCGCTTACGGCGAGGCCACCAGCCGGTAGCCGATGCCGCGCACCGCCTGGAGGAACAGCGGATTGGTCGGGTCGCGCTCGATCTTGCGCCGCAGGCGGTTGATCTGCACGTCGACCGCACGCTCGTTCACGCTGCCGTTGCCGGTCAGCGCGCTGCGCGGCACCGTTTCGCCCGGCGCCTCGCTGAGGATGCGCAACATCTCGCGCTCGCGGTCGGTGAGGTGAACGACCTCCTCGCCGTCGCGCAGTTCGCCGCGATCGAGGTGAAACACATACGGCCCGAAGGCGATCTTCTCGACGGTTGCGGTTTGCGGTGGCGCGGTGCGCTTGAGGATGTTGTTGATGCGCAGCGCCAGCTCGCGCGGCTCGAACGGTTTTGCGACGTAATCGTCGGCGCCGATCTGCAGGCCCTCGATGCGCGCTTCCGCCTCGTGCCTTGCGGTCAGCATCACGATCGGGACCGAAGATGACTTGCGGATGAAGCGAGCGAGGTCAAAACCGGTCTCGCCGGGCATCATCACGTCGAGGATGAGAAGATCGAAATGCAGGCCCATGAGCTTTGCGCGCGCATCGCTCGCGCTCGCGGCAGTCGTGACGCGGTAGCCTTCGGCGCACAGGAAACGCGACAGCAGGTCGCGGATGCGGCGGTCGTCGTCGACCAGCAGGAGATGCGGTGCATCGTCGGCCGGGCGCGGCGGCGTGCGGGCGAGAGTGGCGGCGAGCGTCACGATCACTCCTTCGTTGAATTGCCGGAGGCGAAGATCGTCTGCAGCACCTTGTCCGGATCGTCGCGGTCGATCATGGCGAGGAGGAAGCGCTTCACGGTCTCGGCATCCTCCAGGCTCATCTCGGCGAGCGCCTGGGTGATGCGGGTGGTCTGCAGGCCTGCGAGCTTTTGCACCAGCGCCTCGCCCTTGGGCGTCGCGTAGAGCAGGCGCTGGCGGCGATCGTTGTCGCCGGTCTTCTGGATGATGTAGCCCTCATCCAGCAGTTGCTTGAGCACGCGGCCGAGCGACTGCTTGGTGATGCGCAGGACGTCCAAGAGGTCGGCGACCTTCAGGCCGGGATAGCGGTAGACGAAATGCATGACCCGGTGGTGGGCGCGGCCGAAGCCGAACGCCTCCAGCTCCTGGTCGGGATCGCCGACGAAGTCGCGATAGGCGAAGAACAGCAGCTCTATGATATCCCAGCGCAAATTGCCTCCATCGGCGGCGGCCGGCCTGGCGTCGGCTGCTTCTTGGGAGGTGGTTGCGAAATTTATGTCAGGCATATTGACGTATCTTGGGTTCAATGTTACAAAACACTCGGCCCGAACGAAATATTAGATCGCTTCGTCTCGGGTGACGTCGTCGAAGGCGGCCGGGATATGCCTGAGAGGCGGCGCCGGCCGGACTGATCTACCGTGCGATTGTCGAGCGGCATGTCGGCAAAACATACTGGACTTCCGCCTTCGGCAAAAGCATGTCCTCCGGGACAAGCTGGCTGCGGAAACCGGCCTTAACAAGGCTGGCGCCGGGTGCGGTCCAGACCTATCAAGCCACCAGCCCCGAAAGAGGCAGGCCGGCGCTGGAGATCGCGCCGATTCCGAAGCGGGAGGGAAGGGAATGAGTTTGAAATTTGATATCCAACCGGCGGCGAACCCGACCTCCGAGAAGGACCGCATCGCAAAGCTCGTGGACCCCGGCTTCGGACGGGTCTTCACCGATCACATGGCCGTGGTCCGCTACAACCAGGCCAAGGGCGGCTGGTATGACGCGCGCATCGAGGCGCGCGCGAACTTCCAACTCGATCCGGCCGGTGCCGTCCTGCACTACGCGCAGGAGATTTTCGAAGGTCTCAAGGCCTACAAGCGCGACGACGGCGGCGTGAACCTGTTCCGCCCCGACGCCAATGCGCGCCGCTTCAAGGATTCGGCCGACCGCATGGCGATGGCGCCGATCCCGGACGATGTGTTCATCGAAGCAGTCGAGCAGGTCGTGCGCATCGACCGCGCCTGGATTCCGGGCGGCGAGGGCAGCCTGTACATGCGGCCCTTCATGATCGCGAGCGAGACCTTTCTCGGCGTGAAACCGTCGGCCGAATACATCTTCGCCGTCATCGCTTCGCCGGTCGGCTCCTATTTCAAGGGTGGGCCGGCGCCGGTGTCGATCTGGGTGTCGGAGAACTATACGCGCGCCGCGGTCGGCGGCACCGGCGCGGTCAAGTGCGGCGGCAATTACGCCGCGAGCCTGCGCGCGCAGGCCGAAGCCATTCAGCATGGCTGCGACCAGGTCGTGTTCCTCGATGCGGTCGAGCGCCGCTACATCGAGGAGCTCGGCGGCATGAACGTGTTCTTCGTGTTCGATGACGGCTCGCTCCTGACGCCGCCGCTCGGCACGATTTTGCCCGGCATCACCCGCGACTCCATCATCGCGCTGGCGAAGGATTCCGGCACCAAGGTGCGCGAGGAGCCCTACACGATCCAGCAGTGGCGCGCTGACGCCGCCAGCGGCAAGCTGAAGGAAGCCTTTGCCTGCGGTACCGCCGCCGTGATTTCGCCGATCGGCAAGGTGCGCTCGGCGAGCGGCGATTTCACCATCAATGGCGGCGCCGCCGGCCCGGTTGCGATGGGGCTGCGCAAGACACTGGTCGACATCCAGTACGGCCGGACCAACGACCCGCATCACTGGATCCGAAAGGTCCTGTAACCGGCGGCGGAGTTTTTCCGCCGCCTCCCACCACACGCGCGATCGTCCCATCGGCACGGAGCTGACGCTCCGGGCACGGGCCGGCGCGTGCCGATTTTCAGGCGTCCAACCCGGGAGAAGCGACCATGGGAGTTTCGTTCGACAACATCGACGGCGTGATCTGGTTCGACGGCAAGCTCGTGCCTTGGCAGGACGCCAACGTCCATCTGCTGACCCATGGCCTGCATTACGCAAGCTGCGTGTTCGAGGGCGAGCGCGCCTATGGTGGCCAGGTGTTCAAGAGCACCGCGCATTCCCTGCGGCTGAAGGCGTCAGCAAATATCCTGGACTTCGAGATTCCCTATTCAGTCGCCGAGATCGATGCTGCCAAGCAGCTCGTAATCGACAGCAACAATCTGCCGAACGCTTATCTCCGTCCGATCGCCTGGCGCGGTTCGGAAATGATGGGCGTGTCGGCACCTGGCAACACCATTCACCTCGCCATCGCCGCCTGGAACTGGCCGAGCTACTTCGACCCGGCCGCAAAGCTCAGGGGCATCCGCATGGATCTCGCCAGCTATCGACGGCCCGATCCGCGCACGACGCCCGCGCTCGCAAAAGCCTCGGGCCTTTACATGATCTGCACCATCTCCAAACAGCGGGCTGAGCGCAAAGGCCATGCGGACGCGATGATGCTGGACTGGGAGGGGCGCGTCGCAGAATGCACCGGCGCCAACATCTTTTTCGTGCAAGACGGCAAGATCCACACGCCGATCGCCGATTGTTTCCTCGCCGGCATCACGCGGGCGACGGTGATCGAGTTGGCGAAGCGCCGCGGCATCGAGGTGATCGAGCGGCGCATCATGCCGGAGGAGCTTGCCGGCTTTACCGAGTGCTTCATTACGGGCTCCGCGGCAGAGGTTACCCCGGTTGCCGAAATCGCAACATGGCGGTTCACGCCGGGCGCAATCTGCGAGGCCCTCATGACGGACTACGCCGCCGAGGTGCAGCCGAAGGGCGAGCGGGCGGCGGCGTAAGCGGCGCTCGCTCCAGCTGCATTCTCCGTCATGCCCGGGCTTGTCCCGGGCATCCACGTTCTTGGCACCACGCACGCGGAAACGCGTGGATGGCCGGGACATAGGCGAGCGGAAGCGACGCCGTCCTTCGGACGGCTATGCCCGGCCATGACGGGGTTCGGTCGGCGCGACATGAACGCACCGCCGCGACGACGCGACAAAGCCGGAGACACCAAGGTTTCCGGACATCGCACCATGGCCACCGCACCGACCCAGCCCCTGAAATGGGCCATTCTCGCCGTCGTCACCGGCATCACCGTCTTCGGCATTTTGACCATCGGCCCCAAGCGGGAGGTCGAGGCGCAGGACCGCTCGCCCGTCATCGACGTTCGCACCGCTGATGCGGAAATGAACGCCGCGATCGGCCGCGCCCGTGCGACGCTGCCGACCTTCTGGGCCTCCTTTGATGCGCCCAAGGGATCGGAGACCGGGCACTCGCTGAAGGTTCGGTTTCCGACCCGCAACGGCGCCGAGCACATCTGGATGGCCGACGTGAAGAAACTCCCGAACGGGACCTATTCGGCGCGCTTCGCCAACAGGCCGCGCGATCTCCCGGGCAAGCGGGAAGGCGACCTGGCCGAGTTTAGGGAGGCCGATATCTCGGACTGGATGTTTACGCGCAACGACAAGATCGTCGGCGGCGAGACCATCAAGCCGCTGCTCAAATCCATGCCGAAAGCGGACGCCGACGCCCTGCGCGCGCGGATGGAGCAGCCTTAGGGCCACCTAAGAGTTGCCGCATCGCGCGTCGGCTGGTAAACGCCGCGCATGGCCGACAAACCCAAAAAACCCCAGAAATTGAAGGCGCGCCTGCCGCGCGGGCTCGAGGATCGCGATCCCATGGCGATCCGGGCGACGCGCCAGATGGTGGAAAAAATCCGCGTCGTCTACGAGCTCTACGGCTTCGAACCCGTGGAAACGCCGGCGATGGAATATACCGACGCGCTCGGCAAATTCCTGCCCGACCAGGACCGTCCGAACGAGGGTGTGTTCTCGTTCCAGGACGACGACGAGCAGTGGATTTCGCTCCGCTACGATTTGACCGCGCCGCTCGCGCGCTATGTCGCCGAAAACTTCGATACGCTGCCAAAGCCCTATCGCAGCTACCGCGCCGGCTACGTCTTCCGTAACGAAAAGCCCGGCCCCGGCCGCTTCCGCCAGTTCATGCAGTTCGATGCCGACACCGTCGGCTCGGCGACGCCGGCGGCGGATGCAGAGATCTGCATGATGGCGGCGGATACGATGGAGGCGCTTGGCATCGCGCGCGGCCAGTATGTCGTGAAGGTGAACAATCGCAAGGTGCTCGATGGCGTGCGCGATGCGGTGGGCATTGCCGATGACGGTCAGTGGCTCACGATCATGCGCGCGATCGACAAGCTCGATCGGCTCGGCCTCGGCGGCGTAAGGCAGTTGCTCGGCGAAGGTCGCAAGGACGAATCCGGCGACTTCACCAAGGGTGCAGGATTGAAGGAGGACGACATCGCGCTCGTCCTGTCCACCATTGAGCAAAGCGCGCCGATTGATCCTCGTCTCAGCGCAAGCGCGATCGGCCAGCAGGGGCGCGACGAACTCGATCAGATCAGCAAGCTCGTAACAGCCGCTGGCTACGGCGAAGATCGCATCAAGATCGATCCCTCCGTCGTGCGTGGCCTCGAATACTACACCGGCCCCGTCTACGAGGTTGAACTGCTCCTCGACACCAAGGACGAAAAGGGCCGCCCGGTGCGCTTCGGCTCGGTCGGTGGCGGCGGCCGTTACGACGGCCTCGTCTCGCGCTTCCGTGGCGAGCCGGTGCCCGCGACCGGCTTTTCGATTGGTGTCTCCCGGTTGCAGGCCGCGCTGACGCTGCTCGGCAAGCTCGACACGCGGCCCGAATTTGGTCCTGTCGTCGTCACCGTGTTCGACCGCGACCGCGTCGCCGACTATCAAAAAATGGTCGCGACGTTGCGTGCCTCCGGCATTCGCGCCGAGCTCTATCTCGGCAATCCCAAGAACATGGGCAACCAGCTCAAATATGCCGACCGTCGCAATGCGCCCTGCGTGATCATCCAGGGTTCGGACGAGAAGGCGCGCGGCGAGGTGCAGATCAAGGATCTGATCGAGGGCGCCAAGGCCGCGGCCGCCATCGCCTCCAACCAGGAATGGCGCGAGACGCGGCCTGCGCAATTTTCCTGTAGCGAAGCCGACCTCGTCGCCAAGGTGCGCGAGGTGCTCGCGCGCCATGACGTGGGCTGGGGTTAGCTATTCGCCTCATTCGTCATGGCCGGGCTTGTCCCGGGCATCCACGTCTTGTTTGATGGCCGCCAACGTGGATGGCCGGGACAAGCCCGGCCATGACGGAAGAACAGGGAGAAGACGATGCCTGAGATCACCATCAGCATGGCCGAGGGCCGTACCGACGAACAGAAGGCCGGCATGATGCGCGACATCACCACCGCGCTGGTGAAGAATCTCGGCGTCGACGCCGATGCCGTCGTCATCCAGATCAACGAAGCCCCGCTTCGCCACAAGATGAAGGGCGGCAAGACCTTTGTGGAACGCGCGGCCGCGGCGAAGAAATGACGCGCAGGCGCAGCAACTGACACCGATGTCGTCCTGGCGAAAGCCAGGACCCATTACCCCAGGGAGTAGTTGTTGCGCTAGGTCGTGGTTTAGGCCCTGCCAATGACATGCAGTCGGGGTAATGGGTCCTGGATCTGCGCTCCGCTTCGCTGCGCTTGTCCAGGACGACGAGGTAAAGAACCATGGACGCACGCGACTTCATCAAGATCGGCATGAGCGCCGAGCGCACCCTCGTCGTGCCGAAGGAGCGCACGGTCGGGCATTTCGTGCAGGGCATGCCGATGGTCTATGCGACGCCGATGATGATCTTGGAGATGGAGATGACGTCCGGCGACGCGATCCGCAGCGCGCTTCAGTCCGGCTGGGTCACGGTCGGCACCGAGGTCGACATTCGCCATCTTGCGGCAGCTCTCGTCGGCGCCACGGTGCGGACCACCGCAAAGGTGGTCGCGGTCGAGCGCCGCGTCATCCGCTTCGAGGTCGAAGCGTTCGAGGGCACGCGCAAGCTCGGCGAAGGCCGCCACGCCCGCGGCCTCGTCAATGTCGAGATGTTCAACAAGCGGCTGGGCGCGTAGTCGCTATTTTGCGAGCTCTTTCGACCGCTTCGTCGCTGCTGCGATCGCGCGGATCATCAGGTCGCGCAGGCCGGGCTCGCCCATGAGCACGCCGAGCGCCGCGGCCGTGGTGCCGCCGGGTGAGGTCACGTTCTGCCGCAGCGTGCTCGAGGGAAGGTCCGACTGGTGCAGCAGCTCACCGGAGCCGGCGACCGTCTCGCGCGCGAGCTTCGTTGCCAGCGCTTCGGGAAGGCCGGCTTCAACGCCGGCGCGCGCCAGCTCTTCGGCGAGCAGGAACACATAGGCCGGGCCCGAGCCGGAGACGGCGGTCACCGCATCCATCAAGCCTTCGTCGTCGACCCATTCGACCGAGCCGGTGGCGCGCAGCAGCGCATCGGCCACCGCGCGCTGCTTGGCGCTGACATTATCAGCGGCGACCGCAACGGTGATGCCGCGGCCGATCGCCGCCGGCGTGTTCGGCATCGCGCGCACCACTGCGCCACCGCAGACCTCCTGGAGTGCGGCGATGGTCGTTCCGGCCATGATCGAAACAACCGATGTGCCGGCGGAGACGAACGGTTTCAGCTTGGCGCCGGCCTCGCGAAAGGATTGCGGTTTCACCGCGACGACCATCGTCTCGACCGTATCAGCGCTCGTCACATCCGGATTGAGCGCGACGCCTTTTGCGGCCAGCGCGCTGATTTCGGGCGAGAGATATGGCTCGATGACAGCGACGCGGCGCGGATCGAGCCCGCCCGCGAGCCACCCCGTGAGCATTGCGCCGCCCATCTTGCCCGCGCCGGCGAGGAGGATGGTGCCGGTGATGTTTTGAAGGGTGCTGTCGTTGGTCATTGTTGCCGCCAATACATCCGTCGTCCTGGCGAAAGCCAGGACCCATTACCCCGAGTGGTTCTAGTGGATGGAGGTGTTGGCAACAAGCGCTGTGCCACACACGGGCACCTCGCGGTATGGGTCCTGGATCTGCGCTTCGCTCTCGACAACGCTAGCGTTGTCGGGAGCTACGCTTGTCCAGGACGACGTTGGGGAGGGAGGTGCGGCTTCCCTAACCTGAAGCGCGCCTTACGCTTCCCCCATCGTGTCGAACATTGCCGCGTCCATGGCTTCCGCGGTGCTCTTCCCCGCCCACACCACGAACTGCAGCGCGGGGTAGTAGCGTTCGCAGGCGTGGATGGCGCCGTTCAGCATGCTCTCGCATTGCGCGGTCGAGGCGGTGAGCCCGCCCGGCAGCACCAACGCCTGGCGATGCATGATCATGCCGGTGTGGGTCCAGAGATCGAAATGTCCGATCCACAACTGCTCGTTGATGGCAGCGACCAGCCGCTGCACCTCGGGCCGGCGCGCGACCGGAATCTTCATGTCGAACGCGCAGGCCAGATGCAGCGCCTCGATCTCGCCCATCCACGTGAAGGAGAGCTGATAGTCCGTCCACTGACCCCGGGAGATGATCGTGAGCTCGTCTTCGGAACGTTCGAACGGCCAGTTGTTGCTGGCGGCAATGTCCTCGACCACCGTCAGCGGGTGGTTCCGGGAATCGATAGTGCTTTCGAGCAGGGACATGCCGTCTCGACCTCTTGCCTTCTTGTTGTCCTTGATACGCACGCGGTTGGCCCGGCGCGCGCTCCCTTCGTCGCGACGCGGTCCCCTCGGAGTCGCTTCGGCGGTCCCCTCAGGGTCGCTCTTGCGATCCCTCGGATCAGCGCGGGCTGTCGGGGATCAAGTGATGTGATTTGCGGAATCAGCGCAACTGGGTCGCGAGTCCGTCCACAAGCCATGGCCGGCTCGTCCACAGCTCATCTCGGTCATAATTATTAATTTGAGAACAAACCGGAATCGGATTGAGGGGCTCGGCGCAACCGTTAACGGCGCCCCGAAATTCGGTTCCATGGAGGCTGGATCGCCTCGGCCGCATGGTCCTATGCGATTTCCCCATGCGCAAGGAGCTTGCTGTGGCTGTTCCCCGGCGTCATATTTCCTTCCAGGTCGTTCATTCCGAACGGCCGATGTTCTCAGGGCGGGGTGAAAGTCCCCACCGGCGGTAAGGGTCGCAAGATCCAAGCCCGCGAGCGCCTTCTTCGAGGGAATCTCCCGAAGGGAAGGGTCAGCAGATTCGGTGCAACTCCGAAGCCGACGGTTAAAGTCCGGATGAAAGAGAACGGTCGCTTGCCGTCCGCATCTCAGAAGATGCGGCTGTTTGTCGTTCCGTGTGCCCTGATTCTGGTCCTTATGAAGGAAAGCCATGAATCAGATGTTGCAAGACCCCCAAGTCGAAAACTCCCAAGTCGAGACTTCTCAGCAAACCCAGCCGCCGCCGGTTCCACCTGAGCCGCCGCCGCTGCGAGAGCATCCGCGCTTTGCAAAGCCGCAGCGGGTCGCCTTCGTCGAGGCCTGCTGGCACCACGACGTCGTCCGGGAGGCGCGCATTGCCTTCCTCAGGGAGGCCGAGGCGCGGCACCTTACTCATGTCGACGTCTTCGAGGTGCCGGGCTCGTTCGAGATCCCGCTGCACGCGCAGATCCTCGCCAAGACGCGGCGCTACACCGCGATCGTGGCGGCGGGCCTCGTGGTCGATGGCGGCATCTACCGTCATGAGTTCGTCGCCGACACCGTCATCAAGGCGCTGATGGACGTGCAGTTGCGCACCGAGGTGCCGGTGTTCTCTGCGGTGCTGACGCCGCAGCAATTCCACGAGACCGAGGTGCACTACGATTTCTTCCGC
Organism: Bradyrhizobium arachidis; assembly: GCF_024758505.1. Classification (NCBI taxonomy): domain Bacteria; kingdom Pseudomonadati; phylum Pseudomonadota; class Alphaproteobacteria; order Hyphomicrobiales; family Nitrobacteraceae; genus Bradyrhizobium; species Bradyrhizobium arachidis. The sequence continues at coordinate 7,917,311 of NZ_CP077970.1, read as the reverse complement.
AAGCATTTTGCGATCAAGGGCGTCGAGGTCGCGGAAGCCTGCGCCAACACGCTGCACGGGCTAGAGCGCCTGCGCGGCCAGGTCGCAGCGGGGATTGTGTAGCGGCGTCTTTCTCTCACCGCTGATTGTCAATCCCGCCGCCGCGTTGATAAACTCGGCGGCGGGAGGAGGCCGGGCCGTGGAGACGGACCGGTCGGCAAGATCATGTTCGAAGGACACGATCCCTATCTCGTCGCGCTCTCGGTGGCGATTGCGAGCCTGGGTGGCTATACCGGATTTGCGCTTGCGGCTCGCATCCGCAACACGCCCGGCGTCAGCAATCGAATGCTGCTCGCGGGCGCGGCCGCGTTCCTGGCTGTCGGTATCTGGACCATGCATTTCGTCGGCATGCTGGCCGCGCCGCTACCTTCTGACACCGTCTATTTGCTCCTGCCCACCATCATCTCGTTTCTGATCTGCGCGCTGGTGGTCGGCATCTCCCTGTTCTTCGTGTCGATCGGAGAGCCTTCGCTGAAGCGGGTGGTGTCGTCGGCCGTGCTGCTCGGCGCCGGCATCACCAGCATGCACTATGTCGGGATCCACGGTCTGGCCGGCCCGTTCGCCATCGAGCACGACGGATCGATGATTTTGCTCTCTGTCCTGGTCGCGATCGTCACCGCCTATGGCGGCTTGCGTGCGTTTCTCGCGCAGCAGGAAGGCGTTCGCCTGATCGTGAGCTCGATCGCCTTTGGCGTCGCCGTCTCCGGCATGCACTACACCGCGATGCACGGCATGCACTTCGTGCCGCTGGCGGGACAGGTCCACCACCATCTCGGCGGCAGCCTCGCCGCGTCGCAGCAAATCCTCTCCATCGTCGTCGCCTTGCTCTGCTTCGTGATCGCGGCGGGCTTTTTGCTTTCGCTGGTGCCCGACCCGCGGCGGCAGACGCTGGTGCCGGCGATGGCCGGCGCGTCCGCTCCACCGGACATGCTGGTCGCGGAGCCGGTTCCGCAGGCGGTCGCGTCACCCCGGCCGGTGCCGGCCCCGCTCGGCGGCATCGGCCAGCCGCCGCGCGCCGCGCCCGCTCCACGGCTGCCGGTCGAGGGCGCCGATGGCACGCACTTCATTGATACGGCGGATGTGCGCAGCGTCCGCGCCGACGCCCATTACACAAGGGTGCATGACGGCACCCGCGAGCGGATGTGTCCGTGGTCGATCTCGGAAGCCGAGGCGCAGCTCGACCCCTCGCTGTTCATCCGGGTGCATCGCAGCCACATCGTCGCGATCCCCCATGTCGCCCTGGTCCGCAAGGAGGGCGACGGTGCCATTCTCGAGCTCGACGGCCCGTCGCCGCATAGGGTGCCCGTGAGCCGCGCCAAGATCGCCGAGGTCAAGGCGAGGCTGGGGCTTGCCAATCGGCGGCACGCTTAGGACTCTGACAATAGCAACGGCCCCCTTACCCTCCCCTGGAGGGGGAGGGTCGGCTCGTGTTGAGCGGAGCGAGACATGAGACGGGGTGGGGTGACGGTCTCTCCGCGACGAACGCTGCCCGTGTGGAGAGATCACCCCACCCCGCTTCGCACTGCGCTTCGCTTCATGCAAAGCGACCCTCCCCCTCCAGGGGAGGGTAAGCTTCGGAGTCCGCCTCCATAGGTCGTCTCCTCTGACGCAATTCGTGCGCCCATCGCCGCATTTCGTGCGAAATCCGCTGTTCCGTGCCCCAGCGATTGCGGCCCGCCCCGCCTGGAGAGACCGTCCCGTTAACGTCCGCGCTTCACGCGCCAAGGACGAATTGTGGGAGGAGACGATGATCCCGGGATCATTCAGCTATCACCGGCCGGCGAGTGTTGCCGACGCCGTCAAACTGTTGTCCGACCTTGGCGAGGATGCCCGGCCATTGGCCGGCGGCCACAGCCTGGTGCCGATGATGAAGCTGCGGCTTGCAAGCCCGGCTCATCTGATCGACCTACACGGCATCGCCGGGCTGAAGGGCATCCGCCGTGACGGCAACAAATTGGTCATCGGCGCGATGACCACCCAGCACGATCTGCTGGCCTCCGAGGAGGTTGCCAAATCCGTTCCCATCCTGCACGAGGCGGCGCTGCTGATCGCCGACCCCCAGGTGCGCTACCGCGGCACGATCGGCGGCAATGTCGCCAATGGCGATCCCGGCAACGACATGCCGGCGCTGATGATGACGCTCGGTGCGAGCTACCGCCTCGAAGGTTCCGGTGGCACCCGCGACGTCGCCGCGGCCGATTTCTATCAGGGCGCCTATTTCACCGCGCTCGAGCCCGGCGAGATCCTGACCTCTGTCGCGGTGCCCGTGCCGGCCGCCGGCCACGGCTACGCCTATGAAAAGCTCAAGCGCAAGGTCGGCGACTACGCGACCGCGGCTGCCGCCGTCGTGCTGACGATGTCGGGCGGCAAGGTCGCGACCTGCGCGATCGGGCTCACCAACGTCCACGAAACGCCGCTGCTCGCCACCGACGCCGCGAAAGCCGTGATCGGCACCAGCCTCGACGCGGCCACGCTGGCGAAGGCGGCCGCGGCGGCCGAAGCGATCATGGCGCCGGCGGCCGACGCCCGCGGGCCCGTCGAATACAGAAAGCATGTCGGCGGCATCATGGTGACGCGCGCGCTGCAGCGCGCAGCCGCGAACGCGAAATAAGGGAGGGGTTGATGGCAAAAACACACGTGACGATGAAGGTGAACGGTGCCGAGGTCGAAGGCCTCGTCGAGCCGCGCACGCTTCTGGTGCATTTCATCCGCGAGAATCTCGGGATGACCGGTACCCATATCGGCTGCGAGACCACCCATTGCGGTGCCTGCACCGTCGATATCGACGGCATGTCGGTAAAGTCCTGCACCATGTTCGCGGTGCAGGCGCAGGGCAGCGATATCATCACGGTCGAAGGCATGGCCAATGCCGACGGCACGCTGTCGGCATTGCAGGAAGGCTTCCGGATGATGCATGGCCTGCAATGCGGCTTCTGCACGCCCGGCATGATCATGCGGGCGCACCGGCTATTGAAGGAAAATGCCTCGCCGAGCGAAGAAGAAATCCGGATGGGCATCTCCGGCAACATCTGCCGCTGCACCGGCTACCAGAACATCGTCAAAGCAATCCAGTACGCCGCCGCAAAAATCAACGGCGTGGAATTCCGGGAGGCCGCAGAATGAACGACATGACTCCCACGCGGGAACAACGCACCGCCGCTCTCGAAGGCATGGGCTGCAAGCGCAAGCGCGTCGAAGACATCCGCTTCACGCAAGGCAAGGGCAATTACGTCGACGACGTCAAGCTGCCGGGCATGCTGCATGGCGACTTCGTCCGCTCGCCGCATCCGCATGCGCGCGTCAAGAAGATCGACGACAGCGAGGCGCTGAAAGTGCCGGGCGTGCTCGCGGTCATCACCGCGGAGACGCTGAAGACCGTCAACCTCGCCTGGATGCCGACCTTGGCCGGCGACGTGCAGATGGTCTTGGCCGACGGCAAGGTTCTGTTCCAGAACCAGGAAGTCGCCTTTGTGGTCGCGACCGACCGCTATGCGGCCGATGACGGCATCAACAAGGTGGTGGTCGAGTACGAGCCGTTGCCGCCGCTGGTCGATCCCTTTAAGTCGATGGACGCGGACGCGCCGGTGCTGCGCGAAGACCTCGCCGGCAAGACCACGGGCGCGCACGGTCCGCGAAAACACCACAACCACATCTTTGAGTGGACGGTCGGTGACAAGGAGCTGACCGACGCCGCCTTCAAGAAGGCGGAGGTGTCGATCAAGGAGATGATCTCCTATCACCGCACCCACCCGTCGCCGCTGGAGACCTGCCAGTGCGTCTGCTCCTTCGACAAGATCAAGGGCGAGTTGACGATTTACGGCACCTTCCAGGCCCCGCATGTGATCCGCACCGTGGTATCGCTGATCGCAAAGCTGCCGGAGCAGAAGATCCATGTGATCGCGCCCGACATCGGTGGCGGCTTTGGCAACAAGGTCGGCGCCTATCCCGGCTACATCTGCGCGGCGGTCGCTTCCATCGTCACCGGCAAGCCGGTGAAATGGGTCGAGGACCGCATCGAGAACCTGACCGCGACCTCGTTCGCGCGCGACTATCACATGACCACTGAAATTGCCGCGACCAAGGACGGCAAGGTCACGGGCCTGCGTGTGCACGTGCTCGCCGATCACGGCGCGTTCGACGCCTGCGCGGACCCGTCAAAATGGCCGGCCGGTTTCTTCAACATCGTCACCGGCTCCTATGACTTCCCGACCGCGCATCTGGCTGTCGACGGCGTCTACACCAACAAGGCGCCGGGCGGTGTCGCCTATCGCTGCTCGTTCCGCGTCACGGAGGCCGCCTATTGCATCGAACGCGCCATGGATATTCTGGCGCAAAAACTCAACATGGATCCGGCGGAGCTGCGGCTGAAGAATTTTATCAAGCCGGAGCAGTTCCCCTATCACTCGGCGCTGGGCTGGGAATACGACTCCGGCGATTACCACACCGCCATGCGCAAGATGATGGAGACGACCGACTACGCCGCGCTCCGCAAGGAGCAGGCGGAAAAGCGCGCGGCGTTCGCACGCGGCGAGACCCGCGAGATCATGGGTCTCGGCGTGTCGTTCTTCACCGAGATCGTCGGCGCGGGCCCGTCGAAGAACTGCGACATCCTCGGCATTTCCATGTTCGACTCCTGCGAGATCCGCATGCACCCGACGGGTGCTGGCATCGCGCGCATGGGCACCAAGAGCCAGGGCCAGGGTCACGAGACCACCTGGGCTCAGATCATCGCCACCGAGATCGGCATCCCCGCCGACAACATCATGGTGGAGGAGGGCAACACCGACACCGCGCCCTACGGGCTCGGTACTTACGGTTCGCGCTCCACGCCGGTGGCAGGCGCCGCGATCGCCATGGCGGCGCGAAAGATCAGGGCCAAGGCGCAGATGATCGCGGCTTACAAGCTCGAGGTCCATGAGGACGATCTCGAATGGGACATCGACGGCTTCCGCGTCAAAGGCCTGCCGGAAAAATTCATGTCGATGAAGGACATCTGCTGGGCGGCGTACAACTCCGTGCCGCCGGGCATGGAGCCGGGGCTGGAGGCGGTGAGCTACTACGATCCGCCCAACATGACCTATCCGTTCGGCGCTTACCTCTGTGTGATGGATATCGACGTCGATACCGGCGTGTACAAGGTCCGGCGCTTCTATGCGCTCGACGACTGCGGCACCCGCATCAACCCGATGATCATCGAGGGCCAGGTGCATGGCGGCCTCACCGAAGCCTTCGCCATCGCGATGGGCCAGGAGATCCGCTACGACGACACCGGCAACGTCGTTACCGGCTCGTTCATGGACTTCTTCATGCCGACCGCGGTCGAGACGCCGCATTGGGAGACCGACTTCACCGTCACCCCGTCGCCGCATCACCCGATCGGCGCCAAGGGCGTCGGCGAAAGCCCGAATGTCGGCGGCGTGCCGGCGTTCTCAAACGCCGTCAACGACGCGTTCTCGTTCCTGGGGTCGACGCACATCCAGATGCCGCATGACTATTGGCGCAACTGGAAGGCAGCGAAGCAGCTTGGAGCGGTCGCGTAGTGTCGTCATTGCGAGGAGCGAAGCGACGAAGCAATCCAGACTGTCTCCGCGGGAGCATTTCTGGATTGCTTCGCTTCGCTCGCAATGACGGAGGAGTACGGAGATGAAAGGCCGTAACGAGATCGCGCAAGCACTGGCCGCATCGGGTTATATCGCGGACGCGGATCTGGCGACGGCGATCTCGCTGATGCAACTCTTGCGGCGTCCGCTGCTGCTGGAAGGCGAGGCGGGCGTCGGCAAGACCGAGGTCGCGAAGGCGCTTGCCAACGTGCACGCGACAAAACTGATCCGCCTGCAATGCTATGAAGGCCTCGACCAGTCGTCGGCGCTGTACGAATGGAACTACCAGCGGCAATTGCTGGCGATCCAGGCGCATCGCGGCACCGACAGCATCGAAGACCAGATTTTTTCGGAGAAGTACCTGCTCGAGCGCCCCTTGCTCGCCGCGATCCGCCGCGCGCAGGCGCCGGTGCTGCTGATCGACGAGATCGATCGCGCCGACGACGAGTTCGAGGCGTTTCTGCTGGAATTGTTGTCCGACTTCCAGGTCTCGATCCCTGAGCTTGGCACCATCCCCGCGATCACCATTCCGCATGTGGTGCTGACCTCGAACGGCACGCGCGAACTCTCCGACGCACTGCGCCGGCGCTGCCTCTATCACTATGTCGACTATCCTGACGTCGATCGCGAGGCGCGCATCATTTTGGCGCGGATCGCCGGCGCCAGCCCGTCGCTGTCGCTGCAGATCGCGCGGATGGTCGAGGGCGTCCGCAAGGAGGAGCTGCGCAAGGTCCCGGGCGTCGCGGAGACGCTGGATTGGGCCGCCGCGCTGGTCGGTCTCGACATCAGGGATCTCCACGACGCGCCCGAGACCGTGCATGAGACGCTGATCTGTCTGCTCAAGACCCACGAGGACCGTTCGCGCGTAACACCGGAGGTGACGCAGCGCCTGCTCGGGAGGGTGGCATGAGCTGCTGCGGCTCAAGTCCCGAATTCGACGACCTCAACGAGGTCTCGCGCCTCGTCTCTGCGCGTCTCGCGGCCTTCCTGCGCACGCTCCGCGACGCTGGCTTCCGCGTCGGGCTGGCGGAAGGGCAGGACGCAGCGGCATTGATGGCGGCGGGTTACGCGGCGCGGCCGGGCCTGTTGCGCGCGGCGTTCAAGCATCTGTTTTCGGCGCGCAAATCCGATTGGGACAAGTTTGACGGTCTGTTTGACGCGTTCTGGCTGGGAAAGCGCGTGCGCTCGCGCTCCCGCACGATGGGTTCGACGCAAGGCGCCAACAGTCCGTCGCTGAAGGGCATGCAGGAGGCGCGGGTGGAGCAGGGCGGGGCGCAATCCGCGTTCGATCAGGTGCCAACCTCGAACGACGCCCCTGACGGCCACGGCGGCGAGGGGCGCATGGAAGGGGCCTCGCGCGCCGAAAATCTCGCCGAGGTCGACTTTCGCAAGCTCGCCGATCCCGACCAGGTTGCGCAGGCCCATGAGGCCGCGGCGCATCTGGCAAAGATCATGCGCACGCGCCTGACGCGGCGCGACCTCGCGCGGCGGCGCGGCTATCGCCTCGATCTCCGGCGCACCATCCATCGCAACATCAGCCATGGCGGCGTGCCGATTTCGCTGGTGAAGCGGCAGCGCAAGGACAAGCCACTGCGGCTGATCGTGCTGCTCGATGCGTCCGGCTCGATGAGCATGTACACCGCGGTGTTCCTCCGCTTCATCCACGGCGTGCTCGACGAATTTTTTGAGGCCGAGGCGTTCCTGTTCCACACCCGTCTCGCCTACGTCTCCGATGCGCTCAAGGAAAAGGATGCCGGTCGTGCGCTCGACCGCCTCTCGATCATGGCGCAAGGCGCGGGCGGCGGCACCAGGATCGGCGAGAGCCTGCAGAGCTTCAACCGCTGGCACGCCGCGCGCGTCATCCATTCGCGCAGTTGCGTGATGATCGTGTCCGACGGCTATGAGACCGGCGACGCCGAACTGCTCGGCCGGGAAATGGCGGCACTGCACCGGCGCTGCCGCCGCATCGTCTGGCTCAACCCGATGATGGCGTGGAAGGACTATGCGCCGGAGGCGAAGGGCATCAAGGCCGCGCTGCCGCATGTCGATCTCTACGCGCCCGCCAATACGCTGAACAGCCTGCGCGCGCTTGAACCCTATCTGGCAAAGCTCTGAGGGGACACCGATGAGTACACATCTCGAAGTGCTGGATATCGTCGCACAGATGAAGGCGGCCGAGCGCGCCTTCGTGCTCGCGACCGTGGTGCGCACCGTGTCGGTGACGGCGGCCAAGGCCGGCGCGAAGGCGATCATCGCGGCCGATGGCACCATCGTGGCGGGGTGGATCGGCGGCGGCTGCGCGCGCGGTGCCGTGCTGAAAGCGGCGCGTGAGGCGCTCGCCGACGGCGAGCCGCGCATGGTGTCGGTGCAGCCGGAAAATCTGCTCGCCGAGCTCGGCGTGCGCGCGGGCGAGAGCCGCGACGGCATCCGCTTTGCCAGCAACATGTGCCCGAGCAAGGGCACCATGGACATCTTTGTCGAGCCGGTGCTGCCGCATCCCTCGCTGGTCATTCTCGGCGCGAGCCCGGTGGCGCTGTCGCTCGCGGCGCAGGCGCGCACGCTCGGCTATCACGTCACGCTCGCGGCGCCATCAGCCGATCTCACGGCGCAACCGGATGCCGATGCGGTGATTGAGGGCTATCAGTTGGGTGCGCTGAACGAGGCAAAACGCTTCGTCGTGGTGTCGACGCAGGGCAAGGGCGACGAGGTCGCGTTGCGCGCGGCCATCGCGACAAAGGCGGACTATCACGCCTTCGTTGGCAGCCGCCGCAAAATGGCTTCGCTGCGCGCAAAGCTGATCGCCGAAGGCACCGATGCCGCCGCGATCGATTGCGTCAAGGCGCCCGCCGGGTTCGATCTCGGCGCGATCACGCCGGAGGAGATCGCGATGTCGATCCTCGCCGAGATCACCCAGGAGCGCCGCCGCGGCCAACGCGCCGCCAATCAAATCGCAAGCCAAATCGCAAGCAAGGAGTGAGGACCGACCATGCAGATGAACGACAGCCAGCGCATTCCCGCCTCTCGTGAACAAGTGTGGGCGGCGCTGAACGATCCGGATGTGCTCAAGGCCTGCATCCCCGGCTGTCAGTCGCTCGAGGTAACCGGTCCGAACGAGATGACCGCGACCGTCGTGTTCAAGGTCGGCCCGGTCAAGGCGACCTTTGGCGGCAAGGTCACGCTGTCCGATCTCGATCCGCCCAACTCCTATCGCATCTCCGGCGAAGGTTCCGGCGGTGTCGCCGGCTTTGCCAAGGGCGGCGCGATGGTGCGGCTGGAGTCGGAGAGTGCCGACGTCACCGTGCTGCACTACGACGTCGACGCTCAGATCGGCGGCAAGCTCGCCCAGCTCGGCGCAAGGCTGATCAACTCGACGGCGACAAAGCTTGCCGGGGAGTTCTTCAAGTCGTTTGCCGCAGTGGTCGGTGCGAAGGCGGAGGCAGGCTAGCTGCCGTAGGGTGGGTTAGACCCGTGGCTGCGCGAAGCGCGGCCCGCGAGGCGTAACCCACCACTTCTGTCGCCGCGGAGATCAAAGAGGTGGGTTACGCCGAGCGGACTGCGCTTCGCGCAGCCGCTGCGCTAACCCACCCTACGATAGCGACGCAAGCCGATCCCGCCCTCACCCCAGCGACACGCCCGCTTTCGCGCGGCTTATTCCAAGCGTCAGGATGCGATGCAGGAGGTCCGGATATTTGAGCTTGTCGTGTTGAGCTGCGGTTGCAAACTCCTGGCTCTTCGCGATCTCGGGGTTGGGGTTTGCTTCGATGAAATATGGAGTGCCGTCGGCAGAGAGACGAAAGTCGATGCGCGCGTATCCATCGAGTCCAAGTGCCCGGTAGATGCGTTTCGCAGCGCGCTGGATGCGGGCGGTCAGTTCGGGCGTCAGGTCTTTCGCGGGCCCGTCGACAATTCCGACGCGCTCCTGATAATCGGTATCGTGCTTGGCTTTTTCGGTGGCGATGTGTCGTGATCTGCGCCCGCCCATGCTGCCGAATTTCAGTTCCCAGACCGGCAGAACGCGCAGCCGGTTGTTGCCGAGCACGCCGACATAGAGCTCTCGCCCCTCGATGAATTGCTCGGCGATGGCGGCGGATTCGAGCCGGTCGTGGATGAAGGCGACGCGCTCCGCGAGTTTCTCGTCGGTGTCGACGATGGAGGCCTGCGAGATGCCGAAGGATCCATCCATGTTCAGGCTTTTGACGATCAGCGGCAGCGCAAGATGCTTGGGACGTTTGACCTTGCGGCGCATCGGGAAAACGGCGAAGGCCGGCACCGCGATCCGGCGATGATGTACCAGCGTCTTGGACAGGTCCTTGCCGCGGGCCAGGATCAGGCCACGCGGATTGCAGCCGGTATACGGGACCTTCATCAGTTCGAGATAGCTCGCGATATGCTGGTCATAGGCGACGTTGTAGTGGAACTCCTCCAGCAGCGTGAAGACCACGTGCGGCTTGAACTCCTCGATCGCGTCGCGGACCGGTTTGATTTCCTCCTGCGCGCCGAGCGGGCGAACCTCATGGCCGGCCGCGCGCAAGGTGCTCACCACGTCGAATTCTGTTTTCCAGGCGTTGATTTCCTGCGCGGTGTATCCGTCGGTCGTCTCCGGAGGCATGAAATCCGGATGCATGAGCACGAGAATACGGAGGCGTCTCATAGCGCGATCCATTTGCGACGTGATGGGCCGAACAACGCGTGCATGGTCTTGGCGGTCACGAGGACGGTGAAGTCGAGGACGAGCTTCTGTTCAGGACCGACGGCGCGCAGATCGAGCTCGCGGCAGCGCGAGATCATGTCGTCAAGCACGGCATCGAGCGTGAGCTGGTTCTCGCCTGTCCACCGCGCAACCAATTGCCTGATCTGGGCGCGGTGCCGCCTGATCAAGACTGCGGCTGGCCTTGACCGTTGATGCCGTGGATCGGCGGAAAACAGCCTGGAGAGGTCGCGGTCGTAGGTCTTCGGTGGCGTGAAGGCGTAGAACGCCTGCTTCTTCTTGTAGTGCTCTTCGAGCGTCTGGCTGAGCTTGCTCAGCGGATCGACGCGTTCCCGCGTCGTAATCAGCGGTCGCTTTCCCGCAATCTCGCCCATCAGCTCGTCGACATATTCGAGCTTCTTCAGCGCGGGCCAGCCGGCATAGCGCGTCCGCCAGTTCGAACGCGGCCGCAGCCACACCGCAAAAGTTTCGGCGAAGTCTTCGTCCGGATGGCTCTGTGCGTACCAGAGCCGAAGATGCTGGACGTAACGGCGGCTGGCCGGATTGGGCCGGTAGTAGCGCGGGTAGTGTTTCGACGACGGGCCGAACAACTGCTGCCAGCGCCGGCGGCGTTGCAGCTGGTAGCCGTGCTGCAGGGCGTGGCCTGCTTCGTGACGGAGAATGGCCATGCACTCCCGCGAGGTGCCGCCCTCAACGTCGAACATCATCTTCTTCTCGAGCTTCATCAAGCGCGGATGAGCAAGATAGAAGGGAATCGCGATGCCCGGCACGTCTGCCGGACTAAACCATTCGCTCGATATCCAGGTGTGCGGCCGCAGCTGGATGCCCCGTTCCTCGAGCTCTTCGTGGAGAGTGCCGACACAATCCTCGAGCCAGGTGCCTTCGACCGTAAGCCTCAGGCTGCTGAGGCGTTGCTCGAGCAACTGCTCATCCGACAGCTTTTCCCAGGCGAATTTCCGGCGTGGCATCAGGCATCCAGGAGGTGACTCGGCATCTGGATGATGTCATGCGCCATTGCCGGCAACAACCCATGGGGGCTGTGAGGCGTGCTGCGGCGCGTCAACGCGCTAGATCGTAGGGTGGGGTTAGCCGAAGGCGTAACCCATCACTTCTGTCTCAACGGAAATCAAAGAGGTGGGTTACGCCAGCGAACTGCGCTGCGCGCAGCCGCAGGGCTAACCCACCCTATGAGATCGACGTGTCTAGTCGAACAGGCTCGACACCGACTCTTCCGACGCGGTGCGCGCGATCGCGTCCGAGATCAGGCTGGCGATCGGCAGCGTGCGGATGTTCGGCGCCTTGCTCACCGCATCCGTCGGCAGGATGGAATCGGTGATCACGAGCTCCTTCAGCTTGGAGTTCGCGATGCGGGCGGCGGCGCCGCCGGACAGAACGCCGTGGGTGATATAGGCGTAGACGTCCTTGGCTCCCTTGGCGATCAGCGCATCGGCCGCGTTCACCAGCGTGCCACCGGAGTCCACGATATCGTCGACCAGGATGCAGGTGTGGCCGGCGACGTCGCCGATCACGTTCATCACCTCGGACTCGCCGGGACGCTCACGGCGCTTGTCGACGATCGCGAGCGGGGTGTTGATGCGCTTGGCGAGGCCGCGCGCACGGGCCACGCCGCCGACGTCGGGCGAGATCACCATCACCTTGGAGAGGTCGAACTTTTCCTTGATGTCGCGCACCATCAGCGGGGCGGCATAGAGGTTGTCGGTCGGGATGTCGAAGAAGCCCTGGATCTGGCCGGCATGCAGGTCGAGCGTCATGACGCGGTCGACGCCGGCCTGGGTGATCAGGTTCGCGACCAGTTTTGCCGAGATCGGCGTGCGCGAACCGGATTTGCGATCCTGCCGCGCATAGCCGAAATAGGGCAGCACCGCCGTGATGCGGCGCGCCGAGGAGCGGCGCAGCGCGTCGGTGATGATCAGCAACTCCATCAGATGGTCGTTCGCCGGGAACGAGGTCGACTGGATGATGAAGGCATCCGAGCCGCGGACGTTCTCCTGGATCTCGACGAAGATCTCCATGTCGGCGAAGCGCCGCACCACCGCCTTCGTCAGCGGCAGATGCAGGCCCTGCGCGATGGCCTGGGCGAGAGCCGGATTGGAGTTGCCGGCAACGAGCTTGATCGAGCCGTTTTTGGCCGACATGGACGCTTCCTCCCGCGCTTTGCTGGATACGACGTTCAACATCAAAGAATACCCACACGGAGCACGGTTACGACGGGCGAGGAAATATCAGGCCGAAGGCTCCGCTGGCAACCCGGGAGGCTACGTTTTCCTGTCGAAAATCCTGAGTCCGGCCAACACTTTGGCTGTGGTTAGCGGTCGGTATAGCCGAGCGCCGTGGCTGATATGTCGGCCTCTCGCGCGGGCGCCGGGATGCTGGCCACCGCCGGTCCCCGCAGACCCGGAACCGTACCAGGGGAATCCGTCGGCGCCCCGTTGATCATGTTGGAAAGTCCGCTGAATCCGGCCTGGGCGATCTTCCGCAGGACCAGATCGTCGGCGCCGGACCAGGCATCGCGGCCGGCCTTGCCGGCAGGTTCCTCGCCGGACAGGCGAAGCGCGCGCTGCTGGTTGGCGTCATAGACGTCCCAGACCCAGGAAATGACGGTCTTGCCGCGGACGGTTTGGGCGGCGAGGTAGCTGCGCACGCGATAGGCAGCCCCGCCCTCGCGGGACACCACGGACAGGCTGCGCAGCTTCGATTCGCTGTCGAGCACACCAACCATGCGGTCGAACACGGCCGGCGGCGGACCGTCGATCGATTCGAAGGCCACGGTGGCACCGCTCCCGCTTGGCGCCATCGCATAGGAATTGCTCGCAGCACCGCCGCCGGCGCAGCCGCCGAGCGCGCACGAGGCGGCCAGCAGCGCAACTGCGAGCACGCGCGTGCCAGCACGGAGCAAGAATGGTGACGCGTCCCTCATTATGACGGGCAGCGATATCGTTAAAACCGATTAACGTCTAGGGCGGGGAAGCCACATGTCTTACGCGAAGCGGAATTCGCTCGCGATTGCCGTGACTTGCGTTTGCACGATTCTCTGAATGTTCACGCTTCGAGCGTGATCGCGTGGATGTGCCGGCCGTAGTCCGGCTCCTTGCGATGCACCGAGCGGCGATAGCTGAAGAAGCGCTCGTCGGCATAGGTGTCGAGGCCTAAGTCATCGATCATCAAAATGCCGGCGCGCTCCAGGCGCTGGCGGATGAAGCCGGCGAGATCGAACATCGCATGGCCCTCGCGCACCGAGGGGATGAAGAACACGGCGTTGTCGGCGTCCGCCTCGATGAAGCGGGCGACGAACTCGTCGCCAACCTCGTAGGATTCCTGACGGATCAGGGGCCCGATCGCGGCGATGATGCCGCTGCGTGCGGCCCCTAACTTCTCCATCGCGTCGATAGTGGATTCCAGCACGCCCGTGAGCGCGCCTTTCCAGCCGGCATGCGCTCCGCCGATGACGCGCGCATGGGGATCGACGAACAGCACCGGCCCACAATCGGCGGTGGAGACGCCGAGCGCAATGCCGGGCGTGTTGGTGACCAGCGCATCGCCCTTCGGGCGCGGGCCGGCCGGCCACGCGCCCTCGGCGATCAGCGCGTCGGGCGAATGGATCTGATGCAGGCTGACGAAGCGCTCGGGCGCAACGCCGACATGCTCGGCCATGCGGCGGCGGTTCTCCGCGACAAGGGCCGGATCGTCATTGGAGCCGAGCCCGCCATTGAGCGCGGCATAGATGCCGCTGGACACGCCGCCTTCGCGGGTGAAGAAGGCGTGGCGCAGGCCGGGAACGCCTGCAAGCAGCGACGAGCCAATAGTCATGTGCTTTCGTCTTCCTCAAGATGGTCGCTCAGGGCTGCGATCGAGGTGAGCCTCGGTTCGGAAACGCAGAGCACCTTGAACATCGAGCCCATGCCGCCGCGTCCGGGATCGGTCAGGCGCTTTTGCGCGGCGGCGATATCGGTGGAGACCTCCGGCGTCGCCTTCTGCATCAGCGCCGCCGCACGGGTATCGATGCCGAGGCGCTTCAAGAACTCGCCCTGCGTCACCGGGCCGTGCACGCGGGCGCCGACGTCTTCGGCCGCACGCGTCAGCGCCTGGAAGTCGACATGCGCCGTCACGTCGGCCTGGCCGGGCGCCTTCAGCGGATCGGTGAACGTGTGGCGCGCGATCGCCTGAAAGGTATCGCCGGCATCGCTGCGCAAATGGCCGTAATCGATGATCAGTGCCGCGCCGTCCTGATCGCGCACGCGCGCCGCGAGCTTCATCATCTCGGCGTCGGGGCGCCATTCGAACACCGCGCCGACGGGCGCGGCACGCACCAGTGGCGGCAGCAGCACGTCGAAGCGCGGGGTCGGTTCGGCGGCCGCAGCGAAGACCAGCTTGCCGCCTGCCTCGACGTCGACCACGCGCTCATGCCAGCCGTTCTTCTGCTTCACCATCTGGTGGATCGGCAGCACGTCAAAAAATTCGTTGGCCAGGATGATGCAGGGGCCTTCCGGCACGTCGTCGATATTGTCGTGCCAGGCGATGTTGCGCACGCCCGACAGCGTCGTCTTCTGCCGCTCGCGCAGCACCGGGTTGACCTCGACCATATGGACGCTCAGCGTCTGATAGAGCGGCGGCAGCACGCGCAGCGCCCGCAGCGCATCCGCCATCATGGTGCCGCGGCCGGGGCCGAGTTCGATCAGCCGCAGCAATTGCGGCGAGCCCATCTGCTTCCACACCGATGCCGTCCACAGCCCAAGAAGCTCGCCGAACATCTGGCTGACCTCGGGCGCGGTCGTGAAGTCACCCTCCCGTCCCAGCGGATCGCGCGAGACGTAATAGCCATAGCGCGGGTGCATCAGGCACAGTTCCATGTACCGCCAGACCGGCATCGGTCCGGAGGATTTGATCAGCGCCTTGATCTCGTTCAACAGCGCAGAATGTTCGCTCACAACTGCCTTCTCGAAATGAATTAACGAATGGCCTCCGCGGTGTCAGGCGCACCGCGCCGCACTGCCAATACAATAAGTATGACCCCGACAATAAGCATCGGGATCGACAACAGCGCGCCCATGGTTAACCCGCCCCAGAGAAAACCAAGCTGGGGGTCTGGCTCGCGAAAATGCTCGCCGGTGATACGGGCGAGGCCATAGATCAGGATGAAGCTGCCGAGGATCAGGCCGGGCCGCTTCAAGGCGCCAAACCGGATCATCACCGCCAGCACGGTGAACAGCAAGATACCTTCGAGGCCTGCTTCATAGAGCTGGCTCGGATGGCGCGGCTCGGGCCCGCCGTTGGGGAAGATCACCGCCCAGGGCAGGCTGGGGTCGGCAGCCCGGCCCCACAATTCGCTGTTGATGAAGTTGGCGAGGCGGCCGAGGAACAGGCCGATCGGCCCGACCGCCGTGGTGATGTCGCCGAGCGACAGGATCGAGATGCCGTTGCGGCTGGCGAACCACATCACCGCAACGACGCAGCCGAGGAAGCCGCCGTGGAACGACATGCCGCCTTCCCACAATCTGAAGATCGCGGCAGGGTGCTCGATGAAGAAGGGCAAATTGTAGAACAGCACGTAGCCGGTGCGGCCGCCGAGAATAATGCCGAGCGTGACCCAGAGGATGAAGTCGTCCAGCTGGACCAGCGACATCGGTGCCGGTCCGCCCCAGAGCCGCTCCTTCTTGACCAGCGAGCGCGCGTAGAGCCAACCGATCACGATGCCGCCGATATAGGCGAGCGCATACCAGCGGATCGCAAACGGCCCGAGCGACAGGGCGATCGGATCGAAGGACGGGAAGTTGATCAGGAGAAGCGGCATCGCGCCTTAGGTTCTATAGCGTTTTCAAGCGAAGTGGATACCGGTTCGCGTCAAGAAAACGCGTCAAAATAAGAATCTAGAACCTATTCCGATCCCATCGGAATAGGTTCTAAACAAGATTGCGGCGGTAGAGCTCGAGCAGGCGCTCCCAGTGCCGCTCGGCTGCGTCGCGCTCGTAGACGGGACGCTTGGGGAAGGCGAAGCCGTGGTGGGTGCCGGGATAGATCTCGACCTCGGCATGCGCTCCCTTCATGCTCTCCTGCACCTTCGCGATCACCTCGGGCGGGGCGTAGATGTCGGTCTCGGCGCAGGCGAAATAGAGCTCGGCCTTGGTCTTCCTGGCGGCGAGATGCGGGCTGTTGTCTTCGTCGGTGGCCAGATGCGTGCCGTAGATCGACGCCGCGGCCTTCACCCGGTCGGGGAAATGCGTCGCGGCGTTGACGGCGTAGCGGCCGCTCATGCAATAGCCGACCGTGCCGACGATCCCTGTGTTCGCGGCCGCCTGGCCCTCGGCATAGGCGAGCAGCGCCTTGGTATCCTCCATGATCATGGGAATGTTGAGCGAGGCCATGAGCTGGAACATGCGCTTGCGTTCAGGCGAATTCGGGTCGGCCGGCAGCGGGCCGAGCTCCATCACGCCGGAGCGGTAATAGAGGTTCGGCAGCATCACGTAATAGCCCGACGTGCCGAGTCGGCGTGCCATGTCGCGCAACTCCTCGCGGATCGCCGGCGCATCCATGTAGAAGATGATGACCGGGAAGGGACCGCCGCGTTCCGGATGGGTGATGAAGGTGGTGGTCGATCCGTCCTTGGTCGCAATCTCGATCTGTTGGTCGATCATGTCGGTCTTTCGCCAATGATTATTGTCGTGTGATTCTTGTCATGCGGGGCTGACGAGTACGATTGCAAGGAAACCGGAGCATGACAAGGATACCGCGCGCCGGGGTGCTCGGCCCTTGAACCGTGGCTGCGGGATTGCCATTGTCTTGGTCAGGTTCAGTACGCGCAAAGGCTCCCGGAGATCGCCATGACCCAGACCAGCAACCGGTTTTTCGACGAGATCGGACGTCTCATGAACGATGCCGCCGGTGCAGCGCAGGGGGTGAAGCGCGAGTTCGACACGGTCATGCGCACCCAGGCTGAAAAATTCCTGCGCGACATGGACCTGGTCAAGCGCGAGGAGTTCGAGGCGGTCAAGGACATGGCCCGCCTTGCGCGCGAGGAGAACGAGGCGCTGAAGGTGCGCATTGCCGCGCTGGAGGCCAGGACCGCGGCGCCGCCGCCAAGTTCCTGAGGCGATCCACCCCGGCCTGAAAGCGGCCCAATCTCCTTGTCATTTCGGCACTTTGCGGCTAAAAGCCCGCCACGTCCGCGGCCCCCGCACCCCTGGAGGCTTGCTGCGGACAAGCCATGGGCCGCGCTGCGGCCCATTAACTTTTGCAAAAACAAGGACTTAACGTTATGGCGACCGTCAAGGAATTGAAGGCGACCGCACGTCCGCAGAGCGGCAAGGGGGCCGCCCGGGCAGAGCGTCGCGCCGGGAGAGTGCCCGGAGTGATCTATGGAAACAACCAGCCCCCGCTCACGATCTCGGTTGACGATCGTGAACTGCGCCAGCGCATCCTGGCCGGCCGGTTCCTGACCACCCTGTTCGACATCGACCTCGAGGGCAAGAAGCACCGCGTGATTCCGCGCGACTTCCACCTCGACCCGGTCAAGGACTTCCCGATCCATGTCGACTTCATGCGGCTCGGCGAAGGCGCCACCATCCGCATCAGCGTGCCCCTGCACGTCGTGAAGTCGGAAGCCTCGCCGGGCGTGAAGCGCGGCGGCACGGTCAACATCGTGGCGCATGCGGTCGAGCTCGAATGCTCGGTCGAGAGCATTCCGCAGTTCATCGACGTCGATGTCGGCCAGCTCGAAATCGGTCACTCGCTGCATCTGTCGGACGTCAACCTCCCCGCCGGCGTGAAGGCGCTGACCCGCGAGGACGCAACCCTCGTGACCATCGTGCCGCCCTCGGGCTACGCCGAAGAGCAGAAGGCGGCGGCTGCGGCTGCAGCCGGTGCGGCTGCTCCGGGCGCTGCGCCTGCGGCTGCTGCTCCGGCGGCTGGCGCTGCGGCGCCGGCAGCGGGTGCTGCGGCTCCGGCAGCGGGTGCGAAGGCGCCCGCCGGCGGCGACAAGAAGAAGTAATCTCTCAGTGCTGGCGCGCGGTCATTGATCGCGCGCCGAGCGAGGGGCGCGCCGCGTCATGCGACTCTTTGTTGGGCTCGGCAATCCCGGCGCGAAATACGCACGTAACCGGCACAATATCGGCTTCATGGCCGTCGAGGAGATTGCGCGGCGTCATGGTTTCGCACCATGGCGCCGTCGCTTTCAGGGCGAGACTTCGGAAGGCGCGCTCGGAGCTGAGCGCGTCATCCTGCTCAAACCCACGACCTACATGAACGAGTCCGGCCGCAGCGTTCAGGAAGCATCGAGCTTCTTCAAGATCGCGCCTGGCGACGTCACCGTGTTCCAGGACGAGCTCGAACTGCCGCCGGGCAAGGTGCGGGTGAAGATGGGCGGCGGGATCGCCGGACATAACGGCCTGCGCTCGATCTCGGCGCATATCGGCAACGAGTATCGCCGGGTGCGGCTCGGCATCGGTCATCCCGGCGTCAAGGAATTCGTGCACGCGCATGTGCTGTCGGATTTCGCCAAGGCCGACGACGAGTGGGTGAGGACGCTATGCGACGCCGTCGCCGAGCACGCCGGCCTGCTCGCCAAGGGCGCGGACGCGACCTTCGCCAACAAGGTGCATCTCGCCATGCAGGCGAAGGGATTTTTGACCAAGGACGACAACGGCAAAGAGTAGGGCTCGTCATTGCCCGACGCGTAGGGTGGGTTAGCCGAAGGCGTAACCCACCGGGTCACGACAAGGAAATTGGTGGGTTACGCTTCGCTAACCCACCCTACGATTGCACTGCCCTACGAGGACACGATGGGATTCAAATGCGGGATTGTCGGGTTGCCCAATGTCGGCAAGTCGACCTTGTTCAACGCGCTGACCGAGACGGCGGCCGCGCAGGCGGCGAACTATCCGTTCTGCACGATCGAGCCCAATGTCGGCGAGGTCGCCGTGCCCGATCCGCGGCTCGACAAGCTTTCGGCGATCGCCAAATCCGCGCAGATCATCCCGACGCGCCTGACCTTCGTCGACATCGCCGGTCTCGTGCGCGGCGCCTCCAAGGGCGAAGGCCTCGGCAACCAGTTTTTGGCCAACATCCGCGAGGTCGATGCCATCGCGCATGTCGTGCGCTGCTTTGAAGACTCCGACATCACCCATGTCGAAGGCAAGATCGCCCCGGTCGCCGACATCGAGACCATCGAGACCGAGCTGATGCTCGCCGACCTCGACAGCCTCGAGAAGCGCGTCGACAACCTCTCCAAGAAGGCCAAGGGTAACGACAAGGAGGCCAAGGAGCAGCTCGACCTCGTCAATCGCACGCTGGTTCTGCTCCGCGAGGGCAAGCCCGCGCGCCTCGTCGAACGCAAGGCGGAAGAGGAGCGCGCTTTCTCGATGCTGGGCCTGCTGTCGTCAAAACCCGTCCTCTACGTCTGCAATGTCGAGGAAGGTTCGGCGGCGACCGGCAATTCCTTCTCCAGGGCGGTCGAGGAGCAGGCGGCGAAGGAAGGCGCAGTTGCTGTCGCCATCTCCGCCAAGATCGAATCCGAGATCGCCACGCTGTCGCGCGAAGAGCGCGCCGACTTCCTGGAGACGCTGGGTCTGGAAGAGGCCGGCCTCGATCGCCTGATCCGCGCCGGCTACACGCTGCTCGATCTCATCACCTATTTCACGGTCGGCCCAAAAGAGGCGCGCGCCTGGACCATCCATCGCGGCACCAAGGCCCCGGCCGCGGCCGGTGTGATCCACACCGATTTCGAAAAGGGTTTTATCCGCGCCGAGACCATCGCCTATGACGACTACGTCGCGCTGGGCGGCGAAGCCGGCGCGCGCGATGCCGGGAAGCTGCGGCTGGAAGGCAAGGAATACGTCGTCGCCGACGGCGACGTGATGCATTTCCGGTTTAATACGTAAGAGCCACACATCGTCATCCGGGATGGTCCGAAGGACCAGACCCGGAATCTCGAGATTCCGGGTTCGATGCTTCGCATCGCCCCAGAATGACGAGCTAGCGCATCCCGCCGCCCTGGTCGCGGATCGCGCCGAGATGCTCGTTGATGCGGAACACGATCAGGATGAACTCCGCGATGATGCGCGAGAACACGATTCCCACCACGACGCTCGCGATCGAATAGAGCACCACGAGGAAGCCGGCGAACGGGCTGATCGCCATCGCAGCTAACCCTGAGAAGATGCCGGAGACGCCGAACAGGCAGATCAGCGCGATCACCAGCCAGTAGAAGGTCTTGATGATCGTCGGCGTGATGAAGCGGTCCCACTGAAACAGGTCGCTGAATGCAAACATTGATCTCCCCCGGCAATCGGGACGCGTCAAATCTGGCTCGGTCAAGCAGGCCCGACTCGTCGAATGTAGCACGAGCCATGCGGCCGGGCGGGTTGAGATTGCCGCAAAGTGCGGCCACAATCTGTCATTCCCACCGGCTTCCCCAAGATGACCCTGACATTCGAAGACTTTCCGCCCGGCCGGTTCGTCACGTTCGGCCCGCGCCATGTCACCCGCGACGAGATTCTGGCCTTCGCCGCCGAGTTCGATCCGCAGCCGATGCATCTGGATGACGAGGCGGCATCCAGGAGCATGCTCAAGGGCCTGTCCGGTTCGGGCTGGCATCTCTGCTCGCTGATGATGCGGATGATGGCTGATGGCTTCATCACCCGCGCCGCCTCGCTCGGCTCGCCCGGCGTCGACGAAGTGCGCTGGCTTTCTCCCTTGAGGCCCGGCGACGATCTCACGCTCGATGTCGACGTGCTGGAAGCGCGCACCTCCAAGAGCCGTCCCGAGCTCGGTATCGTCAAATTCAAATGCACCGCGCGCAACGCCAAGGGGCAGGTCCTGTGCGAGATGACCTCGCCGATCCTCATCAAGCGGCGCGGGGGAGCGGCCTGATGCGGTTCTTCGAGGACATTCAGATCGGCCAGCGCCGCGAGATCGGCTCGCACACCTTCACGGCCGAGGCGATCAAGACCTTTGCCGCAAAGTTCGATCCGCAGCGTTTCCACCTCGACGAGGAGGAGGGCCGCAAGTCGCTGTTCGGCGGGCTCGCCGCCTCCGGCTGGCACGTCGGCTCCGCCTGCATGCGGTTGCTGATCGAGGACGGCCGGCGCCTGACGCAGGAAGCTGTGGCGCGCGGCGACAAGCTCGCGGTGTGGGGCCCATCACCGGGCTTTCGCGACCTGCGCTGGATCCGCCCGGTGCTATCAGGCGACACCGTCAGCTTCGTCAGCGTCATCGTCGACAAGCGCACATCCGGCTCGCGTCCGGGCTGGGGCATTTTGCAGGCGACCACGACAGGCACCAACCAGCGCGGCGAAGAGGTCTATTCGATCACCGCGACCGCCTTCGTTCCGATGCGCGAGGCCGGCGGTTAGACCCGTTCCAAGATGAACGAACGAAATCGGTCGCAGGTGTTGCCCGCGCGCTATGGACGCGATTCACCATGGCTGCCATAAGCTGCGCCAAGGTTCACGGATCGGCTCAAAGCCTTCGCGGAACCTTTGATTTGCTAACCAATTATGAACTTGTCGCTGTCTATTTGAACGAAGTGGGTAGAGGACAGGGGACGAGGACCATGGCAGACCGCGGCGCACTCAAGCTGGTCGGATTCATCTTCGCTACCGCGACGCTGGCCGTGATGCTGGTCGCCGGCATGGTGGTGAAGGGCTATGCCGATGGCGCGTACACGCTCGAAGCCTCGACGGTTGCGGCCAGCCGCTAACGTTCCATTAACTTTGTGATCGATTGCGCCGACACGCCGCGTCAGCGGCTGTAGACGAACGCCAGCACCGCAATCGCGACCACCAGCAATCCGACAAAGCGGATCATGATCGTGCCGAACTGCGGCTGAGCAGCGCGCAGCGGTATCGGGTCCGTATTCTCGGGCCGGATGCTGTTCATCAAAACTGTCCCCTGGCGGGCGGCAATGAAAGCCGGTGCCTGTCCTTGGTCGCGGCGGGACGTGGGAAAGTTCAAATTGAAAAGGTCTGGGGGGCGCAAGGACACTAGCGCGTGCCGCACCCTCCGCTGTCATTCCCCGCGTAGGTGGGGAATCCAGTACGCCGCCGCCTATCCGTATCCTCGCGCTGCCTCTGGGATACTGGATCGCCCGCCTTCGCGGGCGATGACAGCTTCTTCATGGCTACCCAAGCAAAACCGCCGCGCCCCCTCGGGAACGCGGCGGCTCAAGAGACGTGTTAGCGATCAGCTATTGCGCAGGCCGTCGGCGGCGCGCTTCCACTGCGCGACGTTGTCGGCGATCATGCGGGTCGACTTCATCGCGGCCTGGCTGAGCTGGGCGTAGCCGGAGATTTCGCGCTGGACGCGCTGGCCTTCGGCATGCAGCAGGTCGCGCAGGCTCTCGAGCTCGGAGATCAGGTTCTCGATCTCGGCGAGCGAGGTGCCGGCGACGCGCTGGATCAGCGAGTTGACGTTGGTGACGGTGGCTTCCGCATTCGCATCGAGCGCGGGCTCGCTGCCCGCCGCCGGCCGGCGCAGATAGGCGATGTCGTTGCGCACGAAATCGCGGATGCCGGCTTCGACTTCCGACACCGCGGCGAGATTGCTATCGACCGCCTCGGTCTCGGTGGTTTCGACTTTTTCCGAACGAATTGCGTTCATCGTTGTTCCCCTGTTCGCTTGCGCGAGTGTCCCCCGCACGACGATGTGTGTGGGGGCATCAGGGCGTCCGATTTTGACGGCATAGGGGCCGAGATGCGGCAAGGATCGACCATTCGGCGGCTTTGCCGTGGCGTTTTTGCGCGGATTTTATCGATCAGGTCAGAAGAGGCTCACCAGCTCTTCTTGAAGCCCGCGGTCAGGCTCTTGCTGGTCGCACCCTGCGCGGTCTCGCCGACGGAACCGGAGATAGTGACGCCGTCATATAGCTTCTGCTCGGCGCCGAACTTGCGCAGCCATTTGTCGTCCGACGACGACATGGTCTGGCCGGCCGTGAAGCTTGTGCCGGTGTCGGTGATCGTGACCTTGGCCGACTGGTCGGTCTCGTAGCTGCGCGTGATGTGGCCGGCGATGCCGGGGATCGGCGTCGTGCCCTGCTGGTTCACGCTGTAGCCGTTCTGCAGCGTGAGCGCGTAGTCGCCCGACAGCGGCACCGCCTTTGTGAGGGAGGCGCCGAGCTTGCTGTTCTCCGCGCCGGGATCGACGCGCGCCTCGACCGCGGTCTTGTCCCAGATCGCGCCAGCGCCCGGCGCGGTGGCGGCCGCCCAGGCGCTGCCGGAGGAGGTCGGCACGCTGCCGCCATTGGCGGCCTTCTGGGCCAGGAGCTCGGACATCGTGGTCGGCTCGCGCGCGACCGTCATGTCGGCGCCGATCCGCGCGTCCCAGAACGGGGTAATCGACTGCTTGACGTTGACGGCGGAGGAGCCGTTGGCATTGGCATTCGACGACCAGTTCAGCCCGTCATTGCCGGCGGCCTGCCTGGCGGCACGCTTCTTCGCGGCGATCTCGTCACGGAGCGTAGAGGCGTCGGTACCGAGCTGGGCCCAGTCGAGCTTGTCGACGTCGATGTCCTTGAGCACGTCGGGATCGTTGATGTTGGCCGCGGGCGCTTCCTCGGCCTCGTCAGCCTCTTCCGCTGATGCATTCGGCATGGTCGGCACGGTCTGCGCTGATACCGTTAGCACCGAGCCAAAGATGAACGCAGCCGCCAGCATCGGCAGCCTGGCCCAGCCAAATCCTGTCGTGAGATGCATCGTCCTGCCCGCAGCCAATTCCGTGGTGAAGATGCGGAGCCATCGTTGCGAAATTGTGGCGGCGCGCATCACCGCGACGTCACGTCAAAATGCGAACCAGCGGGCCGCGCGGATGGCGCGCGCGCCCGACGGCTTCGTCCTCCCGAAGAGCGATCCGGCGGGGCTGGAGGCCAGGATGCTTCGCGGGGGCGCGGCCGTCGGTCCCGAAGGGCGGGACCCGTTGGCGTCCCTCACCCCGCCGCGGTCATCTTCGGCAGATGAATGGAGCGGCCGAGCGCCTGCTCGACCAGGTCGAAGGTGTCGATCAGCACGCGCATGTTGGTCAGGCGGCCCGCCCTGAACTGGGCGAACTGCGCCACGCGCAGCGAGATCGGCTTGTCGGAATCCAGCGCGGTGAGCGAATAGCGCAGCATCGAGGCCGCCGAATCCACCCCGAGCATGATGCTCTCGCGGTCGAAGCGGCGGACCTGGAAATTGTCGGCGATCTGGCGGATCACCTCCAGCACCGCGCTCTTGCCCGCGCGTGCCCCGAGGAAGGGAAACATGTCGATCGGACCGTAGAGCGCCCAGTCGACGTCCTCGTCGATCAGGCTCTCGATATCCTCGAACTGCCGGTCGTTGATCGCGTGGTGCAAAGCGCGCGAGAAACGCCAGAGGCTGTGCTCTGTCATTTGGGTCGTCCCTGGAACTGGCTGGCTCAAAAAACGAGAACAACCCCATGCACAGTAGGCGCCGCGGGGTCGTTCAATTCATTTGTACGCAAACAAATAGGCCGATTTCGGCAAAGTGCAATTCACAATTTTGCAATGCACAATTGATGCGGAACTTGTGAAATCGCCAACAAAGTCCCGTGATTCTACCTGTCGGCGAGACCGGCAGGGCCCCGTTCGATCGGGATCGCCTGGTCGCGGACCGCAAGGTAGCCGAACAGCAGCGCGCCGCTGATCCCGCCGATCGCAGCGCCGAGCGGCATGAAGGTGAAGAACACCAGCATGCCGCTATAGCCTTCAAAATTCGTGGTTTTGAAGAATTCGACCCAGGCGAGCCCGAAGCCGACGCCCAGGGCCGCACCGGCCAGGGTTCCCAGGAACAAGCCCAAAACGGCTAGCAACGCGACCTTCATCGACCCGACTTCGCCCCTTTGGGCGCACAACACGCCCGGTGATGGGTCTTGGAAGGGAGTAGGAAGGTTCAACGCCCCCTACGCCCCCTCGACGCTTTCGCCGAGGATCAGCGGGCCGATCTCGCGCTCTAGCACCTGCTGCACCAGATCGTAGGAATCGATGATCTCGCGGATCTGCGCGACCTGGCCGTCGCGAAAAGTGTAGAACACCGCCATGTCGACGGCGACGATGCGGCCGTTGCGACGCTTGCGGAAGAAGGTGCGCAAATTCGTCGCGACCGTGTCGCCCTCGGCGACGATCTGCGGCACCTCGTAGCGGATCTCGGAATAGCGCGACTGCACCAGCGTCCACAACTGACGCATCTCCTCCTTGCCGTGACGCGGTCCCAGATGCGGCAGCACGTCGACCGGCGCATGGGTGAGGAAGTCGACATCGTCCGTGCAGAACGACAGGGTGCGTTCGATATCCCCGGCGCTGAACGCCTCGAGCAGGGCCAGCACGCGCTGGCGATTCAAGCTGTCGACCGTCATTCCGTGCCCACCCTCATCGGCTGTCCGCATCAACGCGTTGCAATCCGCAAAACCACAGAGGGATTGCAGACGGTTTGACGCGGGCCGGCAATGCCAGGTTCATGGCGCACGATGGCGACGAATGCCTGCCCGGGTTCGCGGGCCGCGCGGCAGCCAGGTGGCGTGAAAAGCACACACCGGCTGGCGCGATGCGCGGGATCGAAGCGGCCGGCTTCCGCGATCATGATGCCCGTGCTAGCGAGACGCTGCGGCGATCGGCCGCGTAGTCCCAACCGATGGAGGGCGTCATGCGCAGAGTTCGCGATCTCGAAAACCTCCCCAGCTTTCAGCGTCACGCGTAAGCGGCGGAATTCTTTCCCCTCGGAAACCCATGTGAAGCGCGCGGGCAAACGCGGCGTGCGCGTCGTCCATGGCGACGTCGAGCTGTTCGAAAAACTCGGCCGCAACGACCTCTGCCCCTGCGGCTCGGCGCGCAGGTTTCAAAGCCTGCTGCATGACGTCAGGCGCCTATGACGGCACCAACCGGAATTACTACTTTCAGGGAGTAGCCGCCGGCAGGGGGTGATTTCCCTCCAAAACCGTCATTCCGGGGCGCGCGATAGCGCGAGCCCGGAATCCATCGCGCCCCTCATTCCCAAGGCGGAAGCAGGGGCGTGACACACCTCACATCGCCCCTCGCAGGCCACGGCTACCTTCATACGCACGTCATCAGGGAGCCGTGCCATGACCGCCGCCGTCATCAGGAAGTCCCGCCTGCAAAACCTCGTCGAAGGTTTTGCGCTGACCGCGATCTTCCAGAGCTTTCCGAGTTTTGCCGCTGCCTCCCTGCTGCTCAAGCTCGCCGGCAATCACGACCTCGTCGGCGACCCCGGCGTCGCCATCTTCGTCATCTCAGCCTCGCTCTGCCACGCAGCTCTCGCCTCGACGCTCGGCGCAAAATTTCCGTCGCTCTGCAAGACCGTCTACGAGCCGATCTTCTTCGACGGCCGCCTGTCGCTGTCAGACAAGATCACGGAATGGCGTACCCAGCCGGTCGCCTCGCTGCAGCTTGTGACCATCGTGATGATGATGTCGGTGCTCGCGGTGGTGTTCGCGAGCATGGGGTGAAAGCGGGCGCTGCGCTCCTTACCTCTTCTTCCACCCACCCCGTCGTCCCGGCGCGCCACCCGTCGACTTCGGCGCCGGCCCGAACTCCGGCCCCGATTGCCTTGAGTCCGTCGGCTGGATGATCCGGCTGGTGCTGCCGAACGGTTTTGCCGGCAGCGCACGCTCCGCACGATAGGGCAGCGACTCCGGGCCGTGCATTTCGTCGAGATGCGGCTTGTGCACTTTTGAGCCGCTGCCGCCGCTCGCTTTCAGTGCTGAGCCGACGGTCTTCTTCTTCATCGCGCTGACGGGAAGATTCGCGGCGTCGCCGTATTTCTTCGTGCCGGCGTAGGCGCCGGCCTTGCCCTGCACGGTGCGCTGCTTTGCGGTGGGGTCGTCGACCACGGCGAGTTCGGTGGCGCGCAGGCGCTTGACTTCGTCGCGCAGACGTGCGGCTTCCTCGAAATTGAGGTCGGCGGCGGCTTCGCGCATCCTTGTTTCGAGATCGGCGAGCACGGCTTCAAAATTGTGGCCGATCGAGATGACGTCGTCGGTCATGTCGTGACCGCCGACCTCGACCAGCACGTGGTCGCGCTCGTAGACGGAGTTGAGGATGTCGCCGATCTGCTTCTTCACGCTCTCCGGCGTGATGCCGTTGGCGGTGTTGTACTCGACCTGCTTCTCGCGGCGGCGGTTGGTTTCGGCGATGGCGCGCTCCATCGATCCCGTGACCTGGTCGGCATAAAGGATCACCTTGCCGTCGACGTTGCGCGCGGCGCGGCCGATGGTCTGGATCAGCGAGGTCTCGCTGCGCAAAAAACCTTCCTTGTCGGCGTCGAGGATAGCGACCAGCGCGCATTCGGGAATGTCGAGGCCTTCGCGCAAGAGGTTGATGCCGACCAGCGCATCGAAGGCGCCGAGGCGCAAGTCGCGGATAATCTCGATGCGCTCGATGGTGTCGATATCGCTGTGCATGTAGCGCACGCGAATGCCCTGCTCGTGCAGATATTCGGTGAGGTCCTCGGCCATGCGCTTGGTCAGCACGGTGATCAGCGAACGATAGCCGGCGTTCGCGGTGGCGCGGACTTCGCCGACGAGATCGTCGACCTGGGTGCGGGCCGGGCGGATGTCGACGGGCGGATCGATCAAGCCGGTCGGGCGGATGACCTGCTCGACGAACACGCCGCCGCTCTCGTTCAGCTCCCAGCCGCTCGGCGTCGCCGACACCGCGACCGTCTGCGGCCGCATCATGTCCCACTCCTCGAAACGCAAGGGACGGTTGTCCATGCAGGACGGCAGGCGGAAACCATATTCGGCCAGCGTCGCCTTGCGGCGGAAGTCGCCGCGGAACATGGCGCCGATCTGCGGAATGGTGACGTGGCTTTCGTCGGCGAAGATCAGCGCGTTGTCGGGCACGTATTCGAACAGCGTCGGCGGGGGCTCGCCGGGGCGGCGGCCCGTCAGGTAGCGCGAATAGTTCTCGATGCCGGCGCAGCTTCCGGTCGCCTCCATCATCTCGAGGTCGAAGGTGGTGCGCTGCTCCAGCCGCTGCGCCTCCAGCAGGCGCCCCTGGTCGTGGAGCTGGTCGAGCCGCTGCTTCAACTCTGATTTGATCGACTTGATCGCCTGCACCAGCGTCGGGCGCGGCGTCACATAGTGCGAGTTGGCGTAGATCTTGATGAATTCGAGCTCGTCCTGCTTGTGGCCGGTGAGCGGATCGAACTCCTCGATATTCTCGACGGTGTCGCCAAACAGGTTCACGCGCCAGGCGCGGTCCTCATAGTGCGCCGGGAAGATGTCGATGACGTCGCCCCTGACACGGAAGGTGCCGCGGGTAAAATCGGCCTGGGTGCGCTTGTACTGGAGGGCGACGAGGTCGGCGATGAGCTGGCGCTGGTCGATGCGCTCGCCCTTCTTCAGCGCAAAGGTCATCGCGGTGTAGGTCTCGACCGAGCCGATACCGTAGATGCAGGACACCGAGGCGACGATGATGACGTCGTCGCGCTCGAGCAGCGCGCGCGTCGCCGAATGGCGCATGCGGTCGATCTGCTCGTTGATGGAAGAGTCCTTCTCGATATAGGTGTCGGTGCGCGGAACGTAGGCTTCCGGCTGGTAGTAATCGTAATACGAGACGAAATACTCGACCGCGTTGTCGGGGAAAAAACTCTTGAACTCGCCGTAGAGCTGGGCGGCGAGGGTCTTGTTTGGCGCCAGGATCAGGGCAGGGCGCTGCGTCGCCTCGATCACTTTTGCCATGGTGTAGGTTTTGCCGGAGCCGGTGACCCCTAACAGCACCTGCGAACGGTCGTTACGCTCGATGCCTTCGACGAGCTCGGCGATCGCGGTGGGCTGGTCGCCCTTGGGCTCATAGGCCGACTTGATCTCGAAGCGCACGCCGCCTTCGGACTTTTCCGGGCGCGGCGGCCGGTGCGGCGTCCACACCCGCATCGAACCGTCATCCTTGCGGAACTCGGGGCGGCCTTCGCGGATCAGCGCCTCCAGCGCGTCCGCAGTCGCCCTGACGCCGAGCGCTTCCATCTTGCTGCGCGGGGGGCGGGCAAGCGCGTCCGCATCGTCCTCCTCGGTCGGCAGGCCCAGTTGCTTTGCCAGTTCCGGGTCGAGGAACGGGATCGTGGCCGACGTGCCGTAATTCGCCTGCGGCGCCTCGTCGAGGCCCGCGGGACGGTCGGAAGGAAATTCCTTCGGCGTCGAGGCCCGCGCGCGATGCGCCGCGGCCTCGCCGCCCGCGCGGCGGTCGCGCGAATTGTCGGGCGGCGGCTGCAACCCCGTGGACGAGCCGATGCCGCTCTCGCCGCGATTGATCGCGGGATTGAGGAGCTCGGCCAGTGCCGGCGCGATCGGCTGCACATCGGGTCGATGTGCCTTGGATCTGGGGGATTTTCCGGATTTTGCGGGGGGAGCAGGTTTCTTCGCCATGGCCGGAATATGGGACGAGTCCGGCCCGCAGGAAAGGGCGAATGCCCTGTCACAGCGAGGCTGCTGACAGCAGGTTGGCAGCAGCAAGCGCGGGGTTGGTTGAGGTGGTCATCACACGGGCTGACACCCTCCCCCTCCAGGGGAGGGTGGGCGCTTGTCGCACCAGCTCAACCTAATCTCATCACGCATCACCTATGCGTCCGCGCCGATCGTCTGCGAGATCAGCTTCGGCGCTTCCGACCAGGCGGTGAAGTCGACGCCGAATTGCAGGGTCTTCATGTGAAGCTCGTCGCGGCACACCCTGATATGCTCGGCGTTCTCCGTGATCAAGAGCGTATTGCGGAGGGTGCCGTGGACCTTGGCGCGCTCGAGTGCCATCTTGAACACGATGGCGGCGGGCTTGCGCTGTCCGGCATGGGTCGACAGCGTCACGCGTTCGTCGACCGGCTCGAAGAAGCGCCGCAGGTGGGTCTTGTCCAGCTCCCGGAGATAGTCGGCGAATGCCGCTGCAATGGCCTCCGGAGTCCGCGGTTCCGGCATCGTGAAATCAGAGACCAGACACATGACCAGCGGCTTGTGGTCCGCCGTCTCCAGGGTTTTGAGGACACCAAGGGCGTCCTCGACCCCGGGAAACGGCGCTGGAGGCGTCTTGTGGGTGTCGATCAGCGTGTCTCCGAGGTCAAGCAGCAGAGCCTTGATCATCGTCGTGCCTCGCCTGCGCCCCATGTGCGCTTCCGCGTTACGCCGCCGGCTGCGGTCCGTCGTCCGGCGCGCGTGCTTCGGCGGGCTCGAGGATGTCGAGATGGATCCCGCCGCATGCGGTGCAGCGCATGGTCCAGTACTCGCAGCCGGCGCGGCCGCCGATCACGCGCAGCACGGTGAGCTCGCCCGTGCAGTCCGGACATCCCGCCAGCACCGACCGGGCCAGCGGTCGGGCCACCGGTTGAGCCTCTTCGAATTCGATGTACGCCATGACTGTTTCCCCTGATTGTCCCGGCCGTGCGTCGAATCTCATTCGTCGCTGGTGATGCGACGGCGAAAGCGGTCGATGTGGTGTTTTGCATCGGCGATCGCGGCCTGGGCGTCGGGCCAGGCAAAGCCCATCTCCATCGCCGGAAACAGCACGCCGTCGATGGCGAGCGGGCTCAGATCGGCGCGGCGGATG
The DNA here is from genome assembly GCF_024758505.1 of Bradyrhizobium arachidis. Lineage (NCBI taxonomy): Bacteria > Pseudomonadati > Pseudomonadota > Alphaproteobacteria > Hyphomicrobiales > Nitrobacteraceae > Bradyrhizobium > Bradyrhizobium arachidis. The sequence goes on along the minus strand of NZ_CP077970.1, from coordinate 7,886,422 downwards.
CGGGCATGCCAAAGGCCTTTGCCAGCTTCGAACGATTCAATGTCAAAGCCGTCATACATGGTCGTCATTCGTAGTCCCCGTTTCTCATTGGAGAGTCAGAGGACCACGTTTCGGCGTTAGCGACTGTGAAGCCGTTCACACGCGGCGGCTTTTTTGCCCGGTTCCGTGCTTAGGTCCGCGCTGCGCCGCGCGCGGGCCGCCGGACAGGCCGCGCGGCGGGTTCCGCGGCGGCGCGCATGATCCAGCGCCGGAACGCCGCAAAATCGCGCTGCTCGGTCTGAAAGCTGCGATAGACCAAATACCAGCGCATGCCCTTGGGCACGGAGAGATCGAACGGCGCGACGAGCCGGCCGGCGGCGAGGTCGTCATCGATATAGGGGCGGATGCCCATGGCGATGCCGAGCCCGTCGCTGGCTGCCTGCAGCGCCTGGCCGTAGAACTCGAACTCCGGCCCGCGCGCGGTGAGGCGCGGAAGGCCGGCGGCCTTGAGCCAGATCGGCCAGTCATCCGGCGAATGCGCGACGCGGATCAGGCTCGGCGCCTTCAGGTCGGACGGCCTCTTCAGCGACGTGCCGAGCCGGGGCACGCAGACCGGCGTGAGATCGCCGGCGAATAGCGGCTCGGCGACGAGGCCCGGCCAGTCGCCGGTGCCGAGCTTGATGCCGCAACTCCAGTCCTCGCCGAACGGCACCGCCGCGCCGCCGGTGGTGAAGCGCACCTCGATGTCGGGCTCCTCGCTGCGAAACTCCGACAGCCGCGGGATCAGCCAGCGCATCGCAAAGGTGTGGCCGACGCCGATGGTCAGCACGCGCAGGCTGGACGCCGCCGTCACCTGTGCGGTGAGGCTTGCCAGCGCATCGAAGATCGGCGTCAGCCCACTCTGATAGGCGCGGCCGGCCTGCGTCAGCACCAGACGGTTGGCTTTGCGCTCGAACAGCGCCACGCCGAGCCGCTCTTCCAACAGATGCACCATGCGGCTGACGGCGGCCGCCGACACGTTCAGCTCGATGCCGGCCGAGGCAAAGCTGCCGGTGCGCGCCGCCGCCTCGAACGCCTTGATGCCGTTGAGAAAGAGCAGCCGCCGCACGGCCGTGGACCCTCAGGAAAACTGATGCCAGGGCAAGATAACTCAGTTTGCGCAGGCAGGACAAGCGCGGCACAAGAATGAGTATAATTCCAAGTTGCTTTCGAGATGCCTGCCGTTGTTCGCCTCTCCCCGCAAGCGGGGCGAGGGAGTGAAGCAGCTTCGCGTCCCTGACGTTGAGCCGTGCCGATCACAGGAGAATCCTTCGTGACGCCCATCATGATCGCTGCACTCGGATTGCTGATGGTCGCGACGGCATTCCTGTCGGGGCTGTTCGGCATGGCGGGCGGGCTGATCCTGATCGGCGTGCTGCTGGCGCTGATGCCGCTGCCGACCGCGATGGTGCTGCACGCGATCACGCAGATGGCCTCGAACGGCTGGCGTGCGGTGCTGTGGCGCGCGCATATCCGCTGGCGGCCGGTCGGGGTCTATTTGATCGGTTGCGCGCTTGCGCTCGGCGCCTGGTCGATCACGCGCTACGTGCCGGACAAGCCGGTCGCGCTGCTGCTGCTCGGCGTCACCCCGTTCATGGCGCGGCTGATGCCCGCGGGCATCAAGCCGAATCCCGACAGCATCTGGCAGGGCACATTCTACGGCTCGATCTGCATGGGGTTGATGCTGATGACCGGCGTGTCCGGTCCGCTGATGGACACCTTCTTCCTTGGCGGCAAGTTCGGTCGCCGTGAGATCGTGGCGACGAAGGCGACCTGCCAGGTCGCCAGCCACTTCACCAAGCTGATCTATTTTGGCGGCATCATCGACCAGGCGGCGACGCTCGATCCGGTGCTTGCCGGCGTCGCGATCGCCGCCTCCATGCTCGGCACCACGCTGGCGCGGCGCATCCTGGAAGCGATGAGCGACCAGCAATACCGCGTCTGGGCGACACGGCTGATCACCACCATCGCCTGCTACTACATCGCCTATGGAAGCTGGCTTCTGGTGCGCACGCCCGTGCTGGCGGCGTTCGACAAGGGAGGTTTGCAATGACCGATGAGGCCGATCCCCTGGTGCTCGATTTCGTCGAATGGGTCGCGCGCGAGCCGCGCGCCTATGCCGAGGTGATCGCGACTTGGAAGACGTCGTGCCCGCGCCTCACCATCTGGGAAGACGCCGCCGACCGCGGCTACGTCGCCCGCGAGACGCGCGCAGGCCTCGGCCTCACCATCGCCGTGACCACGGATGGCGAGAAGTTTTTGCGCACGCACGGGCGCTGATCTTCGCCAACACCAGACCTCGCATTTGAACCCAACCCCTCCAGGCCGCCACCAAGGGCCTGGAGGGCTGCAATGACACATCCGAAAGCCGTCAGGCTTCGCCTCGCCGCGATCTTTATCGGGGCCGCCGCGACGCTCTCGCTCCAGGCCGCCTGCGCGCTCGCCGCCGACACCACCGAGCGTCCCTTCAATCCACCGGTCGGCAGCCGCTGGGTCATCGAGACCGAAACCCGCACCGACGAGATGCGCGCGGAGGGCGGGGCGAGGAATTCCCTGATCAGGACGCGCGCCGAGCTCTCGATCGACGAGAAGGTCGCCGACGGCTTTCGCATCACCTATGTCCGCCGCGGCACCACGGCCGAGGGTAACGACCCGACGCTGCCTATGGTGCGATCTGCCGCGAAGGCGCTGGACGACGTCCCGATCAAGGCCACCACGGACCGGCAAGGCAAGCCGGTGCGCGTCGACAATCTCGACGAAGCCAGGGCCGCCCTGCGCGCCATGGCCGGCCGCATCACGGAGCAATTCAAGGACAAGCCGCAGCTCGTCACCGCGCTCAACCAGATCATGGCAGGCCTGATCGAGGCCGACGCCGTGAAGGCCGCGGCCAACTATCTGGAGGAGCTGCCGCAACTCGCCAAGGCGCAATCCACCGGGATGAAGCTGCACGAGGTCAGGCGCACGAGCGATGCTGTCGACAATCCGCTCGGCGGCGGCGCGATGAAATCCAACTCCAGCTTCGAGCTCACTGCGGCAGATAGCGCATCCGGCAAGCGCACCTACGTCAACACCACGGCCTACGATCCCGCGTCGCTGAAGGAGCTGATGCAGTCGCTCACCAGGAAGCTCATGGTGGCTGCCGGCAACAGCGTCACGCCGCAGGAGATCGACGGCATCGTCAAGCAGATGGTGCTCTCGCTCGACGCGCGCGCCGAGTTTTCGGTCGAGGATGGCATGACACGCAGGATCGCGGACACGACCGTCACCAAGGCAAGCGCGCGCGGCCGCAGCATGCAGAAGACGGAAAACAGGACGATCGTCGTGACCGCGGCGCCGTGAGATCGGCGGAGCCGGTCGAGCCCGGCGCGGATCCGCCACCACGTCGTCATTGCGAGCGCAAGGGAAGCAATCCACAATGCCGCCGCAGGCGCTCCTCGCGATGATGGAGCATTGGAGAAGCCATGTCGCTCAAACTGTTCGAACTCGTCGGCACCGATCCCGCGCGTCCCTTCAGCCCGTTCTGCTGGCGCACGCGGATGGCGCTGGCGCATAAGGGCCTGTCGGCCGAGTCGATCCCGTGGCGCTTCACCGAGAAGCAGGCAATCGCGCCGCATGGCTCGGAAAAAGTCCCGGTGCTGCTCGACCGCGACAAGCCGGTGGTCGATTCCTGGGCCATCGCAAACTATCTCGAGGACACCTATCCGGATCGTCCGTCGCTGTTCGGCGGCGAGGGCGGCCGCGCCATGGCGCGGATGCTGAACTGGTGGGGCGATCTCGCCATCGTCGGCGGCATCTTTCCGCTGATCATCGCGGACATCCCGAAGAACCTCGCCGCCGTCGACGCCAAGTATTTTCGCAGGACGCGCGAGGCGCGCTTTGGCAAGCCGCTCGAGGAGATCATGGCGAGCCGCGACACCGGCGTCGTCGCCTTCCGCAAATCGCTCGACGTGCTGCGCTTCACCCTGAAGGCGCAGCCCTGGCTCGGCGGGGCGCAGCCGAACTATGCCGACTACATCGTGTTCGGCGGTTTTCAGTGGGCGCGCGTGGTCAGCCCGTTCAGGCTGCTGGAGACGGACGACCCCGTCTACGCCTGGCGCGAGCGATTGCTCGATGCGTTCGACGGCATGGCAAGGACTTCCCCGGGGTTTGCGGTTTAGGAAGCCGCCCCGGCCGCCTTCCTTAGGCATTCCCGGCACAGGCAATCCTCAGCACCGGTTGGCATCGGCAGCTTTGCCGTTTCCTCCGCGCACCAGCAGTTTTTGGACAGCCCGCAGCCGAATTCGGTGCCGCAGCGGGAACAGACGACGCGCCGCGCGGTCGCCCCGGGCAACGGAAATTCTTTCGGTTTTGTCATGATTTGCGCCGAAGCTTCGCCGTGATCTTCATATCAGGTTCATCTCTTTGGTCGGTATATTATGCGCCGCACCGACGGCGCGGAAGCGCCAGCGCTCAAGGACACATTGATGGCCCGGGATTCGCAAGCCGCGCTCGTTGCGCTCAATCGGTTCGGCTTTGGCGCGCGCGGCGGAGCGTCCGGCGATTTCATCAACGCGGCCACCGATCCCCGCGGTTTCGTCAAGGCGGAACTGAGCCGGCCCAGTGGCGTGCTGCTGGAGGCGCCGGCCCTGCAATCGACGCCGCAGCTCGGCCAGGCCGTGTTCGAATACCAGGCGCAGGTCAAGCAGGCCCGCGAGGCCGCAGCGAAAGCGGGCGGGCCCGCGGAAGCGCAGCCCCAGCAAGTGCCCGCCGACCAGAAGCCCGACGCCAAGGCGCGCCGCAATTTGTCGCTCAACATGGCCGCCATGGACATCGCGGGCCAGCCGCCGGAGATGAAGGCGGCCGACAACGCGGCCAAGGCCGCCGAGAGCATGCAACCAAATGCGGCAGCGCCGCCGGTTGCGAAGCCGGCGCCGCAGCCGCTCAACGTCATCCAGAAGACGTTTCGCGCCGAGGCATTGGCGCGATTGCAGCGTGCCACGCTCGCCGATTGCGGCTTCACCGAGCGGCTGGTCGTGTTCTGGTCCAACCATTTCTGCATCTCGGCCGCCAAGGGCGAGCTGGCGCGGATGTGGGCGGGGTCGTTCGAGCGTGAGGCGATCAGGCCGCACGTGCTCGGGCGCTTCGCCGACATGCTGAAGGCGGTCGAGCAGCATCCGGCGATGCTGTTCTTCCTCGACAACCAGCAATCGCTCGGGCCGGATTCGCGCGCCGGCCAAAACCGCAAGCGCGGGCTGAACGAAAACCTCGCGCGCGAGATCATGGAGCTGCATACGCTCGGGGTCGGCGGCGGCTATACGCAGGAAGATGTCACCTCGCTCGCGCGCATCATCACGGGATGGACCTTTGCGGGCCGGCAGGGCCAGCTCGGGGTGCCCGGCTCCTTCGTGTTCAACAGCAACGCGCATCAGCCCGGTCCGCAGGTGCTGCTCGGCAAGACCTATGAGGCGACCGGCGTTGCGCAGGGCGAGGCGGCGCTCGCCGATATCGCGCGCCATCCATCGACAGCCAGCTTCATCGCCACGAAATTCGTGCGCCACTTCGTGGCCGACGATCCGCCACTTGGGTTGGTGGCGCGGCTGCGCGACGTCTTCGTCAAGACCGACGGCGACCTCAAGGCGTTTGCGACCGCGCTCGTCGATGCCGACGAGGCCTGGAAGGCGCCGCTGACCAAGATGCGCTCACCTTACGAATTCCTGGTCGCGAGCGGACGGCTGCTTGCGCGCGTGCCAGAGGATCCGGGCGGCTATCTCAACAATCTCAATCTGCTGGGACAGCCGCTATGGGCGCCGCCGGGCCCGAACGGATTCCCCGACACCAACGCGGCCTGGACCGCGCCCGAAGGCATGAAGCTGAGGCTCGACGTTGCCGCGCAAATGGGCGCGCGTCTTGGCAACAACATCGATCCGCTCGATCTCTTGGAATTCGCGGCGTCGGACGCGGCCTCGGTCGAGACGCGCAGAACCATCGAGCGCGCGGAATCGCGCCAGCAGGCGCTGGCGCTCTTGCTGATGTCGCCGGAACTACAGAGGAGATGACGATGGATTGCGTCGAGAACCGGCTCCTCACCTCGCGTCGCGCGCTGCTGCTCGGCGGCGCCTCCTTCGCGGCCTGGGCCTATTTGCCGAAATTCGCGCGTGCTGCCGACGGGCGCGATCCGCGGCTCGTCGTCGTGATCCTGCGCGGTGCGCTCGACGGTCTTGCAACCGTCGCGCCGATCGGAGACCCCGACTATGCCGGCTTGCACGGCTCGATCGCGCTGAGCGCGGACGGGCCGCGCGCCGCCTTGATGCTCGATCAGTTCTTCGCGCTGCATCCGGCGATGCCGGAATTTGCGCGCATGTATCGCGACAAGCATGCCGCAATCGTTCATGCCGTGTCGACGCCGTATCGCGACCGCTCGCATTTCGATGGCCAGGACGTGCTGGAGAGCGGCTACGCCGGGCCGGGCCGGGTGCAATCCGGCTGGCTCAACCGCGCGCTGGAAGCCCTGCCGCGCGGCGAGCGCGTGTCGAGCGGGCTCGCGGTCGGTCCGACCACGCCGCTGGTGCTGCGTGGCGCCGCACCCACCGTCGGCTGGGCGCCGGTCGCATTGCCGCAGGCCGACGACGACACCGCGATGCGGCTCGTCGATCTCTACCGCCACCGCGATCCCGCGCTGGCCTCCGCGCTCACGCAGGGCCTGCAGCTCGAGAAGGCGGCCAGCGGCGACGACATGAAGCCGAAGCCGGGCAATGCGGTCGCGCAGATGCGGCTGGTGGCGCGCGGCGCTGCAAAGCTGATGGCAGCCGACGACGGCCCGCGCATCGCCGCGCTCGCCTTCGACGGGTGGGATACGCATGCCAATGAAGGCGGCCCGGTCGGGCGGCTGGCCTTCCTGCTCGGCGGCCTCGACGGTGCGCTCGCCGAATTCGAAAGCGGCCTTGGGGATCGCTGGCGCAACACCGTGGTCGTGGTCGCAACCGAGTTCGGCCGCACCGCGCGCATCAACGGCACCGACGGCACCGATCACGGCACCGGCACCATCGCGCTGCTCGCCGGCGGCGCGGTGAAGGGCGGCCGGGTGATCTCGGACTGGCCGGGCCTGAAGCCGGCCAATCTCTACGAAGGCCGTGACCTCAAGCCGACCACGGACTTGCGCGCCGTGATCAAGGGCGTGCTGCAGGACCAGTTCGGGCTCTCGGATCGCGTGCTGGCGGAGACCGTGTTTCCGGACAGCGCCGCCGCGCGCCCGATGAAGGGGCTGGTTATCTAACTCACGAGCGCCTCATTCCGGGGCGCGCGTTAGCGCGAGCCCGGAATCCATCCCTCCGCCGACTCTGTGGCAAAATGGATTCCGGGCCTGCGCCTTGCGGCGCATCCCGGAATGACGAAGTATCTGGCGAGAGCATCAGGAGACCATCTTCATGTACATCGCCATGAACCGCTTCCGCGTCGCCAAGGGGTCGGAGGCTGCCTTCGAGCAGGTCTGGATGTCGCGCGACACCCATCTGGACAAGGTGCCGGGCTTCGTCGAGTTTCATCTGCTCAAAGGACCGGAGCTCGAGGACCACACGCTCTACGCCTCGCACACCGTGTGGGCAAACCACGCCGCGTTCGAGGCCTGGACCAAGTCCGAGGCGTTCCGCGCGGCGCATGCCCGCGCCGGCGACAACAAGCCGCTTTATCTCGGCCATCCGCAGTTCGAGGGGTTTGAGGTCAAGCAGACGGTCGGGCGCGGCGCGAAATAGCGCGCATCAGCCTTTGGTGATCTTGTCGATCTCGGCCATGTCCTCGGCCGTCAGTTTCCACGCGATTGCACCCACGTTCTGCTCGATCTGCTCGGGACGGGTGGCTCCCGCGATCACGCTCGACACTTGCGGGCGCGCGGCGAGCCAGGAGAAGGCGAGTTCGAGCATCGAGTGCCCGCGCGCCTGCGCAAAGGCCCCGAGCTTCTCGACCATGTCCTCATTGCGCGCGGTGACGTAGCGGTCGCGCAGCGCCGGCGCCTTGGCAAAACGCGTATCCGAGGGCGCCGCCGCGCCGCGCTGGTACTTGCCGGTCAGAAGGCCGCTCGCCAGCGGGAAGAACGGCAGCAGGCCGAGCTTGTATTCCTGCGCCGCGGGCAACAGGTCCTTCTCGATGTCGCGCACCACGAGACTGTATTCGTCCTGACAGGAGACGAAGCGGCTGACGTTCATCCCGCGTGCCAGATATTCGGCTTCCGCGATCCGCCAGGCCGGGAAATTCGAGTTGCCGATGTAACGGACCTTGCCCTGGGTGACGAGGTCGTCGAGTGCGCGCAGCGTCTCCTCCATCGGCGTCAGCGGGTCGTAGTCGTGCTGCTGGTAGAGATCGATCCAGTCGGTCTTCAGCCGCTTCAGGCTCGCTTCCACCGCGTTCATGATGTAGCGCCGCGACGCACCCTGCTTGGTACCGTCGGTCGCCATCGGCTTTGAATATTTGGTGGCGAGCACGATGTCCTTGCGCCGGTCGCCCAGCACGGTGCCGAGCACCGTCTCCGAGCCGCCCATGCCCGCATAGATGTCGGCGGTGTCGAACAGCGTAATGCCGAGATCGATGGCGCGGTGGATCACCTTGCGCGAGGTCTCGAGATCGGTGCGCTGGCCAAAATTGTTGCAGCCAAGGCCGACGGCCGAGACGCACAGCCCGGAGGCGCCGAGATTGCGAGTTTCCATGGGAGATCCTGACGGAAGGAGCGAGTGCAGGAGCCCATTGTGACGGCGGCGCGCTGCACCAGCAAGGCGCTGCCTGCGCCTCTGCCATGCGCGCAAAAAAATGCGGTCCCGGCCAGACGCGGCGACTGACGGGGACCGCCTTGGGGCGCTTGATCGGTGACGGGGGGCCTGATCAGACGCAAGCGGGAGCCTAGTCCCGCTATGTTACGCCGCGGTGACAGCACAACTTATCCACAGGCCCGGCGATCAGAACAGCTTGCGGTAGACGATGAAGCCGGAGCGCTCCGCCACCTTGTCGTACAGGCTCTGTGCGGTGCGGTTGGTCTCATGGGTCTGCCAGTAGACGCGCGAGGCGCCGGCCGCCTTGGCGCGCTCATAGACGCCGTAGATCAGCGCGGAAGCGACGCCCTTGCCGCGCGCGCCTTCCGCCGTGAACAGGTCCTGGAGATAGCAGGACGGTTCGATCGCCGTCGTGCTGCGATGGTAGAGGTAGTGCGTCAGCCCGAGCAGCTTGCCGTCGCTGTCGGCGACCAGCGCATGCACGGGTTCATAGGCGTCGAAGAAGCGCTGCCAGGTCATGCGCGTGATCTCGGGCGCAAGCGCGGTCGGGCCCGAGCGGCCGTAGAAGGCGTTGTAGCCGTCGAACAGCTGATACCATTGGTCGTAGTCCTGCCGGGTGACGGCGCGAATGGTGAGCGACATATCGAGATTCCACGATCCCAGAGGAGGCGAGGCGCGAGTCCAAGCGGGATACCTTCATACGGGACGATGGCTGTGCCGATCAACTATGCGCTATTCCGCGACGCGCAGATACCGGATCAGCTTGCGCTCGGCGGGATCGCGCAGCGAGCGATAATACTCCGCGCGCGTGGCTTCGTCGGTGTGGCGCACGAGGTCGGTCACCGGCGTGTAGCTCAGCATGCGTCCGCCGTCGGGCAAGGCCGTGCAACTGAAGCGCAGCACCTGGCCGTCCGCGAGGTTGATGTTGATCGGCGTGGCGTCGCCGCTTCTCACCATCTCCATGCGCTGGGCGATGAAGGCGCTCAATTCGTCCTCGGGCAGCTCGAAGGCGCCGGTGTCGCGGCCGTGATACATCAGCGCGATGAAAGGCGGCCGGCTGTCGGCCTTCTCGTCGGGCAGCGAGAAATAGTCGCGGAACGCGCGGTTGATGAACTCCGCGCGCGTCTCGCTATCGAGCAGCACGATGCCGATGTCGACCTGGTCGAGCGCGGCCGACAGTCGCGCGGCCGTGGCATGATGCCTGCGTTCCCAGGCAAACGCATCGAGCAGGCGCTTGCGCATCAGCCCGGTGATCCCCGCGGTGCCGGCCGCGGTCATTGCCAGCAATCCGAGCCGCACCAAATCGCCCGCGGCGTAGCCGGGAATGCCGCGATGACCGAGGAAGAACAGCGCCGAGCCGATCACTGCGATGGCCGCGCTGACCATGCCGGATGCGAACCCGGAGAGTGAGCCGGCAAAGGCGACGATGCAGACGAACAGCGGAGCCGGTGAGGGGACGGGAAGAAAGCGGTCGAGCAGGATCGCCAGCAGCGCGGTCGCTGCCGTCAGCGCCGGACCACAGATCGCTCGCCATCCGAGCTGCATGGTCACTCCCTGGACGAGGTGGGGGCGAAAGAGTGACTGACGTTTGCGAAGTTGGGATGGAGTTTCGCAGCCAATGCTTAAGGCGCGGCTGAGGTGGCGCGAAAAGCTTTCCGATGATTTTAGCTCAAGTCATCGCGCGTTTGACCGAGCGCGGCCGGTAGGCTCAGGCGATCACCTGCATGTGCACGACGGGGAAGTGCAACGTCGAGGTGCCCACGCTCTTGCGGGTGCCGGCGAGCATCAGCACCGCGACCAGGATGGCTGCGGTCAGCGTCAGTGCAACGAGGATGACCGGTGTTCTCATCGACGTCCTGTCGCGATATCGGTCAGCGCGTATCCTCATGGGGCGCTCAAGAGTGTGATCGGGAATGAGGCTGCGTCAGTGCAGCACCATCGCCATGGTCGCCTTGGTCGACAGCACGGTGAGGCTGACGCTCAGGCACAGCGACAGTGCGGCGATTGCCAGCGAGGCCGCGACGGCGTTGGTCAGCCGGGACGAGGCGGCGGGTACCATTCGGCTCTGAAAGCCCGTCGTGCCGGACTCCCGAATCATGGCGTAAATCCTTCAGCACGCGAGCGAATCACCCGCGACGCCAACAACTGTCACAATTTCAACCGGCAATATTGGGGCGGCCGCCTCGCCGAATATGGCGAGATCGCGGCAAAGATTACCGTTGTGCCCGCTATTTAGGCGCCCGCCGCGATACTGGCAGGGTTGTCGATGTCGACCGGCCGCCAATCCATCGCAACGAAGCCGGGGGTCTGCTCGACCCGTCTCAGCCAGGCCCGGATCGCCGGGAAGGTCGAGAGGTCGAAGTCGCAGCGGTCGGCGAGATGGGTGTAACCGTAGAGCGCGATGTCGGCGACCGTGAGCTGGCGCGCCGCAAAGTACTCGCAGGTCTTGAGGTGGTTTTCCATCACCTGGAGCGCGCCGTAGCCGCGCTCCATCCAGTCTTCCAGCGCGTGGGTCTGAAGGTCGCGGCCGCCCTTGACCAGCGACAGCCAGAAATAGGCGGCGCCGATGTTCGGCTCGAGCGCGTGCTGCTCGAAGAACATCCATTGCAGCGCCTCGGCGCGGTCGATGCGTTGCTCGGGCGCGAGCGGCGTGCCGCCGGCAACGTACCAGAGGATGGCGTTGGACTCGGCAAGGTAGCGACCGTCGCCGACCTCGAGCAGCGGCACCTGGCCGGACGGATTCTTCGCCAGAAAGTCCGGCGTGCGACTCTCGCCGCGCAGAATGTCGATCTCGATCGCCTGATAGGGAACGTTCAGCAGCGCCAGCGCAAGGCGGACCTTGTAGCTGTTGCCGGAGCGTTGCATCGAATAGAGCTTGTACATTCTTGGGGTTCGAGTCCTGACGAAGTTGCGGACCTGTCGTCCCGCAACGCGGCTAAACAATGATGCCGATGCGAATCTGCCGCAAGGCCCGGGCGCTAGAAAAACTCGAAAACTCTACTGCACTGCAAACGTGCGAAAAATCATTTCAACACAACCGAACAAGTCGGATCACGCTTGCGCGACATTCCAAATCACAATCGTTCGCGCACGGGCTCATGTCGCATGATTCCTGCGTCCTGCGAAAGGTAGCTATGGCTCCGATCAACGTCGCGCGATCGAGCTGGCCGCTCGGCAGACGCGGGCTGGTCACCGGCTTGGTGCTCGGAGCAATATCCTCGGTGCAATGTCGGATGAGGGACGTGCCTCACCGCCTGTCCGAATGGCTTGCCGGATATGAGCCATTTTGCGGCGAAATTTTATGAATCTTGCGCGAATTCAGGGCTCGGACCCTGTTTGTCACGTAAACTTCTGCGGCAAATGAGGAAGTTTCTTGCGGTGCAGCGGCACCCGTCCTAGGGTGCTTCCATTCCCACAATCAGAGTCGTGACCAACAATGGATTCACGACGCTTGTCAGGAGATGACGATGTCCTTCCTTGCCGCTGCGCTCGACCGTGTGAAGCCGTCCGCGACCATCGCGGTCACGGATAAAGCACGCGCGCTGAAAGCGGCGGGGCGCAACGTCATCGGCCTCGGCGCCGGCGAACCCGACTTCGACACACCTGCCAACATCAAGCAGGCCGCGATCGCCGCCATCGAAGCCGGCAAGACCAAGTACACCGCGGTCGACGGCATTCCCGAGCTGAAGGAAGCGATCATCGCGAAATATCAGCGCGAGAACGGTCTGGCCTACAAGCCGAACCAGATCATCGTCGGCACCGGCGGCAAGCAGGTGCTCTACAATGCGCTGATGGCGACCATCAATCCGGGCGACGAGGTGATCATCCCGGCGCCCTACTGGGTCAGCTATCCCGAGATGGTGGCGCTCGCCGGCGGCGAGCCGGTGTCGGTGGTCTGCACCGCCGCGTCTGGCTTCAAGCTGCAGCCGGACGCGCTGGAGCGCGCGATCACGCCGAAGACCAAATGGGTGATCCTGTGCTCGCCGTCGAACCCGACCGGCGCGGCCTATACGAAGGCCGAGCTGAAGGCGCTCACCGACGTGCTGGTCAAGCACCCGCATGTCTGGGTGATGACCGACGACATGTACGAGCATCTCGTCTACGACGACTTCCAGTTCACCACCGTCGCGCAGGTCGAGCCGAGACTGTATGACCGCACGCTCACCGTGAACGGCGTGTCGAAGGCCTATTGCATGACCGGCTGGCGCATCGGCTATGCCGGTGGTCCGGCGCAGCTCATCAAGGCGATGGCGACCATCCAGTCGCAGTCGACCTCGAACCCGTGCTCGATCGCGCAGTGGGCGTCGGTGGAAGCGCTGAACGGCCCGCAGAGCTTCATCCCCGCCAACAACAAGGTGTTCAAGGAGCGCCGCGACCTCGTCGTCTCCATGCTCAACCAGGCCAAGGGCATCGAATGCCCGCGTCCCGAGGGTGCGTTCTACGTCTACCCGTCCTGCGCCGGCACGATCGGCAAGAAAGCGCCGTCGGGCAATGTGATCGGAAACGACGAGCAGTTCGTTACGGAGCTCCTGGAAACCGAAGGCGTCGCCGTGGTGCAGGGCTCGGCCTTCGGCCTCGGCCCGGCGTTCCGCATCTCCTATGCGACCAAGACTTCGGATCTCGAAGATGCCTGCAAGCGCATCCAGCGCTTCTGCGGTAATCTGCGATAATCCCGACGGCAGTTGACGAAAAGGCCCGCTTCGCGCGGGCCTTTTTTATGGTCGCTGTCAATCTGGAACCGCGGGGGATGTTGTGGCATAGACGTTTCGCGCGCCGCTTGCGCGGCGCTCGCTCCTCGCCTGCATCATATTCCGGAGACCTCCCATGCGCCGCTCATTCGCCCTCGCCGGGCTCGTTGCCGCCAGCCTCGTTGCGTCCATCGCTGCGGCCGGCGCGCAGCAGCGAATGGTGCGGGTCGGCGTACTCGAATGCCGCGGCGGCGCCAGCATCGGCTTCGTCGTGGGCTCGGTGACCCATCTCGGCTGCGTGCTGCGCGCCGACGGCTTGCCGGAGGACCGCTACGTCGCAACGATCCGTAAAGTGGGTCTCGACATCGGCATCACCCAGGAAACCGCGCTCGCCTGGGGCGTGTTCGCGCCGGTGGACCGGCTCGGGCCGGGCGACCTTGCCGGCAACTACGCCGGCGCGCAGGGCAGCGCGTCGATCGGCGTCGGTCTCGGCGGCAACGTGCTGGTCGGCGGCTCGAACAATTCGATCGCGCTCCAGCCGCTCAGCGTGCAGGGCCAGGTCGGGTTCAATATCGCCGCCGGCCTGGAGAGCCTGGAACTGCGTCCGGGCCGTTAACAAATTTTCGTGTCGATCGAATAGTCGGGTCGGACAGTTAGCTGACGCGGTTCTATCGACGACGCACCGCAGCGACGTTTCGCGCTTGCCAAAACTTTCGGACCGGCAGAGCATCGCTCTGCCGACCCAATCACGGGCCGAGCTCCACATGAAGGAGGCGGCGAATGGGACAAGACGTCAGAAGTCCCCGCGGTCCACGGTGCATCGCGCTGGTGGGCCCTTTCCAAAGCGGTAAAACCACTCTTCTCGAAGCAATACTGGCGCGAACGGGCGCAATCCCGCGCGCCGGCAGCGTCGACGCCGGTACCTCGGTGGGCGACGCCAGTCCCGAGGCCCGTCATCACAAGATGACCGTCGGCCTCACTGCTGCCACCACGAGTTTCATGGGCGACAGCTACACGTTCCTGGACTGTCCGGGCTCCGTCGAGTTCGCCCACGACATGCGCGCCGCGCTACCTGCGGTCGATGCTGCGGTCGTGGTCTGCGAGGCCGACGAGAAGAAGCTGCCGCAGCTTCAGATCATCCTGCGCGAGCTGGAGGAGATGAAGATCCCGCGTTTCCTGTTCCTCAACAAGATCGATCGCGCCAACAAGCGCATCCGCGAGACGCTCGCGACGCTGCAGCCGGCCTCGCGCGTGCCGCTGGTGCTGCGGCAGATCCCGATCTGGAAGGACGAGCTGATCGAGGGCTTCGTCGACCTCGCGCTGGAGCGCGCTTTCATCTATCGCGAGCACAAGGCATCCGAAGTGGTCGCGCTCGAAGGCGGCAATCTCGATCGTGAGAAGGAAGCCCGCTTCTCGATGCTGGAGAAGCTCGCCGATCACGACGATGCGCTGATGGAGCAGCTGCTCGAAGATATCCAGCCGCCGCGCGACGCCGTGTTCGACGATCTCGCGCGCGAACTGCGCGAAGGCCTGATCTGTCCGGTGCTGCTGGGTGCGGCCGCGCGCGAGAACGGCGTGCTGCGCCTGATGAAGGCGTTGCGTCACGAGGCGCCGGGCATTGCGGAGACCGCCCAGCGTCTCGGTGCGCCCGAGAGCAAGGACGCGCTCGGCTACGTCTTCAAGACCCTGCATTCGCAGCATGGTGGAAAACTGTCGCTGACCCGGCTGCTCGCCGGCCATCTCGACGACGGCGCCACGTTGCAGTCATCCTCGGGTGGCGCAAGCCGCGTCTCCGGCATCCTTGCCGTCAGCGGCGCCTATGACAGCAAGCGTCCGTCGGCGGAAGCCGGCGACACAGTTGCGCTGGGCAAGCTCGATCCGATCAAGACCGGTGACACGCTCTCCAACAGCAAGACCCAGCCGGCGGCGCTGATCGCGGTCGAGGCGACCTCGCCGGTGCTGGCGACCTCGGTCGCGGCGAACGATCGCAAGGACGACGTCAAGCTCGGCCAGGCGCTGGCCCGGCTGCACGAGGAAGATCCCTCGCTCGTCGTCGTGCAGAATGCCCAGACCCACGACACCGTGCTGTGGGGACAGGGCGAGATGCATTTGCGCGTTGCAAGCGAACGTCTGCGCGACCGCTTCGGCGTCAGCGTGAAGTCGCATGCGCCCGGGATCGGCTATCAGGAGACCATCCGCAAGCCGATCACCCAGCGCGGCCGGCACAAGAAGCAGTCCGGCGGCCACGGTCAGTTCGGTGACGTGGTGCTCGACATCAAGCCGCTGCCGCGCGGCGACGGCTTCAAATTCGCCGAGAAGGTGGTCGGCGGCGCGGTGCCGCGCAACTACATTCCCGCGGTGGAAGAAGGCGTCGTCGACGGGCTGACGCGCGGTCCGCTCGGTTTCCCCGTCACCGATTTGCAGGTGACGCTGACCGACGGCTCCTATCACAGCGTCGACTCCTCCGATCTCGCCTTCCGCACGGCTGCGCGGATCGGACTCAATGAGGGCCTGCCGCAGTGCCAGCCGGTGCTGCTGGAGCCGATCTATGTCGTCGAGATCGTCTGTCCGACCGATGCCACCGCCAAGATCAACGCGATCCTGTCGGCGCGGCGCGGGCAGATTCTCGGCTTCGACACCCGCGACGGCTGGAGCGGCTGGGACTCCGTCCGCGCCATGATGCCGGAGGCCGAGATCGGCGAACTGATCGTGGAGTTGCGTTCGGCAACTGCAGGCGCCGGCAGCTTCACGCGTCAGTTCGACCACATGGCCGAGGTGACCGGGCGCGCCGCCGACCAGATCATCGCCGCGCATCGCGACGCGGCGTGAGACATGCCATCGCCCCGGAGGGGCCGTTCAACGGTCCCTCCGGCCTTCCACCTCTCGCTCCGATGGCGCGATGACCCACGCTTGACAGGACGGCACCGAGGATATTCATCGTCCTGGCCGGGCAGCGCGACGCATGTCTTCGGCGCCGGGATGACGGGGGAGGTTGCTGTGCCGTATCGATACGCCGAGCACGATCGTGCCTAAAGCTCCTGCTGCCTGCTTGATCGGATGGCCGGCCGCGCATTCGCGTTCGCCGTTGATCCATCATTATTGGCTGCGCACGCTCGGCATCGCGGGCGGTTATGTGATCGAGGCAGTCCCTCCGGACGATTTGCGCGACTTCGTGCTGCGGCTGTCGCTGCGCGGCTTCGTCGGCGCCAACGTCACCATCCCGCACAAGGTGGACGTGCTCGCGCTCTCGACGCCCGACGAGCGCGCCAAGGCAATCGGCGCCGCCAACACGTTGTGGTTTGCCAATGGCGAGCTGCGCTCGACAAATACCGACGTCGAAGGCTTCATCAACAATCTCGACGCCAGTGCGCCCGGCTGGGACAGGTGCGAAGAGGCGCTGGTGCTGGGGGCGGGCGGTTCCTCGCGCGCCGTCGTGTTCGGCCTCCTGGAGCGCGGCATCAGCCGCGTTCATCTCGCCAACCGCACCGTCGCGCGCGCCGAGGCGCTGGCGCAGGAGTTTGGGCCGCGCGTGCTCGCCATCGATTGGCGCGCGACCAACGACGTGCTGTCGCGCGCAAAACTGCTGGTGAATACGACCTCACTCGGCATGCACGGCCAGCCTGCGCTGGAGGTCGACGTGACGCGATTGCCGCAAGATGCCGTCGTCGCCGATCTCGTCTATGTCCCCCTGGTCACGGCGCTGCTCGCGGCAGCCCAGGCGCGCGGCCTGAAAACCGCCGACGGGCTCGGCATGCTCCTGCACCAGGCGGTGCGCGGTTTCGAACTGTGGTTCGGCGAGCGGCCGGAAGTCACGGCGGAACTGCGCGCGCTGGTCGAGGCCGATCTCACAAAGTCTTGAGAGAATAGCGGGCGATATCCGGGGTCTTGCTGTCGTGGGACAATCGGAGAGTATTCATGCCCGTTCAACGTACGACATTCGCGCGTCCGCTCGTCGCTGTTGCGATGGTGGCCTTGTCTTCCCTCTATGCGCTCGCGCAGCAACCGCCGACGCGCGTGCGCGGCACGATCGAAAGCGTCGATGGCGATCTCTTGGCCGTCAAGTCACGCAGCGGTGAGAACGTCAAGCTGCATGTCACGCCCGACATTCGCGTCGCCGGCGTCACCAGGATCGCGCTGGCCGACATCAAGGTCGGCTCCTTCATCGGTACCACGACGGTGCCCGGACCGGACGGCGGGCAGAACGCGGTCG
The DNA here is from genome assembly GCF_024758505.1 of Bradyrhizobium arachidis. Taxonomy (NCBI): domain Bacteria; kingdom Pseudomonadati; phylum Pseudomonadota; class Alphaproteobacteria; order Hyphomicrobiales; family Nitrobacteraceae; genus Bradyrhizobium; species Bradyrhizobium arachidis. The sequence goes on along the minus strand of NZ_CP077970.1, from coordinate 7,868,771 downwards.
AGGTTCACGTGTTCCCCGAGACCATGCGCGGCACCGGCGAGGGCTCGCGCCCCTACGATCTGCGTCCGAATTCCAGCATGACCAACGCCACGGTCGCCGAGAGTGTTGTCGGCAATGACGGCCACACGCTGCTCGTCAAGTACAAGGACGGCGAGAAGAAGGTGTTCGTCTCGGCCGACACCCCTGTTGTCACTTACGTGCCCGGCGAAAAATCCGACCTGAAAGCCGGCGCCAAGATCATCGCCTTCATCAAGGCCTTGCCGGACGGCTCGTTCGAGACCAGCCGCGTCAGCGTCGGCCGCGACGGCCTGACGCCGCCGATGTGAAACGTTCCCGCGCTCGTCGCAACCGCCATGGAGGGATAAGGCCGTGCCGAAACCGATTATCCGGATGCCACGCTTGTTCTTGGCCTTGTTCTTGGCCTCGCTTGCCGTCCTCTCGCTCTACGCCGCAGTCGCTACAGCCCAGCAAGCGCCGACGGTCCGCATCCGCGGCACCATCGAGACCGTCGACGGCAATATGCTCGGCATCAAGACCCGCGAAGGCACCGACATGCAGGTCCGCATGACCGACAACGTCGCCGTCTTCGCTGTCATCAAGACGGAACTCTCGGAGATCAAGCAAGGATCCTATATCGGCGTGACCGGCATGCCTGAGCCCGACGGGACTCAGCGTGCCATCGCCGTGCACATCTTCCCCGAGAACCAGCGGGGTGCCGCCGAAGGTTTTCGCCCCTGGGACGCGCGCGCGAACTCGACCATGACCAATGCGACGGTCGCCGAGACGGTCAAGGGCACTGACGGTCAGAACATCCTGCTCAAATACAAGGACGGCGAGAAGAAAGTCGTGGTGCCGCCGGAGACGCCGATCGTCACCTTTGTCGCCAGCGACCGGAGTGAAGTGAAGCCGGGCGCCAAGCTGATCATTTTTGGCGCGGCGAAGAAGGAGGACGGCTCGCTGGAGGCTGGCCGCGTCAATGTCGGCCGCGATGGCGTGACGCCGCCGATGTGAGGTCGCGGCAAGCGGTGGAGTTGTAGGGTGGGTTAGGCGAAGCCGTAACCCACCATGCTTCCGCAAATGCGGATCGAAGTTGGTGGGTTACGCTCTTCGGACTGCGCTTCGCGCAGCCGCAGAGCTAACCCACCCTACGGCACATCACACCGCGATGATGTGATCGTCGATCTCGTCCACTCTGTTGACGCCGCACAGGCCCATCGTCGTCAACAGCTCCTTCTGGATGATGTCGATCGCCTTGGCGACGCCGGCCTGGCCGCCGGCGCCCAGGCCATAGGCATAGGCGCGGCCGATCATGCAGGACTTTGCGCCGAGTGCGAGCGCGCGGGCCACGTCCTGGCCGGAGCGGATGCCGCCGTCGAACATGATCTCCATCTTGGAGCCGACCGCATCGGCGATTTCAGGCAGCACCTCGATCGAGGACGGCGCGCCGTCGAGCTGGCGGCCGCCATGGTTGGAGACGACCAGCGCCTGCGCGCCGGTCTTGGCGGCTTCCTCGGCGTCCTCGACGTCCAAGATGCCCTTGATGACGAGCTTGCCCGGCCAGATGCTGCGGACCCACTCGACGTCCTTCCAGTTCAAGGTGGTGTCGAACTGCGACGCCGTCCATTCCGCAAGCCGGTTGAGATCCTCGGTGTTCTTCACGTGGCCGGCGATGTTGCCGAAGGTGCGGCGCTTGCCGCGCAGCACGCCGGAAACCCAGGCCGGCTTGGTCGCGAAGTCGATCAGCTTTGACAGCGTCCATTCCGGCGGCACCGACATGCCGTTCTTGATGTCGGCGTGGCGCTGGCCGATCACCTGCAAATCGACCGTCAGCACCATTGCGCTGCATTTGGCGGCGATCGCGCGCTGGATCAATTCCTTGATGAAGCCGCGGTCCTTCATCACGTAGAGCTGGAACCAGAACGGCTTCTCGACATTGGCGGCGATGTCCTCGATCGAGCAGATCGACATCGTCGACTGCGTGAACGGGATGCCGGCGGCCTGCGCGGCGCGGCAGGCGTGGATCTCGCCGTCGCCATGCTGCATGCCCAACAGCCCGACAGGCGCGAGGATCAGAGGCATGGTCGAGGGCTCGCCGAGGATCGTCGTCGAGGTGTCGCGCTTGGAGACGTCGACGAGGATGCGCTGGCGAAACTTGATGTGCTGAAGATCCTCGCGGTTGGCGCGCAGCGTCTCCTCGGCATAGGAGCCGCGATCGCAATAGTCGAAGAACGCCTTCGGCACGCGCCGCTTGTGCAATTCACGCAGGTCTTCAATGCAGGTGATATGCTTCATCAACGTTCCCCGGCCCGTCCTTGCATCGGATGATTTCATGGTCATCTAGCATGGTTGGATGCGCAGCCAAATCGTTTGCAGGGAGGCGGTGATGACCAGACCGCACGTCTTGCCGAAATCGGACGACAGCACCGAGAAGCGCCAGTTGGACGAAGCCCTCGAGGAAGGGCTGGAGGAGACCTTCCCGGCCTCCGATCCCGTCAACGTCACCCAGCCGCCGCCAAGCCGGGCCGACCAACACGTGAAGCGCAAGGGCTAGGGCTCCGGTTCCATCCTTCCGCTTCCAAGGGTCTGGAATTTCAATGTTAACAAGAGGTTACCGGTCCGGTCCGGGCCCGGTTCCGTAATGATTCATCATATTTTTTGAAGCCAAGTTAGCCGCGGAAGCATTATAAGACCCTCAGCAAATCAGGGGATGGTGGAGCTTTCCTGGGCATCCGCCAGTTGTAGAGTGGGGATCCCTGGTTCTCGCTTGGGGGACCTTATGAGTCGCAAATATTTCGGTACGGACGGGATTCGAGGCCGCGCCAACGGACTGATCACGCCTGAGCTCGCGCTCAAGGTCGGCCAGGCGGCCGGTCTTGCGTTTCAGCGCGGCGATCATCGCCACCGGGTGGTGATCGGCAAGGACACCCGTCTGTCCGGCTACATGATCGAATATGCGATGGTCGCCGGCTTCACCTCGGTCGGCATGGACGTGCTCCTGGTCGGCCCGATGCCGACGCCGGCGGTCGCGATGCTGACCAAGTCGATGCGCGCCGACCTCGGCGTGATGATCTCGGCTTCGCACAATCTGTTCGAGGACAACGGCATCAAGCTGTTCGGCCCGCAGGGCTTCAAGCTTTCGGATGACGTCGAGAAGCAGATCGAGCAACTGCTCGACGAATCCCTCGACAAGCGGCTCGCGCAGAGTGCGAGCCTGGGCCGCGCCCGCCGTATCGACGGCGTGCACGACCGCTACATCGAATTCGCCAAGCGGACGCTGCCGCGCGACCTGTCGCTCGACGGCCTGCGCGTCGTAGTCGATTGCGCCAATGGCGCGGCCTACAAGGTGGTGCCGGAAGCGCTGTGGGAATTGGGCGCCGACGTGATCCCGATCGGCGTCGAGCCCGACGGCTTCAACATCAACAAGGAATGCGGCTCGACCTCACCGGAAGCGCTGTCGAAGAAGGTGCGCGAGATGCGCGCCGATATCGGCATTGCGCTCGACGGTGACGCCGATCGCGTCATCCTGGTCGACGAGCGCGGCCACATCGTCGACGGCGACCAGTTGCTGGCGGTGATCGCGCAGAGCTGGAAGGAAGACGGTCGGCTGTCGCGGCCCGGCATCGTCGCGACCGTGATGTCCAATCTCGGGCTTGAGCGCTTCCTGAAAGGGCAGGGGCTCGATCTCGTGCGCACGCCGGTCGGCGACCGCTACGTGCTCGAGCAGATGTTGAGCGGCGGCTACAATCTCGGCGGCGAGCAGTCCGGCCACATCATCCTGTCCGACTACGCAACGACCGGCGACGGCTTCGTCGCCGCGCTGCAGGTGCTGGCGGTGGTGCAGAAGCTGCGCCGTCCGGTCTCCGAGGTCTGCCACCGCTTCGATCCGCTGCCGCAGATCCTCAAGAACGTCCGCTACAAGAGCGGCAAGCCGCTCGACGACACCGACGTCAAGTCGGCGATCTCGGACGGCGAGAAGCGCCTCAACGGCCACGGCCGCCTCCTGATCCGCTCCTCCGGCACCGAGCCCGTGATCCGCGTGATGGGCGAGGGCGAGGACCGCATCCTGGTCGAGGAAGTCGTCGACACCATCGTCTCGGCGCTCGGTCAGGCGGCGGCCTAAGCGCATCCCACAGCTGCTGTTGGAGATGGCCTGGCTTCTCACCCTCCCCCTCCAGGGGAGGGTAAGCGTCCTGATCAGCCGGAGACGCGCGCATCCCAGCTATCGGCGATTGGCGGTGGTCGCGATGCCGCGGTCATCGTAGGTAAACAGGTGTGGCGGTTCGCCGCGCCTCTCCGGGATGCTCCCTTGAACAAGCCTGTCGTCGTCTCCGAGGAAACGCTGACCGAGCCCGTCGTGGTGGCCGACCTGGCGTCTGTGGCTGCCAAGCCCAGTGCGGGGCCGGCCTATGTCGTGCTTGCCGGAATCAGCGTCTCGCATTTCCTCAACGACACCATGCAGTCGTTGATCGCCTCGGTGTACCCGATCCTGAAGGACACTTACGCGCTCGACTTCGCGCAGATCGGCATGATCACGCTGGCCTTCCAGTTCACGGCCTCGCTGCTCCAGCCGGTGGTCGGGCACTACACCGACAAGAAGGCGCAACCCTATTCGCTGTCGATCGGCATGGCCTCGACCTTCTTCGGGCTGCTGCTGCTGGCCGTTGCACACCAGTATCTCATCATCCTGGTTGCGGCCGCGCTGGTCGGGCTCGGCTCGGCGGTGTTTCATCCGGAGTCCGCACGCATCGCGCGGCTTGCCTCCGGCGGACGCTACGGCTTCGCACAGTCGGTGTTCCAGCTCGGCGGCAGCTTTGGTACCTCGATGGGACCGGTGCTCGCGGCGCTGATCGTCGTGCCGTTCGGGCAGGGCAGCATCGCCTGGTTCTCGTCGATCGCGTTCCTCGCCATTGTCATCCTCTGGCGCATCGGCCGCTGGTACGCGCCGCAGATCACCACGAAGAAAACGGCGCCGCTTCACGCGCATCCGAACGGGCCGAGCTCGCGCCGTGTCGCGGTCGCGCTGCTCGTGCTGGTGGCGCTGCTGTTCTCAAAACAGCTCTACGTCTCGAGCCTGTCGAGCTACTACATCTTCTATCTGATCGACCGTTTCGGCGTGTCGACACAGGCAGCCCAGATCTATCTCTTCATCTTCCTCGCGGCGAACGCGGTCGGCGCGTTCCTCGGCGGCCCCTTGGGCGATCGCTTCGGCCGCAAGATCGTGATCTGGATTTCGATCCTCGGCGCGCTGCCGTTCACACTGGCGCTGCCCTATGTGGGGCTCGTCGGAAGTGCGGTGCTCTCCGTCTTCATCGGGCTCATCATCTCCTCCACGACATCGTCGATCATCGTGTTCGCGCAGGAGCTGGTGCCGCACAGATTCGGCATGATCTCGGGCGTGTTCTTCGGCGTCGCCTTCGGCATCGGCGGCTTAGGCGCTGCCGTGCTCGGCAAGCTCGCCGACCACACCTCGATCGAGTTCGTCTATCAGGTCTGCTCGTATCTTCCGGCGATCGGCCTGCTGGCGGTGTTCCTGCCGAAACTGCCGCGGCACGGGCGTTAACGCTTCCTCTTTCGTTGCGCTGCATTTTCATCAATCGTTAGCAATTGAGCGCGCAGGCGCCGCATTTTTGCAACGCTCTTGCCGCGTGCGCGTGTACGGTGAGAAAAAATCAACCTTAAAAATTAGGGTTAAGTGGCGCTTAAGCATTTAGTGCCATCGTCCGGTCCGTGAGTTTCCAGAACGTGAGGCGTCCGATTTTGCCTCACCGGCCAAAAGGACGAAGCCAATGCGTAGCGTTAAGTCTTTGCTTGCCGCAGGAGCGGCAACCCTGATCTCGTCGATGGCGTTTGCCGCCGACATGCCAATTGCGGCGCCCCCTCCCATGTACGCACCGCCGGCGCCGCCCGCCGACTTCGGCGGCTGGTACCTGCGCGGTGACATCGGCATGACCAACCAGAGCGCAAAGAAGATCGACAGCCTCACGGCGCAGACCTTCCCGACCACCACGAACGGCCTCGGCTTCGACTCCTCGCCGCTGTTCGACCTCGGTGTCGGCTATCGCTTCAACAACTGGTTCCGCGCGGACGTGATCGGTCAGTGGCGCGGCAAGGCCAACCTGCACGGCTCGGACAACGTCATCGCGCCCGGCTTCGTAGGGGCCAACAACTATAGCGGCAGCAAATCCGAGTGGGTCGTCATGGCAAATGCCTATGTCGATCTCGGCACGTGGTGGTGCATCACGCCGTTCATCGGTGCCGGTGTCGGCGGCTCCTACAACAGGATCAGCGGCTTCCGCGACGACGGCGTGTCATACAGCCCATTGCTGAACAACAGCGTCGCCTACTTCGCCGACAACGGAAAGTGGAACTTCGCCTGGGCCGCCCACGCCGGTCTCGCCTACAAGGTCAATCCCGGCTTCACCGTCGAACTGGCCTACAGCTACATGAACCTCGGCGACGCGGCGCCCGGCAACTTCCGCTTGTTCGACAACAGCGCCTCCGGCCCGACCTCGATCAAGATCAAGGACATCACCTCGCACGACCTGAAGCTCGGCGTGCGCTGGGATCTCAACAGCCCGCCGGCCTACATGCCGCCGCCGCTGGTCACCAAGGGCTGATCGCTCGCCCATCTCTTAAAGTCTCTTAACGGCGCGGGATCATCCCGCGCCGTTTTGCTTTGCGTATTTTTCAATGCTCGCCCGGACGAAATTGCCTATTGCAACCATTGGTTAAGGTTAACGGTCCATGATCACTAGCGAAAGTTCGTGTTGGATGGAGCGTTGCGATGCGTAGGTTCATGTTGGTGGCGGCGATGTTGGGATCGGTGTCTGCCGCGCAAGCGGCCGATATGCCCGATCTTCCCATCCTGCGCGGAGGCTTCACCGACGGCCTGTCTGCCTCCAGAACCAGCTGGCAGGGCTATTACGTCGGCGGCCAGGTCGACTACGGCAACATCAAATCGAATATCTCGCCCGTCATGAACAGCGACCTTCAGGCGACGTTCAAGACGCCGGGGCCGACCTATAGCTGGTGGCAACTGCCGGCCGAGGCGAAGAGCAACAACACCGGCTTTGGCGCCTTTGCCGGATACAACGGGCAATGGGACGATGTCGTCCTCGGCATCGAGGCGAACTACAGTCACTTCGGCTTCAAGTCGACCGCGGCCTCGACGGGAAGAACCTGGGACAACGCCAACAACATCATCTCCACCACCGCGTCATCAGCGATCGTCGGCATCTCCGATTTCGGATCGCTGCGCGCGCGCGCCGGCTATGCCTGGGGATGCTTCCTCCCTTATGCGTTCTTCGGCGGCGGGGTCGGCTATCAGACTGTCGATCGCGCCGTTTCGGCGTCTCCGCCGCCGGTGCTGCCCGCCACCACATCCGCGAGCCAATCCAAGCTGGTTTATGGATATTCCGCCGGCCTCGGCGTTGACGTCATGCTCATGGGCGGTCTGTTCGTCCGTGCCGAATACGAATTCCAGCGCGTGACCTCGAGCATCGAGTCGAACATCAATACGATCCGCGCGGGCCTCGGCTACAAGTTCTGACGCGCGCGCATGGCGCCGGTTGACAGGGCTCTTCGGCCCTGATGCTCTGTCGTTTCCTCTTTGTCCGAGCATGATCTTTTCGGAAAAACCGCTGCACACTTTGCGCTAATGCGGCCCTCCGGGTCCGGATCATGCTGTAGGGAGCGGCAGTCATGAAGATCTACGGCGATTCGAATTCCGGCAATTGCCTCAAGGTGAAGTGGGTCTGCGACAAGCTCGCGCTGCCCTATCAGTGGATCGAGATCGACACCCGCAAGGGCGAGACGCGCACAGCGGAATTCCTCAAGATGAACGGCGCCGGCCAGGTGCCGACCGTCGCCTTCGACGACGGCCGTACGCTGGCGCAGTCCAACGCGATCATCCGCTATCTCGCCCGCGATAGCGCGCTCATTCCGCGCGATGCCTTTGCCGCAGCCAAGATGGACGAATGGCTGTTCTGGGAGCAGTACAGCCACGAGCCCTATATTGCCGTGTGCCGCTTCCAGATGGTCTATCTCGGCAGGAGCGCATCCGAGCTCGATCCGGAAAAGGTCAAGCGCGGCTATGCGGCGCTCGACCGGATGGAGCAGCATCTCGAAACCATCAGCTTCTTTGCCGGCGATGCTGCCTCGCTCGCCGACGTCTCGCTGCTGGCCTATACCCGCGTTGCCCATGAGGGTGGCTTTGACCTCGCACGTTACGCCGCGATCCGGCGCTGGATCGGCGAGACCGAGACGTATCTGGGCCTGGCGCCGGCGCGCTGAATTCTGGATCACATCATGGCCGCGAATTCCATCACCATCCGCCGTACCCGCCGCGACGACGTTCCTGTTATCGTCGCCATGCTTGCCGATGACCATCTCGGCAGCGCGCGCGAGCGGCCCGTCGATCCGCTGCCGGCGTCCTATTTCGATGCATTCGAGACCGTGGACCGCGATCCGAACTTCAAGCTCGTGGTCGCCGAGACCGGCGAGGGCAGGGTGGTCGGCTGCCTTCAGCTCTGCATCCTGCCGGGCCTGAGTTCGCAGGGCGCCTCGCGCGGCCTGATCGAGGACGTTCGCGTTGCTTCCGATTGCCGTAGCCGCGGCATCGGCGAGCAACTGGTGCAGTGGGCAGTCGAAGAGGCGCGTGGGCGCGGCTGCAAGCTCGTCGAGCTCTTGACGCACCAGAGCCGCACCGACGCGCAGCGCTTCTACAAGCGGCTCGGATTCGCCGCGAGCCATGTCGGCATGACTGTCCGCTTTTGACGCAAGCCACCGCGTCCCTTGCGCGGCCTGCAAAATTCGCCTGCGCATGCGCGTTCATTAAGAGCTGATAAACTACTTACCCGTCGTTCATGTTCGCCGAGAAGCGATTGGGTGTATCGTCGAGTCTCCCATCCGGCAGGGGGGATATTTCGATGACCAGCTATTCCTTGATCAAGGTCGGTAACGACTACGTGGTGCTGGCCGATCAGCAATGCATTTTGAAGGTCGCGAGCCGGCGCAGGGCGGCGCAATTGATCAGCGAAGCCTTGGGCTTGCTGAATGCCCATGCTGCGGGCGAATCTCCGGCGGAGACGCAGGCCGAACCATCACTCCGCCGTGAGACGCCCAAAGCTCCTTGACGATTCTACCCGTTTCCCGTATTAGCCGCCGCGGGACACCTCCCCCCAACGGGAGGCTTACTATCTGGAAGGGTAGATTATGACTGTAGCGAAGCCCGCTTCGCGGCCGAACGTGCCGCATTTCTCCTCCGGCCCCTGCGCCAAGCGCCCTGGCTGGAATGCCCAAAATCTCAAGGACGCCGCGCTCGGCCGCTCGCATCGCGCGAAGGTCGGCAAGACCAAGCTCAAGCTCGCGATCGATCTGACGCGCGAAGTGCTCGAGGTGCCGGCCGATTATCGCATCGGCATCGTTCCGGCCTCCGATACCGGCGCGGTCGAAATGGCGCTGTGGTCGCTGCTCGGTGCGCGCCCTGTCACTACGCTCGCCTGGGAATCTTTCGGCGAGGGCTGGGTCAGCGATATCGTCAAGGAATTGAAGCTCAAGGACGTCACCAAGCTCAACGCGGCCTATGGTGAGATTCCCGATCTGTCGAAGGTCGATCAGAAGAGCGACGTCGTCTTCACCTGGAACGGCACCACGTCAGGCGTGCGCGTGCCGAACGCCGACTGGATCAGCGCGACTCGCGAAGGCCTCACCATCTGCGACGCGACCTCGGCGGCGTTTGCGCAGCCACTCGACTGGGCCAAGCTCGATGTCGTCACCTTCTCCTGGCAGAAGGCGCTGGGCGGCGAGGCCGCGCACGGCATGCTGATCCTGTCGCCGCGTGCCGTCGAGCGCCTCGAGACCTACAAGCCGGCCTGGCCGCTGCCAAAAATCTTCCGCATGACCAAGGGCGGCAAGATCAACGAAGGCATCTTCGTCGGCGAAACCATCAACACGCCGTCGATGCTCTGCGTCGAGGACTATCTCGATGCGCTGAACTGGGCGAAGTCGATCGGCGGACTCAAGGCGCTAATCGCGCGCGCCGATGCCAACACCAAGGTGCTCGCCGACTGGAAGGCGAAGACGCCCTGGATCGACTTCTTGGCGAAGGACGCTTCGATCCGCTCCAACACCTCGGTGTGCCTCAAGTTCACCGATCCCGCGATCACCTCGCTCTCGGCGGACGCGCAGGCCGACTTCTGCAAGAAGCTGGTCGCGCTGGTCGAGAAGGAAGGCGCGGGCTACGACTTCGCGTACTATCGCGACGCGCCCGCAGGCCTGCGCATCTGGTGCGGCGCCACTGTGGAAGCCAAGGACGTCGAGCTTCTGACCCAGTGGATCGACTGGGCCTTTGCCGAGACCAAGGCGCAGCTCGCCAAGGCGGCGTGATGCTTCCGACCCTTCCCTTGAGGGGGAGGGTCGACGCACCGGCGAGCATGATCCGGAAAAGTGGTTATCCGGTTTTCCGACAAGATCATGCTCAGACAAGACGGTGCGTCGGCGTGGGGTGATCTCTCCACTCGGCGCACTTTTGAAATTCACATCGACAGTTTCACCCCACCCCGGCGCTGAAGCGCCGACCCTCCCCCTCCAGGGGAGGGTGAAGGAAACGTTCAGATGACCAAACCCAAAGTTCTCATTTCCGACGCGCTCTCTCCCGCTGCCGTGCAGATCTTCAAAGATCGCGGCGTTGAGGTCGACTTCCAGCCCAACCTCGGCAAGGACAAGGACAAGCTTGCCGAGATCATCGGCAATTACGACGGTCTCGCGATCCGCTCCGCGACCAAGGCGACCGCCAAGATCATCGACAAGGCGACGAACCTGAAGGTGATCGGCCGCGCCGGCATCGGCGTCGACAATGTCGAGATCCCCGCCGCGACCGCCAAGGGCATCATCGTGATGAACACGCCGTTCGGCAATTCGATCACGACCGCCGAGCATGCCATCACCCTGATGCTGGCGCTCGCCCGCGAGATCCCGCAGGCCGACGCCTCCACCCAGGCCGGCAAATGGGAGAAGAACCGCTTCATGGGCGTCGAGATCACCGGCAAGGTGCTGGGCGTGGTCGGCTGCGGCAACATCGGCTCGATCGTCGCCGACCGCGGCCTGGGCCTGCGCATGAAAGTGATCGCCTACGATCCGTTCCTGTCGCCCGAACGCGCCAAGGACATCGGCGTCGAGAAGGTCGAGCTCGACGATCTCTTGAGGCGTGCCGACTTCATCACGCTGCACACCCCGCTCACCGAGAAGACCAGGAACATCATCGACGCATCAGCGATCGCCAAGATGAAGAAGGGCGTACGCCTGATCAACTGCGCGCGCGGCGGCCTGGTCGACGAGCAGGCGGTGGTCGAAGCGCTGAATTCCAAGCACATCGCGGGCGCGGCCTTCGACGTGTTCGTCGAGGAGCCCGCGAATTCGAACGTGCTGTTCGGCCATCCCAACGTGATCTGCACGCCGCATCTCGGCGCCTCCACCACCGAAGCGCAGGAGAACGTCGCGCTGCAGGTTGCCGAGCAGATGTCGGACTATCTGTTGTCCGGCGCGATCTCGAACGCCATCAACTTTCCCTCGATCACGGCGGAAGAGGCGCCGAAGCTGAAACCCTTCATCGCGCTCGCCGAGAAGCTCGGCTCCTTCGCCGGCCAGCTCACCGAGACCGGCATCTCGAAGGTCACGATCACCTATGAGGGCCATGTCGCGGAGATGAAGATCAAGGCGCTGACCTCCGCCGTGCTGTCCGGCCTGCTGCGGCCGATGCTGGGCGAGGTCAACGTGGTGTCGGCGCCTGTCGTCGCCAAGGAGCGCGGCATGGTGGTCGACGAGGTGACCCGCGCCGCGCAGAGCGACTATGAAAGCCTGATCACGGTGACGGTCGCGACGGAGCGGCAGGAGCGCTCGGTCTCCGGCACCGTCTACCATGACGGCAAGCCGCGGCTGGTCGACATCAAGGGCATCCGCGTCGACGCGGAGTTCGGCAAGTCGATGATCTACGTCACCAACGAGGACAAGCCGGGCTTCATCGGCAAGTTCGCGAGCCTTTTGGGCGACGCCAAGATCAACATCGCAACCTTCCATCTCGGCCGTGTCGAGCAGGGCGGTGATGCGATCGCGCTGGTCGAGGTCGACGGCGCGGTTCCGGCAGACGTTCTCGCCAAGGTGCAGGCGCTGCCGCAGGTCAAGCAGGCCAAGGTGCTGACGTTCTAACTGACACTGTCATTCCGGGGCGCGCGAATGCGCGAACCCGGAATCTCGAGATTCCGGGTTCGATGCTACGCATCGCCCCGGAATGACGACTCCGCGCAGATATTCCGACGTGCGGAACAAGCGCCGCTCCTGCATCCAGGGGCGGCGTTTTTCTTTCCCGCGGCCGGCAAAGTTTGTGTACCAATGGCGCCAAGACTGGCCGTACAAGACCGACCACATCAGGTCGTCCGAAAAGGGAGAGAGCAATGCGTGAAGCCGTAATCGTTTCCTATGCACGCACGGGTCTGGCGAAGTCCGGCCGTGGCGGGTTCAACATCACTCCGCCGATGTCGCTGGCCGCGCACGCCATCAAGCACGCGGTCGATCGCGCCGGCGTCGCCAAGGACTATGTCGAGGATTGCTATCTCGGTAATTGCGCGCATGGCGCACCGAATATCGGCCGTCAGGCGGCGCTGCTCGCGGGCCTGCCGAAATCGACCGCCGGCGTTTCCGTGAACCGCTTCTGCTCCTCGGGCCTGCAGACCATCGCGATGGCCGCCAACTCGATCCGTTCCGACGGCTCCGACTGCATCGTCGCGGGCGGCGTAGAGAGCATCTCGATTCCGGGCGGCGGCTCGCCGAAGGAATCGATCGATCCGGAGCTGCTCAAGACCGCGCCCGACATCTTCATGGCGATGATCGACACCGCCGACATCGTCGCCGAGCGCTACAAGCTCAGCCGCGAATATCAGGACGAGTACTCGCTGGAATCGCAGCGCCGCATGGCGGCCGCCCAGCAGGCCAACAAGTTCAAGGACGAGATCGTCCCGATGAAGACCAAGATGAAGGTCGTGGACAAGGCGACCAAGGCCGAGTCGATCGTCGACTATGTCGTGGACCGTGACGAGTGCAATCGTCCCGAGACCACGCTGGAGGGCCTCGCCAAGCTCGAGCCGGTGAAGGGCCCGGGCAAATACGTCACCGCCGGCAACGCCAGCCAGCTCTCCGACGGCGCTGCGGCCGTTGTGCTCATGGAAGCCAAGGACGCCGAGAAGCGCGGCCTCAATCCGATGGGCCGCTTCGTCGCCTGGGCGTCGGCGGGCTGCGAGCCTGACGAGATGGGCATCGGGCCGATCTTCGCCGTGCCAAAACTCCTGAAGCGCCATGGCCTCAAGATCGACGATATCGATCTCTGGGAGCTCAACGAAGCCTTTGCGAGCCAGTGTCTCTATTCGCGCGACAAGCTCGGCATCGATCCCGCCAAGTATAATGTCAATGGGGGCTCGATTGCGATCGGCCATCCCTTCGGCATGACCGGCGCGCGTCTGACCGGCCATCTGTTGCAGGAAGGACGTCGTCGCAAAGCCAAGTGGGGCGTGGTGACGATGTGCATCGGCGGCGGTCAGGGCGGCGCGGGCCTGTTCGAGATCTACAGCTAACGCGATCGCTTCCGCGCGAGAGGCTTGTATGTAAGACAGCACGGCGCGACGAGCGCCGTGCTTTTTTCGTTATCGGTGTGCTAAGCCCGCGGGCAATTCGCTGGCTTTGGTTGCTGCATCGGTCCGCGGCCGTGCCGGCCGCACACCCTTGCGCCAGTCGGTGATCGAGCAGCCAAAACGGCTGCGGAACCAGCGGGCCATCGCGCTTTGCGCGGAGAAGCCGAGCTGCTGCGCGATTGCCGACAGCGACCGGCCGGGATCCTCGATCAGCTTGGTGACGAGCGCGGCGCGTTGCGCATCGAGGATGGCGGAGAAGCTGGTGCCGCATTCGGCGAGGTGACGGTGGATGGTGCGGCGGTTGCACGCAAAATGCTCTGCCACGCGCTCGACCGTGCAGTTGCCGCTGGCGAGCAGTGCGCGCACGACCTCGTCCACCTTCTCGTCCCAGCCGCCCGGCCGCGTTTCGATGGCTTCGATGCGCTTACGCAGATAGCTCGCCATCAGGGGATGCGCGCTCGCGATCCGGCGGCTCAGATCCTGGGCCGAAATCACCACCGCGTCGATCTCGGAATTGAAGATGAGCGGACAGCCGAAGAATTCGCGATGAGGGCTGCGATCGCGCGGCGGAGCGTAGCTGAAGTGCACCTCGAGCGGCCGCCATTTGTCGCCGCACAGCGCCTGGATCACGCGGTGGATGGTGCCGAGCGCAAGATCGATCGACTGGTTCGAGGCGCTGGGATGACGGCCGCGCAGGCCGAGCGCAATGGTCACCCTGCTTCCGCTGCGCCTGACGTCGAGCCGCATGCCGTCATGGTGGATGTGGATGTAGCGGGCCAGCGCCTCGAGCGCGCTGCCGACCGTCGGCTGTTCGCGAACGACCAGGGCGACGGGGCCGAGATTGGTAAGGCCGCCCCGATCAGCCATGCGCAAGCCGAAATCTTGGGCGCCTGACACTGCTGCCGATGTTTCGAGCAGGCGCCGGAAGCCAGTTACCGCGATCCGAACTTCAGGCCTGTCGAGGCAGGCCAGCGGAAGCCGCGCTCGTCGCATCATCTCGCTGGGGTCGAGTCCGACCGACCGGGCAATGTCCGGATAATGGGTCAGGGCTGCGCTGCGAATGAGATCGGTCATACCAGCCATTCCAGCAGATGTCCCGAACTGTAAAATTTCTGTCCCAATCCGTCAAATCCCGGAGCCGGTCGAGACATACATACGCAAAACCGAAAGCGCTGGCGCCGAAGCCAGGCTTACGACGGCCTCCCGGGCGTTCGGGATTGCCGCCTCGGATCCTTTGATCAAAACATTATTGAGCCGGATATGATGCCAGGAAACACGATTTCCAAGGGTGAGGTATTCGTCATTGATACCGACGCCTCCTCCCGCGAACAGCTTTCGACGGCGCTTCAGCAGAAGGCCTATGAGGTCATCTGCTTTGCCGATGGTGCCTCGCTGCTGTCGGAAGCGAAGCTCCGCATGCCCGCCTGCGTCCTGCTTGAGGTGCAGGCGTCCGACCATTCGGGGCTCGATGTCCTGAAGCAGCTCCGCGAGGAGAACTGCATGGCACCGATCCTGATGACGTCGGCGAATGGCAGCATCGCCATGGCCGTCGACGCGATCCGGAGCGGCGCGTTCGATTTCATCGAGAAGCCGTTTCAAAGCCACGACGTCGCCGATCGCATCCATGCTGCCATCGACGAGTTCGCCCACCCGGATTCGAGCCGGCAGCGCTGGATTGCCGGCTGCGAGCCGTTGACGGAGCGCGAGGCCGACGTGCTCCAGCATCTTGCCGCCGGCCTCACCAACAAGGGGATCGCCCGACAGATGCGGCTGAGCGCGCGGACGGTTGAGGGTTACCGCGCCAGCGTCCTCAAGAAGGCCAATGCCAAGAACGTGACCGATTTGCTCCGCCGCATCTACGGGCAAGCCTGAACCACGGCTGAACCGTGGTCATCCGGCTGTGCGGCCGGATGACGCGACAGGCGGCGACGCCGCCGCCCCACGGAAACCTCAATCGAACCAGTTCCTTCCTTGCTGCGTCTCATCTCGATGGCGAGGCATCTTCTCGCGCGCCCGGCTGGTGGCGCGGCGAGGCTGGCAGGAGGGAATTCATGCGAACGATCGCAAAGTGTCTGGTTACGACGAGTCTGGTCCTGGTCACGGCGGCGGCCGCAGCGCCGTCCTGGGCCGCGGATGTGGACGCCAATTCAGCCATCGACGCCGTCACCGTCTATCCCGATGGCGGAAGCATCACCCGCGTCATCGCGCTGGACCTGCCGTCCGGCGATAGCACGCTGGTCGCCAAGGACTTTCCGCCGACGCTCGATCCTTCGTCGTTGCGGGTCGAGGGCGAAGGCGGGGCCAAGCTGACCATCGGCTCGATCGACGCACGGCCGCCGCGCGCCGCGCCACCCATCAATCTCCCTGAAATCGACAAGCGCATCCAGGCCCTGAAGGACGAGCGCGGCAATCTGCAAGGTTCGATCGACGCGGCCAACGCGCGGCGCAAATTTGCCGAACGCTTTGCCGAAGCATCGCCCGCCGGCATCGGCGAGAAGGGCGAGGCGCGGCCGATCTCCGAATGGCGTGCGGCCTTTGCCGCCGTCGCGGAGGAGATCGCGACCGCCGACACCGCGATCCGCGAGGCCACGCGCAAGCAGCGCGACATCGATCGCCAGATCGGCCAGCTGGAAGCCGAGCGTTCGGCCAAGCCGCCGAGCAAGCTGGAGGTCCGGATCGACGTCGCGGCGGCTGCCGCCACGAAGGCGACGTTGCGGGTGACCTACAATGTGCGCAACGCGCGCTGGCTGCCGCTCTACGACGCCCGTCTCGATACCGGGACCAAGGACCGCAAGCCGCAGCTCGAACTGGTGCGCCGCGCCGAGATCACGCAGGCGACCGGCGAGGACTGGTCGAATGTCAGCCTCGGTGTCTCCACCGTCCGCGTCAGTCGCGGCGGCAGCGCGCCGGAGCTGAATTCGCTGGTCGTCAAATATCCGCAGATTCCGAAGCCGCTGGCGCTGGGCACGGCGTCCGACATGGCGATGCCGGCGCAACCGATGACGCGGCAGGCGCAGTCCCCGGCGATGGCGAAAGCCGCCGAGGCCCCCGAGCAGCGCGAGCGGGCCGACGAGCAGCAAGCCAACGCTGAGATCGGCGATTTCCAGGCCGTGTATCAGATCTCCGGTCGCGTCAGCCTCGGCGCCAATGAGGGCGCCAAGAGCCTGCTCATCTCGTCCATGACGGTCACACCTGACCTCGCGATCCGTGCCGCCCCGGTCGTGGATCCGACCGCCTATCTCGAAGCCTCCTTCAAGCTCGCCGAGGATACCAACCTGCTGCCGGGCAAGGTCGCGATCTTCCGCGACGGCACCTTTGTCGGCCGCAGCAAATTCTCGACCGCCGCGCGCAATGACGCGATCCGGCTTGGCTTCGGCGCCGACGACAAGATCAAGATCGAGCGCACCGTCATCAGGCAGAACGAAGGCACGGCCGGCGTGATCGCGTCGTCCAAGACCGATGCCCGCTCGTTCCGCACCGTCGTTCGTAATGGCCACGATTTCCCGATCCGCATCGCGATCGAGGATCAACTTCCGGTCAGCGAGAACGAGGACATTGCAGTCGAGATGCTGCCCTCGACCACGCCGCCCACATCGACCAATTTGCACGACAAACGCGGCGTGCTGGAATGGGCATTCGAAGCGAAGCCTGCCGAGGTCAAGGAGATCAAGTTCGGTTGGCGCATCCGCTGGCCCAAGGACAAGGGCATCGTCATGACGCCGGCGGGCTGAAGCTCGCGGCGTTGGCTGCGCGCATCGATTGCGGCAGCAGATAAGGTACGCCGTCATCGGCCCTGCCGATGACGGCGTCGATCTCGAAGATGTCGCGGATCATGCTGTCGGTCACGACGTCGTGGCGGCTGCCGTCGGCGACGAGCTTGCCATGGCGCAGCACCACGAGGCGGTCGGCAAGCCGGATCGCCAGATTGAGGTCGTGAACGATCGCGACAACAGCCGTGCCATTGGCGGCGCGGCGTCGCGCGGCTTCGACAAGGTCGATCTGGTGACGCAAATCGAGGCTGGAGGTCGGCTCGTCCAGCAGCAGCAGCCCCGGTCCATGCGCGGCCTCGCCGCAGGCCAACTGCACCAGCACGCGCGCGAAATGGGCGCGCTGCTGCTCACCGCCGGAGAGCGTCGGCAGTTGTCGGGCGCGAAAGCCTTCGAGGCCGACTTCGTGCAAGGCGGCATCGACCAGCGGCGCGGCATCCTGCGCGCCGCGATCGCCCGCGCCCATCAGCACAATCTCTTCCACCGTGAAGGGGAAGGTGACGTGGATGTGCTGCGACAGCATCGCGCGATTGAGGGCGAGTTCGCGCGGCCTGTAGGTGCGGATGTTGCGCTGCTTGAGATGCACCTCGCCCTGGGTGGGACGCAGATCGCCGGAGAGCAACCGGAGCAGGGTCGACTTTCCGGCGCCGTTGGGGCCGACGATAGCGACGATCTCGCCGGCCGCGACGCGCAGGTCGATCGCGTCGACGAGGGTCGCGTGACCGACGCGCTTGGTCAGGGCGCGGGCTTCGATCACATCGGTCATAGCGTGGCGAGCCCGCGCTGCCGCAAGAGAATCCCGAGGAAGAAGGGTGCACCGACCGCGGCGGTCAGAATACCGATCGGCATCTCGGCCGGCGCCACGATGGTGCGCGCCAGTGTGTCGGCACCGACGAGCAAGACGGCGCCGAGCAGCACGGAGGCCGGCAGCAGCAGGCGATGGGCGGGTCCGATCACGAGCCGTAACAGATGCGGCACGACGATGCCGACGAAGCCGATGACGCCGCAGACCGAGACCGCGACACCGGTCATCGCAGCGACCAGCACGATCGCGATCCGTTTCAATCGCTCGACGTCGACGCCGCCGTGAAAGGCGTCGGCCTCGCCGAGCACGAGCAGGTCGAGCCCGCGCGCGATGAAGACGCACGTCGCGAGACCGAGCAGCAGCACCGGCGCAAGCATGGCGTCCTTGGTCCAGGTTGCGCCGCTCATCGATCCCAGCAGCCAGAACGTGATGTCGCGGAGCTGACGGTCGTCGGCGATGAACGCGAGCAGTCCGATGCCGGCATTGGTGATCGCGCCGATGGCAACGCCGGCGAGCAGGAAGATCGCAATCGAGGTGCGGCCCGAGCGGCTGCTGATGCCGTAGAGGATGGCGGTCGTGACCAGCGATCCCGCAAATGCGGCGAGCGGCAACAGCTCGGTCTGGAGAAAACGCAACGCCTCGCCCATCCGCGAATCCGTGAAGACGATGGCGGCAGCGGCCGCCAGCGCACCGCCGCTGGAGACACCGACCAGCGCGGGATCGGCGAGGGGGTTGCGAAACAGGCCCTGCATGATGGCACCTGACATCGCAAGAAGTCCGCCGACCATGGCGGCGGCTGCGATCCGCGGAATCCGGATCGACCACAGCACGAGCTGGTCGCGCGGTGCCATGGGATCGGCGGCGCCCTGTTGCCAAAGGCCGAGCGCTGCCGGCAGACGGCTGAGCGGAATGCCGGCCGCGCCGACCGTGAGCGCGATGACCGCCGCGATCGTGAGCGCGACAAGCAGGACGGCAATCGTCAACGGTGCAGGGCGCCGTCGCGTTCGCGGTCGGCCGCGCAGATCGCCGGCCTTGCTGTCGACCGCGAGGCTCATTGCCGGCAATTGGCCGAGAGCACGGCAGATGCGAACGAGCCCGACTGCCCCGCCAGCGCCGGATAGAGTTTGAGCGAGAGGTCGCGCGCGGCGGCCGCGGTGCGCGGGCCGAAGCCGAGCAGATAAAGGCCATCCATCGCGATGAAGGCTTTGGCGCCCGCCGCGGGCGTCAGCGCGAACGCCGGATGGGCATAGATCGCGTCGGCCTGGAGCGAATCCGCGCCGCGCTCGATCGACAGCACGACGTCGGGCTTGGCCGCGACGATGGCTTCGTCGCCCATCGGCTTGTAGCCGTCATAGTCGGACACCGCATTGGCCGCACCGGCGAGCTGGATGATCTCGTCGGCCGCGGTCTTGCGTCCGGCGACCATGGCGCGGCCGTTGAGGAGCGACATCACGAACATCACGCGCACCGGCTTCGTCACCCTGGCGCGCAGCTCGCGCAATTGCGTGAGATCGGAGGCAACCGCCGTACTCAGGCATTCGGCGCGGGCATCGACGCCCATGGCGTGGCCGACCAGCCGGATTTTTTCCAAGAGTCCCTGCTCGGAGAACGTCTCGGGCACCAGTACCAGCGGCACCTTTGCGGTCTCGAGCACGTCCATGGTCTCGCGCGGGCCGGAGCCCTGCACCGCCAGGATCAGCGTGGGATTGAGACCGAGCACGCCCTCGGCGGAGATCTGGCGCATGTAGCCGACATTGGGCTTTTCGCGCAGCGCAGCCGGCGGATAAAGGCTGGTGGTGTCGATCCCGACCAGCCGGCCGTCTAACCCCAGCGCATAGAGGATCTCGGTGATGGCGCCGCCGATCGACACCGTGCGCGCCGCGTCGTTGATCGCGATGTCACGGTTGCGCGCATCATGCACGGTGATGCCGTCGGCGTGTGCAGCCGCCCCGAGTGCAAGGCCGCCGACCAGCATGATACGCATGAGCATGCGACAAATTGTCATTGCGATTACTTCGTGAGGATGAGCTTGTTTTGCGACGTCAGGCGCAGGCGATACTTGTCCTCGCCATGCGCGATGATGATCTCGCGCTCGGCGGCGAACAGGTCGCGGCTGTCGATGCGATTGCCCTGCATGATCAGGGTCTTTGCAGCTGCGCAAGGGCCATCCGCCTCCCTTCCGGCGTCGCCGATCTCGTCTCCGGAAGTTGCTGACATTGTCTTTGTGACGCGCTTTCGAAATTCCTGGATGTTGCACCCGCTTGTATAAGCGGGCGGAAGCGCATTCCAACGGCTGCGATTTACAATCGATATAAATTGCAACAGCGTTTCTTGACCGTCCTGATGTGGGGACGTAACCAAAGAGGGTGCGGTACGAGCCGGGGAGCTCGCGCCTGCCAACCAATAGCCAGCCAGTCGCTTCGCGCATCGCGAGCGCACGCCAGCCAAACCAACAAAAGATGATGATCGGGCTGGGGCTAGTATGGCTGACAGGGCTAGGGTTTCGCGCGCCCTGATTTTGGGCGCGTCGGTGGTTTCATTTGCGGCAGTTCTGTCGGAGAGCGGTTTTGCGCAGAACGCGGAGCCGCAAGGCACGCGTGCGGCCTCCGAGCGGCCGAAGCAAGCCAGGCGCAAACCGCCGAAGCCCCAGGCCGAGCAGCAGGCTGCGACCAGCGTATTCGACGCGCGTGCGCAGGCCGGCATCGTCGGCGTCCAGACGCTCGACACCATCACCGTTGCCGCGTCAAAAACTCCGGAGCGTGCGATCGATGCGCTCGCGCCTGTCTCTTCCGTGTCGCTCGAGAAGATCCAGGGTCTCCAGCCCAACCGGTTGTCGGATGTTTTCTATGCCGTGCCAGGCGTGTCGTTCCAGGAGCGCGGCGACGATCCCGCGACGGTCATCAACATTCGCGGCTTGCAGGACTTTGGCCGCGTCGCGGTCGTGGTCGACGGCGCGCGGCAGAACTACCAGCGCACCGGCCATAACGCCAACGGCTCCTTCTTCCTCGATCCCGAGCTCGTCGGCGGCATCGATGTCGTGCGCGGTCCGACGGCAAATATCTATGGCTCCGGCGCGATCGGCGGCCTGGTCTCGTTCCGCACCAAGGACATCAACGACGTCGTGCGTCCCGGCGAGCGCTGGGGTGTCGATCTCTCCGGCTCCTACGGCACCAACAAGGATCGCGGCCTCGGCTCGGTGTTCGGCGGCGTGCGCGCAACGCCCGACGTCGACATTTTTGGCGGCGCGGTCTACCGCACGCAAGGCAACTACAAGGACGGTAACGGCACCACGATCGGCAACACCGGCAATGACATCGCGGCCGGGTTGATGAAGCTCACCGTGCGGCCGGCGCTCGGTCACGAGGTCAAGCTCGGCAGCGTCTTCCAGGACTACCAGTACAATATCGGCCAGTTCAACACCGGTCCGGTGGCGACCGCCGCGCAGCGCGCGCTGTACCAGGGCTCCTCGGTCTATGCGTCCGACGCCAAGAATTACCTGGGCACGATCACCTGGAACTATGCGCTGCCGAGCGACAATCTGTTCGACTGGCATATGTCGGTCTACGGCAACCGCGTCGATAACGACCAGACCAAGACGTATCATTACTCGACCGGCGGAGCTGCCTTTTGCGGCGCCGGCAACACCGGCAACAACATCTCGGGCTGTGTCGGCGACAAGCGCGGCTATGTGCTTGACACCTTCGGCATCGACCTCAACAACACCACCCGCTTCAATGTCGGCGACTGGCGCAACGCCGTCACCTGGGGCCTCGACGCATTCCAGGACAACGTGAAGACCTCGGACAGCCGCGGCAATTCCAACATCACGACGCCGAGCGGCATTCGAACCGTGTCGGGCGGCTTCGTGCAGTTGAAGCAGAACTACGGCACCTGGTTCGAGGCCGTCAGCGCGATCCGCTTCGATCGCTACGACCTCGACTCCGGCACGACGCACTCCGGCGGCGACCGCTTCTCGCCAAAGATCACCCTCGGCGTCACGCCGGTTGCCGGTTTCACGCCCTATGTCAGCTATGCCGAGGGGTATCGCGCGCCGTCGATCACCGAGACCGTGATCTCGGGCGCACATGCGACCGGCGGCGGGCCGGCCTTCTTCGTTTGCCCGAACGGCACCACCGGCCTGTTCTGCTTCCTGCCTAACCCGAACCTTCGTCCCGAGGTCGGCAGGAACAAGGAAATTGGCCTCAACCTGAAGTATGACGGCATCTTCACGGCCGCCGACTCGTTCCGCGGCAAGTTCAATCTCTTCCGCAACGACGTCAGCGACTATATCGACCTCGTCGCCTCAACGCCGGTCGCGGTGCCGCCGTTTGGCTCCTTCAGCCAGTTCTACCAGTACCAGAACATCGCCAACGCGCGGATCCAGGGCTTTGAGGCGGAGACGATGTACGACGCCGGTCTCTGGTTCGTCGGGATCGCTGGCCACTACATCCAGGGCAAGAACACGCAGACCGGTATCGGCCTTGCGACCATCACGCCGCGCAAGGTCGTCACGACCGGCGGTGTCCGCTTGCTCGATCAGAAGCTGGTCCTGGCGGCGCAATGGGCCTCCTACGGGCCCAACAACGACGTGCCCGCCGGCTACCTGCCCGCGACGGGCTATGAGCTGGTCAATCTGTACCTGACCTACAACGCGACGCGGGACATCGTCTTCACCGCCTCGATCGACAATCTCTTGAACCAGTACTACCGGCCTTACGCGATCCCCGGCAGCTCCACCGACGGCACCACGCAGAATGACGTGCTGTGGTCGAGCCCGGGACCGGGACGGGTCTACAAGGCCGGCCTGAAGATCCACTTTGGAGGCGCGTAACCGGCGAGATGCTGCGCACCACCGACCTCCGCCGGGCCGCGCTGATGCTCCAGCGCGGCATCGGCGTGTTTCCGTTTCGATGACAAGGAGAGAATGACATGTTTATCGCCATGAACCGTTTCGAGGTGAAGAAGGGCGCGGAATCGGCCTTCGAGAATGCCTGGGCCACGCGCGAATCCTATCTCGGGGCCATGGCCGGCTTCGTCGAGTTTCACCTCTTGAAGGGACCGGAGCTCGATGATCACACGCTCTATTCCTCGCACACGGTCTGGGTCGACAAGGCCGCGTTCGAAGCCTGGACGCGCTCGGAAGAATTTCGCCGCGCGCATGCCCGCGCCGACAACCGGACCGGCGAGAGCCTCTATCTCGGCCATCCCAAGTTCGAGGGCTTTGAAGTCATCCAGACCGAGCGCAAGGCAAGCGCGGCCGCCTGAGAGGAGCCGGATATGTTGAGCACGGAGCTCGCCGATCTCAAGTCGTACATGGCCGCCAACCCCGGCGCTGTCATCGAGGACGTCGCGCGCGAACGCAAGGTCACGCCGCGCCAGGTGATCGAGGCGCTGCCTGATACCATGGTCACCATGGCATCAGGCAGTCACTTCGCCGCCGCCATGGCCGACATCGCGCAATGGGGCGAGGTCACGCTCATCGTGCACACCGAGGACGCGATCTTCGAGTTCACCGGCGGCATCCCCACCGGCGAAATCGGCCGCGGCTATTTCAACCTGATGCAGCCAAAAGGCCTGCACGGCCATCTCAGGCACGAGCGCTGTGCGGGCGTTGCCTTCGTCGAGCGGCCGTTCATGGGCAAGACGTCGGCCTTCGTCGCCTTCGTCAATGTCGATGGCGGGATCATGTACAAGGTCTTCGTCGGCCGCGACGAGACCCGCGCCTTGCGCGCGGATCAGCTCGAACGGTTCAGGCAGCTTGCCAAAACCGTCGCGGCGTAACCGTTCCCACGCCTCGCCTGTTGGGAGATCGACATGCAGAGCCTGTTCAAAACGCGACTGACGGTCGGGATAGCTGCGATGGTCGCGCCGTGCTCCGCCTTTGCCGCCACGGCCGAAGCGCTGCTGCCGCGCAACCTCTCGCCCTGGGGCATGTTCGTCAGCGCCGACATCGTCGTGAAGGCGGTCATGATCGGGCTTGCGATCGCCTCGCTCGTGACCTGGACGGTCTGGCTCGCCAAGACCATCGAGCTCAACCGCAAGAGCGCGCTCGCCAGGAGGCGCATGCGGACGCTCGAGAGCAATATCGCTATCGCCGACGCTTCAGGACAGACCGGCGGCGCCAATGACGCCGTCGCCCGGCTGATCCAGTCGACGGCGATCGAAGCGGAGCTCTCCGGTGGCATCCACGACGACGGCCTGCCGGAGCGCGTGGCGCTGCGGCTGGAGCGCGTGGAGGCCGCGATGTCGCGGCAGATCGCGCGCGGCACCGGCGTGCTCGCGACCATCGGCGCCACCGCGCCGTTCGTCGGCCTGTTCGGCACGGTCTGGGGCATCATGAATTCCTTCATCGGCATTTCCGAGAGCCAGACGACCAGCCTCGCGGTGGTAGCGCCCGGCATTGCGGAGGCGCTGCTCGCCACCGCGCTCGGTCTCGTCGCGGCGATCCCGGCGGTCGTGATCTACAACCAGCTGGTCCGCGGCATTGCGAATTATCGCGCGTTGCTGGGCGATGCCTCGGCGCAGCTCTTGCTGCTGGTCAGCCGCCAGCGCGACGTCAGGGATTTTCGGCTGGCGCGAGCGGCGGAGTAGGCCATGGGCGCAAAACTCGGCGTACGGCGTGGTGATCCCCACGATCTCGACGTCACGCATGAGATCAACGTCACGCCTTTCATCGACGTGATGCTGGTGCTGCTCATCATCTTCATGGTGGCAGCACCGCTTGCGACCGTCGATATCGGCGTGGACTTGCCCGCGACATCAGCCGAGCCGCAGCCGCGCCCCGACAAGCCGGTCTTCGTCACCGTGAAGCCGGATCTGGCCGTCGCCGTCGGCGAGGATACAGTCGGCCGCGACGGTCTCGTCACCTCGCTCAATGCGGCGACCAAGGGACGCAAGGACGAGCGGATTTATCTGCGTGCCGACAAGGCCGTGAGCTATGGCGACCTGATGGAGGTGATGAACGCGCTGCGCAACGCGGGCTATCTCAAGGTCGCGCTCGTCGGCCTTGACGGACGCAGCTGATGTCGGCGAACGCCTTTGCGCTGTACGAGCCGCTCGAGGAGCGGGGCGTGGTCCGCTGGAGCGCCTCGGCGGTCACGATCGTCGCGCTGCATTCGGTTGTCGCCGCGCTCGCGCTGACCTGGCTCATCCGCGCGCCCGAGGAGGGCGTGACGATGCCCGCGATCATGGTCGACATGTCGCCGGTGACCTCGGCGCCTGAAGCGACGCCGCTCTATATCGCTCCCGGACCTGTGATGCAGGAGGCCGACGCCTCGCCGCCGGAGCCGGTGCAGCAGCAGCTCGTCGAGGAGACGATCGCACCGACGCCGCCTCAGGAGAAGCCCGAAGTGGTCGTGCCGCCTGAGCAGAAGCGGGATGCCACGGCGGCCAAGCCTGACCCTGCGAAGATCGTACTCATCGAAAAGCCGGCGCCGGTGAAGCCAAAAGTCGTTCGCCGCGAGGCCAAAAAACCCTCGGAGGCGCCGCCCGCACCGCGCACCAGCGCACCGCCGCGTGCCGAGCGCGAGGCGCCGATGGCATCCGCCATGAGTTCCGGAGCCACGGCCTCGGTGATCGCGTCCTACAACCAGCGTGTCCGCGCGCACCTGATGCGCTTCCATCAATATCCGTCCGCCGGCGGCGGGCAGCGCGGCGTCGCGCGGCTCTCCTTTACGCTGAGCCGGAGCGGGCAGGTGACGTCCAGCCGGCTCGGCGGATCATCGGGGATCGCCGCCTTCGATGCCCAGGCGATGTCGATGATCGGGCAGGCGCAACCGTTCCCGCCTTTCCCGCCGGAGATCAGCAACGGATCGATGAGCTTTTCGATTCCGGTGGAGTTTACGGTGAGGTAGCGCGGCGGTCGCCGCAAATTCCGCCGTCGTCCCGGACAAGCGTCAGCGCAGATCCGGGACCCATAACCACAGGGCGTGGTTATGGGGCAAGCTGATAACTCCGAGTCTTCGCCAAACGTCTCCCTGTGATTATGGGTCCCGGATCAGCGCGCGCTTGTTGGCGCGCTTGTCCGGGACGACGGCAGGGTTTTGTGGTTGGCGAAGAGAGAGCTTTACCTCTACTTCGCCTTCAAAAACTCCGCCACCTCGAGCAGCATGAACTCGTCATCGTCGGCCTTGTTCGGATCGCGGCTGGAGGAGAACGGCAGGTTGTTGTCGTTGCCGACGATGATGTGGGTCTCGTCCACGCGATCGACGTTCTCGATGGTGAAGAACGGGAAGGTGTAGACGCCGTCGTTGAGCGGCTTCTTCGCCTTCTTGTCGGGATCGCGGATCTTCAAGAGGTCGATGTAACCGATCTTGCGCACGGGCTTGCCGACATTGGCGTCCGAGAGCTCGATCTTGTAGACGCGCTTGAACTTGGCGAGATTGGGAAAGCAGTTTTCGCCGCGCACCCCTTGCGGACAGGCCTTGTCGGCGGTGCCTTCGCCATTGTCGCGCTCGATGATGAGGCCGGCGGTCGGGTCGATCATGTTGAAGTCGCCGATGGCGTTGCCGTTCTGCTCGAACACGTAGTGCCAGTAGCGGCCGGTGAACTTTTCGGCGGCGACGTCGAATTCGAGGATGCGGGAGGCTTCCTTGCCGTCGACCTTTTCAAAATCCTTCTTCTCGGCGTCCCACAGCGGCCCTTCGAGCAGGCCGTAGAGGAATTTACCGTCCTTCGAGGCCGCAAAACCCTCATAGCCCTTGGAGCGGCGGAGGTTGACGTTGGTGTAGCTCGCGCCCGGGGCGCCTGGCGACTGCACCGCCCAATGATCGGGCGAGCGCACCGGCTTGCCGTCGGCGACGGTCTCGAACACGGCGAGGATTTTCCCGGCCTTGTCGGCTTTCAGGATGTAGGGGCCGAACTCGTCGCCGATCCAGAAGACATCGCCGATGATCTGAAAGCCTTCGGTGTCGAAATCCGAGCCGGTGAGATAGCGCTTCTGCGTGTCCTCATGGACGATGCGGAAAGGGACGCGTCTGTCGGGATCGTGCAGGAACACCGTCTCCTGCCGCTCGATCTTGCCGCTCACCCAATCCATCTTGTAGCGGTTGAGATAGAGCATCGAATCCGGCGAGTTATAGCGCGAGCCCATGCCGTTGTCGGTCAGCACCCAGAAGGTGCCGTCGCCCATCGACTTGATGCCGGAATGGCCCTGCAGCGGCTGGCCCTTGAAGGGCAGCGACACGCCGGTCGGCCGCTCAAAGGACTTGCCCATCACGGTGCCGATCGCGTCGACGCGCTTGCCCGTGGTGTATTTGCCCGAGGTCTTGAGGTCGGCGGGCGCATCCGCCGGCGCCTCGATGAAGGACTCCGCCGGCATGACCGCGTGGCCGGCGAGGTTGGCGGGGAATTCGCCCTCGTTTTGCGCGAGTGCTGCGCTCGCGGTGAGAATGAGGGTGGCGACGGAAGTCAGCAAGGTCGCGCGCATGTGCGTCTCCTGTTATCGGACGCACGCCTTATGCTGCGGGCCTGTTGCAGTTTTGTGAAACCGGGCCAAACGCCGCAGTTGCGAGTCTACTCCTTTACCGCGCCGGTCAGCGACGACACGTAATAATCCACGAACAGCGAGTAGAACAGGGCGACCGGCAGCGAGCCGAGCAGCGAGCCGGCCATCAGCGCACCCCATTGATAGACGTCGCCGGTGACGAGCTCGGTCAGGATCGCGACCGGCACGGTCTTGTTGGCGCCGCTCTGGATGAAGGCGAGCGCGTAGATGAACTCGTTCCAGGACAGCGTGAAGGAGAAGATGCCGGCCGAGATTAGGCCGGGCACCGCGAGCGGCAGCGTGATCCGTCGCAGGATCTGCAGCCGCGTCGCGCCGTCCACCAGCGCGCATTCCTCGAGCTCGTAGGGGATCGATTTGAAATAGCCGATCAGGAGCCAGGTGCAGAACGGCACCAGGAAGGTCGGATAGACCAGGATCAACGCCATCGGTGAGTCGAACAGGCCGAACTGCACGATCACCGTCGCCAGCGGAATGAACAGGATCGAGGGCGGCACGAGATAGGCTAGGTAGATGCCGAGGCCGACATAGGGGCTGCCGCGGAAGCGCAAGCGCTCGATCGCGTAGGCCGCGAGCGTGCTCGCAAACAGCGACAGTGTGGTCGATCCGACAGCCACGAACATCGTGGTCTTCAGCCAGGTCGGGTAGGCCGTGTTGAACAAGAGGTGCTTGATGTGCGCCAGCGTCGGCGAGGTGATCCAGAACGGATTGTGCTCCTTGTAGTTCAACAGCTCGGCGTTCGGCTTGAACGACGTGATCGCCATCCAGTAGAACGGGAACAGCAGGATCAGCACGAAGCAGGACAGCGGCAGGTAGATCATCATGACCCGCCGTGCGCGGGAGTCCCACGCCATCGTATCCGGCGTGGCACTGGCGACATTGCTGTTATCAGGTGAGGCGGTTACGTCAGTCATTGGCTTCTCCCTGCTGCCATTTGCGGCGCGCGAGGCCGAAGTAGCTGAACAACGTCGCGAACACGAGGAACGGGATCATCGAGACCGCGATCGCGGCGCCTTCGCCGAGTTCGCCGCCGGCGATGCCGCGCTGGAACGCCAACGTGGCCAGCAGGTGCGTGGAGTTCACCGGGCCGCCGCGCGTGATGGCGTAGACGAGCTGGAAGTCGGTGAAGGTGAAGATGATCGAGAAGGTCATGACGATGGCGAGGATCGGCATCATCATCGGAAAGGTGATGTAGCGGAAGCGCTGCCAGGCGCTGGCCCCGTCGAGCATCGCGGCCTCGTAGAGCGAGGGCGAGATGGTCTGTAGCCCCGCGAGCAGCGAGATTGCGACAAAGGGGATGCCGCGCCAGATGTTGGCGGCGATCAGCGAGAACCGTGCCGGCCAGGGCGTACCGAGGAAGTCGACATTGGTAGAGCGCCAGTGCAGCACGTCGACCAGCAGATAGGAGATGATCGAGAACTGCGGATCGTAGATCCACCAGAACGCCAGCGCCGACAGCACCGTCGGCACGATCCAGGGCAGCAGCACGATGGCGCGGAGCAGGCTCTTGAACGGAAAATGGTTGTTGAGCAGCAGCGCCAGCCAGAAGCCGAGCGCAAACTTCCCGAAGGTCGCGATACCCGTGTAGACCACGCTGTAGAACACCGCGTTCCACCACAAGGGATCCTTGACCAGGTACTGGAAGTTCTCAAAGCCGATGAAGACGCCGCGCTGGCCGATCGTGGTGTCGGTGAAGGCGAGCCAGACGCCGAGCCCGAGCGGATAGGTGAGGAACACCGCCAAAAGGCCGATCGCGGGCGCAAGGCACATCACGATCAGGAACGGCTTGTAGTCGAACAGCCGCACGATCCAGCCCGGTTGCCGGACCGCCAGGGCGGGGGAGGTGAGCGTGGTCACGGACATCGTGCGTGTGTCCTTTAAGAGTAGGCCGCGTCGTCATTGCGAGCGAAGCGAAGCAATCCAGGGATGTTTCCGCGGAGACAGTCTGGATTGCTTCGTCGCTTCGCTCCTCGCAATGACGTTCGTTTCGTTCAGGCGTTACTTCGCTGCCTGCCGCCGGAAGTACCGCTTGCAGCGTTGCTCGGCCTCCGCGGCCGCAGCCTCCGGCGTGGCAGCGCCGGTCGCAACGGACGCGAACATCTGCACCGTCACATAGTCGGCGCGAACCGCACCGGTTGCGGTCGAGATCGGACCCTTGTAGCCGGCGTAGTAGGTGCTGTTCATGGTGTTCTTGAAGATCGCGACCTTGGGGTCGCCCTTCCACACCGCCGAGTCGGCATAGGCCGCGAGCGGCTGCGACCAGTAGCCGCTGTTGGCGTTCAGCCACGGCTCGTACTGATCCTTCTCCATCATGAACTGCAGGAACGCCTTCGCGGCGTTCGGATACTGACTGTGCTTGAACACCATGGCGTTCAGCGTCAGGCCCGACATCGGCGAGATCGGCGCAAAGAATTTCGGCAGGAGCTGATGTTCACTGTCTTCGGCGATCGCGGCGGTCGCCGGATCGTTCTTCAGCGAGAAATACAGCGAGACGCCGTTCGCAGTCAGCCCGATTTCCTGCGAGGAATAGGCGCGGTTGTTGCTCACGTCGTTCCAGGATGGCGTGCCGGCGATGAAGGTCGGATAGAGCTCCTTCACAAAGTTCAGCGCCGCGATGGTCTCCTTGCTGTTGATGGTGACGTTGCCTTCCTCATCCAGCAGCGAGGCGTTGTGCGACCACATCATCCAGTCCGCAAAGCCGTTGCCGTCGCCGACGGCATTGCCCAGCGCAAAGCCGGCGGGCTTGCCGGCCTTTTGCAGCTTCTTGCAGAGGTCGAGGAACCCGGGCGCATCTTCCGGCGCCTTGTCGAAGCCGACGGATTTCAGGATCGACTTGCGATAGATCAGGGGGCCGGCGGTGGCGCCGAACGGGAGCCCGATCCAGGTGTCGCTCTTGGCCTTCTTGCCGTAGGCTTTTGCGAGGTTCTGCCAGCCGCCGTAGCGCTTGCCGAGATAGTCGGCGAGGTCGCTGAGATCGATCAGCTTGTCGACATAGATGTGCGGGGCGTCGGAGAAGCCCATGATGATGTCGGGGCCTGCGCCGGAGTTCGAGGTCACCGCGGTCTGCTGGTTGATGTCCTCCCAGCCGACGAAGTCGACCTTGACCTCGACGCCGGTCTCCTTGCTGAACTTGGCCGCGTTGGCGCGGAACACGTCTTCGTCGGCCTGGACGAAGCGGACCGGACGCAGCATCTTCAGCGATGCGCCCTTCTCGATCGCCCATTTGGGCGCCGGTACGTCGGCGGCCTTGATTGCGGATTGCGCGTTTGCAGGCGCTCCGGTTGCGGCGAGCGCAGCTGCGGACAGGCCCAGCGCCAAGGCATCGCGACGTGTGAAGTCGTTCCTCATCAGTCTCTCCCTAGGTTTTTTCGCCTTCCCGGCGTTGATCGCCGGTGAAGGGTCTCTCTGGTTCGGACGAGTCTCGTCTCTCCGTTTGCTTCGAAGCCGCTTTTTGCCCGCTCAGCTGTTCGGGCCGCGGTCCATGCTGACGGGCTGCCAGCGGCGGAGCGCGGTGTTTTGCAGCACCGACGGATTGACGCAGCTTACCGGCCACATCCCCTGGAGCACCAGTGACAATTCGTAGCCCACGCGGCGCTTGCGCGCCTCGTCGAACCGTGCCGAGGCAGAGGCGACATGGGCGGTCAGCGTCACGTTCTCCATGCCGAGCAGGGGATTGTTGTGCGACGGCGGCTCTTTCTCCAGCACGTCCAGCGCGGCATGTGCGATCCAACCCTCCTGCAGCGCCTTGATCAGGCTTTCCTCGTCCACGGTGGCGCCGCGGCCGGTGTTGATGAAGACCGAGCCTTTTTTCATCTGGCGGAAATGCTTCTCGGTGAGCATGTGATGCACCTCGGGCCGCGCCGGGGCGTGCATCGAGACAAAATCCGATTGCGACAGCACCTCGTTCAGCGTCGCCGGGAGCACGCCGTGGTCGTACATCAGCGTTTCCTGGATGAAGGGATCGTAGGCCATCATCCTGAGGCCAAAGGGCGCGGCGCGCTTCGCAACTGCACGCGCCACGCGGCCGAACGAGATGAAGCCGAGCGTCTGGCCCATCAGCCGCGGGATTTTCAGGAGCGCCGGCCGACCCTCGGCCCAGCGCCCCGTGCGCACCATCCGGTCCTGCTCGACCAGGCGGCGGAAGCCGGCGAGCAGCAGCATCATGGCGTGGTCGGCGACCTCCTCGATGAAGGTGTCGGGGATGTTGGTTACGGGAATGCCGCGTGCGGTCGCCGCCTTCACGTCGACGCTGTCGACGCCGACGGAGCCGAGCGTGATGACCTTGCAGGTCTCCAGCGCGTCGATGACCGTCTTTGAGATCGGCATGCCCTTGGCGTAGATCGCGTCGGCGGTCCGGGCGGCCGCGATGAACTCGGCCTCGTTGGCCGGCGCCTCGATGATCTCGGCCTCGATCGGATCGAGCGCCTCCCGCTCATATGAGTAATCGCTGCCGGCGACCGTAAAGCTCGCGCCCTTCGGCGTCAGCACCCTGTATTTCGGCATTTCCTGCTCCCGATTCTGCTGGTCGGTTGTTGCTTTGACCCGGCCTTGGCGCCGGGCCTGTTCGTCTTTTACGCGAAAGCGGCTCGTATTCGTACAATCGTCGGTTGCCGGAATACCGGACTTTCGCGGAGGTCAGGGCTTCTACGGAGTTCCCGTAACAAAGCGCTAAGGGGTCTCACACTAAAGGTTGATTCAAATTCTATCGACTTGCCACGCGCCTGTCCCCCATTCCCGGAGCCATCCCCGTGAAGTTGAGCAATATGAAGATCGCCCCCAAGCTTGGCATTCTTGTCGGCGTCACGCTGTTCGGCTTGTGCATCTCCGGGGTTCTCGCCGGCTATCTGATGAAGCGCGAGATGGTGAATGCGCGCGTCGACCAGGCCAAGGCGATCGTCGAACTGGCGCGCAACTACGCGGCCACCCTGATGAAGCGGGTCAACGCCGGCGAGATGACGAAGGAGGCCGCCTTGGCCGACCTTCGCCGCTACGGCAACGCGATGACCTATGACAAGGGCGCGGGCTACCTGTTCGGCACCACTTATGACGGCATCACGCAGCTCGCGCCCGATCCGAAGCAGATCGGCACCAATCGCATGGAGGTCGAGACCAACGGCCGCAAGTTGTCCAAGGAGCTGATGGACGGCGTCAAGGCCCACGGCGACATCCTGCTGTACTATGAATATGTGAAGCCCGGCCAGGAGAAGCCGATCCGCAAGCTTGGTTACGCGGTGGCCGTCCCCGGCTTCGACATGTATCTCGGCACGGGAGCCTATCTCGACGACATCGAGGACAAGATGGCGCCGGTGGCCTGGCTGCTCGGCCTGTCCATCCTCGGCATCGTCATCGTCGCCGGCAGCGTCGCCTGGCTGATCGGCCGCAGCATCAGCCGCCCGCTTGCCATGCTCGGCACCCGCATGAAGGAGCTCGCCGACGGCAAGCTCGAAGGCGACATTCCCGGCGTCGGCCGCGGTGACGAGGTCGGCGCGATGGCGTCAACGGTGCAGATCTTCAAGGACAATGCGGTCCGCATCCGCGATCTCGAGAAGACCGAGGCGGACGCCAAGGAACGTGTTGCGGCGGAACGCCGCAGCGCGATGGACAGCATCGCCAACGACTTCGAACGCAGCGTCAACGGCATCGTCCGCTCGGTCTCTTCGGCCGCCGCAGGCATGCAGACCACGGCGCAGTCGATGACCGCGACCGCCAGCGACGCCAGCGCGCGTGCAGCGACCGTCGGTGCGGCCTCGCAACGGGCGTCCGGCAATGTCGGCACCGTCGCGGCGGCCGCCGAAGAGCTGTCGAGCTCGGTCAACGAGATCTCACGCCAGGTGACGCGCTCGACGGTGGTCGCGAGCAAGGCCGTCAACGACGCCGAGCGCACCAATGCCACCGTGCAGGTGCTGTCGTCTGGCGCCGAGAAGATCGGGGAGGTGGTCAAGCTGATCCACTCGATCGCGGCGCAGACCAACCTGCTGGCGCTCAACGCCACCATCGAGGCGGCGCGCGCCGGTGAATCCGGCCGCGGTTTTGCGGTGGTCGCCTCCGAGGTCAAGGCGCTCGCCAACCAGACTGCGAAAGCGACCGAGGAAATCTCCGCCCAGGTGGCGGCGATGCAGACCTCGACCAGCGACGCCGTCGCCGCCATCGCCGGCATCACGCAGACCATCGCCGAGATGAGCGAGATCACCGCCGGCATCTCGTCGTCGATCGAGCAGCAGGGCGAGGCGACGCGCGAGATCGCCCGCAACATCCAGTCGGTCGCGGCCGGCTCGAACGAGATCAACACCCATATCGGCAGCGTCACCTCGGCCGCGGAAGCGACCGGCTCGGCGGCAAGCGACGTGCTCTCGAATGCCCGCGAGCTGGACAACCAGTCCGGCGCGCTGCGCAGCGCGGTGGACGGCTTCCTGGCGAAGGTGCGCGCGGCTTAAGTAGTGAACACGGAATTCGTAGGGTGGGTTAGCCCTGCGGCTGCGCGAAGCGCAGTCGGCTGGGCGTAACCCACCGCTTCTGTCTCCGCGGAAGCAAAAGAGGTGGGTTACGCCGAGCGGATTGCGCTTCGCGCAATCCGCGGGGCTAACCCACCCTACGGCGTCGTCACTCGTGGCAGCGCTCACTGCGCCTCGATGTTCGCGTTCTTGATCAGCTTCTCCCACAGCACGAGCTGATCCTTCACGAAGGCGCCAAGCTCCTCCGGCGTGCCGGAGAAAGCGTCCATGCCGAGCGTGGCGAGTTGGGCCTTGATCTCCGGCTTCTCGACGATCTTGCGGATCTCGGCGTTGAGCCTGACGACGATCTCCTTCGGCGTGCCGGCGGGCGCGAAATAGCCTTGCCACGAGGTGATGTCGAAATCGGGCACGCCGGCTTCCTGCATCGACGGCAGATTCGGCACCAGCGGCGAGCGCTCCCTGGTGGTGACCGCGAGCGAACGCAGCGCGCCGCCATTGACGTGCGGCAGGCCGGTCAAAATGTCCACGAACATCATGGAGACGCGGCCGCCCATCACGTCGTTGAGCGCCGGCGGCGAGCTCTTGTAGGGCACGTGCAGCATGTCGATCCCGGCGTTATGCGCAAAGGTTGCGCCCGATACGATCGCGGACGAGGAGCCCGAGGCGTAGCTCAGCTTGCCCGGATTGGCCTTGCCATAGGCGACGAGCTCGCCGACCGTCTTCGCCGGCACGTCCGGGTGGATCACCAGCATGAAGGGCAGGTCGCCGGTGCGCGCGATCGGCACAAAATCCTTCACCGGGTCGTAGGTGAGGCTCTTCAGCAGATAGGGATTGGCCGAATGCGTGGTGTTGGTGGTGACCAGCAGCGTGTAGCCGTCCGGGGTGGCGCGCGCGACATAGGTCGCGGCCAGCATGCCGTTGGCGCCGGCCTTGTTCTCGATCACGATGCCGACGCCGAGCGCTTGCGACAGATGCTGCGAGATGATCCGCGTCGTGGTGTCGGTGCCGCTGCCGGCGGCGAACGGCAGCACCAGCGTGATGTTGCGGTTCGGATAGTTTTGCGCCTGCGCGGTGGACGTGGCCAAAGATGCCGAAAGACACGCGAGCAGCACGGCGGCGGCGCGCAAGCCGCGGATGACGAATGAGGACATTCCGGACGTTTCCCTGTTCTTGTTGTGCCGGGAAACTAGCCCGTCCGGGCCGGAATCGGAAGGCGGCAGCTTGGCGCGCACATCCGCGGCGCGGAATTATTTCGCCGGAGAGCCATTCGCCGCAGAACCCTGCCGCGAGGCGGTGACCACGCCGGCGAGCACCAGCGCGTAGCCGATCAGGTGAAACGCCTGCAGCTTCTCGCCGAGCAGCACGATCGCCAGCGCCGAGCCGAACACCGGCACCAGATGGAAGAACGGCGCAGCGCGGTTCGGCCCGATCAGCGCCACGCCGCGGTTGAAGAAGAGGTAGGCGAGCGTCGAGGGAAAGATCAGGATGTAGCTCATCGTCGCCAGCGTCAGCGCATCGAGCTTCAGCGTGATGCCGGCGGAATATTCCCACAGCGCGCCCGGCACCAGCATCATGGCGCCGCAGCAGGTGGTGAAGGACAGGAACGAGAGCTGATGAACCCGCGGCCGGCGCGCAATGACCGCGGAATAGAGTCCGAACGCGATAAGCGACCAGGTGAACATCACATCGCCCTTGTTGAAGGCGATGCTCGCGAGTGCCGCGAGGTCGCCGCGCAGGATGATGACGAGCACGCCGAGCAGCGAGACCACGATGCCCGCAAGCTGGCTGCCCGTCAGCCGCACCCCGAACAGCACCAGCGACCACAGCGCCACGAACAGCGGCCCGGACGACTGGATCAGCAACGCGTTCAGGGCCTCCGTGTATTGCATCGCCCAGTAGGAGATCGCGTTGTTGAAGGCAAAGCCGATCAGCGACAAAAACAGCATCAGCGGCAGATGCGCGCGCAGGGCCGGCCAGTCCCGCTTCAGATGCGGCCAGGCAAACGGCAGCAGAATCAGGAACACGCCGAACCAGCGGATCGTGGTCATCGTGATCGGCGGGATATGCGCGCCGACATGGCGCGCGAGCACGATATTGCCGGCCCAGAACAGCGAGGACAGGCTCAGCAGCAGATAAGGCTGGTTATTGAGCCAGCCGATCGGTTTCGTGGTCGGTGGCGCGGGTGCGACGATTGTCATTGTTCTCTGTCGAGCTTGCGCCGGGCTTCGCTTGCCCGACAAGTCCCGTCTCCGCAATGCTACAATGCAGGAAATTGTCGGGGAGGCGTGAGATGGGTGTGGATCTCCTGAACGTCGAAGGTTTGGCGCAACTCGATCAGCACGCGCCCGTGGTGATGCTGAACCTGATGCGCTTTCATCCGCGCTCGCTCGACGGCGACGGTTCGGGCTGGGACGCTTACTTGCGCTACAGCGCGGTGACGGTGGCGATGATCAAGGCGCGCGGCGGCACGCTGCTGTGGACCGGCGATGCCAGGGCGGTCGCGCTCGGGCCGCAGGCCGGCCACAACTGGGATTTCGTCGCGCTGGTCCATTATCCTACCGTCGCCGCCTTCCTCGACATGATGACGTCGGACGCTTACGAAACGCTCGCCGATCCGCATCGCCGCAACGGCTGTGCCGAGCATGTGATCGTCGCGACCAGGGAAGCCTACAGCAAATTCAAGACCGCCTGAGGCGTTGACCGGTCAATATATTAGACACTGAATGTTGGGACGGATCGTCAAGTAGCCTGCTTGCGCGAGGCCACGAACACGCCTGCGAGCACCAGCGCGAAGCCTATGAAGTGGAAGGCCTGCGGAAGCTCGCCGAGGAAGATCATCGCCATGATCGAGCCGAACACCGGCACGACATGGAAGAAGGGCGCGGCGCGGTTGGCGCCGATCAGCGCAACGCCGCGGTTGAAACAGAGGTAGGCGAGGGTGGAGGGAAACACCGCGACGTAGACCAGCGTCAGCAGGTTAGGCGCGTCGAGCTTCATCACGGGACGGGCGGACAGTTCCCAGATTTCCAGCGGGATGAGGCAGGCCGCGCCACAGCCGAAGGTGAAGGCGAGGAAGGAGAGGCCGTGGATCGCGGGCCGCTTCAGGGTCAGCACCGAATAGAGCGCGAAGATGATCAGGGCGACCATGAAGATGAGGTCGCCCTTGTTGAACGCGATATTCGACAGCGTGGTGAAATCGCCGCGCAGCAGGATGGTGAGCACGCCACACAGCGACAGCAGCACGCCGAATGTCTGCGTCGCCGTCAGCCTGACGCCGAGGATCGCCAGCGACCACAGCGCCACGACCAGGGGCGCGGCCGACTGCAGCAGCAGCGTGTTGAGCGCCTCGGTGTGCTCCAGCGCCCAGTATTGCAAGGTATTGAAGGCGCCGATGCCGGTGATCGACAGCACGATCATCAATCCGAGCTTGCCGCGGATCGCGGGCCAGTCCCTAGCCAGATGCTTCCAGGCGAAGGGCAGCACCAGCAGGAACGCGAAGGTCCAGCGCAGGAAGGACAGCGTCACCGGCGGGATATGGCCGGCGGCGAGCCGGCCGACGATGGCGTTGCCGGCCCAGCACAGCGCGGTGATGCTGAGCAGCAGATAAGGCTGGTTGGCGATCCAGGGCTGGTGCCCCGGCACGGCAATGCCGGTGGTTTGCTCGCTGGCGGACATGGGATGAGACGAAGCCCGGTTCATGCGCCGAGTCGTCCGGCCCGGCAGCGTCCGGGCCGGCTCGTACCCGGCCCCCTCAGAGACACGGAATCGCACGCAGCCACAATGCCGGAGGATGCATCGCGACCATGCGCTCCGGCGGCAATGTCTGCGCCTTTCGTCGAGGTCGGTGGCCCGGCCCGGAGCGATTCTGGATTTTCCGGGGATATCAAAGGCTTGAAGCGGGTTTCAGACCCCGAAAAAGCCC
Organism: Bradyrhizobium arachidis; assembly: GCF_024758505.1. NCBI lineage: Bacteria > Pseudomonadati > Pseudomonadota > Alphaproteobacteria > Hyphomicrobiales > Nitrobacteraceae > Bradyrhizobium > Bradyrhizobium arachidis. Next base: position 7,830,644 of record NZ_CP077970.1, on the reverse strand, counting down.
CGTTCTTGCTTGCTTAGAGAGGCCGCTTCCTTTATCCGGTTGGGCTGCCTCGCATGCGAGCGGCCTTGGGCCGCGACTAGGGCTTGGCGATAGGCATGATTCCGGAAAGATCGGCACCGGTTTTCCGTTGGGATCATGTCACTTAGAGACAGTTTGCATAGGGATTACCCGCGAATGGCCAATGTTGTCGTCGTCGGCGCCCAGTGGGGTGACGAAGGAAAGGGCAAGATCGTCGACTGGTTGTCGGAGCAGGCCGACATCGTCGTCCGTTTCCAGGGCGGGCATAATGCCGGCCATACGCTGGTCATCAATGGCAAGACCTACAAGCTGGCGCTGCTGCCCTCGGGCGTGCTGCGGGAGTCGAAGCTGTCCGTCATCGGCAACGGCGTGGTGTTCGATCCCGCCGCCTTCCTCGACGAGGTCACCAAGCTGCGCGCGCAGGGCGTCGCCGTCAGCCCGGACAATCTGCGCATCGCCGAGAACGTCACGCTGATCCTGCCGCTGCACCGCGAACTCGATGCGCTGCGCGAGTCCTCCAACTCGGCGACCGCCATCGGCACCACCCGCCGCGGTATCGGCCCTGCCTATGAGGACAAGGTCGGCCGCCGCGCCATCCGCCTGATGGACCTCGCCGACCTCGACACGCTGCCGCACAAGATCGACCGGCTCTTGGCCCACCACAACGCATTGCGCCGCGGCCTCAATCTCGAAGAGTTCGACGGCAAGGACATCCTGAAGGAGCTGTCGGCGCTGGCGCCGCAGCTTCTGCCTTACGCGGAAACGGTCTGGCGGCTGCTCGACATCAAGCGCCGCGAGGGCAAGCGGATGCTGTTCGAGGGCGCGCAAGGCGCGCTGCTCGACGTTGACCACGGCACCTATCCCTACGTCACCTCGTCCAACACGGTGGCGGCGCAGGCCGCGACCGGCGCGGGCCTCGGGCCCGGCGCGGTCGGCTATGTGCTCGGCCTCTGCAAGGCCTACACGACCCGCGTCGGCCAAGGGCCGTTCCCGACCGAGCAGGACAACGAGACCGGCCGCCGGATCGGCGAGCGCGGCCGCGAGTTCGGCACCAATACCGGCCGTCCGCGCCGTTGCGGCTGGTTCGACGCCGTCCTGGTCCGCCAGGCGGTCCGGACCTGCGGAATCAACGGCCTGGCGCTGACCAAACTCGACATCCTCGACGGCTTCGACACCATCGAGGTCTGCACGGGTTACCGGCTGGACGGCAAGGAGATCGACCACTTCCCGGCCGGCGAGGGCGCACAGGCCCGGGTCGAGCCGATCTACGAGACCATCGAAGGCTGGAAGGAGCCGACGGCCAATGCACGGTCCTGGGCAGACCTGCCGGCCCAGGCCATCAAGTACGTCCGCCGGATCGAGGAACTGGTGGGCTGCCCGGTCGCACTTCTTTCCACCAGCCCCGAACGCGAAGATACTATTCTGGTGCAAAATCCGTTTGAGGCTTAACGATCTCTTACCGGGACGTGCGCATAGTTGAGTTGAAATGGCTGATTACTATCCGCTGATCGCCCGCGCTATTGCCGCCCTGGACCCCAACGCTCCCGGCGAAAGCCGTCGCGCGCTCTATGAACGGGCGCGCACGGCGCTGATCGCGCAACTGCGCAGCGTACAGCCGCCGCTCTCCGAATCCGAGATCACCCGCGAGCGGCTGTCGCTCGAAGAGGCCGTGCGCAAGGTCGAATCGGAAGCCGCCCAGCGCGCCCGCGACGCCTCGCGCCCGGGTGGTGCGCGCACCGGTAGCGGCAGCGGCGACGCCTTCCGCCGGGCCAGCGCCCGCGCTGCCGAGGGCGCGCAACAGCCGGCCTCGCCGTCCGCTCCACCGCCGCGTGCTTCGCGCCCGGCCGCACCGCCGCGCGGCGAGCGGCCCGATGATTCCAGCGATCGCGATGCCCAGCGTCAGGCGCGCCCGCCGCGCGCTGAGCCGCCGCGTTCGCAAGGCCCGCAGGCTCCGCCGCCACCAATGCCGGAGCCGCCTGCGCCCGGAGGGCGTGATCGCTCCGCCGCCTCACGCCGTCCGCCCGAAGGTGCGCCGCCGCCGCCGCTGCCTCCGCAGGCGCCGGGCGTGCGCGGTTTCCGCGACATCACCGCCGATGCCGACGACCTCGGCCGTGCCGCGCAACAGGCCAATCGCGCCGCGCGCCGGACCTACGCCAACGTGCCGTCGCCCTCGCCGGAATTCGACCGGCTCGAGCCCAGCCTGGAGAACCGCGCCGGCGAGCCGCCGGACGTGCCCTATTCCTATGACGAGTCGGCGGAGGAGGCCGAGCGCTACACGCCGCAGCCGCCGTCGCCGCGCCCGCGCATCCCGGTCCGTGACGTCAAGAAGCCCCGCTCGGGATTTCCATTCAAGAGCGCGATTGCGCTCGGCATCGTGCTGGTCCTGATCGGAGTGGCCCTCGTCGCCGGCAAGTCGATCGTGCAGACCGTGAGCGGCCTGTTCAAGCCGTCGGCCACGCAGGTGGTGGAGGCGCCGAAGGACCCGTCGCAGCCGCAGAGCAAGCCGAAGATTCCCGATCGTGTCGGCCAGCCGTCGTCGAGCGAGCAGCCGGCGGCCCCGGTGGCGCAGCGCGTCGTGCTCTATGACGAGGATCCGTCCGATCCGAAGGGCAAGCAGTTCGTCGGCTCCGTGGTGTGGCGGACCGAGCCGATCAAGGCGTCCGGCAACCAGAAGGCCGACATCGCCGTGCGCGCCGACATCGAGATTCCCGACCGCAAGTTCAAGATGACGATGTCGTTCCGCCGCAACACCGACTCGTCGCTGCCGGCGAGTCACACGGCCGAATTGACCTTCATCCTGCCTCCGGATTTCCCGGGCGGCGGCGTCTCCAACGTGCCGGGCATTTTGATGAAGTCGAACGAGCAGGCGCGCGGCACCCCGCTCGCGGGCCTCGCCGTCAAGGTCACCGACGGCTTCTTCCTGGTCGGCCTCTCCAATGTCGAAGCCGACCGCGCCCGCAACATCCAGCTCCTGAAGGAGCGTTCCTGGTTCGACATCCCGCTGGTCTATACCAACCAGCGCCGCGCCATCATCGCGATCGAAAAGGGCGCCCCCGGCGAGCGCGCCTTCAACGACGCGTTCGCGGCCTGGGGGGAGTAAGGGCTTAGCCGAAAGCGTCATGGATCGACGCTGTTGTAGCCGAACCCCGTGATCTACAATGGCTCCGGCGTCCTTTGCTTGAGCGTATTGCGTACCTCGGTTCATGGCCCGGTCATCGCTTGTCAGATTGTGCGTTGCGACACTGGTCTACGCATTGACATTGCTCGATGCGGCGGCTGCCGAGCACAAGCGCGTCATGATCCTGCATTCCTTCGGCCGTGAATTCCGGCCGTGGAATGAATACGTGCGGGCCATTCGGGCCGAGCTGGACCGGCAGTCGCCCTGGGTCCTGGATGTGCAGGAACATTCGCTGATCGCGGCCCGCACCACCGATTCCAATCCGGACCTTCCGTTCGTCGAATATCTTCACGCGCTCTACGCCGACAAGCCGCCCGAGCTGATCATCTGCATCGGCGCGCCGGCCGCCGTCTTCATCCAGCGCCACCGGCAGAAGCTGTTTCCGGCCGCGCCGATGCTGTTCACGGCGGTCGAGCAGCGCCGCATCCAGTTCGCGAACCTGACCGAGAACGATACGGTCGTCGCGGTCAGGCACGACTTTCGCTACCTCTTCGAAAGCTTCCTCGCGATTGCGCCGGAGACGCGCGTCATCGCGATGGTGAACGGCAACTCTCCCAACGAGCTCGTCTGGCAGAACGAGATGCGCCGGGAGTTGAAGCCGCTGGAGTCGCGCGTCGATATCAGGTGGTACGACAAGCTGTCCTTCGAGGAGATGCTGAAGCAGATTGCCGCGCTTCCTGCGCACTCGGCGATCTTCTGGTTTCAAATGATCATCGATGGGGCGGGCGTCGGCCACGAGGGCGACCGGGCGCTGACACGATTATATGCGGTCGCCAACGCGCCGATCTTCACCACGGATCAGGCCTTCTTCGGCCGGGAGATCATTGGCGGGCCAATGCATTCACCGGCCGAGGGAGGCAGGCGAACCGCGTCTGTCGCGATGCGCATCCTTGGCGGCGAGAAGCCGGGGGACATCAAGACCCCGCCCAGCGATTTTCAGCCGCCCAAATACGACTGGCGGGAATTGAAGCGCTGGAACGTCAGCGAGCGCATCTTGCCAGCAGGTAGCGAGGTCGATTTCCGCGAGCCCTCCACCTGGGAGACCTATCGCTGGCAGATCATGCTGATCTGCTCCGTGGTCCTGGCCCAGGCGCTGCTGATCACGCTGCTCGTGCATGAGCGAGGGCGCCGGCTCCTTGCCGAGGTGCAATCCCGGCAGCGCATGTCGGAGCTTGCCCACGTCAACCGGTTCACGACGGCCAACGAGCTGACCGCCTCGATCGCGCATGAGATCAACCAGCCGCTCGGCGCCATTCGCACCAACGCCGAGACCATGGAGCTGATGGTCAAATCGGCCGCGCCCGACATCGCCGAAATCAGGGAGATCGTGGCCGACATCCGCCGCGACGAAGAGCGTGCCAGCGAGGTCATTCTGCGCCTGCGAAGTCTGCTGAAGAAGACTCCCTTCGAGCTGCGCGAGGTCGATCTCAACGCGATCGTCGGCGAGACCCTGGAGTTCCTTGCTGCCCTCACCGTTGGCCGGCAGGTCGGCGTCGACAGGGCGCTCGAGCCCGCACCGCTCGTCGTCAGGGGAGACCGGATTCAGCTCCAGCAGGTGATCCTGAACCTGGTCGTCAACGCCATCGACGCGATGGCCGGCATGCCGACGGCGGAGCGCCACATTGTCGTCAGGACCGATCGCAGCGGCAATTTCGCCGAGGTTTCGATTGCCGATTCCGGTCCCGGCATTGCCCCGGACAAGCTGTCGGACGTGTTCCAGCCGTTCTTCACGACCAAGGAGCACGGCATGGGGATTGGCCTGTCCATCGCGCGAACCATCGTGGAGGCTCACGCGGGACAACTCTTGGCCGAGAACGATGCCAAGGGTGGCGCGCGATTCCGCATCAGGCTGCCGCTCGCCTGAGGCAAGCGGCGGTCACCTGGCTCTAGTCCACCGCGGCCGCTCGCTTCCGCGCTGCCGCCGCGGCGGCCGCTTCCCGGTCCATCACCGCACGGCAGCCCGGGCTGACCTGGGACTTGTTCCGCACCATGCAGGCGGTGATCCGCGGGATGTCGGGGATTTCGGCGGAGCACAGCCGCATCGCATCGCCCGAGCACATCTGCTGCGCTTCCTGCGTGAAGGCGAGGCTGGGTGAGGTGGCGAGCGCAGCGGCCGACGTGGCGAGCGCAACGAGTGTGGCGATCCTGATAATCCGGTAGTTTGCGATCCGGTAGCTTGACATGTGAAATGCGTCCCCGAGGTTCCGCGGCCGGACAGGCCGCTTGTATTTGGGGCGCCGCACGCGGCTTGCGCTGCCGCATGTCATCACCGGCACCGGACTATCCGTCCGTGTGTGGTTGTTCGATCTGCGATGTCTGTCGAATCGAAAGTGCTGCGCCGCCCGAATCAAATTATGCGCGATTGCGGCGAAGCTTCAATGGCTCACGCAAACGATTTCACGATTGTTGCGCGTTCGTCACGCAAGCTCCGAAAAATCACATGCCAAAATTACATGCCAAAGTTACATGCCGTGGCTCTCGAACACCTTGCGGCATGACGACGACAGCTTGCTGCGGTTGGCCTGCAGGCACGATTGCACTGCACCGTCATTGCCGAGCTCCTTGCGGCACAGCCGCGAGGCGTCGCGCGAGCAGGCCTGCTGCTCCGTTTTGGTGCCGGCATGCCCTTGCGCGAAGGCCGGCGCGCTCACAAGGCCCGTTACGGCCATGGTGATGACGGCTAGTCCCATGATCAGACCACGCATCGCTCGCTCCGCGTCGGTTGCAGGAAGCTCCTTGGAAGTCTGTCCCAACTCGGCAGGGCGGGCACTTGTTCCGGCCGGTTTCCGGCCGGTCAGGACCGCCCGCGTCCCGGCGCGGCGAGCGGCAGGATGATGCGGAACACCGCGCCTCCCTCGGCCTTGTTCTCGGCCGCGATCCGTCCGTGATGGGCTTCCACGATGGTGCGGGCGATGGCCAGGCCCATGCCCATGCCTTGCGGCTTGGTGGTGAAGAACGGCTCGAACACCTTGTCGAACCTGTCGAGCAGGATGCCAGGGCCGTTATCGCAGACGCCGATTTCGGCGAACTCGCCGACCCGTGCGGTCCGCAATCCGATCCGGCGCTTTGGGCCCGCCGCGCCGGAGATCGCATCGATGGCATTGACGATCAGGTTCATGATCACCTGCTGAAGCTGGACCCGGTCGCCCCGGATCGGCAGCGCGCCTGCGGCGATCCCCGGGTCGAGCTCGACATCGCGCGCGGTGGCCAGCGGCTGGAGGAATTCGATCGTCTCCCGCGCGACCTGGTTGAGATCGAGATCGCGTTGCTCGAACGGCGCCTTCTTGAGCAGGCTGCGCAGGCGGATGATGACTTCGCTCGCGCGCGAGTCGTCGCGCCTGATGTCCTCGACGATCTCGCGCAGCTCCTTGAGGTCGGGCGTGTCGGATTTCAGCATCAAGGCCGCGCTCTCGGCATTGGTCAGGATCGCGCCGAGCGGCTGGTTGAGTTCGTGCGCGATCGAGGCGGTCAGCTCGCCCGCCATCGTGAAACGATTGATGTGCGCCAGCTCCGCCGAGCGCTGCCGCGCCTGGACCTCGGCGAGCAGCCGCCGGCGGCGTTCGTGGACGAGGATGCTGATGAGCGCTGCCTGAAGCAGGATCACGGCCGCGATGAGGCTGATCTGCCAGCGATAGGGTGCCCATGCCGTCGGCGGGCGAAACTCCACCTCGCTGTCAGGCGGAAGCCGGCTCTCGGGGATGTTCCAGCGCTGCAACTGCCGCCAATCATATCTTGGCGGGCCGTATTCGAGCGTCGGCGTCTTGATGTCATCAGGCTTTTCGCCACCGAGAATTCTGAGCGCGACCTCCGCCGTCTTGTGGCCGGACTTGGCCGCCGACGTCATTGGACCGCCGACGGTCTCGCCGCCGAAGAAGGACTCGTCATAGGAGAAGATCGGCGCGTTGGCGACATCGTGGATGTGCTTCAGGGCACGTTCGCCTTCGTGCACGGCGCCGGTCCCGTCCACTTGCAACTGCACCCAGAAGATCGCGCTGTTCGGCGGCAGCGTGGCGGCCTGCTTCAGAATGTCGGGGAAGGATTTGTCGTTCCAGAACACCATCTTGACGTTGGAGAGCGTCGGTTCGATCTCGCGGCGGAATTCGCTGAGCCAGAAGCGCTCGTTCGGGGAGTCGCCGATCACCACGGCAACGGTCTTCGTCTCCGGGCGCAGCCGGAGAATGTTGGCAAACAGCGCCGGAAGATCCTGCTTCACGGCAACGACAGCATCATTGTCCGTCAATGCCGACTGCCGTACCCGCCGTTCCTCGACGGCGGTCAGGACCATCGGGACCGAGGGAAACAGGCCTGCCCGATGCTGCTGCACGAACAGGGCCGCTGGCGCCCCGATCGCCACGATGAGGTCGGGCGCGCCGTGTGCGAACAGCGCGCCGAGATATTCGACGAACTGGGTCTCGACGCTCTTGTCGTCGAAGCGGGCGGTGACGACCGAAAAATCCTGGACGTCGATCGGCCAGCGCGACTGGCGCTCGAACTCCTGGCGCAGCGCAACCGCGTAGTCCCGCCACGGCTTGAAGTTCTGACCGTAGGAATGCAGCACCAGCACGCGCTTCGGCTCGGCGTGAGCCGTCCGTGCAAGCGCAACGGACAGCATCGCCGTCAGGATGCAGATAACGACATGCCGCAATATTCTACGCCGAGGGCCGGCCACTATCGTACTCGAAGCTCGTGCAATTTCTTTGATTGCAGCCAACATTCTACCGATTGCAGCAGCGTTGCACGTAGGCTGTGCGCTCGCAAGGCCGCGGCTACTGCGATGCCGCGCCCTGCGGCCGGTTGCCGCGATGCGCCCTCGGCGAGTTGCTGACCCTGCGCGAGCCGGCGACAGTTTCAGCGCGCGATCGTAATCGGCAGGCCGGGCTGATGAGGCCGCTGCCGGGAGCTTATGGACCTTCGCGGCGCTGGCTCCGTTCTATGCGAACGGCTATCCAAGCTTTGGGGCGCGCTGCTATAATTGCGGTGTCCGAGTAAGGGGTGCTTGATGAAACGCTATCTGGTTTTTGCGCTGGTCGTCCCGTTCATCGGCGGCTTTCTGCTGCTGCTGACGACCACCTATCAGTCCGGCTACTGGACCCAGACCAGTCTGGGCGAGGTCGGTAAGCTGTTCGTGGTGTTCTTCAAGACCCTGCAATACAGCTATTTGTTCGGCTTCCTGCCGGCGCTGATGATCGGTGCGGTTGATGACATCCTCCTGCACATCAAGCGCGTCGGGCCGGTGCTGCGCATCCTGCTGGTCGGGATCACCGCATTCTTCCTGGCCGTCTTCACCTATGGCTCGCGCGGATCGGAGAGCGGTGCGGTGCAGTTCATCCTCTATGGGCTGGTCGGCTTCGTGCCGGCAGTGATCTCGTCCTGGGTCGTGCACAAATATATCGACGAGCCGCAGCCGGCGGCGGCATCGGCGTGAGTGGCCACTCCGCCGCAGCAACCTCGGCCGCACCCGTGCGTTGACCGGGGACCATGACCATGCCCGATGACGAGATTTCAGTGCGCGGACGGCGCCGTTCGGGGAACACCTCGCGTGCGACCTTCAGCGGGCGCGAGGCGCGCGGGCCGATCATCGATCAGGAGGGGCACGAGATCCGGCCCGAGACGCTGGAGCAGGGATTTCGCGAGTTCGGCTTCGAGTTCAGCAGGGACGGTTCATTCGCCAATCCCTTCGGCAATCTGACGCGGGAGCAGCGGCTGGCGCGGCTCGAGGCGCTCGCAAAACTGCTCGATATCGCCTTCGTGCTGCCCGGCACCAACATCCGTTATGGCATCGATGGCCTGATCGGCCTGATCCCGGTGGTCGGCGATATCATCACGACCGCGATCTCGCTGTGGCTGGTGCGCGAGGCGCGCGCGCTGGGCGCGCCCTGGTATCTCACGGCGCGGATGCTCGGCAATGTCGCGGTCGACGGTGTCGTCGGCATGGTGCCGTTCGCCGGCGATGCCTTTGACGTCATGTTCCGCGCCAACATGCGCAACGTGCGCCTGCTGCGCCGCTGGCTCGACAAACAGGGACGCTGAGTTTCTTCTTCGCCTGTCCCCGCACGTGGAGAGAGCCAAACGCGAAAAGCGCGGTAGCCGTTTGGCTACCGCGCTTCGCAACCCATCGGAGGATGGAAAAGCTTACGCCGCGTCGGCGTCGGTGTTCGCAGCCGGCTCCGGCTTGCGGCGGCGCGGCAGCGGGAAGGCTTCGCTCTCATAGAGCGAGCGGATACCGTTCTGGTCGAAGCGCGCTTCCTCGACCTGGAGATAGGCGCCGTTCAGCGAATCCGTCGGCAACTGCTCCATCGCGAATTGCACGGCCTCGGCCGCAGTGCCGAAACGCCGATAGGTGAAGCCGGCACGCTTCTTCTTGCGGATGGCGGCGGGGAAGAGCTCGGCGGAGGTGTTGAAGTTGAACGGACGCAGTGGACGCATGGTCAAAGACCTCGTGATCTTTCTTTGCTTCAGGCGCGATGGGGGTGGAGGGCGATGGCCGCGACCTGGCGGCACGCCGTCATTTCCGACCCCTAATATAGGCCGTTTTGACAGAAATGCGACCCCTGCGAACGGAGATGATGAATCCGCGCATGGCAGCCCCGCAATGGGTATAATTGCAGTTAAATCAATGGCTTATTCGGCTTAAAGCTTGCCCAGAAGCAGCAGCACGACCAGCACCACGAGAATGACGCCGCCGATCCCCATGCCGGAATGGCCCATGCCATAGCCATAGCCCCCGAAGCGGCCGGACATGCCGCCCAAGAGGTAGATAATCACCAGGATGATCAGGATGGTTCCGAGCGTCATGGCATCCTCCCTGACGGCCGCTGTGATGCGCCGGTCAGCCGCACCGTCAGGAGAGAAAAGCACATCTCGGCATCGGGTTCCACGCCGGAACCCGCACTTGCCGGCGCTATTTCGGCTCCAGCTTGAGCGCCGCCGAATTGATGCAGTAGCGCAGCCCCGTCGGCGCCGGACCGTCGGGGAAGACGTGGCCGAGATGGCCGCTGCATTTGGAGCATAGCACCTCGGTGCGGATCATGCCGTGGCTCACATCCCGCTCCTCGTCGATATGGCTCTCGACGGCAGGCTGGGTGAAGCTCGGCCAGCCGCAGCCGGAATCGAACTTGGCGTCCGACTCGAACAGCTCGTTGCCGCAGCCGGCGCAGACATAGGTGCCGGCGCGGTGGTCGTGCTCATACTCGCCGGAGAAGGGACGTTCGGTCGCCTTTTCCCGTAACACTGCATATTGCATCGGCGACAATTCGCGCCGCCACTGCTCCTCGCTCTTGATGACCTTGTCGGAAGTCGTCTTGGTGTCGGACATGGATCTCCCATCGCGCTTTAGTTGGTGGCCTTGCTGGCACTGACCAGCGTCGGCTTCTCCAGATAATTATCCGCGAACAGCTTCTTCAGGTTCTCGACCTTCGGAATGTCGTTGTAGGCGATATAGGGCTGCGTCGGGTGCAGCGTCAGATAGTCCTGGTGATAGGCCTCGGCCGGGTAGAACGCCTCCAGCGCGCCGATCTTGGTCACGATCGGCTTCTTGTACACTTTTGCGCCGTTGAGCTGCGCGATATAGGCGTCCGCGACCTTCTTCTGCTCGTCGGAGGTCGTGAAAATCGCCGAGCGATATTGCGTGCCGACGTCCGGACCCTGGCGGTCGAGCTGGGTCGGATCGTGCACGACCGAGAAGAAGATCTGCAGGATTTTTCCGTAAGTGATCTTCTTCGGATCGTATTTCACCTCGACCGCTTCGGCGTGGCCCGTGGTGCCCGAGGACACCATGCGATAATCCGCGGTCGCCTTGGTTCCGCCGGCATAGCCGGAGACCGCGTTCACGACGCCTGCGGTGTGCTGGAACACGCCCTGCACGCCCCAGAAGCAGCCGCCCGCGAGAACAGCGGTCTGGATGCCGCTCGCCGGCGCCGCATCTATGGCGGGGGTGGGAATGACGACAGCCTCTTCTGCTGCCCGGGCAGGCGCGGCGAAGGCAAGCGCCAGCGCGGCGAGCAGTGAGGGGACATGGAAGCGGGTTCGGCGCATGGCGGATCCTCTTGCGAAATTGGCGACAGTCTAGGGCTGGGCGGACCGGGCGAACAGCCCGGACGGCGGCGTTTTCCGTTGTCCAAGTACGTGAGCAAGATACGGGTTGGCCGGGCGATTGTTACATTGCTGCGGACACGAACCCGTGAGGCACACGCTTTCGTGGCGGAGAAGTGACGGATTCGTAGGGTGGGTTAGCCTTACACCACCACGCTCAACCGCTTCGCCGCGCGCGTGATGCCGGTGTAGAGCCACCGTGCCCTGGAGTCCTGGAACGCAAAACTCTCGTCGAACAGCACGACGTCGTCCCATTGCGAGCCCTGCGACTTGTGCACGGTCAGCACATAGCCGAAGTCGAACTCGTCATAGGGTTTGCGCTGCTCCCACGCGATCTGCTCGATGCCGCCTTCAAAACAATCGGCGCGCACCGAGACCTTGGTGACCTTGTGGCCGAACTCCTCGTCCGGCGACAGCCGCATGCTGAGGATGCGCGATTTCGAACGCGACGTGTTGCGTGACTTCACGCGCCACAGGCCGCCGTTGAACAGGCCTTTCTTGCGGTTGTTGCGCAGGCAGACCAGCTTGTCGCCGGCGACCGGAAACTGGTCCTCGATGTTCTGGCGCTGGCGCACTCGCATATTGTACGCACGTCGCGTGTTGTTGCGGCCGACCAGCACCTGGTCGGCGCTCATCACGCGATCGGGGTCGAGCTCCTTGCGCGAGACCACCTCGCTCTCGCCGTAGCGGCCGATCTCGAGCTCGCGCCCCTCGCGGATGTCCATCGACATCCGCACGATCGGATCGTCCTGCGCCTGACGGTGCACCTCGGTCAGCATCGCGTCGGGCTCGGTATTGGTGAAGAAGCCGCCGCCCTGGATCGGCGGCAACTGCGCGGGATCCCCCAGCACCAGCAGCGGACAGTCGAACGACATGAGGTCGCGGCCCAATTCCGCATCGACCATCGAGCATTCGTCGATCACGATCAGTTTTGCCTTGGAGGCCGGCGCGTCGTCCCAGAGCTCAAAACTCGGCTGCTCCTCGCCGGATTCGCGGGCGCGGTAGATCAGCGAGTGGATGGTGGAGGCGTTGTCGCAGCCCTTGTTGCGCATCACCAGCGCGGCCTTGCCGGTGAAGGCGGCGAACTTCACCTCGCCGTCGACGCCGTCGGCGATGTGCCGCGCCAGCGTGGTCTTGCCGGTTCCGGCAAAGCCGAACAGGCGAAAAATCGGCGGCGTGCCGCCTCGGCCGGGTTTTGCCTTGAGCCAATCGCCAACGGCTTTTAGCGCGGCATCCTGATGCGGGGTGAAACTGGGCATATCTGTCTTGAGGAAGGGCGAAACGAGGCGATTCGCCATCCCCCAAAACTAACCATTCGCCCCGCCGGTTCAAGCGGCGCAAATCCGGCTGCCGCAGTCCCTACTGCCAGCCGGGAACGCCGCGCATGTCGGGCAGGTGATGGGCGATGCCCTTGTGGCAGTCGATGCAGGTCTTCTCGCCCGTGAACAGGAAGCGCTGGTGAGCGACCGAGGCGCGCGGCGATTGCTTTGTGATGTCCATGGAATCGGCGCTGTGGCAGTTGCGGCATTCCAGGGAATCATTGGCTTTGAAGCGGGCCCATTCGTGCGCCGCCAGCTCGAGCCGGTGATCCAGGAATTTCTCGCGGGTGTCGATGGTGCCAAAGATCTTGCCCCAGACCTCCTTGGAGGCCTGCATCTTGCGCGCGATCTTGTCGGTCCAGTTGTGCGGGACGTGGCAGTCCGGGCAGGTCGCGCGCACGCCGGAGCGGTTGGTGAAGTGGATGGTCGACTTCAGCTCCGCATAGACGTTGTCCTTCATCTCGTGACAGCCGGTGCAGAACTTTTCGGTGTTGGTCAATTCCAGCGCGGTGTTGAAGCCGCCCCAGAAGATGACGCCTGCCACGAAGCCCGCGAGCACCAGCGTGCCGAGTGCGAAGACCGAGCTCGGCCGTCTCAGCACGCCCCAGAGTTCGAGAGCAAAATCCCAGCTCCGCGCGATGAAGCCGCGCTTCGCCTTCAACCCGTCCCTGGGCTCGTCAGCGGTCGTTGTCATCGCCGGCCACCGGGGCTTGCACGCGAGAGCAGCGTGTCGACGTCGGTGAAGTCGTTGCTGACGGGCGGCGTGGCGGTATTCTGCGGCACGTGGCACTCCGTGCAGAAGAAGCGCCGCGGCGAGATCGAGGCCAGGAACTGACCGTCACGGTCCATGAAGTGGGTGATCGAGACCATCGGCGCCTGCGATTCCGCCGTGCGCGCACGCGCGTGGCAGGACAGGCACTTGTTGCCGTTGAGGTCGATCTGGTAGCCGTCGATCGAATGCGGGATCACCGGCGGCTGCTCCGGATAGTTGCGCGCCTCCTTCTCCGAGGTGTTGCGGTTCGGCAGCATCGGCGGCGCCGGGCCTTCCTCGTTGAGCGGGGCCGTGCCGCGCAGGCCGGAATTGAGCGTCTGCGCAGTCAGTGTGCCTGCGCCCGCGGCCATCGCGAGCGCCAGCACGGCGATACCAAATCGTTTCATCATGGCTCACACCCGCTCGATGCGCACGGCGCATTTCTTGAAGTCGGTTTGCAGCGAAATCGGATCGGTGGCGTCCAGCGTCACCTTGTTGATCAGCTTTGATTCGTCGAACCACGGCACGAAGACGAGGCCCTTCGGCGGCCGGTCGCGGCCGCGCGTCTCGACGCGGGCGCGGATGTAACCGCGGCGCGAGACCACTTTCACCTCGTCGCCGCGACGCAGCTTCGCATCCTGCGCGTCGTCCGGGTGCATGAAGCAGACGGCTTCGGGGAAGGCCTTGTAGAGCTCGGGCACGCGGCGCGTCATGGTGCCGGAATGCCAGTGCTCCAGCACGCGGCCGGTCGAGAGCCAGTACGGATAGTCCTTGTCGGGCGATTCCGCCGCCGGCTCGAACGGCAGCGCGAAGATGCGCGCCTTGCCGTCGGGGTAGCCGTAGAACTGCACGTCGGTGCCCTGCTTCACATAGGGATCGCTGCCCTCGCGGAAGCGCCACTTCGTCTCCTGGCCGTTGACGACCGGCCAGCGCAGGCCGCGCTCGCGATGATAGGTGTCGAACGGCGCGAGGTCGTGGCCGTGGCCGCGGCCGAACTGGGCGTACTCCTCGAACAGGCCCTTCTGGACGTAGAATCCGAACGCCTTGGATTCCTCGTTGCCGTAACCGGCTTCGATCTCCGAGGTCGGGAACTTGTCGATCTGGCCGTTCTTGTAGAGCACGTCGAACAGCGTCTTGCCGCGAACCTCCGGCTTCTTGGCGATCAGCTCCTCCGGCCATACTTCCTCGATCTTGAAGCGCTTGGAGAACTCGATGAGCTGCCAGAGATCGGACTTGGCTTCGCCCGGCGCTGTGACGAGCTGGTGCCAGAACTGCGTGCGCCGCTCGGCATTGCCATAGGCGCCTTCCTTCTCGACCCACATTGCGGTGGGCAAAATGAGGTCGGCGGCGAGCGCGGTGACGGTCGGATAGGCGTCCGACACCACGATGAAATTGTCGGGGTTGCGGAAACCCGGATAGGTCTCCTCGTTGACGTTGGGGCCGGCCTGCAAATTGTTGTTGACCTGCACCCAATAGGCGTTGATCAGGCCGTCCCTGAGCATCCGGCTTTGCAGCACGGCATGTGCGCCGTTTTTGTCGGGAATGGTGCCTTCGGGCAGCAGCCAGATGTGCTCGGTCTTGGTGCGGTGCTCCTTGTTGGTGACGACCATGTCGGCGGGGAGGCGGTGCGAGAAGGTGCCGACCTCGCGCGCGGTGCCGCAGGCCGACGGTTGGCCGGTCAGCGAGAACGGGCTGTTGCCGGGCGAGGAGATCTTCCCCGTCAGCAGATGGATGTTGTAGACGAGGTTGTTGCACCAGACGCCGCGGGTGTGCTGGTTGAAGCCCATGGTCCAGAACGAGACGACCTTGGTCTTGGGGTCGGCATAGAGCTCGGCCAGCGCCTCGAGCCGGTTGAGCGGCACGCCGGACATCTGGGCTGCCTTCTCCAGCGTGTACTCCGAGACGAATTTTGCGAACTCGTCATAGCTCATGTCGGTGGAGTCGTTGGCCTTGGCGGCACCCGTCGCCTTCTTCTGCAGGGGATGCTCGGGCCGCAGGCCGTAACCAATGTCGGTCTGGCCGCGCTTGAACACGGTATGCGCGGCGACAAAATCCTTGTTGACGCGCCCTGTCTTGATGATGTGGTTGGCGATGGCGTTGAGGATGTAGAGGTCGGTCTGCGGCACGAACACCATGCCGATATCGGCGAGGTCGAACGAGCGGTGCTCGAAGGTCGAGAGCACGGCGACGCGGACATGCGGCGCGGAGAGACGACGGTCGGTGAGACGCGTCCACAAAATGGGGTGCATCTCCGCCATGTTGGAGCCCCACAGTACGAAGGCGTCGGTCGCCTCGATGTCGTCATAGCAACCGGCGGGCTCGTCGATGCCGAAGGTCCGCATCATGCCCGCAACGGCTGACGCCATGCAGTGGCGCGCATTGGGATCGATATTGTTGGTGCGGAAGCCGGCCTTGAACAGCTTTGAGGCGGCATAGCCCTCCCAGATCGTCCACTGGCCGGAGCCGAACATGGCGACGCCGTTCGGCCCGCGCTTCTTGATCGCGTCCTTCCACTTCTCGGCCATGATGTCGAAGGCTTCGTCCCATGTAACAGGTGTGAACTCGCCGTTCTTGTCGTACTTGCCGCCCGTCTTGCGCAGCATCGGCTGCGTCAGCCGGTCGTGGCCGTACATGATCTTGGAGAGGAAGTAGCCCTTGACGCAGTTGAGGCCGCGATTGACCTCGGCCTTGATGTCGCCGTGCGTGGCGACCACGCGATTGTCCTTGGTGGCGACCATGACGGAGCAGCCGGTGCCGCAGAAGCGGCAGGCGGCCTTGTCCCACTTCAGTTCGCTGACGTCGCGCTCGGCGGCGAGGTTTGCGGCCAGGGCCGGGACCGGCATGCCGGCGGCAGCGGCCGCGATCGCGGCAGCCTCCAGCTTCAGCATCTGGCGGCGGTCGAGTTTGGGTGTGGTCATCAAGATTCTCCCGTCGCCTTAGGCTTCGATGGCGTGAAAAACCAGCGCCGCGGAATAGACGTTTGGCAGCGACTGGATGGTGTTGAGGGTGGTGCCGAGGCTGCCGGCGTCGTCAGCTTCGACAACGACAACGAGCTTGCCTCTGATGTCACGGCCGTGGATCTCGCAGCCGGACAGCGCGGTGATGTCGGCTTCGACGGTAGCGAGCCGATCGGGGCGCGCCTGCACCAGAATGCTGGCGATCTCGCCCCCGGGCGGAGGCACGATGCGGTCGGCGGTGAGCACCCGTCCGGTGATCAGTGCGCGGCGGTTGAGTTTGGCTTGGGCCATATGCCTGCCTTTCTCTGTTGGATTTCAATGCGGGCTTTGCGGCGGACCGGGGGGACCTGCGAACATCTGGTAGATCCACACGGCGAGCCCATAGCTGCCGACGGTCCCGACCGCGAGGGCTGGCATCACCACCGCCGTCAGGAACAGGAACGCAAAAATCTCCATGCGCCGTCGGCGCAAACGCCCAGTCGTCTCGTCGCCAGGGGCCGACATATTCGGTCTCTCTGAAGCTAATTTGGAATTGGACGGCATCCGGGCCGTTACCTTGCAGATCAACTACCTAAAGGAACTGCGGTGCTGGTAGTTTGATATGGATCAACCCGCATTGCATCGCACACTTTGTCGCAGTGGTATGAGTAATAAACCTTGGGTTGTTCGGAGTAAATTCCGCTTGTGCCACGTGGCGGAATTGCACCGCCATGGACAGCGCCGCCTCGCTCAATAAGATGCAATTAACAAGAATAATGGGAGGCGTCATGAAGTTCGGCATCTTCTATGAGCTCCAACTGCCCCGTCCCTGGGTCGCCGGCGACGAGCTCAGGCTATACCAGAACGCGCTGACGCAAATGGAACTTGCCGACAAGCTCGGCTACGACCATGCCTGGGTGGTCGAGCATCACTTCCTGGAGGAATATTCGCACTCGCCCTCGCCGGAATCATTCCTCGCGGCGGCCAGCCAGCGCACGCAGAAAATTAGACTCGGCCACGGCATCCTCCAGCTCACAACCAATCATCCCGCGCGCGTCGCCGAACGCGTCGCGGTGCTCGACCTCCTCAGCAACGGCCGCTGCGAGTTCGGCATGGGCGAGAGCGCCTCGATCACCGAGCTCGAGCCGTTCGGCCGGAACATGGAGCACAAGAAAGAGGTGTTCGAGGAAGCGGTCCGCGCGATCTTCCCGATGTTCAGGGATGGCGGCTGCGAGCACCACGGCAAATATTTCGACATTCCTTTGCGCAATGTCGTGCCAAAACCGGTGCAGAAGCCGCATCCGCCGCTGTGGATGGCCTGCTCGCAACTGCCGACCATCGAGCGCGCCGGCCGCCACGGCTTTGGCGCGCTCGGCTTCCAGTTCGTCAGCGCCGATGCCGCGCACGCCTGGGTGCACGCCTATTACAATGCGATGACCAAGCGGCTGCACAAATTGGCCGACTACGAGATCAACCCCAACATGGCGCTGGTCTCGTTCTTCATGTGCGCCAGGACCGACGAGGAGGCCCGTGCGCGCGCCGACGGTGCCACCTTCTTCCAGTTCGCCCTGCGCTTCTACGGTGCCTCGCAGAACCGCCAGCGCCCGGCGCCCGGCACCGTCAACATGTGGGACGAGTACAACAAGTGGAAGCGCGACAATCCGGAGGCGCAGGAGGCGGCGCTGCGCGGCGGCCTGATCGGCTCACCGGAGACGATCCGCAAGAAGTTGAGGCGATTCCAGAGCTCCCATATCGATCAGGTCATCCTGCTCAACCAGGCCGGCAAGAACAGCCACGAGCACATCTGCGAGTCGCTCGAGCTGTTCGGCCGCGAGGTGATGCCGGAGTTCCAGAACGACCCGGCACAGGAGGCCTGGAAACAGGGTGTCATGAGCGGCGAGATCAAGCTCGAGGAAATCGACACCGAGGCCTTCACCGATCGTTACGGCAAGCTCGCGATCAACGTCGCGCCGGCGAAGGTGGCTGCGGGGTAGGCGTTCCCCTGTTGGAAGTGCAATCGCAAGTGACCGTGGCGAGTTTGCGTGCGATTGCTTCCACATTCGTCATGGCCGGGCTTGTCCCGGCCATCCACGACCTTTGTCGCGGGCACGAAGAACGTGGATGCCCGGGACAAGCCCGGGCATGACGAGTTTGTGGCATGAGCAAACCAGGGCAAGGTGAGTCCCTCTGTGGATGCCCGAGTCAGGGGCGCCTTCCGGTCCTGCGCCGTTGCTGCTAACTTTTGGCAAATGGCGACAGGGAGCGGACGATGCGGCCTCATGGGGCACCTCAGGCATTCGCAGCAGGCGACATCACCCCGGCCGTGCTCGCGATCGGCCGGCCCAATTTCCCGAACATCCTCATCGAAACACTGCGCCGGCAGGCGGATGTCGGCCATTGCATGGTGTTCTCGCTGACGCGTAAGGGCGCCGCGAGCTGTCTGCTTGATGCCGGCAACATCGCGATCGGGAGTGATCTCGGCGCCGCCTATGCCGGGCAGTTCCACGCGTCGGATCCCAACCGCGACGCGCTGTTCGAGGGGCAGGCGCAGCCGGCGCCGATCCTGCTGCCGGCCTTTGCGCCACGCATGTACGATGCGCGCTACCGAAAGATCTTCTTCCAGGACTCCGGCATCGTCGACAAATTCGCCACCGCGATCTGGGTCGAGGACACCTGCTTCTACGTCAATTTCTATCGCATCGCCGCGCAAGGGCGCTTCAGCCCTGCGCAGCTCGAACGCCTGCGAACAATCGCGCCGACGATCGGCGCGAGCGTTGCGCGTCATTTCCAGACTACGGCGCCCCGTACCGAACAAGATATCGCTACGCTGTTTGCGACGCGGCCGCCGCTCAGCGATCTGACCGCGCGCGAGCAAGACGTCTGTCGCGGCATTCTCGCAGGGTTGAGCTCCGAGGCGATCTCGCAGGAGATCGGCATCAGCCTGCATTCGACGCTGACCTATCGCAAGCGCGCCTATGAGAAGCTCGGCATCTCCGCGCAGAACGAGCTGTTCGCGATCGTGCTGCGGCTTCTGACGCGGAGGCTGAACTGAAGCGTCTTGGGGGCATGCGGCGGGGCGAGTTCATCGGCCTTGGGCGCGTTGCGATGTGGCCTGTCTCAGTGTGCGAGTTCGGTTGACGGTCAGCACGTTGATCTATGTCAAGAGTCACCTGTTGCGGGCCGCACAGGTCGTCTAATCTGCCGTCGCAGCTGTTGTCCTTGCGCGACAGTGCGCACAGGGGTGCGAACGCCCTCGGCTGCAGCCCGTTCGCGCCGAACTGGTCATTGGCCTGGAGCCTCCTGATGTCCGTCTTCCTCGAAGTCGAGCACGTCACCACCTACCGGTATAACAAGCCGGTGGAGTTCTCCACGCACCACGTGATGTTCCGGCCGCGTCCCGCGCACGACATCCGGGTGCTGTCGTCGACATTGGAAGTATCGCCGCACAGCATCCAGTACTGGAAGCACGACGTCTTTTCCAATTCGGTCGCGGTGGTCGAGCCGCGGGTGCCCGCCGACATGCTACAGTTTCGCGCACGTTTCGTGATCGAGCATTTCGGCGTGAAGAACCTGGAATTGCCGCTCGCGCCCGAGGCCGAAAACTATCCTTTCCAGTACGGAGACGAAGACCGGCTCGATCTGGCGACCTTCCTCCCGCAGCAATATCCCGAGGATCAGGCGGCGCTGCGCGAGTGGGTGGCGCAATTCCTGCCGCGGCGCGGCACCATCCACACGCGCGACATCCTCGGCAATCTGAACGCCGCGATCCGCGGCGACTTCCGCTACCAGTCGCGCGACGCCATGGGTACGCAGCGGCCTGCCGAGACGCTCGATCGCCGTAGCGGAACCTGCCGCGACTTCGCCCTGCTGATGATGGAGGTCGTGCGAGGGCTGGGGATCGCCGCACGCTTCGTGTCGGGTTATCTCTACGATGCGACGCTCGACACGACGAATCCGCCAGTCATCCGAAACACCGGATTGCAGCAAGGCGCCCGACAGATCGAAAGCCGCGACGACCCCCTCGTTCTCGGAGGTGGCGCGACACACGCGTGGCTGCACGTCTTCCTGCCCGGCGCCGGCTGGGTGCCGTACGACCCGACCAACACGCTCGTCGGTGGCGCCGACCTGATCCGGGTGGCCTACACGCGCAAGCCCGAACAGGCCGCGCCGGTGTCCGGCTCATGGACCGGCGCGGCTTCCGACTTCGCGGGCATGGATGTGGCCGTCAGCGTGAAGCGTATCGGGCAGCAGGTCGAGCCGGCATTGGCCCGCTAGTTGGGCTCGGCAGCGAATTAATAGCTGGATGCGCAGTTGTCGTACTGCCTATTGCAGATCCGGTTGATGCACGCGGTCCAGTCGCCCTTGGCGCCTGCGGCGGATATCCAAATTCTGGATATCATTGGCGCTGCGGTGGCCCAGCAACTCAATGGGGTGATGCGCTCTCGGTGATTACTGGCTTCTCCCGGCCTCTCAGAGCGTCCAGAAGTTCTTCGGCCTGGAACGGCTTGATCAGGACAGTGATACCTTGCGCGGAAATCAAGTCCATCGTTTGCGATCTGATGTCGCCCGTCATCATGACGGTCGGCACGTTCCGGCCAAGGGCGACACGCAAGCGCCTAACGGTCTCGATACCATCCGATGAGCCACGAAGGTTGTAGTCACACAGCAGCACGTCTGGGCGCAGACTCTGCTCTTTGACCAAGGTCAAGGCTTCCGTCTCCGTTGCAACGATGGTGGCGTCAACCCCTCTCTCCTTCAACAATCTTCGGAGCGCCGAGCGCACGGACGCCTCGTCCTCGATCGCGAGAACGCTGCCCAGGAACGCACCATTGTAGAGATGCACCGGCGACGCTGCTTCCGGCACATTGACACCGGATCGACCGCGCGGAACTTCAATGAAAAACCGTGTACCCTTCCCCGGGATAGAACGCACCTCGACCCTGTGATCCAGGATTTCTCCAAGCCGCTTTACGATCGCAAGGCCCAACCCAAAGCCACCCAGTTTCGCGCCATCGGTTCCTTGGTAGTACTCATCGAATATGTGCGGAAGCTGGTCTTCGGTGATACCGACGCCGCTGTCCCAGACTTCGATGCGAACATTGTCGCCGACTCGTCGGCATCCAAGAAGGATTCGTCCCCGGTCAGTGTATCGAACCGCATTCGACAAGAGATTGCGGATCATCTCCGCGAGCATGCGGCTGTCGCTGCGGATGATGAGCTCGGAACGGACGATGCACAGTCGGAGTCCCCTTTCCTGCACAGACGCGACAAAGTCTCTAGCGAGCGGCTCGAAGATTTCGCTTAGCGAAAACTCACTCACGGATGGACGCAGGTTTCCGGATTCCAGCTTGTTCACGTCGAGCAGGCTGGAGAGGATGCTGGTCATGGTATCCAGCGATTTCCCGATTTCAGCGACAAGATTGCGCGCCTCACCGCTTGAATGGTGCGATTCAAGCGCTGCTTGCAGGAGTTTCAGGGTCTGTAACGGCTGGCGCAAGTCATGGCTTGCCGCAGCAAGAAAGCTCGATTTGGCGCGATCGGCCAATTGAGCTGATTTCCAGGCGTCCTGTAATCGGGACTCCCTCTCCAGAATGGCGTCGTGGTGAAGCCTCCTCTCGCTAAACAGGGCCGCAAGAACCAGAGCACCTAGTGTGATCGCCAGGATGGTAGCTTGGGCCGTCAGCACACGCTCTTCGATCGACAGACGTGGGTCTCCGAAAATGCCGATTGCGAAGGTTGTCGTCCAGACGATCGTGGTCGAACAGAAGAACGTGGCAATTGCGGTGAACGCTGGACGAAGGCGAGCTGAGATCCAGAGCAGAAGCGGGCAGAGTACGCCGACCGCCAGCACCGCGGTCCAGGGCTCGTTGGGCAGGAAAGCCAGCAACGCGCATACGAGGGACACCACGCCAAGCGCCAAAACGCCCTCCGCAACCTCCCACCGCGGCGGGGGGGTGCGCGCCAACGACGCCAGCCCGATTGCGAGCGGCGTCACCGCAATAATCCCGATTGAGGCAGATGAGAACCAGTGAAACCAGATCACCGCCGGGGACGCAGCCGACCCGTGAAACAGCACAAATACTGCCGTACCACCAAGGCCGGAGATGCTCGTTGCGATACCGGTCGCGGCGAATAGCGCCAGGACCCTTCGCAGTTCGTTCAACTCGAATGGAGATCCACAAAAGCGGTGGATCAGGCCCGCGACGATGACGGTTTCACTGGTGTTCGTGACAGCAAAGAACAACGAGCTCCAGATGTTGCGATCGCCCAGCAAGTTGGCCGCAATCGTTGCAGCTGCCACTCCGAGGACGACAGGCAGCTGTGCCGCAGGACCGAGGGCGATCAAAATCCCTGAAGCCACTCCCCCCGCTGGCCAGAAAACGGCAACGCCGTCGGCCGGGTCCAGCAACGCCAGGCTCAGCCGCGCGGTGACAAAATAGATCAGAGCCACTCCGACCGTCAAAATGACGTCTGCGCCGCTTGAGAGCGGGGTGCGAGCCAAAATGACTGCCTGTTTTACGGTAGTCTCCAATGTCGCCACCACTCGTCCGGGCCGTATCCCTGACGTGCAAACGGTCGCCGCGACATCACCGATGCGGCGGCTCTAGCAACTATAGGCCGGCATTTCCGTTCAAGCCACCGTATTGCGGTGCATTAGTCTCTCTGCCCTTAACGAACGTCGCTCATGCGTTTGTTGGGCCATGCGGACCCGCTATCCTGTCCGCGCGCACCCGACCTACGGAGATGCGCCCTGATATTGTCTGTCCCTACCGCTAGGGACAGACGTCAGCACCTGAGTTCGCTAGTCTTGCCCCCAACGGAAAAAAATCCCAGGGGAGCCTGCCTTGAGCACCGCGCCGCGCATCGACATCGACCCGGCCTCGTTCTGGAACGATCCCTATCCGATGCTGGCAAAAATGCGGGCGGAGGCGCCGATCGCCTTCGTGCCGCAGCTCGGCTCGACGCTGCTGACGAGCCGCGACGACATCTCGATCTCCGAGAAGCAGATCGACGTGTTTTCCTCGCATCAGCCCGAAGGCCTCATGAACAAGCTGATGGGCCACAACATGATGCGCAAGGACGGCGAGGCGCACCAGGTCGAGCGGCGCGCATTCTTTCCGGCGGTGTCGCCGAGGACGGTGAAGGGCTACTGGACCGCGCAGTTCCAGGCCCATGCCGACCGCATCATCGACGCGATCGAGCCGGGCAGCCGCATCGACTTCATGCGCGACTTTGCGCTGCCGTTCTCCGGCGAATGCCTGAAGTCGATCACCGGCCTCACCAATATCGGCTTCGGCGACATGGATGCGTGGTCGCAGGGCATGATCAACGGCATCGCCAACTACAGCGGCGATCCCGAGGTCGAAGCGCGCTGCCACGCGGCGACATCAGGCATCGACGCCGCGATCGACGACATTTTGCCGGTCATGCGCAAGAAGCCCGACCAAAGTCTCCTTGGTGTTCTCCTTGCCTCCGATATGCCGATCGAGAGCGTGCGCGCGAACGTGAAACTTGCCATCTCCGGCGGCCAGAACGAGCCGCGCAAGGCAATCGCCGGCACGGTGTGGGCGCTGCTCACCCATCCCGAGCAGCTCGATCTCGTGCGGCGTGGCGAGGTGTCCTGGCTGCAGGCGTTCGAGGAGTATGCCCGTTGGATTTCGCCGATCGGCATGTCGCCGCGGCGTATCGCAAAACCCTGGACCATTCGCGATGTCTCCTTCGAGGCCAATGAGCGCGTGTTCCTGATGTTCGGCTCGGCCAACCGCGACGAGAAGCATTTTGAGCGCGCCGACCAGTTCGACGTGCGGCGCGACGTGACAAAGAGCGTCGCTTTCGGCGCGGGTCCGCACTTTTGCGCCGGCGCCTGGGCCTCGCGCGCCATGATCGCAGATGTCGCGTTGCCGACGGTGTTTGCGAGGGCGAAGAATATCGAACTGGCCGACGACGAGCCGGTGCTAATCGGCGGCTGGGCGTTCCGCGGGTTGCTGAACCTGCCGGTGAGGTGGCTGCACTGACCGGACGGCCGCCGGGATGGTGACCCCGTGTCAGGGATGATTGAACCAGATCGTTCTCCGGCGACACACATGGCGTCATGTCCATCCAGTCCCGGTTCAAGTGGAGGCGTGAGTCGCCTCTGGCTGTCGCCTCGGTGCTGATCGCGCTGCTGTCCGCCGTACCGGCGCACGCCGCCGGACCATCCTCCATTTCCGGCTGCTGGACCCAGACCTCGCCTTTCCCTTACGCGGAAAGGCCGCCCGGGAAAGAGTGGGGTTCGCGAACCTGGTGCTTCAAGCGGCGTGGAATCATGACGAGGTTCCACATGGCCTGCGCCGGCGGCTGCGACGCTTGGGATCTGGATGGACGCTACCGCTGGCGATCGCCGATCGTGTGGATCTCCGACGTCGAGATGTCAGACGACGGCAAGCGCCAGACAAATGTGTGGCGCCGTTGTCGTGTCAACTTTACCGCCAGGGACCGCATGGTGCTCGAGAATTGCTACTTCTCGGCCGATCCCTGGGTGCGCGAGCCCTGACTTGTGCAACGCGCATTGCAAAAGGGCCCTGCCCATCCCAAGCGTGGCGATGATGGCATAATGCCACCGATTTGCCCGACGTGTCAACTGATTTTCGGAAAAATCGCAGGGTGACCGGCGACCGTCACCGGCTACTGTGCATGGGGTTGTTTCGACACTTTGTAGGATGGCGGTCAGTCGCGTCTGCGCGATCTCACATTCGCGTGCAGAAAAATTCTCCCTGCATTCGCTCCGCCGGTTGAAAGATTAATCATGCGCGCCGCACGCATGGCAGTGCGCGCATCGCTATTTTCCTAGATGTCTCGACACCTCCGATAGCTCGCACCATCATCCCTTCAACAGGAATGAATGGTCGGCCGCACGCGGCCCGGAGTTGGGAATGCAACGTCGAAACTTTCTAAGACTGTCTGCGGGTGCGGCCGTGCTCGCTGCGCTCTCGTCGCGCGCGGTTGCGCAATCGGGCGTGAAGGAAATTCGTATCGGCTACCAGAAGAACGGCGTGCTGGTCATCACGCGCCAGCAGGCCGCACTGGAAAAACATTTTGCAGCCTTGGGCATCGAGGTGAAATGGATCGAGTTCTCCTCGGGTCCTCCCATGATGGAGGCGATGAACGTCGGCAGCGTCGACTACGGCGCGGTCGGCGATTCCCCGCCGGTGTTCGCCCAGGCCGCCGGCACGGCCATCGTCTATGCCGCCGGCCAGCCCATCACCAACGGCCAGGGCATCCTGGTGCCGAAGGACTCGCCGATCCGCTCGATCAGTGAGCTGAAGGGCAAGCGCATCGGTTTCACCAAAGGCTCCAGCGCCCACAACATCGTGGTGCAGACGTTGGAGAAGGCAGGCCTCACCTATGCCGACATCACGCCGGTCTACCTGACGCCGCCGGATGCGGGTCCCGCCTTTGCCAACGGCAGCATCGAGGCCTGGGCGATCTGGGATCCGTATTTTGCGATCGGCGAGACCAAGCAGAACGGCCGCATCCTGATCAACGCCCACGAGGTCACCAAGTCCAACTCGTTCTACATCGCCAACCGCGATTTTGCGAAGAACCACGGCGAGGTGTTGCAGCAGATCATCGATGTCACGACCTCCACGGCTGCGTGGGCGGAGACCCATCGCGACGACGTCGCGAAATCGCTGAGCGCGGTAACGGGCATCCCGCTGGACATCCAGACCATCGCCGCCAATCGCTCCTCGTTCCGGGTCGGTCCGATCACCGACGACATCATCGCGACCCAGCAGGGCGTCGCCGATCGCTTCCACAAGCTCGGCCTGATCCCAAAACCGATCGCGATCCGCGACATCGTCTGGCGCAGCACGGCGACCTGATCGTGCCGACCAGCCTTCCCATTTCGAGGGGTTTGACCATGAGACGTTTCATTCAACGCGTGATCGCGGCTGTCGCCCTGTCGATCGGCATCGTGGTCGCCGCCGTCGGCACGTCCTACGGCTAACCATCAGAGACACCCATGACCCAATCGTCCAAAAGCAACATCCTCTGGTTCCTGCCGACCCACGGCGACGGCCGCTATCTCGGCACTGCCGAAGGCGGCCGCGAGGTGAACTTCAATTATCTGCGCCAGATCGCGCAGGCCGCCGACCAGCTCGGCTATTTCGGTGTGCTGCTGCCGACGGGGCGGAGCTGCGAGGATTCCTGGATCGTCGCCTCCTCGGTCGCGCCGTTTACGGAGCGGCTGCGCTATCTCGTGGCGGTCAGGCCCGGTTTGCAATCACCGAGCGTGGCCGCGCGCATGACGGCGACGCTGGACCGCATCACAGGCGGCCGGCTGCTGATCAACGTCGTCACCGGCGGCGATCCCGTCGAGAACAGGGGCGACGGCGTCTTCCTCGCCCATGACGAGCGTTACGAGGTCACGCGCGAGTTTTTGAACGTCTACAGCGATCTCCTCGCCGGCAAGACCGTCAATGTTGAGGGCAGGCACATCCGCATCGAGGATGGCCGCCTGCTGTTCCATCCCGTGCAGTCGCCGCGACCGCCACTGTATTTTGGCGGCTCCTCGGATGCCGGCATCGACGTCGCGGTCGATACCGTCGACAAATATCTCACCTGGGGCGAGCCGCCAGCGCAGGTCGCCGAGAAGATCGCGAAGGTGAGGGAGGTCGCAGCGGCGCGTGGCCGAAAGCTCTCCTTCGGCATCCGCCTGCATGTCATCGTGCGCGAAACCAATGAGCAGGCCTGGCAAGCCGCGAACGAGTTGATCAAGCATGTCAGCGACGGCACCATCGCCGCCGCGCAGAAGAACTTTGCGCGGATGGATTCGGTCGGCCAGCAGCGCATGGCGCAGCTTCACGGCGGCAAGCGCGACAAGCTCGAGATCAGCCCGAACCTCTGGGCGGGCGTCGGTCTCGTCCGCGGCGGCGCCGGCACCGCATTGGTCGGCGATGCCGACACGGTCGCGGCGCGCATCAAGGAATATGAGGATATCGGCATCGATACCTTCATCATGTCGGGCTATCCGCATCTCGAGGAAGCCTATCGTTTTGCCGAGCTGGTGTTCCCGAAATTGTCGTTGGGACAGGGCAGCAACGTCACGCCGCTTCGCTTCAATAGCGGGCCGTTCGGCGAAACCATCGGCAACGACTACCGTCCGCAAAAGCAGGCTTCGCAATCATGAGTCTCATCGACAGCGTTTCCCTTCCGCGTAGTTTTCGCCTGCCGCGGGTCGACGGCCTGATCCAGTGGATCGTGCCGCTATTCATCATCGCCATCTGGCAACTGGCTTGCGTCACCGGCTTCGTGCCGACGCGGGTCTTGCCGGCGCCGAGCGATGTCGTGCTGGCCGGCTGGAAGCTGCTGCTCTCCGGTGAGCTCGGCCGCAATATCTGGGTGAGCTTTTGGCGCGCCTCGATCGGCTTCCTGATTGGTGGCGGCATCGGCTTCGCCTTCGGCCTCGCCAACGGCCTGTCGCAGCTTTCGAGCAAGCTGACCGACACTACGCTCCAGATGGTGCGCAACGTACCGCATCTGGCGTTGATTCCGCTCGTCATCCTCTGGTTCGGCATCGACGAGAGCGCGAAGCTGTTTTTGGTGGCGCTCGGCGTCTTCTTCCCGATCTACCTCAACACGCTGCACGGCATCCGCACCGTCGATCCCCAGCTCATCGAGATGGGCCGCATCTACGGCATGACCGACGGCGAATTGTTCCGCCGGGTGATCTTTCCGGGCGCGCTGCCCTCGATCTTCGTCGGCATCCGTTTTGCGCTCGGCATCATGTGGCTGACGCTGATCGTCGCGGAGACGATCGCGGCCTCGTCTGGCCTCGGCTACATGGCGATGCAGGCGCGCGAGTTCATGCTGATCGACGTCGTCGTGCTCTCGATCCTGATCTATGCGCTGCTCGGCAAGCTCGCCGACAGCGCCTCCCGCGTGCTGGAGCGGCTGACGCTGTCCTGGCATCCCGCCTTCCAGAAACGTTGAGCAGAAATACTGGGAATCCCATGCAGACAGCCGTTCGTACCATTTTGCCTGAAGCCGAGCTTGCCAGCCGCGCCAGTTTCGCGCCTCAGGCCCGTGTCGTCCGCGAGATCCAGCCGGCGATCTCCCGCGGCCTGCCGCTGAACATCCGCGGCTTGCGAAAGTCCTTCGGCGACAACGAGGTGCTGCGCGGCATCGACCTGCACATTCCGGCCGGCCAGTTCGTCGCCATCGTCGGCAAGAGCGGTTGCGGCAAGAGCACGCTGCTGCGCCTGATCGCGGGCCTGGAACAGATCACAGCCGGCAGCATCAGCCTCAGTGAAGAGGCACGTCCCGAGGATGTCAGAGTGATGTTCCAGGAGCCGCGGCTGTTGCCTTGGGCGCGCGTGCTTGAAAACGTCGAGGTCGGTCTCGGTCGCGAGCGCGCGTCTGCGGACGCGCACGGTCGCGCCGAGGAGGCGCTTGGTGAAGTCGGTCTCTCAGACAAGCGCGACCAGTGGCCGTCGGTGCTGTCGGGTGGCCAAAAGCAGCGCGTGGCGCTGGCGCGTGCGCTGGTCTCCAGCCCGCGCGTGCTCGCCTTCGACGAGCCGCTCGGGGCGCTCGACGCATTGACCCGTATCTCGATGCAGCGGCTTCTGGAGCGCGTCTGGCGCGACCAGGGCTTTACCGCGATCCTGGTCACGCATGACGTCTCCGAAGCCGTTGCGCTCGCCGATCGCGTGCTCGTGATCGAGGACGGCCGCATCGCGCAGGACGTGACCGTGAGCCTGCCGCGGCCGCGCGAGCGCGGCTCGGTGGAGCTTGCCAATCTAGAAGGCTCGATCCTGCGGCATCTGTTGTCGGGCGACGAGCGCACCTAGATACAAGAGCCAAAAGCCAGCGAGCGTGTCATGAACGCCATCCTTCCCTTCGTCACCGATCCCGCCGTGTCCGCCACCGATTTCCGCGGCGCCATGCGGCATCTCACCGGCGGCGTCAGCGTCATCACAGCGGGGCGGGGCAGGGACATCACCGGCATGACCGTCACGTCGGTGACGTCGCTGTCTGTCGATCCGCCGACGCTGATCGTCAGCGTCAATCGCGACGCATCGTCGTTTCCGCTGATCAGGCGCCTCGGCGCCTTCGGTGTGAACATTCTGCATGCGGACCAGATCGATATTGCCGAGCGCTTTGCCGGCAAGGGCGGCCTGAAGGGCGCCGACCGCTTTGCGGGGGCGGACTGGATCACCAGCGTCTCAGGTGTTCCGCTGCTGGTCGGCGCTCTGGCCGCGCTCGACTGCGAGGTCGAGGAGATCGTCGAGCGTCATTCGCACGGCATCGTCATCGGCCGCGTGCGTGACATAAAAAGTACGACGCGCAGCGCAGCGCTGGCCTATTGGCACGGCCAGTATGTCGCGGTCGATCAGGACGAGGATGCGGCGCGGCTTGTCGAGGTCAGTGTTCCCGCGCGCGGCCGGCGCGTCGTCTGATCGCAGCACGTCGTCCGGGCTGGCATTTTCGTCGCCGCCGCTCTAGAAGCGCTATCAGAGCCTCCCCGTCGGGAAGCCGCGGAGCCGGACAATGAAGCGCGTCGCGACCTGGGCCTTCTACGCCATCGGCGCGTTGGCGATCGCCTATCTCGCGCTTTACGCTTACACGATGCTTACTGGAAACCCGATCGTGCCGGGTGATCCCATCCACATCTTCCGCAAGCCCGACGCGCCCAGCTATTCGTGATGGAACTGCGTAGGGTGGGTTAGCGCAGCGTAACCCACCACTCTGTCGACGCGGACACCAAAGAGGTGGGTTACGCCTAGCGGACTGCGCTTCGCGCAACCGCAAGGCTAAGCCACCCTACGAAGTTACGAAGCTCAGCTCCGCAGAATCGCCAGCGCGAGCGCCTGTGCGCGCGGTACGATGCTGTCGATCTCGAGATATTCGTCCGCCGTATGCGCGAGCCCGCCGACCGGGCCGACGCCGCAGATGGTGGGCGTGCCGACCGCGGCGGTGAAGCCGGAATCGGCGCAGCCGCCGGAGAACTCACCTTGCAGCGTCGTGAGGCCGGCTTGCCGTGCTGCGCCCTGATAGGTCTCGAACAGCGCTTTCGACGCCGCGCTCTGGACGGCGGGCAGGAACTCGCCCTTGATGGTCAGCGTCGCCGATGTGCCGGAGACATAAGACGTCGCGACGATCTTCTCGATCGCCGACATCACCGACTCGCGTTGCGCGGGCTCTACATAGCGAAAGTCGATCTGGCCTTCGGCCGACGGCGCCGTCGTATTGACCGACTGGCCACCCGAGATCAGGCCGACATTGAGGGTAATGCCCTTCGCAACATCGGTCAGCGCGTGGATCTGGACGATCTTGTGCGCGAGCTCGCCGATGGCGCTGATGCCGGCGGCAAAATTGGCGCCGGAATGTGCGGCCTTTCCGGTCACCGCGCAATGCATGAAGATGCCGCCCTTGCGGCCCGTCACGACGTTGCCGGTCGGCCGTCCCGGCTCCGAATTGAACACGCAGCGCGCCGCGCGTCCTTCGCGCTCGATCACCGGACGCGACGACGGCGAAGCGATCTCCTCGTCCGAGGTGATCAGCACCTTGATCGGATGCGGGCTGCCGCCAAAGCGCTTGAAGGCGGCGGCGACGAACACGTTCATCACCAGGCCCGCCTTCATGTCGGCGACGCCGGGACCGTAGGCGCGACCGTCCTTGATGGTGAAGGGCCGGCGCTCGGCCTCGCCCTTGGAGAAGACAGTGTCGCGATGGCCCATCAGCAGGATCGGCTCCTCGTTGCTGCCGGGTTTTGCAACCGCCGCGTGGATGGCATCGCCGAAAGTGTCGTGACTCTCGCGCCAGCTCGATATGCTGTGCTCGGCAAAATGCTTCTCGAAGCGCGCGCCGACGGCATCCACGCCCGCCTTGTCGTACGATCCGGAATCGATGTTCACGACGTCGCGCAGCAGGTCGATCATCGCCTGCTTCTGCGACGCCAGCCATTCCGTGATTTGGGTTTCGGACATTGTCACCTCGCGTATCAATACTGTCGTACCTATAGGGTCTGTCGCGCTGACGACCTAGTCGTCGAATGCAGCCCTCACCTGAGCCCGGCGACGGGCACATCGTTGAAGAAGACGGCGCCAGACCGGCAAATCAACGCAATTCGGGATTGATCCACCCCGGCTTTCCGCTCGCGCACGACCGCATTGTGGAGTCGACGAAAGCCGCTATAGTCGGCACAAGCTGCCAGTTGGACGTGCCGAAGTCCGCAGCTCAATTTTCAAGGCAGCTCGCATGCCGTCGGCAGGCCATGCCTTGCTCTCAACGAGAGCGCTTTTTGCAAGATCTCATGGACGTCGTTGTAACCTCAACGGAGAGAAACATGCCGTTGTTCATCTCGTACGTCTCCTACTCAAATGCCGGCATCAAGGGAATGGTCGACAAGCCGACTGACCGCACGGCGGTCATCGGTGCGATGGTCGAGAAGGCCGGCGGAAAGCTCCAGGGAGCTTTCATGACCACCGGCCCGCATGATGCGCTGATCGTCACGGAGTTTCCCGACGGCGCCGATGCCGTCGCCATCGGAATGGCCGCTGCCGCAAGCGGCGCCATTTCCAAGATCGAGACCGTGCGCGCCTGGAAGATGGGTGAATTCAAAGCCATTGCGGAGAAGGCCGCCAAGCTTGCGAGCTCCTACGTCCCGCCGGGCAAGTAGGCCGCACAGACGGGGCAGGTGATCAAGCGAAATGGCCCGGAGCGCGACGCTCCGGGCCATTTCTGTGAGCCGTGCTTCCCGCGTCCCGTTCACCCCATCGCGGGCATGCGCGGGTATTCGCCGGGGACGCCGGCGGGCGGGATCGGGATGCCGCCGTCGGCATATTCGTTGAGCTTGTTGCGCAGCGTGCGGATCGAGATGCCCAGAATGTTCGCGGCATGCGTCCGGTTGCCGAGGCAGTGCTTCAGTGTCTCCAGGATCAGGTCGCGCTCGACGTCGGCCACCGTGCGGCCGACGAGCGCCCGCGTCACCTGCTCGGCGGCGAAGGTCGCATGCGCCACGGCCGGCGCGGTCTTGGCGAGGTCGAGGCGGTCGCCGTCCGGGGTGATGATGGCGTCGGGTCCGATCTCGTCGCCCTGCGCCATCAGCACCGCGCGGTGCATGGTGTTTTCGAGCTCGCGGACGTTGCCCTGCCAGCGGTTGGCGGTGAGCACCTGCCGCGCATCGACCGAGATCGGGCGCAGCGGCACGCCGTTGGCGTCGGCGTATTTCTTCACGAAGTGCTGGGCGAGCTCCAGAATGTCGGCGGGGCGATCGCGCAGCGGCGGGATCTTCAGGTTCACGACGTTGAGGCGGAACAGCAGGTCCTCGCGGAACGTGCCGTCGCGCACGGCGTCCGCCAGGTTGCGGTTCGAGGTCGCGATGATGCGGATGTCCACCGGCACCGGCTTGGTGCCGCCGACGCGGTCGATGACGCGCTCCTGGATGGCGCGCAGCAGCTTCGATTGCAGGCGAACGTCCATCTCGGAGATTTCGTCGAGCAGCAGCGTGCCGCCGGTTGCCTCCTCGAACTTGCCGATGCGGCGGGCCACCGCGCCGGTGAAGGCACCCTTCTCATGGCCGAACAGCTCGGACTCCAGCAGATGCTCGGGGATCGCCGCGCAGTTGATGGAGATGAAGGGGCGCTTGGCGCGGGCCGAGCGGGTGTGGACGTAGCGCGCCAGCACTTCCTTGCCGGTACCGGATTCGCCGGTGATCATGACAGAGGCGTCGGAGCCGGCGATCTGCTGCGCGAGCTTGATGACGCGGCCCATCGCCTCGTCGCGGTAGACCAGCTCGCGGGAATCGTTGGCGACCGCGGCGAGCACGGCGGCGATCAGCTCCGGCTCCGGCGGCAGCGGGATGTATTCCTTGGCGCCGGCGTGGATCGCGGCAACCGCGGCGCGGGCGTCGTTGGTGATGCCGCAGGCGACGATCGGGGCGTGGATGTGCTCGGCTTCGAGCCGCATCACGAGATCGCGGATGTCGAGGGCGACGTCGACCAGCAAGAGGTCGGCGCCCTTGCCGCCGCGCAGCACCCGCATGGCCTGCTCGTTGTCCTCCGCATGGGTCACGGTGGCGCCGTTCTCCATCGCGATCTTGGTGGCGGTGGTGAGCTGGCCCTTCAGTGTGCCAACGATGAGAAGCCGCATGTCAGTCTCCTGTTCGTCTGTTCGCGCTGCCGCGCGTTATTCTCGGCGAAGCATGATCCGGAAAAGTG
Organism: Bradyrhizobium arachidis; assembly: GCF_024758505.1. NCBI lineage: Bacteria > Pseudomonadati > Pseudomonadota > Alphaproteobacteria > Hyphomicrobiales > Nitrobacteraceae > Bradyrhizobium > Bradyrhizobium arachidis. The sequence continues at coordinate 7,797,150 of NZ_CP077970.1, read as the reverse complement.
CGTAGCGGTTTTCCGAAAAGATCATGCTCAAACAACTAGCCGCGTTCCGTCTTGATGATTTCCGTCATGGTCACGCCGAGCTTGTCTTCGACCAGAACCACCTCGCCGCGGGCGACGAGACGGTTGTTGACGTAGATGTCGATGGCTTCGCCGACACGCCGGTCGAGCTCGAGCACGGTGCCGGGCCCGAGCTTCAAGAGCTCGCCGACATCCATCTTCGAGCGGCCGAGCACCGCCGAGACCTGCACCGGCACGTCGAATACCGCCTCGAGGTCGGCGGCGACGCGGGCCGCATATTCGTCCTCGTTGTAGCCGATGTCGCCGGGGTTGGTCGGCGGCGCCGGGCCGTTGAGATCGGGAAGCGGGACCTGCCCGTCAGTGTCGCTCATGTCTTACCCCTCAAATCCCCGTCTCAGATCCTCTGCGCCGCGCCGTCGCCGGACGCCGTGATGTAGCGCCCGACGAGCTCGCCGATCTTGGCCTCGATCGCGCCGCGTTCCAGCACGACGCCGCCGTCGGCCCATTCGATCCGGCAGTCGCCGGTCGCGATCTCCGGCTCGGCCAGGATCACCAGCCGTCCTTCGAAGCCGCTCTGCTTGGCCAGCCGCTCGATCGTCTCGCGCGCGCTGTCGTAGAGCGCATCGTTGATGCGCACGACCAGATGCGGCGTCGCGACGAGGTGCGAGAAGCAGTCGCGCACCAGCGCGACGATCTCGCCGAGCGGCTCGCGGGCGATCAGTTCGGCGCACAATTTGCGCGCCACAGCCACCGCGACGTCGACGGCCTCGGTCTCCATCCTCATCTCGACGCTGCCAAAGCGCGACGCGATGCCCTGCACGGAAATCCGGATCTCTTCCATCGCCAGCGCGACCCGCCGGTCGCTCTCGGCCTTGGCCTCGCGCTGGCCGGCGTCGAAGCCGGCCTGGTAGGCGGCGGCTTCCGCGGCGGCAACTTTCTGCGCGATCTCGGCCGCGCTTGCAGCCTTCTCGCGGGTACGGTCGGGCGCGGCGAAGTCGTTGTCGAACAGGAATTTTGCGGGTGCTGCCATCAATACACCAGCTCGTCGTCAGCGCGGTTCTTGGTCAGCATGATCTCGCCCTTGGCGGCGAGGTCCTTTGCGAGATTGACCAGCAGCGCCTGCGCCTCGTCGACATCGCGCAGACGGACCGGGCCCATCGCCGCCATGTCGTCCTGGAGCATCTTGGCCGCGCGCGAGGACATGTTGCCGAAGAAGAAGTTGCGGACGTCCTCGTTGGCACTCTTGAGCGCGACGCCGAGCTTGTCCTTGTCGACGTTGCGCATCAGGGTCTGCGCCGATCCGGAGTCGAGCTTCACGAGGTCGTCGAAGGTGAACATCAGCGCCTTGATGCGCTCGGCGGACTCGCGGTTTTCCTCTTCCAGCGAGGTGATGAAGCGGGTTTCGGTCTGGCGGTCGAAATTGTTGAAGATCTCGGCCATCACCTCGTGGGCGTCGCGGCGCCGAGTCTGCGACAGGTTGGACATGAACTCGGTGCGCAGCGTCTTCTCCACGCTCTCGATCACCTCCTTCTGCACCGCCTCCATCTTCAGCATGCGGTTGACGACGTCGAGCGCCAGCTCCTCGGGAAGGATGCCGAGCACGCGCGCGGCGTGCTCCGGCTTCAGCTTCGAGAGCACCACGGCGATGGTCTGCGGGTATTCGTTCTTCAGATAGTTGGCGAGAACCTCTTCCTGCACGTTGGAGAGCTTTTCCCACATGTTGCGCCCGGCAGGGCCACGGATCTCGTCCATGATGCCGTTGACGCGCTCCGGCGCGAGGTACTGCTGCAACAGCCGCTCGGTGGCGTCGAAATTGCCCATCAGCGCGCCGGAGGCCGACATGCGCGAGACGAATTCGAGCAGCATGTCCTCGACCGTGTCGACCTCGACCGTGCCGAGCGTCGACATTTCGAGCGAGAGCTGGCGCACCTCGTCGTCGTCGAGCAATTGCCAGATCTTGCCGCCATATTGCTCGCCGAGCGCCAGCATCAGGATCGCGGCGCGCCGGGGGCCAGAAATTGGCTCGGACTTGGCGTCACCGGACCGGGCGCCTGCGCGCTGTCCGAGCGTCGAGATGACGCTGGTGATGTCCTGGGAGTTGGCGTTCTGTAACGAGCCGGCCATTTCAGATCATTTCGCGGGTTCGGTCAGCCACTGACGGATGATGGCGACGGTTTCATTGGGATTGCGCTCGGCGAGTTCGCCGACGCGATGAACGGATTGGGCGTGGACCTGGCCCTGAATGGTGGCGACGTCGATCGCGCTTGCCGCGGCGCTCGGCAGCAGAGGCTGGCCGCCGGGGCCCGTGGCCGGCGCGGACTCTTCCGTCGCCGGGCCGGCAATGGCAGCGGTGATGGCGGCCGTGACCTCATCGGAGGCGAGGATGCGCTTCACCAGCGGCCGGATCACCATGAACATCACGACGAGGCCCAGCAGCATCATCACGCCGAGCTCGATGACGTACATGACGTCATCCTTGGTGAACTGGAGCATGCCGAGGAAGCCCGAGGGCTCGCCGATCGGGGCGGTCGCCGGCGCATCGGCAAAGCGCAGGTTCACGACCTCGACCTGGTCGCCGCGCTTCTGGTCGAACCCGATCGCCGAGCGCACCACGGCGGCGATGCGGTCGAGCTGCTCTTTGGGACGATCCGTGTAGGCGAGCTCGCCCTTCTCGTTCTTGGAGTAGATGCCATCGACCAGGACCGCGACGGAGATGCGGTTGACCCGGCCGACCTCGGTTACCTCGGTCTTGGTGGTACGGGAGATCTCGTAATTGTTGGTCTCTTCGCTCTTCTTGCTCTGGTCCTTGGGGACCACGCCGCCGCCGCCCGCGCCATTGCCCGGCAGCTCGTTGTTGACCGTGACCTGGCCGTTGTTCTCGGCCGACATGCTGCTCTCTTCCCGCGTCTGGCTGGAGCGCAACACGCGGCCTTCGGGATCGAACTTGTCCGAGGTCTGGGTGATCTTGTTGAAGTCGAAATCGGCGGACAGCTGGACGCGGGCGCGGCCCGAGCCGACCACCGAGGAGACGATCTCCTCGATCTGCTTGCGCATCCGCTTCTCGAAGGCGGCGCGGCGCTCGTCGCCGATCGCCTGCTCGGGATCGGTGGCAGCGCCGTCGGCGAGCAGCTGGCCGGCCTCGTCCACGATCGAGACGCGCTGCGGCTTCAAGCCGTTGACGGCGGAGGCGACGAGGTGGCGGATGGCGCGGATCTGCTGCGCCTCGAGCGAGCCGCGCACGCGCAGCACGATCGAGGCCGACGGCTCCGGCGCCTCGCGCGAGAACAGCGGACGCTCGGGCAACACGAGATGGACGCGGGCGGCCTGGATCCGGTCGATGGCGCGGATGGTGCGGGCGAGCTCGCCCTCCAGCGCCCGCAAGTGATTGATGTTCTGGACGAAACTGGTAGTGCCGAGGGCATCCGACTTGTCGAAGACTTCGTAGCCGACGCCGCCGCCCTTGGGCAGGCCGCCCTCGGCGAGCTTCATGCGGAGACGGGTGACCTTGTCCTTGGGCACCATGATGATGCTGCCCTCGTTGCGAATCTCGAACGGGATGCCCTGGCGTTCCAGGTCCTTGATGATGCCGGAAGAGTCCTCGACCGAGAGGTCGGTGAACAGCGTCGTCATCTGGGGCGTGGTGACGCGCAGGATGACAAACGCGAAAAAGCCGATGAGCGCGGCGGTCACCGCGATCATCGCCGCAAACCGAGCGGCGCCGATACCCTTCAGGAAGTCCAACAGACCTTGCAAGCAACCGCCCCAGAGATTCGGCCCAACTTCCGGCAGCCGACTGGGCAATTATTGCCTAGGTGATGGTTTCGATATGGTTAACGAAGGTTAAGAGGTCGGACAAAAGAACGGACATGAAAAAAATCGGCCTCGCAGGGCGGGGCCGATTTTCGTCAAATCGATCAGTTTCCGGGTCGCTTACTGGCGATATTGCTGAATGCGGGTGGTGCGCAGGCCCGCAAGACCGTGCTGGTCGATGGAAAACTGCCAGGAAAGGAATTCGTCGACGGTGAGGGTATAGCGGCTGCAGGCTTCCTCAAGCGAGAGGAGACCGCCGCGAACTGCCGCTACCACCTCGGCCTTGCGGCGGATGACCCACCGTTTGGTTCCGGGCGCGGGAAGATCGGCAATCGTTAACGGGCTGCCGTCCGGCCCGATGACGTATTTTACCCTCGGGCGATGGGGTTCTGTCATGGCGTACTCACAAACTCTCAACCACTGAACTCACGCCACAACCGTACGCCGGCCGGCTTAAAAATTGGCTAAGCCTAAGGCTTCAATACAATTCTCGTTGAAAATGGCTGGAACAGCCTCAGCTCGGCCGGCGGGACGGGGGCGTCCAGGCCGGTCGAGGGGGTCTTCGTAAATACTTTACTAACGAACAGAGCCAGTCAGGCGAGGTGCGAACCTCAGTTGCTGGCGTTGACGATGCTCTTGACCTGGCTGACGGTGTAGGTGTTGCCGTCGATGGTCAAAAGCGGCGGCGACTGGGTCAGGTCGACCGACGACACCGTGCCCTGGACCTGCGCAGCGATGCCCACCGTATTGCCTGAGGCATCCTTGCCCGTCGCCGAGATCGTGTATTTGCCGTCGGGCCACTGGGTGCCGTCATTGCCCTGGCCGTTCCAGGTGAAGGGAATGTCGGTGCCGGCGCCGGCGGTGTATTTGCCGGTGAAGACGGTCTGGCCACTCGAGTTCGCGATCGAAATATCGACGGTCGCGCTGCTCGGAACGTTCAGGTGCCAGGTCGCCGACGAATTCGTCATCGTCGCGGTGGTGCCGTCGACCACGGCGGTCTTGCCGACGAAACCGAGCGCCTGCGTTGCCTGCGTGGTCTGCTGCAGCGTGACGAGCTGCGAGAGTGTGTCGTTGGTCTTGAGCTGCTGTTCGACACCGGCGAACTGCACGAGCTGCTGGGTGAACTGGTTGGTGTCGAGCGGATCGAGCGGGTTCTGGTTCTGGAGCTGCGTGGTGAGCAGCGTCAGAAAGGTCTGGAAATTACCCGCGAGCGTCGAGCCCGTGGAGGAGCTCAGGGTCGAGCTCGTCGATGTCTTCGGGATGTCGGTGGTTCCCGAAACGACGGAAGGCGCAACGCCGGTGGTGGCCATGTCCTGGACTCCTTACACTCTGATGTCGACGCCGCTGCTCGACGAGAGCATGCGGCCATAGCTGCGCCCGGCGACGGCGGCCGGCATCGCCTCGTCGTCGCTGACGATCAGGCGGCGGGCGTTGCCGCCATTGTCGTTGGCATTGCCGTTGTTCTGCCCGGACGACGACTGGTCGCGCAGGCTGAAGGAAAGGCCGTTGTTGCCGGTCTTGAGGCCGGCATCGTCGAGCGCGCGCTGCAATTGCGGCGCGTCCTGGCGCAGCATCGACAGCGTCTCCGGCTTTTCGACCGTCAAATGCGAGGTGACCTGGCCGTTGCGGTCGACCGCGATGCGGACGTCGATGCGGCCAAGCTCGGCAGGATCGAGGCGGATGTCGAATTGGGTTTTTCCGGCGCGCGCGGCGGCGGCGATTTCGACCGGCAATCCGCTGAGCGGCACGGCCGTCGACGTCGCGGCGGTCGCGGTCAGCGTTGCAGTGGAGGCTGACGTGCTCGAAATGGTGTTCGTAGTCGGTGCCTGGATCGCGGCTGCGGCCTGGGCGCTCGGATCGGGCGCGCTCACCTGCGGCTGCGTATTGGCAGCATGACCGTGCGGGGTCGGTGTGGCGGGAGCGGCCGGTGCTGTGCGATCGGCGGTGTCCGTCTTGGCCTCGGTCGTGGTGCCGTTGCTTTCTGGTTTTGCGGTCTGCGCATGCGCAGGCGCATTCGTGGCAGCAGCAGCGGAATTGGCCGTTGTCGCAGTGAGGCCGCCCGGCTTGGTGGTGTCTTGCCCGCCGGTGATGTCAGACACATCCTTGTTGGATTGCGCGGTGACGGCTTCCTTGAACGCGGTCTTTGGCGTCGCCTTGTCGATCGCGGCCGCGAGCGCGCCGCTGGTCTGCTGCGGATCTGTCGGCGCAGTGTCGGTCGTGCCGGCTGCAGCAGCATCCGCGAGCGCGGCCTTTGCCGCGGCGGCATCGGCGTCTGTCGTCGTGGCGATCGTGTCGGTGGTCGCGGTCGCAGCGTCGGTCTTGGTCGTCGCGGGTGTTGCGATCTGCGCCGCGGTCGAGGCGCTCGCCGCAATCCCTGCGGCCGCGATCGTCAGGGGCGAATCGGTGTTGGCGCCGGTTTGGGTCCCGGCCGCAGCGATATCGGTCGGAGCGACTGTTACAGGCACGATGACGGCGGTCGGATCGGGCACGGCCTGGCTGGCCGCTTGCTGCTGCGCGGCGTCGGCTGCCTGCACGGCGGCGGCAAGGCCATCGCTCTCGTCGGCCTGCTTGGACTTGGACTCATCGGACTTGGACTCATCGGACTTCGCCGCCGATTTGGTCTCTGATGTATCCGACTTGTCCTTGGTCTTGGCCGGGCCCGCGGCGTCCTTGTCGGCCGGCGCCGAATCATCGGTCGCCTCGTTCGAGGTCGCCTGCGACGTCTTGTCGGATGCGGAGGTGTCGCGGGAGCTCTTGTCGGACGTGGTCTTGTCGGAGGAGGTCTTATCGGACGCACGATTGGCGGTGTCGGACCGGCGCGGCGCCGGATCCGCCGTCTGCGTGCTGGCGGCGGCCGTATTGCTGTCCACGAGCGCGCCGAATTGGTCGCCGGCCGTCTTCGGCTGCGATTTTGCGGATTTCGACGGTGTGCTCGGCACCGGCACGCTGGCGGCTACGTCGGACGTCACGCTGACCACGGGAGACCTCTTGCAATAAACTCGGCTCAGAGGTCAGCAAGGAGCGGGCCAGTCCGTCTCTCCCATATTTTGTATTGTAATTTCAATGTCTTATGAGATTGGCGTAGAGGGGGAGGCCCCCCGCAAAGGGGGCCCATTTCTGCCTCCCGGCAAGAATTGCCCTAAGCGTCCAGCAAATCCCGCCCATGCGATTGCTTCACCGGAATGCGGCCTATATTAAAGGGTAGCTCTCAGCCGCTTTCGACCGGGCAAGGCGACCTCATGGAACCTGAGTTCCGGGAGGGGTTTGTTTCCCGGCCAGAAAAGTGAAAATAGCAGCGGAAATCGCGGGATCATCGCCGCACGCGTACTGACCGGAACCCATGCTCAACAGTCTGGATCTCGAAGGCCGTCCGCAGGACACCAGGGTCGTCGTCGCCATGTCCGGCGGCGTCGACTCCTCGACGACGGCTGCGCTGTTGAAGGCGGAGGGTTACGACGTCGTCGGCATCACGCTGCAGCTCTACGACCATGGCGCGGCGACCCATCGCAAGGGTGCATGCTGCGCCGGCCAGGACATTCACGACGCCCGCGACGTCGCCGCAAAGCTCGGCATTCCCCATTACGTGCTCGACTATGAGGATCGCTTTCGCGAGTCCGTCATCGACAATTTTGCCGACAGCTACGCGCTTGGCGAGACGCCGGTGCCGTGCATCGAGTGCAATCGCTCGGTCAAGTTTCGCGATCTCCTGAAGACCGCGCGCGAGTTAGGGGCGACCGCGCTCGCCACCGGCCACTACGTCGCCTCGCGCAGCCTCGATGACGGTTCGCGCGCACTCGTCTGCGCGGCCGACAGCGATCGCGACCAGAGCTATTTCCTGTTCGCGACCACGCGCGAGCAGCTCGACTTTTTGCGCTTCCCGCTCGGCGACATGACCAAGCCGCAGACCCGCGAGCTCGCGCGCCGCTTCGACCTCGCGGTCGCCGACAAGCACGACAGCCAGGACATCTGCTTCGTGCCGACGGGCCGCTACACCGACATCATCACGCGGCTGCGGCCGAACGCGATGGAGCCCGGCGACATCGTCGATCTCGACGGTCGCATCATCGGCCAGCATCACGGCATCGCCAATTTCACGGTCGGCCAGCGCCGCGGTCTCGGCATCGCCTCCGGCTCGCCGCTCTACGTGGTGCGGCTGGAAGCAGCGACCCGCCGTGTCGTCGTCGGCCCGCGCGAGGCGCTAAAGATGCACCGTATCGTACTGCGCGACGTCAACTGGATCGGCGACGGTGACATCGACCGCGCGATCGGCAGCGGGCTCGAAATGTATGTGCGCGTGCGCTCGACGCGCGCGCCGCAGCCGGCCTGGCTGCGCGGCGCCGACGGTCACTACGAGGTCGAGCTGGTCGCGGGCGAGGAGGGCGTGTCGCCCGGACAGGCCTGTGTGTTCTACGACGCGCCATCGGGGCAGGCGCGCGTGCTTGGCGGCGGTTTTATCCAGAGCGCGGCGTCGAAGGTCGTTGCGGCCACCGCGCGGCCGCTGGCCGAAGCCGTGCGCGGCTAAATTTTCAGGGCAGGGGCATGGCAGCAGATATCTCGCGGGCCGGGGTCGAGAAGGCCTATGGCCGCTGGGCGCCGGTCTACGATCTCGTGTTCGGCAAGGTTTTTGACCAGGGCCGGCAATCCACCATCGAGGTCGCCGACAAGATCGGCGGCCGCGTGCTCGACGTCGGCGTCGGCACCGGCCTGTCGCTGTCGGATTATTCGCGCTCGACCAAACTGTGCGGCGTCGACATTTCCGAGCCGATGCTGCGCCGGGCGATGAAGCGCGTGCGCGAGATGAAGCTTAGCAATGTCGAGGTGCTCTCGGTGATGGACGCGAAAAACCTCGCGTTTCCCGACGGCTGCTTCGACGCCGTCGTCGCGCAATATGTCATCACGGCCGTGCCGGATCCCGAAGGCACGCTCGACGAGTTCGTGCGTGTGCTCAAGCCTGGCGGCGAGCTCATCCTGGTCAACCACATCGGCGCCGAGACCGGTCCGCGCCGCGCCTTCGAGCTCGCCTTTGCGCCGGTCGCGCGCAGGCTCGGCTGGCGGCCGGAGTTTCCGTGGGCGCGGCTCGCCAACTGGCAGAAGCGCCACGGCGGCGTCACGCTCGCCGAGCGCCGGCCGATGCCGCCGATGGGGCACTTTTCGCTGATCCGTTACCGCAAAGCATGATGGCGAGCATGATCCGGAAAAGTGTGCCGCGGTTTTCCGATAAGATCATGCTCAAAAAGAAGAAGTCCAATTGAAGCCGTCGTGCTTCGGAGGGAACGCGGGGAGGGGCGCGCGCGTTTCTTTGTCATGCGCACGAAACCCAAATTGCTGTTCGCAGCCGCGTTGATATCAGCCACAGGCAGCGCGATCGCGCAGGCCCCGCCCGCGCCGGCCACGCCGCCGCAGGCGACCGCCCCGCCCGCGCCGCAGCGCTCCGCCGACTGCGCGCCGACGCGCCCGGATCACTCCCGCAACTCGCTCGTTCCTGAGGGCGGCACCACCGGTCAGGCCCGGGAACCGCTCGGTGACAGACTGGCGAAATCCGACGGCGTGCTCTGCCCGCCCGCTGGCGTCGACCCCGAAATGCGCGCCCCCGCGCCCGAAATCGGCAAGACCCCGGTGATCCCGCCGCCCGGCAGCCCCGGCGGCGACCCCAATGTCCGGCCGAAATAGGCCCTCTTTCTTCGCCTCTTCCCTCGCGCGGGGAGAGGCGGGAGCGCATCGCCAGATGCGATCCGGGCGAGGAGGATTCTCCACGAGTCTGGTGCTGAAAACGGCCGAATCCGGAGCCACAACGACCCGCTTTTCACCACTCCCGCTCTCGTCGCGCCAAGCTTTAGCGAAGGCGGATTGACAGCCCCCGATACCCTTCCTTATATGCCGCGCGTTCGCGAGATGAGCCGTTCGGCCTCGCGAACCCCTCGTGGCGGGGTAGCTCAGCTGGTTAGAGCACGGGAATCATAATCCTGGGGTCGGGGGTTCGAGTCCCTCCCCCGCTACCATCTTTCCCCACACTCCTTTGACCTGGTTTGGATAGGCCCTTTCCCCGAGCAGGGCGTTTGGCCGCCCCGCTATCGCAGGGAGCGCGCTTGATCGGCATCTATGACAGCCAAGTCGCGTTCGGCCAGTCTCGCGTCCTGTTGGTTTGGACTCGCCTGATCATGCCGAAGCTCAATAACTTCGAGGCCTCGTGTCGGGCCTGTTTGTCGTTGGATGGTTGCCTGGCTCACCATTGATTACGTAAATCTATGTGCTTTTCGAAAATACTTGTCATCGTCTGACGACGGTCGTAGGCTGGAGCGGCGGTCGAAGGAGCGGACTTGCTTCCCTCACCCGCGCGTAATCGCCTAGGGAACGAGACACCGTGGCCAAAAGCCTGTTCGATCCTGCGCCCTTGGGTGCTTTGCGGCTTCCCAACCGGATCGTTATGTCGTCGATGTCTCGCGACCGATCGCCCGGCGGCGTGCCGACGGCACTCAATGCCCGCTACTACGCGCAGCGCGCGACGGCTGGACTCGTTGTCACCGAATCAACCGCCATTTCCGCCCGTGGTGTGGGATGGCCGAACACGCCCGGCATCTACACGGAGGCCCAGATCACAGGCTGGCGGGAAGTCACCGATGCCGTGCATCGCGCGGGCGGGCGAATCTTCTCCCAGCTCTGGCATTGCGGCCGCAACTCCCACCCGTTGACGCAGCCGGGCGGCGCGCTGCCGCTGGGGCCTTCGGCCCTTCTGCCGCCAGGCACCATTCGCACGGCCGAAGGCCGCAAGCCGCTTTTGGTGCCGCATGAATTGACGGCTGGCGAGATCACAGGTGTTGTTGAGGAATACCGCGCGGCTGCGCGCAACGCGCGCACAGCCGGCTTCGATGGCGTGCAGGTCCACGCGGGCAACGGCTTCCTGCTCGACCAATTCCTGCGCGATTCCGCCAATCACCGCACGGACGCGTATGGCGGCTCGGAGCAAAACCGCTGTCGGCTCCTGGTTGAAGTTGTTGAGGCCATCAGTGAGATCTGGAGTCCGGAACGCGTTGGTGTGCGATTCTCTCCGGCCAACCCGACCAACTATCACTTGCGCGACTCTGATCCGGCGCGATTGCTTGCCACCGCGCTTGTGATGCTGAGCGAATTGCGCATCGCCTATGTGGATGTGGTGGAAGGCTCCACCACGACAGAACCGGCCACCCACGATCTCGACTATTCGGCGCTGCGCCGCGGCTTCAATGGCATCTATATCGCCAACAACGGCTTCTCCAGCCGCGCGCAGGCCGAGCGCGCGCTCGCGGGCCATGCCGATCTGATCTCCTTCGGCAGGCTCTTCATTGCCAATCCTGATCTGCCGCGCAGGCTCGAGATCGGCGCGCGCATGAATCCGCTGAACCAGGACGAACTCTATTCGCCCGATCACCGCGGCTACACCGACTATCCTTTCCTTGATCATAACAACGAGCAGAACAATGCCGCCCCCGCCCCATAGGAGGAACACACGTGAAATCGACACACCGCCAATACTCGCGTCGCGCCGTTCTCCGCTCCCTTCTTGCGGCTCCCATGGTGCTGAGTGGCGCCTCAGCCTTCGCCAAGGGTGGCTGGCCTGACCGCCCGATCCGTCTCGTCATGACGCTGCCGGCCGGCACGTCCGCTGATACGATGGCGCGCTTCATCGCCGAGAAACTGCACGCCGAGTTGGGGCAACCGGTCTGGGTGGACAATCGCCCTGGAGCCAGCTCGAATATCGGTTATCAGGCGGCGTCCACCGCGCCGGCTGATGGCTATACGCTGCTCTACGGTCTTCTGTCGGTGATCCTCAATCCGCATCTCTTCAAGTCGGTGCCCTACAAGCCATCGGATTTCACGCCGATCATCCACTTGCTGGACGTGCCCTTCGTGTTGGTCGTGCGCGCAGACTCGCCCTATCGTACAGTGCAGGATCTGCTGCAGGCTGCGAAGGCGGATCCGGACAAGCTCACCTATCCGTCCTACGGCCTCGGTTCCGCCAATCACGTAGCTATGCTGCAAATGCTGCAGGCCACCGACGCGAAGATGATCCACGTGCCTTACAAGGATGGTGGCTTGAACGATCTGTTGGGCGGGCGTCTCGATTGCTCGCTCGACGTGACGGCCACGACCATTCCTCACATTCAGTCCGGCGCCTTGCGACCGCTTGTCGTGTCGACACGTCAACGGCTCGAGGAGCTGCCCGATGTGCCGACATTCGAAGAAGCGCGATTGGGCGTGCCGCTCTATTCGTGGAACGGCATCTTCGCGCGCGCCGGCACGCCGCCAGAGATCACCAGCCGCTTGTCATCTGCGCTCCAGACCATCACGACCGGAGATGACTTCCGGAAGAAGGTGAAGGAGTTCCTGCAGATTCCGCGAGGCGGGACGTCAGAAGAGTTTACGGCGTTCCTGAAGCAGGACTCCGACAACTGGGGCCGAATCGTCGCCAAAGCCGGCATTCAAATCGAGTGACCTTTTTCGCTCTTTCGTTTGCGGATAGCGCTCTAGATCAGGCGGTGCTCTCCTTGGCCACCTCGGCGAGGAGACCGCGCGCCCATTTGTGGAGGCCAGACTTGGCGGTTCTTGCGCTCCAATACATGTCGATGCTGATCGGCACGCGGAAGGGCAGGGGCGCGATGTGCAGACGGCCCTGCATGGCGCGTGCCAAATGATGTGGGATGGCTGCAACGAGACGCGTGCCCGGAATGATGCGCTCGAGACAGTCATGGCTTGGCAGCGTGACCGCCGGCTCCAGCACGATACCCTTGGCCTTGAGAGCGTTGATGTAGAGCGGCTGCCACTCACCGTTGTGAGTTACGAAGACGTGTTCGGCCTTGCAATAGGCTGACAACGTGATCCGGCCGCGTGCAAGAGGGTGGCTCCGATCCATCACGCACACATAGTGGTCGGTGAGGATATGGCGCCGGTAGAAACTCTCACCGACGATTCCGACTGGACCAATGACGATGTCGCATTCGTTTTGCTTGAGGTGGACGTTGCCGTGTCCAGCCGCGTCCAGCAGCACGAGCTTTGCATGCGGCGCCGCGGTACGAAAGCGGAAGCTGAACTGCGGAAACAGCGTCTGCCGCTCGTGATGGTTGCAGGAAATCGTCACCGTGCCCTTCGCCTCGGCGGGATCGAATTCCGTCGGCGAGGCGAGGCCCTCGATCTCGCCAAGTGTCTCCCGCGCCCACTGCACCAACGCAGCGCATCGCTCGGTTGCGGCAACGCCGTTGCCCTGGCGGACGAAAAGCGAATCTCGAAACGCGCTGCGCAGACGCTCGACCGTGTAGCTGATCGTGGATTGATTGACATCGAGCCGTTCAGCCGCAGCCGAGAACGATCGTAGGTCGTACACCAGGACAAGCGTGCGCAGCGCTCCAAAATCAATCGGATCAAGGGTGGAATTGATCGTCACGGGCGTGAACTCCAGATCGCGGCTCAGGGCCAACGTAACACGGGTTATGCAAGATTTCGATGGGGTCTATTGAGGCGATCGAATTGAGCGTTCGGTTCGGGGCCTTTAACGTTCTCGGAAACAAGGCCAGGGAGGAAGAAGATGACGAGCGCAGCACCTGTCATCTCGGATGTCGCCTATCAGGATCTGCTCAACGATCCCTATCCGATCTTCAAGCGCGTTCGCGATACGGCTTCGGCCGTCTTCGTGGCTGCCGCCAACCTGACGCTGGTCACACGCTTCGACGACATCGTGAAGATCGAGCGCGACCCCGTAACCTACTCATCCGACAACCCGACGTCCCTGGTTAACAAGGTTATGGGACCGACCTTCATGCGCAAGGATGGCGCCGAGCACGCCACAGGGCGCAAGGCCATCGAGCCTTCCTTCCGTTCCGGCACGATTAAGGAGCACTGGACGCCGAGATTTGCCGAGATCAGCGAGCGGCTCATCAACTCGCTCAGCGGCGCAGGCGAGGCGGACCTCTTCCATGCGCTCGCCGCGCCCATGGCATCGCTCAGCCTGATGGAGATGATCGGTTTCAAGGAGATGCCGTGGGAGACTCTCGCCCTGTGGTCGCAGTTTCTTATTGACGGTGCAGGCAACTACGCACGCGATGCCGAGATCGAGCGGAAGGCGATGGAGGCGGGCTCCGGCATCGATGCAGCGATCGAGGCAGTGCTCGATCATCATCGCGCTCACCCCAATCCTTCGATCCTTTCCTCGATGGTGCACGCGGATCCGCCGATGCCCATCGAGGAGATTCGCGCCAACATCAAGGTGATCATCGGCGGCGGTCTGAACGAGCCGCGTGACGCGATCCTGACGCTGACCCTGGGCCTCCTTGCAAACCCAGCACAAAAGGAGAGCGTTCTCGTCAAGCCGGAGCTGTGGCCGAATGCGTTTGAGGAGGCGGTACGCTGGATCTCTCCGATCGGCATGTATCCGCGTCGGGTCACCCGCGAAACCGATCTCTCCGACGTCATGTTGCCCGAAGGCCTTCAGATCGGTCTTTGCGTCGGCGCGGCGAACCGGGACGACAGGCGGTTTAGCAATCCGGATATGTTCGACATCTTCCGGCCCAGGCAATCGCATCTGGCCTTCGGGGCCGGCGCGCATTTCTGTGCGGGAACCTGGGTGTCCCGACAGACCGTCGGCAAGATCGTGGTGCCGATGCTGTTCGAGCGCCTTCGCAATCTTCGTCTCCGCGAAGATGCGCCGCCGCTCATCCGTGGCTGGGTGTTTCGCGGCCCGGTGTCGTTGCCTGTTCGCTGGGACGCCTGAGGAAAAAGAGATGCCGAAGATCATCTTCGTCAGTGCCGACGGTGTCACGCGCGAAGTCGCAGCCGGTGCGGACCAATCCATCATGCAAGCAGCGCTCGCCGCCGGCGTGCCCGGCATCGTCGCCGAGTGCAACGGTGCAGCGGCCTGTGCCACCTGTCACTGCTACTTCGATCCGGCCTACGCCGCCTGCGTCGGGGAGATCGGCGAGCAGGAGAGCGAGATGCTCGATTTCGCGGCTTCGGAGCGCACAGCGGACAGTCGCTTGAGCTGCCAGGTGCGCGTCATGGCAGAGATGGACGGCATGACAGTGCGCGTGCCAGCCCTGCAGTAGGTTGGCCAGGAAAGCCTCATGAACCGCGTCGTTATCGTCGGAGCCGGGCAGGCCGGATGCTCTGCCGCGCTGAAGCTGCGCGCCCTTGGCTTTTCCGGCGAAATCATCCTGATTGGTGACGAGCCGATGGCGCCATACCAGCGCCCGCCGCTCTCGAAAGCCTATCTGCTCGGGAAGACGACGGCCGAGGCGCTGCAAATTCGTCCACTCTCGCTGTACCGCGATCAGAGGATCGAACTTCGCCTGGGGTGTCGGGTCATTCGCGTCCTGCCGCACGCGCGACGCATCGAGACCAGCACGGGAAGCCTCGATTACGATCACCTCGTGCTGTCGATTGGCGCAAGACCTCTCCGGCTGGATCCCGCGATCGGCGGTGCGCTCGGCAACGTCTTCACGCTCCGCTCGATCGCGGACGTCGACCTCATTCGACCGGTGTTCTCGGCGGGCAGCCGTCTCCTCGTGATCGGTGGCGGCTATGTCGGTCTTGAGGCTGCCGCGGTGGCCGCACAGTCTGGGCTTGATGTGGTACTGGTCGAAATGGCCGACCGCATACTCAAGCGGGTTGCCTGCGCAGAAACCGCGGCGTACTTCCGCGCGCTCCACGCGCAGCATGGGGTGCGTATTCTCGAATCGACCGCGGTCCGGAGGCTTGACGGAAACGGCACGGTCGCTCGGGCGCACCTGTCCGATGATGAAGTGCTGGCAACCGATCTCGTCATTGTCGGCATCGGCGTGAAACCGGATATTGCGCTGGCGAGCGAAGCCGGGCTCAAGCTTGGGAATGGGATTGAGGTCGACGTGTTCGGGCGCACCTCAATTGAGGGCATATGGGCCGCTGGGGATTGCGCATCATTCCCGTATGCCGGCAGGCGCATCCGACTGGAAAGTGTGCCGCATGCGATCGACCACGCAGAGACGGTCGCGGCGAACATCTGCGGTGCGCATGAGCCCTACGTCGCGACGCCTTGGTTCTGGTCAGACCAGTTCGATGTCAAGCTTCAGATTGCCGGGCTAAACGCAAACTACGACCGGGTTGTCGTGCGCCGCGGCGGGAGGCCCGGCGCCATCTCACATTGGTACTTCGGAGGCGACACCCTGCTTGCGGTCGATGCGATGAATGATGCCCGCAGTTACATGATCGCCAAGCGGCTGATTGCGGCAGGGATCACTCCTGACCCGAAATCGGTTGCAGACGCGGCGATCGATCCCGGCCTGCTGCTGAAGGCATACGCAGTAAGCGCAGATCGCAAGCGAGTCAGTCTAGCCGGCGAGGTGTGAGCGCAGTTCGCGTAAGAGTACTTCGACCTCGCGAACATTTGCGGCGGTGCCGAAGACCATGCGGTCGGGACGTACGAGCGTGGCACAGGCGCCCTTCGCCGAAAGCCAGGCGGCAAAAACCCCATCCTCCTCCGCGAGCGGCGTTCGCTCGGGTCGGGTCCGTGAAATTCGGTGGACAGTCACACCCAACTTCCTCGCCTGTTCGAGCAGGGCAGGCGGTGCATCGATGTCTTCCGCAAGCAGAAGCACGAACCCACTGGGAAGCAGATCATCAAGACGCGTGCGACCACCGGGGCTGACGATCCAAGGCTGAGGAGAGGGCTCTCCGACCCCCGGCGACAGCGATCCATCGGCGCGATGGGCGACGACGCCATGGCGGATCGGCGGAAACAGGTTTTGGCGAATCTGGATTCCTTGTCCGGCCTCCATCGCCGCAATCAGTTCGGCATCGCGTGCGCGCGCCTTTTCCGGATCGAGCTCGCAGATGACCCGGCCGAGCCGCTTCGTAATCTCGATCACGTCCCGCACCAGAGCGCGGCGCTCTGCCTGGTAAGTATCGAGCAGACCCTCCGGGGTGCCCCGCAGCACGTGAGCCAGCTTCCATGCAAGGTTAGCGGCATCCTTGATACCCTGCACCATGCCTTGGGCGAGGAAGGGAGGCATCATGTGACAGGCGTCTCCCGCGAGAAAGACGCGGCCCTTGCGCCATGTCTCGGCTACCAGAGCGTGGAAAGTATAGGTCGCCGAACGCCACAATCGCGCCTGGTCCGGACGCAGCCAAGGCGAAAGCAGCTCCCAGATGCGTGCCGGACGATTGACGTCATCCGGATCCTCGTCTGGCAGGATCATGAACTCCCAGCGCCGCAGCCGCCCGGGTCCGATCACGAAAGTGTGCGGTCGGGACGGATTGCAGAACTGGATGTTCGTCTGTGGGAGTTGCGCATGCTCGTCCTCGACGATCATGTCCACCACGAGCCAGGGTTCGTGAAAGCCGAGATCTTCGAAACCGATGTCGAGACTGCGACGGACGAAGCTGTTACCGCCGTCACAACCCACGACAAAGCGAGGAGTGCGCCGCGTCGTCTCTCCCGTCGCTCTGTCACGCAGCGTCAGGATCGGCGCATGAGGGTCCTTCAGTTCGATCGACTCGAGGCCCGTGCGTAAAGTGAGCGTCGGGAATCTTTTCGCGTTGTCGCGCAGAACCTGCTCGAGCTCGGGTTGCAGGAAGGTGAGATAGGGCGGCCATGCCAGCGGATAGGGTTCGGCTGGTGACTCGAAGCGCCGCAGCAGGACGCCTTGCGCAGAACGATATTCAGAGGGGCGGTAGTCACCGACGGCGGGGGCGAGGGCGTCGGCAGCACCGACGTTCTGAAAGATACGCATCACCTCGTGATCCATTCCGATCGCACGCGGAAGGCCGTAGACGTCGGTGGCTGCGTCCACACCCTCGACGCTTACGCCTTCAGCGGCCAGCAGGTTGCAAAGCGTGATGCCGACTGGCCCGAGTCCCACAACGACGACATCCGGCGCGTTGCCTGATGATGCTGACGTGTCTCTTTCGTCGACCGGGATCATTTCTATCGCTGCCTACAGCGGAAATGGCGGGACGCTGGCCAATTAACGCCGGCGTCCTTGCTTGCACAAAAACAGACCTGGGGCGTCACTTGGACGCCGCGCCCAGCAGCACGAAGATAAGCGTGGCGGACTTGCTGCTCGGATTGCGCCAGGCATGGCGAGCACCCTGCTGGACAACGGTGTCGCCCTTCTTCAACTGGACGGTGACGCCGTCGTCGAGCTCCAGCACGATCTCACCGTCGATGATGCAGGCATAGTCCACCGTCGGCGTGGTGTGCATGCCCGGATTGTCCATTTCGAAGGTCTCGGCGATGCCGGGCGCCGCAGCGAGATGCTCGGGGCCGGCTTTGGCTGGATCAAAATCGGGCGACATCATCACATTGTCAGGTGGAAAGGTGACGACCATGAAGCTGGAGCCACCCGGACCGGGCAGCAGGCTGCTGCCCGGGACCGACATCGGGTCCTTGCCGTTCGCGGGCAGGGATGGCGTGCCGGCGATCGTCCACATCGGCGCAGAGACGAAGCCCGGCGTATGCTTGAGGGCCATTTCGCGCGGCGAGGCGCCATCGCTCACCACCACAGATTTTCCCGCGGCATTCTTGCCGGTAACAACGCGTCTGAAGCTCATGTTCCTCTCCTGGTCGTTCGGTCAGGGATAGATGACGAAGTTGGAGAACCCGCCATGCCGTTGGGCGATGCCGGATATGGCTTCGTTTACTTCGGAGAGACGCCGCCCTTGCGTCTCGAGCATCGACAGGTCCACCGCGCCTGCGCCGACGAGGTCCGCCATTTCCTGGCCTTCCTCCGTGGTCAGCCAGGCCGAGCCGTAGAGGCGCTGATTGCGGTCCATCAGGCGATGGACGTCGATCGCGACCGGCCCCATGACGGCGCCGATGTCGACGGCGATGCCGCCGCGGCGCAGGCTGTAAAGGCCCTGCAGGAAGGTCTCGTGCAGCGCGCCGGGTCCGAGGCAGTCCAGGAAGGCATCGACGCCTTCACCGTCGGTGTGCTTCATGACGAAATCGGTGACACTGCCATCGTCAATCGAGAACACCTCGATGCGCGACGGAGCCAATGCTTTGACTTCCTCGAGCAGCTTGCGATCGCGTCCAGTGCCGAGGATTTTCTTGACGCCCATGGCTGGCGCAAAAATCGCGGCGCTGATGCCAAGGGTGCCGCTGATGCCGTTGACGAGGATGGTGTCGCCGGGCCCGGCATTGACCTTCTTCAGTGCCGAATAGACCGTGCCGAGATAACCGAGCCGCGCTGCCTGCTCGTAGGTCATGTTGTCAGGGATCTTCACGATCGCCGAAGCGGGGACCACAGTGTATTCGCTCAAGCCGCCGACCGGGTAATCGCCAAAGGTCTGCATGGCGTGCTCGCTGAAGCCGAAATAGCCCTGGAAGGCGTAGTGCTTGCAGGAAATGGAATCGCCCCGGCGACAATGGCGGCATGTGCCGCATGAGCGGCCGGGGTTGGCGTAAACCCGATCGCCAGGTTTGAGCGCATGGACCTGTCGGCCGACCGCGACGATCTCGCCGGCCGGATCCAGCCCGAACACGGCGGGGAGCGGTGGCTGCGGCATATGTGGAAACCAGGTCGGCCAGTTGGCGAGGATATTGCCAAGGTTCGGAACGATCCCGCAGGCCTTGACGCGGACCAGCACGTCCATGTCGCCTGGCTTCGGCGTGGGCAGCTTTTCCAGTTTCAATTCGCCGCCGACCGTATGCATACGGGCAGCGGTCATCGTGTCAGCAACGACCATCTATTCCTCCCTTTGTCGTGTGGACGGCGGGCCTATGAGCCCGCTTCCTCCCCCGCGCACTGTGTCACTCTATTTTCGAAAATACAATATCTTTTCGTAATGAGCGGCGCTGGGCGATCAGGAAGGCACGTCTGGGCATGCAGCGGGGCGAATCCCGCCGTTAGGTCGAATTTCGTTCTAGGAAGACGGGAGAAGCGCTGGCGCAGCGCTATTCAGCCGCGACGTGAGCAGTCCGATTGTGGCGCTTTTCGTCCGTCGCGACGAAGAGGTGGCCGGCATGATTGATGACGTTCTCGGTCGTCTCGCGGATGTGGCGCTCGATCAACTCCTGAGCCTTTGCCGTATCGCGCGCGATGACCGAATCCATGATCATCTTGTGTTCGACGTCCTTGGCGCGCCACTTGGTCCGGAACTGCGACGACATCCGCCGATAGCGATGCGCGCGTTCGAACATCTTCTGGCGAATCTCCAGCAGATTGGGCGAACCGCAGGCCGCAACGAGCGAAAAATGAAAATCGCCGTGCAGCTTGCTCCATTCCTCGGACAGATAGTAGTTGGAGCCGAGCCGGCTCTGGAGCCGATCCATGCGATGGAATGCGCCGATAATGTCGGCCTCCCAATCGTCATCGCCATGCTTGATTGCGAGCGCCAGGCATTCGCGCTCGACGAGGACGCGGACGTAGGTCAGGTCGTTCAAGTCTTCGATCGAAACCGGCGCAACGATAAAGCCACGCTGATCCTCGGCGATAACAAGCCCTTCGGCGACAAGCCGCGACAGTGCCTCCCGGAGCGTTGAGAAGCTGACACCGTACATGTCCCGCAGCGCCTCAAAGCGAAGCTTGGCGCCGGGCTTCAGCGTGCAGCTGATGACGTCAGCGCGCATCCGGTGCAGCACATCCGCTGCCCGTGTTTCTCCTGCCGGTTTGACCCTGTCGCGCATCCATGCAGCCCTGGTTGCTGTTCGTAGCCAAGATTATGGGCTGATTTTCGAAAAAAATCAAACTTTTCGGGCTATGAAGGAGCGACCGGGCGGCAACGGCGCCCGAACCCCGTCGCGCGCGAGGGCTCAGCGCGGCACCGGCAATCCGCCAGAGCCCCTCACCGGAGAGTGCGTCGTTTCCCCTTAGCGGCTCGTCACCCGAAAGCCTGCAGTCCGGTCTGTGCGCGGCCGAGAATCAGCGCATGCACATCATGGGCGCCTTCATAGGTGTTGACGGTTTCAAGGTTCAGCATGTGTCGCATGACGCAGAACTCGTCCGAGATCCCGTTACCACCATGCATGTCACGCGCGAGCCGCGCGATGTCCAGCGCCTTGCCGCAATTATTGCGCTTGATCAGGCTGATCATCTCGGGCGCCATGCTTCGTTCGTCAAAGAGTCTGCCGACGCGCAGCGCCGCCTGAAGGCCGAGCGCGATTTCCGTTTGCATGTCGGCGAGTTTCTTCTGATAGAGCTGGGTATTGGCGAGCGGCCGCCCGAACTGCTTGCGGTCGAGCCCGTACTGTCGTGCGGCATGCTAACAGGCTTCGGCTGCGCCCATCGCGCCCCAGGCGATCCCGTAGCGTGCCCGATTGAGGCAGCCAAATGGTCCGGCAAGGCCCTCCGCATCGGGCAGGAGCGCGCCATCATCGACCTCGACGCCGTCGAGGACGATTTCGCCGGTGACCGAAGCGCGCAGCGACAGTTTGCCATCGATCTTCGGTGCCGAGAGGCCGGCCAAGCCATTCTCCAGAACGAAGCCGCGGATCTTGCCGCCATGCGCATCGGACTTCGCCCATACGATGAAGACGTCGGCGATTGGTGCATTGGTGATCCAGATCTTTGCGCCGGTGAGCCGATAGCCACCGGCGATCTTTGCCGCGCGCGTTTTCATGCTGCCTGGATCGGACCCCGCGTCGGGCTCGGTCAAGCCGAAGCAACCGATCATTTCGCCGCTTGCGAGTTTGGGGAGATATTTGCGCCGTTGCGTCTCCGAGCCATAGGCGTGGATCGGATACATGACCAGCAACGATTGCACAGACATCATCGAGCGGTAGCCGCTATCGACGCGTTCGACCTCGCGCGCAATGAGACCGTAAGCGACGTAGGATGCGCCGATGCCGCCATAGGCCTCGGGGATGGTCACACCCAAAAGGCCGAGCTCGCCCATCTCGCGGAAGATCGCCGGGTCGGTGCGCTCGTTGCGGAAGGCCTGTCGGACACGCGGAGCAAGGCGCTCCTGCACATAGGCGCGCGCGGTGTTGCGAATCATCCGCTCTTCCTCGGCAAGTTGTGTCTCGAGCAGGAATGGATCGTCCCACGCGAACGGATTGCTCTGTTTTACGCCTGCCATCGCTCTCACCTTCTCCGTGTGCCGGGAGCCTTCTCGGCCGTTGAAGGTGGCGTCCATCTCACATATTTTCGAAATAATCAATTATGATCGAAAATATATTGCCATTGCCCTTTCAATGCGGTAGCAGAGGCTCAAACAGCTCAAAAGTCGGGAGGCGGCGATGTCGCATTTGGTGAACGCAGTCGGGCACGTGAAGATCAATACGACCGTGACCGAGGCGGTGGTGCGGGAAGCGACCGAAATCCTCGGGTTGCACGTTACCCATTCGGATGACCGCCAGACCTGGCTGAGCTCAAATGGACGCGCGGCCGAACTGGTGCTGTTCAGGTCGCACGAAAACGCCGTGCATACGATCGGATTGGAGGCGTTGACGGTCGAAGCGGTCCGTGAGGTGGCGTCGCGTGTCGAAGGCGCGGGTTGCCGGATCCAGTCGCGAGAACCGAGCCTGAAGTGCATCGAGGCCAGCGTCACCTTTGCCACGCCCGAGGGGCTGCGCTTCGAGATCCACACCCCCATTCGCAACAAGATCAATTCGCGACGTCACCCAACCCATGGCGTCGGTCCCAATCGTATGGATCACCTCAATCTGACGACGCCGGATCCCGCGGCAACGCGCCGGCAGCTCGAAATGATCTGCGGGCTTCGCTTGTCGGAACGCATGGTCGACGACAGCCTGAGCTGGATGTATGGCGGCAATCGCCAGCATCACATCCTCGGCGTCGTTCGCGGCAAGGTCGGGTTGCACCACTATTCTTTCGAGTTCAGGGAGTTCAACGACTACCTCAAGCTCGGCGACCTGCTCGATCGGTTCGACAAGGAGATGCTGTGGGGGCCGGGTCGCCATCGGCCCGGCGATAACACCTATGCCTATTACACCGACTCCAGCGGAGTGATGATCGAATGCTCCGGCTCGATGGCCCTGATCGCGGATGACGGGGATTACGAGCCAAACGTCATCACCAACCTCGAGCGCCCAGGCAATGTGCGGGCGATGAATGTCTGGGGGACGCCTGCACCGCTCGAGTGGCGCCAGCATCATTTTCCCTTCACCGCCGTCAACTAACAAGGCCGTCCATCGGTCTTCGCCTCGCGCCCTGCAGTACCTAAGGATACGCCAATGCAAGAAAAGCTCTCTTTCCGTTCCGACGGGCTCAAGCTTTCCGCCGTTCTCCACGTGCCGGATGCGCGCAAATCAGGCCAGCGGCTGCCGGCTTTCATCGTGTTGCACGGCTTCGTCGGCTCTAAGGACGAGTCCCACGCCGAAATCCAGGCGCGCATGCTCGAGGAGATGGGATATGTGGCGCTCCGTTTCGATTTTCGCTCCTGTGGCGAAAGCGAGGGTGAGCGGGCACAGGTGCGCTGCTTCGACCAGGTGGCGGACGCCAAGAACGCACTGACATTCCTGGCCGAGCGCGAGGAGGTCGATCCCACGCGGATCGGCGTGGTCGGCCACAGTTTTGGCGCGGCCGTCTCGGTCTATTCCGCCGGCGTGGACGATCGCTTCGCCTGCGTAATCTCGTCCTGCGGCTGGGGCGACGGCGAACGCAAGTTCCGCGGACAGCATCCGACGCCCGAGGCCTGGGCCAAGTTCACCGGTCTTTTGGAAAAGGGCCGCAAGCAGAAGCAGGAGACGGGCAAGAGCATGTGGATCTCCCGCTTCGATGCAGTGCCGATCCCGGAGCATCTGCGCAAGAACCTCTCGCCCAAGGCGATCATGGAGATTCCGGTGGAGACGGCGTGGAGCATGTACAATTTCCGCGCCGACGAGGTCGTCGGCAACATCGCACCGCGTCCGATCCTGTTCCTGCACACCGCAAACGACACGATCACTCCGACGGAGCAATCGATCCGGATGTTCGAAAAGGCCGGTCAGCCGGCCGAGCTCGTCCTGATCACCGGGACCTCGCATTTCCCGCTCGCGCATGAGGATGCGCCGCGCACCAAGGCGATCATCAAGGGTTGGCTCGACAAGTTCTTTCCCTCGCCGCTGGGAGCCTGAGCGGTGGGCGTGGCTACGGATATGGTCGGGATCGGCTCTGGCACGCTCCAGGGCTTCGCAGCCGCACTGCTGAGGGCAGGCGGATTTACGGCCGATCAGGCGGAGCAGACGGCGGCCATGCTCGTCTGGGCTAATCTGCGCGGCGTCGACTCGCATGGCGTGCTGCGGATTCCCCGCTATGTCGAGATGGTCGAGCTTGGTCTGATCAATCCAGCCGCTGAACCGCGCCGGGTCTCGGGCAAGGGCGCGGTCGCCGTGATCGATGCGCAACGTGCGCCCGGCGCCGTGGGGATGAACCTCGCAACGCAAGCTGCGATCGAGCTCGCGGACGTCAACGGCATTGGCTGGTGTGCGGTCCGCGCCATCACTCATGCCGGCGCGATCGGATACTACGTGCAACAGGCCGCTCGAGCTGGGCGCGTTGCGATTGCCATGACGGCGTCAAAGCCTCTCATGGTCTACCATGGATCGAAGGCCGAAGGTGTCTCGACCAACCCGATCGCGATTGCCGCACCCACCAGCAATCCGGACCGCCCCTTGCTCCTGGACATGTCGACGGCCGCGGTGGCGATCGGGAAGATCATGGCTGCCAAGGACGCCGGTCAGACGATTCCGGCCGGCTGGGGTGTCGACGAGAGTGGGCGAGAGACGACGGACCCGCGCAAGGTGAAGGCGGTCTTGCCGATGGCCGGCCCCAAGGGCTCGGGGCTTTCCCTGATGATCGAAGTTCTGGCCAGCGTGATGGTGGCGAATCCCCTCATCAGTATGGCGCTGGCTGACGGCAGCGATCCCGGCGGCAACGGCCTGGTTGCTGTGCTCGATCCCTCAGCCTTCGGCAACAATTTCACTTTTGACGTCGATCGTCTCCGCACGGCCATCAAGGCCCTGCCTTTGGCCGACGGACTGGACGGCGTTTATTTGCCGGGCGAGCGAGGTTTCGAGGTGATGGAAAGGCGATCGCGTACCGGGATCCCGCTCGCACAGGGAACGCGCTCGAGGCTGGTGACGCTTGCCAAGAAGCTGAACGTCGTGGCGCCCGAAGACCTCGCCTAAGCGAGGATGATCGCGAGCGAGGTCGAACCATGAAACTGTTGTCGTTCTCCGAGGGCAGACGGGAAAGCTGGGGCGCAGTCATTGGAGACGCCGTGCTCGACCTCGGCAAGGCCCTGCCGCATTATCCGACGCTCGCGGATTTCATCGCGAGCGACGATTTCGCGCGCCGCAACGAAATCGTCGGCGCAGGGAGGCCGGGTCCGGGACTTTCGGATATCAAATTCCTGCCGATCATTCCGCGGCCCGAAAAGATCGTCTGCGCCGTCCGCAACTACCTCGATCATCACAACGAGGCCGTGGCCTTCGGCATGAAGCGCGAGCTCACCGGGTATCCGCCGATCTTCCTGAGGGTCTGGCGCTCGCAGGTTGGCCACGACGAGCCAATCATTCGGCCGAAGGTCTCGGACAATCTCGACTGGGAAGGCGAGCTTGCGGTGGTGATCGGAAAGGCCGGTCGCCATATCAGCCAGTCCGATGCCTGGGCGCATGTCGCCGGCTATTCGATCTACAACGATGTCAGCGTGCGCGACTGGCAGCGTCATGCCCAGCAGATCGCATCGGGCAAGAATTTCGTCGGCACCGGTCCGTTCGGGCCCTGGCTGGTGACGCCGGATGAAATTGGCGACCCCACGAAGCTCAAGATTGAGACGCGGGTCAATGGAACGGTGATGCAGGTATCCGACACGTCGATGCTGATCTTTCCGATCCCGCGACTGATTGAGTATTGCTCCACGATCTTTGACCTCGTGCCGGGCGATGTAATCGCCACTGGCACGCCGGCCGGCGTTGGCTTCACCCGTAAGCCGCCGATCTTCCTCAAGCCGGACGATGTGGTGGAGGTGGAGGTCGAGAAAATCGGCGTGCTCAGAAATCGCGTCGTCGACGAGTGACTTGCGGCACCGGTGCGTTTCCGATGCTCAATCCGTCCACCACAACAACAAGAAGGGGGAACGCGATGGCTGGGAAATCTGGTTTGCTTGGACGTCTGAGGGTGTTTGCGACAGCGGCGGCGCTCATTGCCACGGGGCTGCTTGCTCTGGTGCCTTCGATGACTGTCGCGCAGACTTATCCAAACCGCCCAATACGGCTGTTGCACGGTTTTGCGGCGGGCGGAGCTGCAGATACACTCGCACGTATCGTATCCGAAGGTCTTTCGAAGAGGCTGGGACAGCCGGTCATCGTCGAGGCCAAGCCCGGTGCTGGCGGAAACATTGCCGCGGCCGCGGTCGCGAACGCGGCTCCCGACGGCTATACGTTGGGACTCGTGACGGGCGCACACGCGATCTCCGGCGCGCTCTACAAGACGCTCGCCTATCATCCGACCGACAGCTTCGAGATGGTCTCGACGCTCGTCTACTATGCGCTCGTCGTTGCCGTGCGGGCGGATCACCCCGCGAAGACATTGCCGGATCTGATCGCACTGGCGAAGCAGAAGCCGGACGAGATCAGCTTCGGATCGGTCGGGTTCGGCAGCACCCATCATCTCGCGGGTGAGCTGTTGAACACGACCGCCGGAATCAAAATGGTGCATGTCCCCTATCGGGGCGACGCGCCGAGCGCGACGGCGCTGCTCGGCGGAGAGGTGCCGGTGATCGTCGGCACGACGGTGTTGCTGGCCGGCCAGATCGAGAGCGGCGCCATTCGGGGTCTTGCCGTGACATCACCGACGCGGACGGGGCTGTTGCCGAACGTGCCGTCGGTCGCGGAAGCGGGTCTCGAAGGATATGATGTGCGGACCTGGGCCGGGCTTCTGGCACCGAAAGGCACTCCGGCCGATATCGTCACCAGGCTGAACCGGGAGGTCGCCTCGATGCTCGGCGATCCCGCGGTAAAGAAGGCGCTCGAGACGGCGACCGGCGGAGAGGCGCGCGGCAGTACGTCCGAGGATATGCGGATACTGATCCGGGCCGAAATCGCCAAATGGTCGAAAGTCATCGACGAGGCCAAGATCCCCCGTATCGACTGACAGGTGGTCGAGGATCCGCAGGCTGCAAGATTTTTGATTAGCGCTTCTTGGAGGATTGGCCCAGACTCTTGCTCCGGCTTAGGTAGCGAAGGGCCAGCTTGATGAAATTGTGCACGACCATCGACGTCTCGTCCTCTCTGAACACGAGAAACACGTCGGCCGATGGTGGCGAGGGTCTGATAGGCCGGAATATGATGTCGGCTGTGGTGAAGCGCGCAATGGATTGCGGCACGAGCGCCACGCCAAAGCCCGCGGCAATCAGGCTCGGCATCGACTGGGCGTCGACAACCTGCTGGGATACCCGCGGCAGAAAGCCGGCATCGACACAGCATTTCTGGACGTAGCGTGCGAATTCGGAACTATTGGGGTCGAGGACGATGTGATCCTCCGATGCCAGTTCGCCGAGCGCAACGCGCTTGCGCCCGGCCAACGGGTGCGCGTGGGGCAGGGCGAGAACAACCTCTTCCCGCCACGCAAGCTTGCTGGTCAGGCCGCGTTCGGTCGGAACGCCGCGAATAAGACAAATGTTGGTCGTGCGGTTGAGGAGGGCTGCGATCTGCAGTGCCGGCGCCTGCTCATGCACCGTGGTCCTCACCGACGGAGCAATCTTTCGGTAGGCGGCAAGCAGCTCCGCCAGCCGCCCGCGCAGGATGGAGCCCGTTGCACCAACGTCAAGCGTTCCGACTAAGCCAGCGCCGATCGACTGAACTTCGTCTTCTGCGAGCTTGATCTGCTGGAGAATAGCGCGCCCTCGCGCCAGCAGGGCTTCGCCGGCCTGGGTCAGTTCGACCCGGCGGCTGGTCCTGTGGAGAAGCTGCGTCTTGAGCTCTGCCTCCAGCGTTTGGATGTGCTGGCTCAGCGGTGGCTGGGAAAGGTTCAGCCGCCGGGCGGCGAGGGTGAAGCTGCGCTCCTCGGCGACGGCGATGAAGTACCGGAGCTGGCGGAGATCCATAGGAAAATCCTATCAATCGTGTCGTTCTATATATTGGACTTGAAATCCACGATGGTCAACGAATGCCCGATGGAGCCCCCTGCGAGCCGGCGCGCGATCACGGCAGGGGGCGTTCCTTTGCGAGTACGACGACACGTCGCCACCAACAACAAGATAGGCGGAGGCCTGAGGGCCCACCAAGCCGCACCAAATCGAAGATATAGCCATGCGAGGAAAAGCCGTGCCCAAGATCTTCAAGTCACTCTTCTTCCAAGTGGTCATTGCGCTATTGCTGGGCATCGCTCTCGGCATGGCTAACCCCGACCTCGCCCTTCAGATGAAGCCGCTCGGCGACGGCTTCATCAAGCTGATCAAGATGCTGGTGCCCGTGATCGTGTTCTGCGTCGTCGTGCACGGTATCTCTGCGGCGGGAGATCTGTCGAAGGTTGGAAGGGTCGGCATCCGCTCACTACTCTATTTCGAGATCGTCACCACCGTCGCACTGGTGTTCGGCATTGCGCTTGCCTACTACTTCGAGCCGGGCGCGGGAATGAACATCGACCCGAAGACGCTCGACGCCAAGGCCCTCAGCGGGTTCAGCCAGACCGCGGCCCAGGTCGCCGGAGGCGGCGTCTCCGAGTTCCTGATGAAGCTCATCCCCTCGACGATGGTGGGGGCCTTCAGCTCTGGCGACGTCCTGCAGGTGCTGATTATCTCCATCATGTTCGGCTGCGCCGTGTCCTTGTGCGGCGAGCGGGCGAGGCCAGTCGTCGAGTTCGTCGAGCGCGTCAACGAAATCATTTTCAAGATGATGAATTTCGTCGTCCGGCTCGCCCCGATTGGCGTGTTTGGTGCGATCGCCTTCACCGTTGGCAAGTACGGTATTGGTTCGCTCAAGCAACTCGGCGGACTCGTCGGCCTGTTCTATTTGGCCGTGGTCCTGTTTGTGATCGTAGTGCTCGGCGCGATCATGCGACTGTCTGGCTTCAGCCTGTTCAAGTTGCTCGCGTACTTGCGCGAAGAGTTGATGATCGTTCTCGGCACCGCCGCAGGCGACAGTGTGCTGCCGCAAACCATGCGAAAGCTCGAGCAGCTCGGCATCAAGCGGTCGACCGTTGGCCTGGTGATTCCGACCGGATATTCGTTCAATCTGGACGCGTTCTCCATCTACCTGACCTTGGCCGCAGTCTTCATTGCACAGGCGACCAACACGCCGCTTGCCACGGGTGACCTCCTGGCCATTCTTGGCGTTGCGCTACTCACTTCGAAAGGTGCTCACGGCGTTCCAGGCTCGGCCATCGTCGTGCTCGCCGCGACGCTTGCCGCTATCCCGGCTATTCCGGCGATTGGCCTTGTGCTCATCCTGTCGGTCGACT
Organism: Bradyrhizobium arachidis; assembly: GCF_024758505.1. Classification (NCBI taxonomy): domain Bacteria; kingdom Pseudomonadati; phylum Pseudomonadota; class Alphaproteobacteria; order Hyphomicrobiales; family Nitrobacteraceae; genus Bradyrhizobium; species Bradyrhizobium arachidis. The sequence goes on along the minus strand of NZ_CP077970.1, from coordinate 7,767,979 downwards.
GGTTCATCGGCATTGCCCGCGCGCTCGGCAATTATGTCGGAAACTGCGTTGCCACCGTCGTCGTCGCGTCATGGGAAGGCGACATCGATCGGGCAAAAGCGCATGGTATCCTGAACGGCGAGATTGATCCCTCAAGTAACGGGCTCGTCGATGCTGTCGGCGGAGATGAGCCGGTTCCGGGTGCACAGACGGCATGAAACGCGGGTGTTTGTTGGAATGTGGCGATGCTGACGCTTTCGATTGAGCCTCTAACGAGGGAGGCGTTTGCGCCGTTTGGCGATGTCGTTGATACGGACGGGTTGACGCCCCTGCCGATCAACGAAGGCTATGCCCAGCGCTTTAACGATCTCGCCACTATCGACGTCAGCGCGGAAGGCGGACAGATCAACATCAGCTGGTTTGTCGCCTCCACCCGGCCTGCGCCGATCGCGATCCGTCTGATGGAGCGCCATCCGCTCGGAAGCCAATTGTTCATGCCCTTGAACGGTAAGGACTGGCTGATCGTCGTTTGCACGGACCCGCGCATCGCCTCAACCTATCGGGCCTTCGCTGCAGCGGGAAACCAGGGCGTGAACTATGCCCGCAACTGCTGGCACCATCCGCTGCTTGTTCTGGAAGCCTCCAGTCCGTTCTTCGTCGTCGACCGAAAGGGTGGGGGCGACAATCTCGAGGAATATTGGCTGGAAGAGATGATGCGGGTCGATCTCGCGCCGGACAGCATTCTCGCAAAATGACGCGCGCGAAGCAGTGCCGCGCAATGACATACCGCACGAGAAATCTGTAGGAGGCCACAGCGATGCCATCGCGAACCTATCACGTGCCGCAGGGCGGCCATCCAGCCCAGACGGAGCTCTTGAGCGGCCGTGCGGTCTTCACCAACGCATATGCGGTCATACCGAACAGCGTGCAGCGCGACATCGTCGTCAGCCATCTGCCGCACTGGGACAACACCCGTGTCTGGGTGCTGGCGCGACCGCTCTCCGGATTTGCCGAGACGTTCTCCCATTATCTCATGGAAGTGGCGCCGCGCGGTGGAAGCGAGCTGCCGGAGCCGGACAAGGGCGCTGAGGGCGCGCTCTTCGTCGCAGGCGGCAAGTTGAGCCTGAAGCTTGCGGACAGGGAACGGGAGCTGCGGCCTGGCGGCTTTGCCTACCTGCCGCCGGGCTCTGCCTGGAGCCTTCGTAACCGCGGTTCGAGCCCGGCGCATGTTCACTGGATCCGCAAGTTGTACCAGCGCGTGCCGGGATTGGCCGAGCCCGATGTCATTGTGACAAATGAAGACTCGCTCCCGCCGTCGCCAATGCCCGACACAGACGGGAGATGGACGACCACGCGCTTCATCGATCCGACCGATATCCGATATGACATGCACATCAATATCGTCACGTTCGAGCCGGGCGCGTCGATTCCCTTCACTGAGACCCATGTCATGGAACACGGCCTTTACGTTTTGGAGGGCAAGGCCGTCTACCGGCTCAACCAGGACTGGGTCGAGGTCGAGGCAGGAGATTATATGTGGCTGCGCGCTTTCTGCCCGCAGGCGTGCTACGCCGGAGGCCCCGGTCGGTTCCGTTATCTCCTCTATAAGGATGTCAATCGACACATGGTCCTGCGGCCATTCAGGGCAGCGTAAATTCGGATCGCCTCGATGCCGCACCGCTCTTGAACTCGATCGCGACGTCTTGGACCGCTTGAACGCCCTGGTAGAATCGTTGCACTTCGCGGTAGAGGGTCTGCGCTTTCACGGTCGCAATGAGATTGCCTTCGCGGCGGAAGAAGTGCGAGAGTCCTAGGTCGACATTTCTGATCTGCGGCCGGTCAGCATCACGAGACGAAGTAACTCGGTTTCCCTGGCAACGGAGGTGTCGACGATCGGAATCGAGTACTCCGTCTTTGCCGGACCCGTGATCTGTCGGCAATTCATGAAGCCGATCGTCGGCCAAATGGTCGCGCTGCTGATCGGCACGCTCAATAACAGACGGCCATTAATCCAAGCCGTGGATGCAGCCGGTCAATCTGTGCGATCTCGCCGCGCATCTGCTCGATGATCCAGTCGCGGATTTCGGCCGCGATGGGGCGCATCGGCCGGTTGCGTGGCGGCAAGAATTCGCAGACCCGCCGCGTGGTGGTGAGCGTGTCGGAGGCCGGCACCAGCGCGCCGGTGAGCAGCCAGTGCGAGGTGACGGTCAGCCATCCCAGCGCGATGCCCTGGCCGAGCAGGCCGGCCTGCACCACCACCGCATAGTCGCTGAAGCTGAGCGACTTGGCCGGGCCGCGCCGCCTGGTCAGGAAGCTCGGATAGTCCGCCGCCCAGTCACCTGGCGTTTCGGCAAGCCGGATGATCGTGTTGCCTTCCGCAGGCTCGGCTTCGCTCATATAGCCGGGGCTGCACACCGGCAGCATGACCTCCTTCATGACCAGCGTGCCGCCGGAATACGGCTCGTCGCGGTCGCGGAAGCGCATGCCGAGGTCGACATTCTCGACCGGGCCGCGCAGCGCACCCGAGATCAACTGGAAGCGCAAATCGACATTGGGAAAGCGCCGTTGCAGCTTGTCGATCCGCGGCATCAGCCAGTGCGTGGTGAAGGCTGACGATACCGACAGCGTTACCGTCTCGGTGCCCTTGCGCCGGCGCTCGATCTCGATCAAGCCGGTCTCGATGCTGCGAAACCCGTCGAGCACGCGCCTGTACAGCAGTTCGCCCTCTTCGGTCAGCACGGCGCGTCCGGCCTTGCGGTCGAACAGGCGGACGCCGAGATGATCCTCGAACTGGCCGAGCATCCGGCTCACCGCGGGCTGCGTGACATTCAGCTCGGCAGCCGCCGCCGTAAAGCTGCCGTTGCGCGCCGCCGCGTCGAAGACGAACAGGGCGTTCGAGGAAGGCAGCATGCGGCGGAGTTCAGGCATAACTTGATGTTATGCCGTTGGTGAGAATTTGGCAATTGCCGAGTTTTGCCAACTCTGGTGTCATTGGCATGACAGCCTAAAGACTGGGCTCGCGAGAGAAGATTGGGTGCGACGCACGCTACAACCGTGAGTGCCCCGAGTCCTTGTATATAAGGCAGGCTTATGGCGTGCAGTGAGGCACGCCGTTGCAGGACGTGGCGAGGTCGATCGTTGGACAAACGAGCGGAAAGCGTCGAGATCAGGTCCGCAAGCAAGGCTTACGGCGCGGTTCGCGCCCTCGACGACGTTTCGCTCAATGTTGGTGCCGGCGAGTTCGTCTCGCTGCTCGGCCCATCCGGATCCGGTAAGACCACGCTGCTCGGCATTTTGGGCGGCTTCATCCTGCCCTCGTCCGGCACGATCCTCTTCGGTGGCCGCGACGTCACCTGGATGCCGCCGCATAAGCGCGACATCGGCGTGGTGTTCCAGAACTACGCGCTGTTTCCTCATATGAGCGTCGGCGAGAACGTCGCCTTTCCCCTGCGCGCACGCCACTTGCCGAAGTCGAAATGGCCCGACAAGGTGCGCACCGCGCTCGCCATGGTCGGGCTTGCCGGCTACGAGGCGCGCGGCGTGGCGCAGCTCTCCGGCGGCCAGCGCCAGCGCGTGGCACTGGCGCGCGCTATGATCTTCGAGCCGCGGCTGATCCTGATGGACGAGCCGCTCTCGGCGCTCGACAAGCAATTGCGCGAGTCCATGCAGATCGAGCTGCGCGCGCTGCACAGGCGCATCGGCGCGACCATCATCTACGTCACCCATGACCAGCGCGAGGCGCTGACCATGAGCGACCGCGTCGCCGTCATGAAGGACGGTCGCCTGATTCAGATCGACGAGCCGGCGCGACTGCACGATCACCCCGCGGATTCCTTCGTCGCGAGTTTTATTGGCGAAGCGACCCTGCTGCCGGTCCGCCGCCTCGATGACTGCAGCGTTGCGCTCGGCAACGCCGTGCTGCGCAGTGCGCGGGCGATTCCTGCCTCGGACGCGCTCATGCTCGCCGTTCACAGCGAAAAGCTCTTGATCGACGACGGCGCTGGTGATGCCACCTGCAACCGTCTCACCGGCACCGTCACCGACGTGGTCTATCAGGGCGAGAGCCTGCGCCTCTTCCTGGCGCTTGCCGACGGCACCGCGCTCAGCCTGCGCCAGCCGAGCCATCACGAGGCGCATCGCCGCATCCCGCCGGTCGGCGGCAGTCTCAGCGTCACCCTTCACCCCGAGGATACCATCGTCGTGCCGAAAGCGGGCGCATGAATCCCCTCAAGCAACCCAATCGAAACTAAAGAGAAGAAGCTCCCAATGCCGTCCTCATCCTCGTTCAGCAATTTCAAGGTCCTTACCTTCGACGTCGTCGGCACCTTGATCGATTTCGAGACCGGCGTGCTCAACGCGGTGCGCAAGATTTCGGGCAAGACGCCAGCCGAGCTCTCAGACGACCAGATTTTTGTCCATTACAAGCGCGGCCGCGATCTGCATCCAGAACGGTCGAGCGAGGTGATGTTCCACGTCTACCGCCATCTCGCAAAGGAGCTTAAGCTTCCCTCCGACGATGCCTCCTGCGACGTGTTCCAGCTCGCAGTGCTGCGCTGGGCGCCGTTCGCCGACTCCGTCGAGGCCTTGAAGCGCCTGCGCACCAAATTCCGCCTGGTGGCGATGACCAATGCCGACCGCGTCGCGCTGTCCTGCTACGCGCATGCGCTCGGCAATCCCTTCGACGACACGGTCTGCGCCGACGACACAGGCGTTGCAAAGCCTGATCCGGAATTTTTCGCCTACAACAAGGGGCGGCAGTCCGCCTTCGGCTACAAGCAGTCCGACATCCTGCACGTCGCGCAGAGCCAGTATCACGACATCGGGATCGCGCGAAAACTCGGCTACAAGGTCTGCTGGATCGAGCGGCGCCAGGGCATGCCTGGTTTCGGCGGTACGCCCGAAGTGCCGAACCTGACCAAGCCCGACTTCCACTTTTCGACCATGAAAGCCTTTGCGGACGCGGCGATCGGCGCGGCGGCATAAGGCATGGATGCGCGCATGACAGGGAATTGGACCTCGCTGCCATCGGCCAACTCGCTATGGGCGAGCACGGCCGATGCTGCGCGCGAATTCCCGGTCCTGACTGGGGAGACCCAGGCCGACGTCGTCATCATCGGCGCTGGCTATACCGGCCTGTCGGCAGCGCATCACATCGCGAAAAGCGGGCTTGCGCCCGTCGTGCTCGAGGCCAACAGGCCCGGCTGGGGCGCGAGCGGCCGCAATGGTGGAGTGATCACCGCAAAATTCCGCCTGTCGTTCCGCGAGATCGATGCCGCGCATGGCCGCGCCATGGCACGGCGCATGTACGAGATCGCGCACGAATCGACCGATATCGTCGAGGAGCTCGTCTCCGAGTTCGGCATCGCCAGCGCCGCGCTGACGCGCACCGGCCAGGTCAAGGCCGCGCACAACGAGACGACGCTGAAGGCGGCGATCGACGAGGCCGACTGGATGAAACGCGAGATGGGGGATGCGGAGGTCCGCATTCTCGACGCCAAGGGTGTGCGCGATGAAACCGGCTCAGACGTCTTCGTCGGCGGCGTGCTCAATCCGGGCTCCGGCGGCATCCATCCGCTCAACTATGTGCGCGGCCTTGCCGACGGCGTGGCGCGTCGTGGTGTCGCGATCTACCAGGACACCCCGGTCGTGAAGCTGCGGCGGGAGCAGGGCGGAATCGTCGCGGAGACGCCGAAGGGCACGGTACGCGCCAAACAGGCGATCATCGCGACCAACAGCTATTCGGACCTGACGGGCGCGACCGCCCATATGCAGCACACGCTGATCCCGTTCCGCAGCGCCATCATCGCGACCGAAAAACTGCCGCGCAATCTCGCGGGACGGCTGATGCCGACGGGACGGACCTACACCGAGACCAAGCGCATGATGCGTTGGTTCCGCATGGTGGACAACCGCGTGGTTTTCGGCGGCCGCGGCGCCTTCGGCAAGCAGGACTCCGAATCCGCCTTTGACGCGCTGCGTAAGGCCATGGTCGGCATCTTCCCCGATCTCGCCGACCTGCCGCTCGCGTTCAAATGGTCGGGCCTCGTCGGCATGACACTGGACTCGGTGCCGCATATCGGCCGGCTCGACGACCGGACGCTGTTCGCGATGGGCTACAACGGCGCCGGCGTCGCGATGTCGAGCCTGATGGGCCGTTACCTCGCGGCCTTCGTCCGCGGCGAGACGCCTGAGGTCGGCCTGCTCGATGCAAGCCGGCTCAAGACAATTCCGTTCTATCCGTTGCGCGAGCCCGCCGTGCGCATGGTCGCCGGCTGGTACCAGTTTATGGACGCGATCGGACGATGACATCTCAATTGGCTGGAGAGGAGGATCGAATGAAAAAGGTATCGGGCTTGAAATACGGCTATCTGTTGCTTGGCGCGTCGATCGCGGCGATGGGGTTCGGCAACGTCGCGGCACAGGCCGCGGAGCAAATCACTTTCGTCTCGCAGGGCGGTGCCTATCAGCAGGCGCAGATGGTGGCGATCCTCGATCCCTCAGCCAAGAAGCTCGGCATCACCGTCAACCAGGATTCGATCCCCGACGCCTGGCCAGCGATCAAGACGCAGGTCGGCAGCGGCAAGCCGATCTGGGACGTCGTGGACACCCCGACCGGCAACTGCCTGCGCGGCGGCGAGCAGGGGCTGATGGAGAAGCTCGACTTCTCGAAGATTCCAAATGGCGCCGCGATGCCGGAGGCCTATCGCAGTCCCTATTCGGTGTCCTACGAGTTCTATTCCAGCGTGCTGTCCTACAGCCAGAAGACTTTCCCGAAGGACGCGCCGAACAGCTGGGCCGATTTCTGGGACGTGAAGAAGTTTCCCGGCCGCCGCGCGCTGCGCAACCACCCCTTCGCGACGCTCGAAGCGGCACTGATGGCCGACGGCGTCGCGCCGGACAAGCTCTACCCGCTCGACGTCGATCGCGCCTTCAAGAAACTTGAAGAGATCAAGCCACACATCACGGTGTGGTGGACCTCCGGCGCGCAATCGGCGCAGCTTCTCAATGACGGCGAGGTCGACATGGAGATGGCGTGGAACGGTCGCGTCAGCGCAGTCGCCAAGGAGGGCGCCAAGGTCGCCTTCACCTACAACCAGGGCATCTTGCAGAGCACCTCGCTCTGCATCCTCAAGGGCGCGCCGAACCTCGACACCGCCGTCAAATTCCTCAACGAGGCCGTCGACCCCGTGCATCAGGCCAATCTGCCGCTCCACATCGACTACGGTCCCGGCAACCCGAAGGCGTTCGAGACCAGCGTGATCAAGCCGGAGCGTGCCGCGCAACTGCCGAGCGAGCCGGCGAACGCGGCGAAGCAGGCGCTGATGTCCTACGCCTGGTGGTCTTCGCCGCAGGGCGAAGCGGCCGAGAAGCGCTGGGCGGCGTTCATGCAGAAGTAAGCGAGGCAGCGTTGGCGACACCGACACCAGATCCCTCCCTGCGCCATCAGCGTCGTGAAGACGGCCTGATGCTGGCGCTGGTGTCGCCGGCATTGCTGGTGATCTTGGCTCTGATCGTGCTGCCCGTCGGCTGGCTCGCCTGGCAGTCGATCTATCACGACGGTTTTACGCTGGAGAACTACCGCCGCATCGTGACCGAAAGCATCTACTGGCGCAGCTTTGCGTTGACCTTCGAGATCAGCCTTCTGGTTACGGTGCTGGCGCTGCTACTTGGCTATCCCGTCGCTTATCTCGCCAACGCCGTGCCGCGCGGGTGGAGCGTCCTCATCCTCGCGCTGGTCGTGCTGCCGTTCTGGACCAGCGTACTGGTCCGCGCCTATGCCTGGCTGGCGCTGTTGCAGCGGACCGGCGTCATCAACCAGTTTTTGCGCTATCTCGACGTGATCGGCGAACCGCTCGCGCTCGTGCACAACACGTTTGGCACGGTGGTCGCGACCGTGCATATCCTGCTGCCGTTCATGGTGCTGCCGCTCTATGCCACCATGCAGAAGATCCCGGGCGACCTGATGCACGCCGGTGCCAGTCTCGGCGCTGGCCCTGCGCACGCCTTTGTCCGCATCTTCCTGCCGCTGTCGCTGCCCGGCGTGCTCGCCGGCTGCACCATGGTGTTCGTACTCTGCCTCGGCTTCTATATCACGCCCGAACTGCTCGGCGGCGGCCGCACCGTGATGGTGTCGATGCTGGTGAGCCGCAATGTCGAGCTCTACAACCAGTTCGGTGCGGCAAGTGCGGTGGCCGTGGTGTTGCTCCTCAGCGTGCTCCTGATCTTCTTCGTGGTCAGCCGCTTCATCTCGCTCGATCGCGTGTTGGGGCAGAAATGAGAACGATCTCGCCCGGACGGATTGCCCTGATCGCGGTTTGCGCGCTGGTGCTGGTGTTTCTGATCCTGCCGGTGCTGATCATCGCGCCGATCTCGTTCTCCAGCGCGCGGTTTTTGACCTTCCCGCCGCCGTCGCTGTCGCTGCGCTGGTATCAGCAGTATTTCTCGAATCCCGCCTGGATGCAGGCGACGCGGGTGACGCTCACGGTCGCCTTCTTTACCGTGGCGATCGCGACGCCGCTCGGCGTTGCCGCCGCCTATGCGATCAGCCAGTCGAAGCTGCGCATCATGCGTCTGATCCACATGACGCTGTTGCTGCCGCTGGTGGTGCCCATCATCATCACGGCAGTCGGCATCTTCTTCGTCTATGTCAGGGTCGGCCTCGTCGCCACGATGCCCGGTCTGGTGCTGGCTAACGTGATGCTGGGGCTGCCTTACGTGGTGATCTCGGTGCTGGCGGGCCTACAGAGTTTTGACCCGACGCAGGAGATGGTGGCCCGCAGTCTGGGCATGAACCGCCTGCGCAGCTTCTTTGCGGTGACGCTGCCGCAGATCAAGTCCAGCGTGGTCGCCGGCGGCATCTTTGCCTTCATCTCCGCGATGGACGAGACGATCATCGCACTGTTCATCTCCGGCGGTCAGTACCAGCCGCTGACCAAGCGGATGTTCACGGCGCTGCGCGACGAGATCGATCCGACGATCGCCGCCATCTCGACGTTGATGACAGCGGCCTCATTCATGCTGGTGCTGGTGGCGAGCGCGCGGCAGCCGAAAAAAGCATAAGGAGCTGTGGCGTTCACGGCTTGCGGCGCAGCGCGCGTAGCCCTGTCTCGCGATGTGAGAGGTGCTCCCGCATTTTCTGCGTCAAACGCCTCTCAATCAGCCGACCTTGGCCGAATAAACGTCGGCGAAGCGCTCCCGCAGCAGGTTCTTTTGCACCTTGCCCATTGCGTTGCGCGGCAATGCGTCCACAAAGATGATGCGCTTGGGCTGCTTGAATTTGGCCAGTCGTCCCGACAGCGCCTCCAGGATGGCGCGTTCGTCCACCTTGGAGTCGGCCGACCGGACGACGGCAGCGGTGACGCCTTCGCCGAAGTCGGCATGGGGCACGCCGACAACCGCGCTCTCGGACACGCCAGGAATGGCGTCGATCTCTGTCTCGATCTCCTTCGGGTAGACGTTGAAGCCCCCGGTGATGATGAGGTCCTTGCCGCGGCCGACAATGTACAGATAACCGCGCGTGTCGAGCTTGCCGAGGTCGCCCGTGATGAAGAAGCCGTCGGCGCGAAATTCGGTCGCTGTTTTATCGGGCATGTTCCAGTAGCCCGCAAACACATTTGGTCCCTTCACTTCGATCATGCCGACCTCGTCGGTTGCCAACGCGGCGCCGCTTTCGGGATCGGTGATGCGAACCTCGACCGCGGGCAGCGGGCGCCCCACGGAGCCTGGAATGCGCGCGCCGTCATATGGATTGGAGGCGATCATGCCGGTCTCGGTCATGCCGTAGCGCTCGAGGATCTCGTGGCCCGTTTTCTTTTTCCAGTCACGGTGCGTCTCGGCCAGAAGCGGCGCAGAACCGGCGACGAACAGTCTCATGCCCGCGGTCGTGGCTTCGTTCAAATTCGCGCTCTGGAGCAGGCGAACATAGAAGGTCGGCACGCCCATCAGAACGGTCGACCGCGCCATCGCAGCCAAAATTCGCTCCGCGTCGAACTTCTGCATGAACAGGATGCGGGCGCGTGCGGCAAACGTCACATTGCCGGCCACGAACAGGCCGTGGATGTGATAGATCGGCAGGGCGTGGATGAGAACGTCCCGGTGCGAGTAGCGCCATTGCTCGACCAGCGTCAGCGCGTTCGAAACCAGATTGCCATGGGTCAGCATGGCTCCCTTCGAGCGTCCCGTGGTGCCTGACGTGTAGAGAATCGCCGCTAGATCGTCCTTCTCCCTGGCCACGGTATCGAAGCCTGCGGGGAAGGTCGCGGCTGCTTCGACGAGCGAGCCCTGACCCTGCTCGTTGAGCGTCTCGACCCGCCCGCCAGTCTTTGCGGTCATGGCGCGCAGATCAGCTTCCTCCCTCGGATCGCACACGATCAATGTCGGCTGCGCGTCGCGGATGAAGTATTCGGTCTCGGCCGCCGTATAGGCCGTGTTGAGCGGCAGATAGACCGCTCCGGCGCGGAGCGTCGCAAGATAGAGCGCAATGGCCTCGACGGACTTCTCGACCTTCGCGGCGACACGATGGTTCGGGCCGATGCCGTTCTTCGCAAGGAAATTCGCGAGCCTGCCGCTGAGGGCGGCGAGTTCGGCGTAGCTCAAGGTGGCGCCGTTTTCCTTCTCGATGCAGACGGACCGGTCGGAATCCGCAGAGGCAAGCAGGCGGTCGTACAGGTTCCAGGTCATGACGATGTCTTCCGTTGGGAATTGGTTTGGGGGCTCGGAACGAGGTCGCGCGACGACAGTTTGGCGCGCAGCGCCTTCTTCACCTTGTCCGAGGCGACGACGGTGCCGTGCTCGGCAAAGGCTTCGTGGTGGGTCTCGATGTGATCGAGCGCGTAGAGGTAATTGACCATCAGGCCGTAGGATTGCTTCATGCCCTTAGGCGAAGCATCGCCGAGGAAGTTCAGCCGCTCCAGGCGGGCACCGTTGCCGAGATGGAAGCGGGCGACCGGATCGACCGGCTTGCCCGATGGAAGTTTTGCTTTCAGGAAGTAATAGGCGGCAAGCGACGTGATGGCTTCCTTGGCCTGCGCGATGTCGCCGCCATCATCGACTGCGGCCAACGCGCGCCTGGTCTCCTCATCGATCGCGGTTGAGGCTTCGGCCTTCAGCTCGCGCCGCACCCAGCCGGCGAAGCCGGGCACCGGGGAAAGCGTGACAAAAGTCTTCAGGTTTGGCAGCTCGCGAGCGAGGTCCTGCACCACCTGCTTGATCAGGAAGTTGCCGAAGGTGACGCCTGCCAGGCCCTTCTGTGTGTTCGAGATCGAATAGAACACGGCGGTGGTGGCGTCACGCGCGTCGATCGCCTGGCGCGACTTGTCCAGCAGCGGACCGATCGCGGCGGGAATCTCCTTCGTGAGCGCCACCTCGACGAAGATCAGCGGCTCGTCGATGAGCTGCGGATGGAAGAAGGCGTAGCAGCGGCGATCCGGCGGCTCGAGCCGGTTACGAAGATCGTCCCAGTCCTGGATGGCGTGGACCGCCTCGTACCTGATGATCTTCTCGAGGATATTGGCGGACGTGTTCCAGTCGATTGGACGCAGCACGAGGAAACCCCGGTTGAACCAGGAGGAGAACAGATGGACGAAATCGTCGTCGACCGGCTGGAGCTCGGGATGCTCACGCAGGAGGGAGAGCAGCACTTCCCGCATGCGCACCAGGGACGACGTCCCGCCCGGCGACAGATTGAGGAGCCGGACGAGCTCCTGCCGGCGCGGCTCCGCCGCGGCGTGGAGCGCCGCGAGCCTGGTGCCGTCGCCGCCCTCCTTGCGCTGGTAGGCGGCGATCGCAAGCTCGATCGCGCGGCGATCCGGTCCGAACCGGTCGGCGAGCGAGGCGAGGAATTTCAGTTGCTCCGGCTCGGCGGCCCGTTCGAAGGCCGCAAGCAGCGACTGCGCGATCGCAACGCCGGACGCTTCGCCGCGACGAGACAGCAGCGCCTCGCCCAGGACTTCGAGATCGCGATCCTCGCCCGCATCGCGCTCGGCTTTCATGCCGAGGACTGCGCGGCCGCGCTGCGTCAGCGTGTCGATGAGCCCTTGCAGGAATTCGGGCGCCATGATGCGTCCGGACCTTGTGTCGTTCAGCATGGTTCATGTCTCCGCATTTATCGGGAAGGGGGACCCATCACCAGGTTGGGCAACCAGGTGGAGATCGACGGCACCAGGCACAGAAGGACGACCGCGAACGCCATCAACAGAACGAAGGGCAGCGTCCCCCAGATGACGTCCCGCAGGGGGATGTCGGGCGCGATATTCCTGATAACGAAGATGTTGAGACCGACCGGCGGATGAATGAGGCCCATCTCCATCACGATGGTCATCACCACACCGAACCAGATCAGGTCGAATCCTGCGTCCTTGAGCGGCGGCAGGATGATCGGCGCGGTCATCAGGATGATGGAGACCGGCGGCAGGAAGAAGCCGAGCACCACCACCAGCACGAGGATCGCGCCCAGCAGCACCCATCGCGAGAGGTGCATTGCGACGATGGCTTGGGCCGCGCCTTGGCTGATGTGGAGATAGCTCATCACGTAGGAGTAGAGCAGCGACATGCCGATGATCAGCATCAGCATGGTCGATTCCTTCAGCGTCGATTCCAGGATCGGCCCGAGATCCCTGGGGCGCCACACGCCGTAGATCGAGGCGATCAGGACCAGCGCCAGGATGCCGCCGAGGCCTGCGGTTTCCGAAGGCGTGGCATAGCCGCCATAGAGTGCGACCATCACGCCGCTGAGCAGCACCACGAAGGGAAGGACGCGCGGCAGCGCGCCGAACCGCATCGCCATGGTGAAACGCTCGTTCGACAGGATCGGATGCTGCGTGGGGTCGGCCGCATAGGCCCGCTGTGCCGCGGCGTATTCGGTCCTGAACCGCAGCACCGCATAGGTCGCAAACAGCACCACCAGCAGAAGGCCCGGGCCGATGCCGGCAAGGAACAGACGTCCGAGCGATTGCTCCGCCGCGACCGCATACAGGATCATGGTGATCGACGGCGGCAGCAGGATGCCCAGCGTGCCGCCGGCTGCGATCACGCCGGCGGCAAAGCCGCCGGAATAACCGCGCTTGCGCATCTCGGGAATGCCGGCCGAACCGATCGCGGAGCAGGTCGCGGGAGATGATCCGGCCATCGCGGCAAACATCGCGCAGGCAAACACATTGGCGATGCCGAGCCCGCCCGGGATGCGTCCCATCCAGACATGCAGCGCACTGTAGAGGTCCTGTCCCGCCTTCGATTTGCCGATTGCGGCGCCCTTGAGGATGAAGAGCGGGATCGCCAGCAGCGTGATCGAGGCCATTTCCTCGTAGACGTTCTGCGTCACCGTATCGAGCGATGCGGCGGGCATGAAGAAGTACATGAAGATGACGGCGACGGCGCCGAGCGCCAGCGCAATCGGCATGCCCGAGGCCATGACGGCGAGCGTTGCTCCGCCATACATCAGTCCGACGGCAAACGTGCTCATCTGTTCCTCCATCCGTCGACGCTCGAGGCGAGCTGAAGCGCGATCTGCAGCGTCAGCAACGTCATGCCAAGCGCCATCATGCTGTAGGGAATCCACAAAGGCGGCGCCCAGGTCGATCCGGACACTTGTCCGTCGACCCACGCCTCGTGCAGCAGCGTCCAGGATTTCCAGGCGAAGAAGCAGCAGAACAGCAGGCTTGCCGCGTCCACCACCAGGGTGCGCATCGCATTGCCGCGTTTCGACAGATAGCCGGTGAGCGCCTCGATGCCGATATGGCCGCGGCCCGCCTGCACGAAGGCGGTGGACAGGAACGTCGAGCCGACCAGCAGGAAGACGGCTGCTTCGTCCTGCCAATAGGTTGCGGCGTTGAAGAAGTAACGCGCCGCCACGCTGTAGCTGAGGATCAGGCTCGCGGCGATGAGGGCGATCGAGCAGAGCACGACGATCGCCTTGTTGAGTGCTGCCATCGCGCGGTTGATCCGCGCGATTGGCGAGCCGGGCCGAGCTGCCGTCAGGACGACGGACTGGCCGAGATCGACGCCATGCGCGCTCATGAGCCGGCCTCCATGGCAAGCTTGATCAGGCGGGCGCAGTTCTCGTTCTTGCTGGCGTAGTCCTTCCAGGCGGTGTCGCGCGCCAGATTGCGCCATGCCCGCACCGTCTTGTCATCGAGATCGTGGACGGTGGCGCCGGCGGCCTCGTAGACCTTCGCCACGCGGACGTCATCCTGCACGGCTGCAGTGCGCCCGAACTCTTCGAGCTCGGCGCCAACCGAAACGATGATGTCGCGTTCCTCGTTCGAGAGCCGGTCGAACACGGCCTTCGACATCACGAGCGGCTCGAGCATGAACCAGTAGCTCTTCGCCCGGCCGGTCGTGAGATGCTTGGCGAGCTCTTCCAGCCGGAACGAGGTCAGGCTGGTGGACGAGGTGAGGGCGGCATCGCACGCGCCGGTCTGCATCGCCGCATAGAGTTCGTTGGACGGGAGTGACAGCACCGAGGCGCCAGCAGCCTGGAGCACGAGATCCATCTCGCGCGAACCGCCGCGGATCTTCATGCCCTTGGCATCGGCGACCTCGACGAGAGGGCGCGCGCGGCTGGCGGCACCGCCGGCCTGCCAGATCCAGGTCACGATGATGATGCCCTTGGCCGCGAGATATTTTGTGAACTCCTGGCCGATCGGCTTGTTCTTCCAGCCGAGACCTTCTTCGTAGCCGGTGACGAGACCGGGCATCAGGCCGATGTTCAGTTCGGGGAGATCTCCGCCGGCGTAGGAGATCGGAATGAGGCTCATGTCGAGCGCGCCCTTCCGCATCGCCGAAAACTGGGCGTTGGTCTTCATGAGCGACGAGCCCGGATAGATCTCGGCCGTCATCGCGCCCTTGCTGCGCTCCTGGATAAGCGACGCGAAACGCCGGCAGAGCCGGTCGCGGAAATCGCCCTCCGTCGCCGTACCCCCGGGAAACTGGTGCGAGATCTTCAGGGCTGTGGCCGCACTTGCCGGCCCGAGCCGTAGCAGCGCCGGTGCTGCGATCCCGAGGGCCAGAGCCTGACGTCGAGACATCCTCATTCCATACCTCCCGTTGCAGATTGCATTTTTAACTACATATCTTGCATACAATTACTATATAAACTGCATGCTGTATGTTCTGTCAAGCCTGTGGTATGGAACTTGAGGGACGAGTGTATACAATGAGCCAAGCCTTCAGACTGAAGCAGTCAATCGAAGACGCTGTAATTGCAGGGGAATTCCTGCCCGGCGATCGCCTGGACGAGGCGTCACTGGCGGAGCGATTCGGGGTGTCGCGGACCCCCATCCGTGAGGCGCTGCTTCAGCTCGGCGCCGAGGGCTTCATCGATGTCCGTCCGCGCCGCGGCGCGATCGTCAGCGTCCCATCACCGACCCGGCTGTTCGAGATGTTCGAGACCATGGCCGAGATCGAAAGCGCGTGCGGGCGACTTGCGGCGCGCAGGCTCATGCCGGAGAACGACGCCGCGATGGAAGCTGCGCACCGCGCGTGCGAGGTGGCCGCGCGACAAGGCGACAGCGAGCAGTACTACGCCGACAACCGCAATTTTCACGAAGCGATCTATCGCGCGAGCCGCAACAGCTTCCTCGCCGATCAGGCGTTCGCCCTGCACAAGCGGTTGAGCGCGTATCGCCGCATCCAGCTTCGCGCGCGTAACCGTCTCTTGCAATCGCTACAGGAGCACGCCGGGATTTTGGAAGCGATCCGTGCCGGCGATGAGCAGCTCGCCGCAACTCGCCTTCACGACCATGTCCTGGTGCAGGGTGAGCGGTTCTCGGACATGGTGCTTGGCCTTGCCGGGAATCAACGGTCTGACACCGCTGGCAGGATTGGAACGGCGAAATAGAGGCCACCCCTGCGGCGCTAATTGCCGGCCGTAATTCCCCGCTCCCGGATGATGGGGCCGAACCGGTCGGAATCCTTGCGAGACATTTCCCTGAACTCATCGGGAGACATCGCCGCGGGGATGCTGCCGACGGCCGTAATGCGCTCGGTGAGAGCGGCCGTCGCGAGCGCCCGGTTAATCTCGGAATTCAGGCGAGTAATGATTTCGGCCGGGGTTCCGGCGGGTGCATAGACGCCGAAGACAGCGTCCGCGTCAAAGCCCGCGAGGCCAAGCTCCTGCAACGTTGGTACGTCAGGAAGTTGCGGCGAGCGTTGCAGGCTCCCGATTGCAAGGGCTCGCAACCTGCCGGCTTTCACGTGCTCGATGGCGATACCGGGGTCGAACAGGAAATCGATCTGACCTGCAAGCAGATCGTTGAGCGCCGGTGCTGCGCCACGATAAGGCACATGCACGGCATCCGTGCCGGTCATCTTCTTGAGCATTTCCCCCGCAAGATGCGGGGAGCTGCCGATCCCTGGCGACCCGAAGTTTCGCTTTCCCGGGTTGGCCTTGAGGTCGGCGACAAAGGCCGTGAAATCCTGTGCCGGATTGTCTGCGCGAATAACGAGATAGAAGGGGACGCGCGCGACGGACGCGACGGGAACAAGATCCTTCACCGGATCGAAAGGCAGGCTGGCATAAAGATGCGGATTGATCGCGACCATGCCGCCTGACGACATGAGCAACGTGTAGCCATCGGGGCCGGATCGGGCCACCATGTCTCCGCCGATATTTCCGTTTGCCCCGCCCTTGTTTTCGACGACCACGGGTTGACCGAAGGTTTCGCCGAGGGACTGACCTATGAGGCGAGCAAGCAGGTCGGCGACCCCTCCTGGAGGAAAGTTGACGACGAGACGAATCGGATGAGCGGGCCAAGTCTGCGCGAGCGATGTCGATATAACGCCCACGACGAAAGCGAGCGCGATTGCAATGGCCCTCATGTCGGTCTCCCCAGGTTGTGTTATTGGAAGAAGGTGGTGGATTTTCGCCTCGTCCGCAGGCTCGCGTTTCCCATGTAAGAGAGCGGCTCGAGCAACTTGCGTTCAACCGTCGAGGAAATCGCCGATCGTCGTGATACAGCTCGGGTCTTCCTGCATGGCGAAGTGCCCGACACCGGGCACGATATGGACGCGTGCTTTCGGGATTTCTCTCGCCCAGAGCTCTGCCTGGCTGGCTAGTGCCACCCTGTCCCTGTCGCCCCATAAGATCAGAGTTTCGTTGGGTATCCGGCTCAGCCATCGGCGCAGATTCGGGTGTCCCACGCCGTGGGACTTCCGAATATTGCTCAGCGCCTGGCTTTCCCTTTCGCGAGCCGCAATGAACTGTTCTGGCGGAGGTGCAAGCGAGCCTCCAGGAAAGTATCGGGCTGCGACTTCCGTTCGATGAGCCAGGTATTGGGGCAAATCCTGCGGGGCGACTTTGGTGAGGTCGACGCCGCGATGATCGGGGGGATTGAGCCCGGCAGGTGCATTGAGCACCAGGCGAGCAAAACGTTCACCGGCGACGGCGGCAAGTTCCGCCGCCATCCAACCGCCCATGGAATGCCCCACGAGGTGCGGTCGATCCAGACCCAGTGCCGCGATGAGCCGCAGGTTGTGAACAATCAAATCCTGCATCCCGCAGATATGCGGCGCGGGCCCACTTTCGCCGAAGCCGGGATGAAACGGCAGATAGATCCGAAACCTGCTGGCCAAGGCTCGTGCCCATTCATGCCCCTCGATTGTTGCTGCGCCGTGCAGCGCCAGGACGGCGGGGCCCTCTCCGATGACCCTTATCACCGTGTCGACGCCGTCGATTTCGAGTCTCATCGTTTCGAATGTCACGTCAAACTCCTTGCTGATCCCGTTTGCCCGACGCTGCGACTATGGCTCGACCGTTGCGTCTGCCGGGATGGATGGTGCTCTCTGTCTGCCAAGCCCTTGCACGCGCACGAAGTCGATCACCTGGTGCCCGACCGTCTCGAGCTGACGCTGGGTTGCCATGTCGGTACAATTGCCTTCCGCGTCAAACAGGGCTGTGGACGTGTTCAACATCGCACCCAGGGGCGTGGGCCAGCCCCTGAGCGAGTGCGCAATCGTTCGCAGTGCGGCTAATGTCTGCCCCACTGCCTGCCACCCGCCAGCGCACGCGATGCAGCCCACCGGAATTCCGTCGAGGTAAGCGCGCGCATCCGCCCGGAGTTCTTCAGCGTAGTCGAGGGCGTTCTTGATCAAGCCTGATATGGAGCCGTGGTAGGCAGGCGACGAGATAATAATGCCGTGGCATTCGCGAAGCGCGGCGAGGAGACGTGAAGCCTGGTCGGATTGCTGCTGCCCGGGCATATACATCGGCAAAAGAAGTTCTGCGCCGGACAGAAGTATTGTCCTGGCGCCTTTATCCTCGGCCGCCTTGAGACTGACCGCGAGCGCGCGTTCGGATGAGGACCCGCGTCGCAGAGTGCCGCCAATTCCGACAATGAGAGGTTTATCGTGGATCATCTTCTGCTCAAGTTGTGTCTCGTGGCGACGGCTTCCTCGGGCCTGCCGGAAATGCCAGTCGAAGATGCCGGAGTATCGTCGCGTGTGAGCCGATTGATGCGTGCTCAACCGGCCGGGTCGATCAACCGATCTGCGCGCGGCGCATTTGGGGAATTACCTCCTCGCCAAAGAGGGCGAGCGATTCGCGGCGATGCGGCGACGTGCTCCTGCCCAGCATCGCGAGAAAATGGCCTGCACCGCATTTGCGGCATTGATCGATGACTTGTTCGGCCACTTGCGCCGGCGTGCCCGCGACATAGTCATCGTCGTGCAATGAAAATCCGGCCCCGGCTTTCGGTGCATCGAGCGTCGACGACGCGCGGTCAACGACGCGGGGATCGCCAGCCACAATCTTCAGAGTGGCTGCCTTCGCGGCCCGGGCTTCTTCTCGGGCCTCCGCCGCATCACGTGAAATGGAGACATTGCGCCGGATTGCGAGCTGATCGGGACCCGACGGCAGTCCAAGTCGGTTACATTCACCTCGATACACGTCGAAGATCTCCGATATGCGAGCGACGGATTCGAAGCCGGTGCAAATCTTGGATCGCCTGTGAGCTGATTTCTGTGCAGACCCGGTGCTGACGACAGTCGTCCATTTCGGCGGCGCGGGCTGCAGGAAGACACCCGGCATCAGGTTGAGGTTGTTGAGCTTCCAATTTTTTCCGCTGTGGCTGACGACGGGGTTCATCAGGGCAGCATCGAGAAATTCCAGAGCCTCGTTGAACCGTTCGCGGGCCTCCTCCATTCCCAAACCTATCCGCTGCAATTCCTGGGGCACGCCGGCTGCAAAGCCGATCTCGAGGCGTCCATTGGTCAGGTGGTCGAGCATCGTCAGTTCTTCGATGACGCGCCACGGCTCGTAGAAAGGCACGACGATTCCCATCGTTCCCAGGCGCAGCCGGGTGGTGTGTCGAGAGAGAGCTGCGATCAAGAGATTGGGGGAGGGGCTTAGTGAATGGCCGAAGTGATGCTCGCTGAAGAATATTCCTTCGAACCCCAGCCGTTCGGCTTCGAGCCAAAATGCGTAACCTTCGTTGAATGCGGTGTTCACAGTGCCGGGCAGGGCCTCCTCATCGCTCGGAGTCGGGGCCTGCATGAACTCAAAAATCCACGGCTTGATCAAGGTGTGTTTCTCCCCAGGCTTGACTGTTTCTTGATTGGCGGCCCTTTGATCGGCTCGTTCTCGATTATCCGGGTTTCCTTGAATTTGAAAAATCGATTATATTGATCCGTGATATTTACATCATGGATGTGATCCCATGCGCTTCGAAGGCTTGGACCTCAACCTCCTGATCGCTCTCGATGCGATCCTTGAAGAGCGCAGTGTCATGGGAGCCAGTCGGCGCCTTCATCTGAGCCAGCCGGCGATGAGTGCCGCCATTGGAAGATTGCGTCAGTACTTCGGCGATGAAATCTTCACGATTTCACGGCGAAAGCTCGTGCCGACGCCATTAGCGCAATCGTTGGAAAAGCCGACACGGGACATCTTGCTGCGTATCCGGGCCAATTTGATCTCGCCGCCGAAATTCGACC
Organism: Bradyrhizobium arachidis; assembly: GCF_024758505.1. NCBI lineage: Bacteria > Pseudomonadati > Pseudomonadota > Alphaproteobacteria > Hyphomicrobiales > Nitrobacteraceae > Bradyrhizobium > Bradyrhizobium arachidis. Next base: position 7,748,077 of record NZ_CP077970.1, on the reverse strand, counting down.
CGGCGAGCTCGGAACGGCGATTTCGGCTGGTCGTTTCCGATTATGCGAGCATTGTGTTGATGCATGCCGTAATGAAGCGCGTCTATCGGGATGCTCCGGGGGTTTGTCTCGAAATCCTTCCCTTTAGCGATCGGGTCGATGAACAGCTTCAGCGGGGAGAGGTCGATTTTGTCGTAGTTCCCGCTGCAAATCTCATTGACGGTCATCCCAGCCAACGTTTGTTTACGGACGAATTCTGCTGCATCGCCTGGCGAGGAAACCGGAAGATCGGCCGTTCGATCTCGCTCCGGCGCTATCTTCAGGCTGGGCATATAACGGCTCAACTCGGGCTAATGGGCGGGGCATCCTTTGATGAACGGGCGCTGGTTCAGCTCGGTTATCGACGACGTATCGAAGTCATCGCCCCGAACTTTACCGCGATGGCTGCCATGGTGATCGGGACAGACCGTATCGCAACGATGCATCATCGACTCGCTGCCATCTTTGCGAGAAACTTTCCGTTGAAGCTGCTGCGCGCCCCAGTCCGTATCCCAGCATTTCGGGAGGCTCTTCAATGGCCGGCATCGTTTCACATGGATCCGGCGCTGGCGTGGTTACGCGAGATAATAACCGACGTTGCTTCCGAGGTTGATCGAACTCCGGCAGCACAGATGAAGGTTGGGTAAAGGAGCAGTCCCAGTGCTGGCGGCGCCACATTGGTGACGAGTGGCGCGTTGCTTCGTCAGAAGCTACTATCGAGGTTGTGAGGACCAGAGATGGCGACTGTCTTGATAACCGGCAGCACGGACGGGCTGGGACGCGCGGCGGCGCAGTCACTTCTGGATGCCGGCCATCAAGTGGTGCTGCACGCCCGATCGGCGGATCGCGCCGCAACGATTGCCGGTCTCGCGTCGCGTGCCGCTGGAATCGTAGTCGGTGATCTTCGCAGCGCCGTTGAGACCATGAGCATCGCAGACCAGGTCAACGCGATCGGGAGGATGGATGCGGTCATCCACAACGCCGGCGTCTACTCGGAGCGAAGCCGCGGCTCGAGCCCAGAGGGTCACGCCGGCATCCTTGCGATAAACACTCTTGCGCCGTACATGCTGACGGCGCTCATCGAACGCCCCGGTCGACTGGTCTACCTCAGTAGCGGTCTGCACCGCGGTGGCGAGGGTTCACTGCGCGATCTTGACTGGACGAAGCGGCCCTGGGATCCGGCCCGGGCCTACGCCGAAAGCAAGCTGCACGTGGTCGCACTCGCATTCGCGCTGGCGCGACGCTGGCCGCAGGTCTTCAGCAACGCCGTCGACCCCGGTTGGGCGCGCACGAAGATGGGCGGCTCGAGCGCGCCGGTGGACATCGACACCGGGCAGCGGACCCAGACCTGGCTGGCCGTCAGCCACGATCCAGCCGCCTTGGTCACGGGTCTCTACTGGCATCACCTCCGACGGGAGCAGCCAGCGAGTGAGGCCACTGATCCCGAGTTCCAGAACCGGCTCATCGCCAGGTTGGGCGAACTGACCGGTGTTGCGCTTCCTGCGTAGGTGCAACTGCCTGTTCGAGCAAGATGGACGCACCCGCGAGCTGGTGTAGCTCCGACTTGTCGATGGCAATAACGAGCTAGTTAAGCAACGTCCGCTTGAGTCGCGAAGCAAGGTGCATGGCCCACGGCTTAGTTCATCTGCGCAAACGTCGGCCTGCTCTCTACGCTGTCGATGATGCCGGGTAGCTCTGTTGCGTCCTTCGCGATCAGGCCCGACATCCGCCAGAATAGATGCGCGAGGCGGGTGAAGGCCAACCGCTCGCGCTCCATGGGCGCGGCGTCGTCAGGCACGGTCACGGTCTCAAGCCCGACCACGCGGCGGCAGTCCGGCCAGATCGTGATCGATTGTGCGATCGCCGAGAAGCAGCGCGGATCGTCGCCGTTGTCGGGCGATGTCGGAAGACCCGGATACTGTACCGGCGCGACATGGAATTTGTAGGCGCCGTGTCCGAGCCGGAGCAGGAATTTTTCGGGAACCGCGATGTCGTTGGCAAAAGACACCAGGCGGGCCTCTTCCAAGACAGCCGGATCGATCGCGAGCAGGTCTTGCGCCGACAGTGCGGAACAGAAGACGAGGTCGGGATTGTGCTCGCGGAGCAGGGCGCCGAGTGGCGGCTGCTGTCCGGTGGTCTTTGTGAGCAGGATGATGGTCTTCAGCATCGTATGGCTCTCGTCAGGGGATGAAGTGGTGGCGAACAGGATCAGCCGCGGCGTTGGCGAAGAAATTGCGCGCGATGGTCCGTCCCGGCGTGACCTCCAGAACGCGGTAGCGCGCCAGGCGCGCGGCCTCTCGCGCTGCGCCGACATCGTCCTGCCAAGCGCAGAGCGACAGCTCGAGCCGGCCATAGCCGCCGCAATCGGCCGCAAAGGCGCTGGTCACGGCCTCCACTGTCGCGGCCACCGCACGGGCGTCATTGGCCTCGACGTCGCGCAGGATCACGGCGATGCCGTTTTCGTTGGCGGCTTCCGACGTCATGACCATGAAGGCGTCGCGCGCGCCGGTCCGACTGGCGCGGCGGGCTGTGCGGACGAGACCGGCGAAGTTCGGATCGGGGCCGAGGCTGGTCGTCGTGGTCTGCCCGCTATGCAGGATGGTGGCGCGCGCGGCGCCGAGGTCGCCGTTCATGGCGTGGTAGGAGCGCGGCAGCCACACCGTGTCGAGTGGGACTTGCGAGGAGGTGAGGCTCCAGGCCTGGTCCAGCAGATAGCCGTCCCAGATCGCCGGATAGGACGCCGCGAGATGATGCCAGCTCCGCAGCAATCGCTCGGCGCGCACGGTGCGGCCGAGATAGAGCGTGCGCGACGACATTTCCCAGCGGTTCCATTTATGGAGTGCGACGTCGCAGCCGAGCGCAGATGGCAGCAAGGGCGCCTCGCGCAAGATCGCGCCGGCCTCCACGAATAGCAGCGGTTCGCTGTAGCGCTGCCACATCCGGGCCAAAAACTCGGCCTTCTCGAAACACAGCACCTGCTCACCGAGCTCGGCCGCGATCGGCTCGATGTGCGAGTCCAGCTCCAGCTCATCGAGCGATTGCCTCAGGCCGCGGATGCCGTCCGGATCACTGCCATAGGGATAATACGAGATGATGCGTGGCCGGATCGTGGCGCCGTCGGCGCTGGCGATAAGCTTCGACCAACCGATGCCGCCCCACCACAATTCGTGCGGGCCCTCGGCGCTCGGGCTGACCGTGCCGAACTCGGTGAGCTTTGACTTGAGGAAATCGAAGCCGGGATTTTCGCCGAAGGGTATGACCACGGCACAGCCGGAATGCAGCGAACGATGGAACAGCTCGGCCGCGGCACCGCTCGGGGGCTCCGTCAGGATGACGACCCCGCCGGGGCGCAGGCCCTCATGCTGGCCGCCGACGGTTGGGGCACCGTAGCGGCGGACCAGCCAGGCGAGGCGATCGCGTTGGATACGGCCGAGCCTGATCCCCGCCGACCGCAGGAGGTTATCGAGGTTCGCGTACGTGTCGTCGGTCAATTCCCGTGCCCCTTGCGTCATGCCGGCCCATTCACCTCAACGGCCGAAGGGGCGGATCCAGGCGCACTAATCGCGATGGTCCGCGAGCACGCGCGCGTGGCCGAGTGGGGTGATTGCCACCGAATAGATCGCGATCTCGCGCGCCAGCCGGCCGACCGGGATCAGCAGGCAACCTTCGTCATCGGCGGCGTGATATGAGGTGCCACTCAGCGTGAGTCCGGCATAGGTCAATTGCTCCGCAGGGATGCCCGTCACCTCCTGGCTTTCGGCGGCGTCGCGAACGTTGTCGCCGAGCTGCACGGTCACGCCGTGAAGCAGGCTGTCGCGTGCCGCTTTTGCGATCGGCAACGCGATCATGGCGATCGCCATGGCGCGCGATACCGGGATGCGCAGGCGCAGCTCGCCGAGACCGGTGCGGTACATCGTGACTGTTTCCATCGAGGCGTCTCCGCTTGCGCGGAACAATCCGACCTGCAACGCGCCGCAGGGCGTCTCCTCGAAGACATCGGCGGGCAGGCGGTTCGCACCGAACAGCGTATAGAGATAGGCGTGGGACGGGGACAGACCGGCGAAGCTGCCGGCCAGCCACATCGGCGGCGCCACCGAGGTGCACGCGGCCGTCAGCCCGCGCGCGGTGAGCTGCTCGCGGACGAAGCCGGTGTCGAGCATCGGCGCGAGCGCATGCGTGCCGAGGTTGACGTCGTGCTTCAGTTCGCCGAGCAGCACCAGCTCGTCGTCGTCGGGGAGCAGCAGGAGCCGCGCCAGCGTCGCCGCACTCCAGCGCGCCGCGATATCGAACGCCGCATAGGGCTGCAGCCCGAAGCCCGCGGCAGTTTCGCCGGCGTTGGCGGCGAAACTAAGCGCACCGGCCTGGATCTCCGAAGCCAACGCAATCTGTGCCGCGGAGCGCGGATTGATCTCGCGCAGTACCTGTCCGCCCTCATAGTCGCGCACCGAGCCGTCGGCGGCGCAGCAGATTTGCTCCAGCAGGGCGACATTGCGGATCAGCATGCGTTTGACGTGGGGCGTGACGACGAGATCGGAGATGAACCCGTGCGCCGTATCGGCCTCCGCGACATCGTCGAAGGCATCGTCCAGCGACATCACATAGGTGCCGTGCAGGTGGATCGCGAGGCCTTCCTGGTCGAAAATGCGGCGCAACGCCTTCTGGACACTGCCGGAGTAGCCGAGATCGGCCAGCACGAGATCCGTGCAGCGATCGAATTCCGGGATGACATGGCGCAGATAAGCGAGCAGCCGGGCGCGCAGACCCGTGGCGAGCTCGGTGATCTCCCTCGCATTCATCAGGTGAGGCAGGGCGTCCGCCAATTCCTCGCCGGTCGCGATGCCATCAGGGAATTTGGCGAAGAATTCGGCGACCTTGGGCGGCAGCACCTTCACCATGTCGCGAAAGGTTGTCGCGTCAATCTTCAGGACCTTGCCGAGGAGATCGCAGAGCGGCTGCATGGTGTCGGCCGAGGCGATCAGGCTGACGCGGCGGTTGATCTCGATATAAGCGGAGGGAGTGTCTCGGCTGCTTTGCCACACCCGGTGCGACAGAAAGCCGTCGCGCCCGAGGAAGCCGACGACGACTTGCCGGCCAGGCTCGTCGAGCGCGTCGCGGCGGGCCGCGACGAAGGCATCGAACGCCGTCATGGCCGGACCGAGGACCGTCAGTCCGAGTTGAAAGGCCGGCGACTTCTCCGCGCCACGCGCTGCCACCATCCGCCGCAGCGTGCGCGAGCCATGGTCGAGTCGCGCAGGCCACCCCTGGCACAGCAATTCGAACAACGCCGTCTCGCGCTGGAGCTTTGAGGCGAGTTGCGGGCCGGCTTGCGGATAGTAGCGCGGACGAATGCCGTGGCGCCGCGCCCCCTTGATGTCGGCGCGCTCATTGTCGCCGATGTGAAAGGACGCCGCGGGATCGACGGTCTGTTCGGCGAGGTATTTTGCGAACAGCGCTTCGCTCTTGCTGCTTCCATGGTCGCAGGACGCATAAAGAAAATCCCAGGACAATCCCGGGCGGCAGGCACGCAGCAGACGCGCGAGCTGATCGGAGTTCCAATAGGTGTCGGAGATGAATCCGACCCGATGGCCCAACTGCTTCATGTCCAGATATTGCCGGAGCATGTCCGGGTTGACGCGGCAGAGCTCGAGCTCGGCCTCGAACTCGACGTCAACGAGATCGTGAAGATGCGCGCGTTTCAGGCCGAACAGCCTGAACGGAAACAAGGAATAGATGTCGTCGATATGCACCTCGCTCGTGCCACGCGTGTCCTTCGCAGTCCGTCGCGCACGTGATTCGGCCTGCATTCGATGCTGAACGAAACTGGCGGAAACATTCGGACAAGTTCGTGAAATGCCGGAAAGCTCGTAAGTCCTTTCAAACACGCCGTCCGGCGTCGTGCAGGCGCGCATCAGAAACGTCTCGAAAACATCGAACGACCAAGCAGAAACAATTTTCGCGCGACGCTGTGCGTCGATCGTTGCGACGTTCATCCCAAAATTCTCCGCCAATCGAAGCGATCAACGTACGTGCGCACGAATTCAGGCGTACGACGTCGAAAAAAATCGATGCGCGATTCAAAATCGCGGATCTCGCGACTGACAGATTCAAAAAATCCGTTAGGTTCGAATTGTGATTCGGAAAAAATTGCCGAGTGAAAAAGCCGTCGCGCGTTCATTTCCACTCGGAAACAATCGATAGTCGCGCGCACGTCGCGTGATGTGCGCGATCGGTTCAGTGCCGCGTAATCACAGCGTTTTTTGTGCAGCTCTGTTCGAGATGAATGATCCGCGATGATGCGAGACGATGCCGACGATTGCAGGACCAAGCCGCGCCTGGCTGCGCGCCGTCGGCAATCTTTGCCGGCTGGTCGGCAAAAGATTCCACCTAACATCTTGAAAAATAACAAAAATTCATCGCCTGGATTGTTTTCGCCCCGCGTTCAACGCCTGGAAGCCGTGTGGAAGATGCGCCGCCGGCATTGCGGGTTGGAGATTGCGGGATGAGTTTTGCGCTGGACGTTTTTGCTCCCGCCGAAGCCGAGATCGCGACGACGGTCACGAGCGAAGCTGACGCGCCGAAGGTCTCGTCGGCCTCGATCGCGCCGGACAGCGAGCCGGTCGCGGCCGATATCGTGTTCGACGAGGACAGCGAGCTTCTTGATCGGCTTGCCGCCGACGACGAGACGGCGTTCCGCATGCTGGTCGAACGCCACATCGATCGCGCCTATGCGATCGCATTGCGCATCGTCGGCAACGCGGCGGATGCCGAGGATGTGGTGCAGGACACCATGCTGAAGATCTGGAGCCATCGCGGCCGCTGGCAGCACGGCCGCGCAAAGTTCTCCACCTGGCTCTATCGCGTCATCTCCAACCGCTGCATCGACCTGCGCCGCAAGCCGCGCACCGAGAATGTCGACACCGTGCCCGAGGTCGCCGACGGGCAGCCGGATGCCTCGCGCGTGATCGAGCGCAACGAGTTGAACGACATGCTGGAGCATGCGATGCAGCGGCTGCCCGAGCAGCAACGCATTGCGGTGATCCTGTCCTATCATGAGAACATGAGCAACGGCGAGATCGCAGAGGTTATGGACACCACGGTGGCTGCCGTGGAGTCGCTTCTCAAGCGCGGCCGCCAGCAGCTTCGTCAGCTCCTGCGCCGGCACGAACGCGACATCCGCACTGCGTTTACCGACTGCTAACCATAAAATTCAGCCCGCGAAAAGTTTTCCGCCTGATCTGCTGGCGCTCCTTCGTTTGAGCGAGCGGACGGGGCTGCGCCCGCGTCGTCGTCAATCGCCTTCAACGATGCGGCGTCATGCCCATCAGCACAGGAGCTTCCAATGCCCGCGATCAACACCAATACCGCCGCCAATGCTGCAGTCCGCTACCTCAACGTCAATTCCGCGCAGGAGACTAGCTCGCTCTCGAAACTGTCCAGTGGCTCGCGCATTACGTCCGCGTCCGACGACGCCGCCGGTCTCGCGATCTCGACCCGCATCTCCTCCGACGTCACCACGCTGCAGCAGGCCGCAACCAACGCCTCGCAGGCCACTGCGATCCTGCAGACCGCCGACGGCGGCGCCTCGAACATCTCCGACATCCTCGCTCGCATGAAGTCGCTGGCGTCAGAATCCGCTTCGGGCACCACGACCGACTCCAGCCGCGCCTATATCAACTCGGAATTCTCGCAGCTCACGAGCGAAATCGATTCCATCGCGACCGGCACCCGCTATTCGAGCCAGAGCCTGCTCGACGGCTCCAGCGTGTTCGCCTCGGGCGTCTCCGTGCTGGTCGGCTCGTCCGGCTCCGACACGATCACCATCACGCTGTCGAGCCTGACGGCGTCGTCGCTCAGCGTGTCCTCGCTCGACGTCAGCACCCAGTCTGGCGCGACCTCGGCGCTGACCGCGCTCGATACCGCGATCGACACCGTCTCGGCCGCCCGCGCCAGCATCGGCGCGCAGGAATCGCGCTTCAACTTCAGCGCGGACTCGATCTCGACCCAGACCCAGAACCTGCAGGCGGCGAACTCGGCGATCAAGGACGTCGACATCGCGGCCGAGCAGTCCAAACTGTCGTCTGCCGAAGTGAAGACCCAGGCGGCCGTGTCGGCGCTGGCGGCCGCGAACCAGATGCCGCAGTACCTGCTCAAGCTGCTCGGTTAAATTCGCGGGCTGATCTGATCTGACCGGGCCGGCATGAGGCTGGCCCGGCTCTTCTCAAGGGGTCGTCAGGCAAGTGACCAGCGTCAGTTCGAGCACAAGCACTGCGAGCTCGGGAGTCTCGATCACCACGAGCGGGACGACCAATTCGAGCAGCATCGACTGGTCGGCGTTGATCGAAGCCGCGGTCAGCGCGAAGACGACGCAGGCGACGACGATCTCGACGTCGATCACCAACAACCAGGCCAAGATCTCGGCCTATCAGACGCTCCAAAGCGACCTGAAGACGCTGTATTCCGGGCTGGCGTCGCTCGCGACGTCGGTGGTCAATTCGCTTGCCACCAACGCATTTTCAACCCGCTCGGCAACCATCGGCTCGAGCGGGGACGTCAGCGCCTCGTCGGCGCTGTCCATGACCATCAAGAACGGCGCCGCGACCGGCGACCACACGCTGACGATCAGTCAGCTCGCCACCGCGCACAAGGTGGTTGGGACCACCCAGTCGAGCCAGACCGACGAGCTTGGATATTCCGGGACTTTCTCGCTCGGCCTTTCGGGCGGCTCTTCCGCCGACATCACGGTGACCAGCACGATGTCGCTCCAGGACGTTGTCGACGCCATCAACGCCCAGACCTCGACGACCAACGTCCAGGCCTCGATCGTGCAGGTGTCGAGCGGCTCGTACGAGATGGTCTTGACGGGCACGGAGGACGCCGCCGACATCGCCTATTCCAGCACGTCCGGCGACGACATCCTCAACAAGCTCGGCGTCACCGACAGTTCCGGGGAGTTTGCAGACGTGCTTCAGGAGGCACAGTCGGCCGAGTTCACCCTTGACGGCATCGCGATGACCCGCGACACCAACGACATCTCGGACGTCCTGACGGGGGTCACGTTCAATCTGCTCCAGGCGACACCGGATGGAACGACGCTGAACATCAGCATCGAGACCGACACCAGCCAGATCGAATCGGCGCTGGAGACGTTCGTTACCAACTACAATGCATTTCGCGACGAGGTCATCGCGCAGCAGTCGACCGACACCGACGGCACGGCATCCTCGAGCGCGGTGCTGTTCGGCGACGGAACCATGCGCAACATCATGGACCGGCTCCAGGCAGCGCTGAACAGCACCGTCGGCGATCTGACGATGGCCGATCTCGGCCTGTCCTTCAACGAGAACAACGAGCTCGAGCTCGACACCTCGACGCTGTCGGATATCCTGAGCACCAATCTCAGCGGCGTCACCAAGCTCCTGTCGGCGCAGACCACGACGTCGTCGAACCAGCTCACCGTCGTCAACACCGGCACGTCGCCGCAGTCCTTCGCGCTGGACCTCACGGTCGATTCCGACGGCAATCTCGCCTCGGCTTCGATCGGCGGCGATTCGTCGCTGTTCACCGTCAGCGGCAGTACGATCATCGGCGCGTCCGGCTCGATCTATGCCGGCATGGCCTTCACCTATAGCGGTTCGACCTCGCAGTCGATCACGGTGACGTCGACGTCAGGTCTCGCCACGCAGCTCTATCAGGTCGCCAAGAACTACTCTTCGTCGACCGGCGCGCTGCAAACGTTGATCACCAATCTGACGACGCGCGACGACGAGCTCCAGCAGAAGGTCGACGACATCAACAGCGCGGCGTCGACGCTGCAAGCGCAGCTTCAGACCCAGTATGCGAAGTACCAGGCGGCGATTGAGAGCGCCAACAGCACGCTGACCTATCTGAAGGCGCTGCTCAATGCTTCGTCGAGCGATTGATCCAGTGGAATCGAGTGAGTGATGATGCATAACCAGATGGCATACATGGCCAACCAGGCCTATCGGGGAGCTGCGACCACCGTGCCGCCGCTGAAGGCGGTGTCGATGCTTCTCGGCGGAGCGGTCTCCTTCCTCCAGAAGGCGCTGGTCGCCCAGGAGGCGCGGCGTTTCGAGGAAGGGCATGAACATCTGACGAAGGCAACCGCCATCCTGCGGGGGCTCAGCCACAATCTCGATTTCACCAATGGCGGCGCGGTTGCCGAGCGGCTGTACCAGACCTATAGCGCCCTGATCCTGGCGAGCCTGAAGGCCTACGGCCGGCCGCATGCCCGCGAGAGTTTCGGGCGGATCATTGCCGGCCTGACCGAGATGCGCGAAGCTTGGGAGTTTGTCGACGCGACGCGCCGGGGCGGCAAGGCCGATTCGGCACTGAAGTGGTAACCGCGGGAGCCGGGCGGTTCCGGTCTGCTGCGGATGACCGGGAGCTGCGGCCGCAGGCCGTCTTTGGCCGCTGTTCCGGCCATGCCGGCGCGCTTTGGCGCGGCTAACAGTGTGAATTCGGTTTCCGCGTCGCCTGCAATGCTCTATGAGGGGCTTGGCGAGGCGGATATCCGGACGATGGACGTCACCGAGTTTGAGGACCTGATCGATCGGCTGGGCGAGGATCTCTCGCTTTGGCCTGATGATCGCCGTTTGCCTGCCGAACGCTTGCTGGCCGAATCTGCTGAGGCGCAATCTTTACTTGCCGAAGCGTGCGAACTTCGTGCCGCTCTGGCCGCGCCGCCGGTCCGGGCGCCGGCTGGTCTCGCCGATCGCATCGTTACCGCGGCGACCAAGCGGAGCACCGACGCCGCCGAGGCGCACAGCGAGGGCGAGACCGCGAGGGGCTGAACGCCCGCTGTTTCGCGTCCACATTTCAACACTGGTCATTTTCGAATTGACGCTGCAGACGCGGCAGATTTTGCCGCCTTAGGCAGCGTTCGAACACGCGCAATTCCGCGCCTGAATTCGCACCGCGACCCGTTTCATCAGCACTGGGATCTCTGCGCAACCGCTTCGTGACGAAGAGCGCACAGGTCGGCCTTGAACCGGGGTGTGCGATGACCGTTTCCGCGACGAGTTCCGTCTCAACTGCAACAACGACGACGACGTCGACGAGCTCGTCCGCAACGTCAGGGCTGACGTCGAGCGATTTCCTGAGCCTGCTCGTCAGCGAGTTGCAGAACCAGGATCCGCTGAACGCGACCTCGACGACCGACTTCATCAACCAGCTCACCTCCTACGCCAATTTTAGTTCGCAGCAGTCGATCAACAGCAATCTCTCGGCGCTGGCGAGCTCGTTCTCCAGCCTCGTGACGCTGAACTCGGTCAATTACATCGGCCACACCGTCGAGGCAAAGACCGATACGGCGACGCTCAGCAACGGCTCAGCGACGTTCGGTTATTCGCTGTCCTCGGCGGCCGAGAACGTCTCGATCAGCATCAAGGACTCCTCGGGCAACACGGTGTGGACCGGTTCGGGCACCGGTAACTCCGGCTCCAACAGTTTCACCTGGGACGGCAAGGACTCCAGCGGCAACCAGCTCTCTGATGGCGGCCAGTACACGATCTCCGTCACCGCGACCGACTCGGCCGGAAACTCGGTCCTCTACTACACGACCGTCACCGGCACGGTGACCGGCATCGACACCTCGACCTCGACGCCGTCGCTCACGGTCGGCGGCGTCTCGGTCAGCGCCGCCAACATCATCGGCGTCACGTCCTGATTTCATCCGGAGTTTTCCCATGAGTCTCACCGGCGCACTTTCCTCGGCAATCTCGGCGCTCAGCGCGCAGAGCCAGTCCCTGTCGATGATCTCCGACAATATCGCCAACTCGGACACGACGGGCTACAAGACGACGTCGGCGATGTTCGATGCGCTCGTCACCGCCTCGAGCAATGCGACCTCCTATGCGTCGGGTGGCGTCACCGTCTCCGGCCGCGCCAACATCACCCAGCAGGGACTGCTCGCGGCGACATCGAACGCCACCGACGTCGCGATCCAGGGCAGCGGCTTCTTCGTGGTGACCGACGCCACGGCCGGCGGCACGGTCTCTTACACCCGCAACGGCGCCTTCACGATCAACAACGAAGGCTATCTGGAGAACAACGGCTACTATCTGGAGGGCTGGCGCACCGACGCTGAGGGCAACGTCGTCGGCAACGAATCGGCGAGCAGCCTCCAGGCCATCGACACCCAGGTCGCATCGAGCAGCGGCAGCGCTACCACCAAGACTACGATCGCGGCGAACCTGCCGTCCGATGCCGCCACCGGCGATACCTTCGATGACGGTCTACGACTCGCTCGGTGCGGCCAACTCGATCCAGATCACCTGGACCAAGACAGCCACCAACACCTGGAGCGCGAGTTTCGCCAATCCGACGTCGGCCTCGGACACGACCACTTCCACCGGCACGGCGAGCGGAACCGTCGATATCACCTTCAACAGCGACGGTTCGCTCGCTAGCACCAGCCCGAGCCCGGCGACGATCTCGGTGACGGGCTGGACCGACGGCGCCACCGACAGCACCATCACGCTCGATCTCGGCACCGCCGGCGCAACCGACGGCCTGACGCAGTATGCCTCGGGTGAGACGACGCCGTCGGTGAACCTCACCAGCATCACGTCGGACGGCCTGTCCTATGGAAAACTCTCCAGCATCGCGATTGGGAAGAGCGGCCTCGTCGAGGCCACCTATTCCAATGGCAAGACCATTCCGATCTACAAGAGCGCGGTGGCGACCTTCTCCGATCCGAATGGCCTTTCGGCGCAGAGCGACGGCATCTATTCGGCGACCGTGACGTCGGGCGACGCAGCGCTGCAGGCCTCAGGCGAGAACGGCGCGGGCACCATCTACGGCAGCGAGCTCGAATCCTCGACCACTGATACCAGCAGCCAGTTCTCCAGCATGATCTCGGCGCAGCAGGCTTATTCCGCGGCATCGCAGGTCATCTCGACCGTCAACAAGATGTACGACACGTTGATCTCGGCGATGAGGTAGGCCGTGGGCGGCGTCAGGGATCATGCCGTCGGCGAGGGGCTGCTGCTGCGCCTCAAGCGGCTGGTGACGCGCGCAGGCACCGCGAAAACCGCCGATCGCGGACAAGTGCTGGCGCTGCTAGACGACATCGAGACGACGCGCTGCGGCCTGCTGCGCGAGTGCGCACAGGTCGAGGACGAGATGCGGCGCGCATCGGTACGAACGACCGCGATCGGCGCTTATCTGCGCGGGTCACAGGCGGGCCGCAGCCGACCGCGGAATTAAGCGAATGATGTGAAGGCAACGAACATGAAACAGGCAGAGCTTACCAGGACCAGTGCAGCTGCGGGCGATACCCGGATCAAGTCGCTGATCGCGCTGATCGACGTGTTGACCACTCTGGTTGCCGAAGAGAATGCGGAGCTCGCCAAGGGGCTGCCCGCCTCGCGCATGAAGCAGGTCGATGAGAAGAACCGGCTGGCCGAGCTGTTCGAGCGGACCGTCGCCGAATGCGCCGGCGGCACCACCAGCCTGCACGTCAAGGACCGGATCCTGCGCGAGCAGCTGATGGAGCGGATTTTGAAGCTGCGTTTGGCCATGGACGAGAACCTCGTGCGATTGCGTGCGGCGATCGAGGCCAGCAACCGCCGGATCGAGGCGGTGATGCAGGCGATCCGCGAGCAGATCGCCGCGGTGTCACCCTATGGCGCCTCTGGCCGTGTCGCCGCCGCACGGGCCGTCTCCAGCGGCACCAGCCGGCGCGCCTGACGGAACGGGGAGGCCGCTGTGTCGCTCGATATCGCACGACTGGTCGCCTTCAGCGGGCTCTCGGCCACGCAGGTCCAGATCAGCGTCACGTCGTCGAACATCTCCAACGCCGACACGACCGGCTATACCCGGAAGACCGCGAACCAGTCGAGCAGCGTCACTAACGGTGTCGGCACCGGTGTCACGGTGACCGGCATCAGCTCGACCGTTGACAAGCTGTTGCTGAAGTCGCTGATCGGCGCCACCTCGGAGCTCGGCGCGGCCGATACCACCAACACCTATCTGACCTCGCTGCAGAAGCTATATGGTTCGACCGGTACCTCGGACAGCTCGTCGACTGGAACCTCACTCGCCAATACGCTGGCCTCGCTGGAGTCGGCGCTGTCATCGCTCGCAAGCACGCCGAGCAGCGCGTCGCTGCAATCCAACGTGGTGAGCGCGCTCGACGACGTCGCGAGCCAGCTTCGGGAAACCTCGGCCGGCATCCAGAAACTCCGCTCCAATGCTGACCAGGACATCGCCTCCTCGGTCGACGACGCGAACGAGGATCTGCAAGAGATCGCCGACCTCAACGCTGAGATCAAGCAAGTCGCCGCGTCCGGCCAGTCGACCGCCGACCTGGAGGACCAGCGCAACACTGCGCTGCAGGAGCTCGCGTCGAAGATGAACGTCAGCTATTTTACCGCGTCGAACGGCGACCTCCAGGTCTACACGACGTCTGGCCAGGCGCTGGTCGACAGCACCGCGCACACGATCAGCTACACGACCGCCGCCAGCGTCACGTCATCGACGAGTTTCAGCGCCATCACCGTGAATGGTGTCGACATCACGTCCCAGATCACGAGCGGCGACATCGGCGCGCTCGTCGCCCTGCGCGACAAGACCTTGCCTGCCGCACAGTCCCAGCTCGACCAGCTTGCCCAACAGCTCGCCTCCGCCCTGAACGGCGTGTCGAACAGCGCCTCGTCGGTGCCGCCGCCGACCAGCCTGACCGGGACGTCGGCGGTCGCCAGCACGGACGCGCTCTCGGCGACCGGTACGGTGCGCCTTGCCGTCACCGACCAGAGCGGCAATCTGGTGTCCTATAGCGATCTCGACCTGTCGTCCTACGCGACGGTCGGCGACCTCGTGACCGCCATCAACGGCATTTCCGGCCTGTCGGCGTCGGTCGATGCCAAGGGTCATCTCTCGATCTCCGCGACGGGCTCCGGCAATGGCATCGCGACTAGCGAGATGACCAGCTCCGTCGGCAGCTCCGGCGAGGGATTTTCCGTATATTTCGGACTGAACGACATCGTCACCGGAACCGGCGCCGCGGACTTTGCCGTCAACAGCAGCATTCTGTCCGGCACCTCCGAGTTGCCGCTCGCCACGCTGGATTCGTCGTCGACGCTGACGGTCGGCAGCCAGGTGCTGTCGTCGGGCTCGGCCACTGTTGTCAACGATCTCTACGACATGCTGACCGGCTCGCGCAGTTTTGCGGCCGCTGGCGGGCTCGCTGCGACCACGGGCTCCTTTGCCGACTATGCGGCCACGATCGTCTCGGACGTCGCGAGCAAGTCGTCGCAGGCCTCCTCGACCTACACAGCGAAGGAAACGGCGCAGTCGACCTATGCGAGCTCGCTCTCCTCGCAGTCGGGTGTGAATCTCGACGAGGAGTCGGCGCGGCTGAGCACGTTGCAGAACAAATACTCCGCGGCGTCCGCGCTGATCCAGGCCATCAACACGATGTACTCGGCGCTTCTCACCGCCGTGCAATCGGCCTAAAGGAGGAGGTGCCGATGGCGATGCGGGTTGCAACCTTCGCGCAGTCCAACACCATGATCGCGGACGCGTTGCGCATCCAATCGGTCATGGCCAACGAGCAGATCCAGGAATCATCCGGGGTGACCTCGACCGATTTCGGTGGCTATGGCTCGACCGCGCAGCACGTGGTCAATCTCCAGGTTTCGGTGACACGGGCGCAATCCCATATCGACGCGGCGACGCTCGCCGACAGCAGGGTCCAGGTGATGTACTCCGCGGTCGGCTCGGTGACAGACATCGTCACGCAACTGCGTGCGCAGCTCACGGCGGCCTCGACCGGCAGCTCAACCGAGACGAGCTCGGTGATATCAACCGCGCAGCAACTCCTGGAGCAGATGGGTTCGCTGCTGAATACGCAGTATGACGGCCAATATGTGTTTGCCGGCGGCAAGACCGAGACGGCGCCGGTCGATCTCACGAGCTTTGCCTCAGGCACCGGATCGACGACGACCGCGGATACCAGCTACTATTCGGGGGACAGCGAAATCGCCTCGGTCCGCGTCTCCGCGGACCAGACCGTCTCCTATGGCGTGACCGCTGACAATTCGGCGTTCGAGGAGGTGATGCGCGTCCTGAAGTTCGTGGCCAACAGCACCTCGCTGTCGTCCTCCGACATTACCGCGGCGCTCGATCTGGCGGGCACAGCGCTCGACGACACGGCGGCCGTGCAGGCGAGGCTTTCGAGCGCGGCCTCGCAGATCGAGACGGCGACCGCCCGGCAGAGCGACTACAAGGGTTTTGCCGAGACGCTGTCGAGCGACCTGACCAGCGTCGACGTTGCGGCGATCACGGCGCAGCTCTCGACCTACCAGTCCCAACTCACCGCGTCCTACTCGGCGCTCGGAAAAATTCTGAGCATGAATCTCGCGAGTTACCTGAAATAGGCGCGGCGCCTGACCGTCGGTGGTGGTGACGTCGGCGCCACGGCGGTGACGTCGCCTTGGCGCAATGCTTCGCAATTCAGTGGCGGTCCTGTCGAGCTTGGCCGCGTCGCGGCCGTTGATCACTGCCCCGTCAATCAACCAATCGGTGGAGGCGCAAATCCGACCGGACCGAAGTTCATGTCACGTAAAAGCCGTGGTCCGGAAATTGCTTGACTAAGTGCTGTGCGTGTCCCAGCGTCGCTTATGCGAGGACGCGCCAGATGTCCCGAATGGAGTGGAATCGAGGAGGGTAGGCCATGCTGATGCTCATGGGCCGCTCGGATCCGGCAACGAGCGAAGCCGTGCATTTTGCCCAGTCCATGCTGGACGGGTCGGCGACCGCTTTCTATGAGGTCGACGAGACCTATAACCTCAGGCGCTTCCTTCTGTCCGGCATTCCGGAGCCGTTTCATCGGCAGTATCTCGAGGGTATGAGCGAGTTTGACCCGCAGCATCCTCGTCATGCGGGGGGCCTTGCGGTCGCACGCCTGAGTAACACGATTGCCGATCGGCAGCCGCGCGAGACGGCGCTGTACCGCTCCTTCGTCGATCAGTGCGGGATCGTCGACATGGTCGATTTTTTCTTCCGGCGCGGCGACCAGATCGTCGCTGGCATGAGTGTCGCATGGGACAGGGACGCGAGGATCCCGGAGGGCGCCGTGACCATCGCCCGGAAGATTCACCAGTATCTCCAGTTCAACCTTGTCGGCCGCTCGGCCGCATCCGATGACGGGCAACGCTATGGCCTGACCAGCCGCGAGATGGACGTGGTGCGGCTTCTGTGCTGCGGCCGCACCAATCGCGAGATCGGCGAGTGCCTGAAGATCGGCCAGGCGACGGTGAAGACGCACCTGATCCATATCTTCGAGAAGCTCGGCGTGGAGACGCGCTCCGCTGTGGTGGCGCTGATGGCGCGGCCGAACTAGCGCGGCTGCTCCGGTCTCTCGTCAGGCAGCCGAGAGGCCGTGGTCGATCGCACGTGCGATCGTTCTCGCGTCGTCGGCGGTGATGATCAGAGGCGGCGAGAGGATGATGTTGCTGCCGGAGACGCGCACCATCACGCCGGCATCGTAGATCGCGTCCGCAATCTTCCCGACGATCTTCTTGTCGAGCGCCTTCTTGGTGCCGCGGTCGGCGACCAGTTCGAGTGCCGCCATCAGACCCTTGCCGCGAACGTCCCCGACGATGTCATGCTTCTGCTTGAGAGCTGCAAGCGCCTCGTTGAGCACGGCGCCGGAGGTTGTCGCCTTGACGTCGAGCTTCAGCCGGCGCGTTTCAGCCAGCGCCGCAATGCCGGCCGCGCAGCCGACGGGATGGCCGGAATAGGTGTAGCCGTGGCCGATCGAACCAAAACTCGTCTCGTCGCTCTCGAAGGCTTCGGCGATCTTGTCGCCGATCATGGTGGCACCCAGAGGAAAATAGCCTGACGTCACGGCCTTTGCGATCGTCATCATGTCCGGCTTGACGTTCCAGAGCCGCGCGCCGGACCAGGCGCCGCTCCGGCCGAAGCCGGTGACAACCTCGTCCGAGATCAGGAGGATGCCGTAGCGATCGCAGATCTCGCTCACCAGGCCCATAAAGCTCTCGTGCGGCACGATCACTCCGCCGGCGCCAAGCACCGGCTCCATGATGAAGGCGGCGATGGTGTCGGCCCCCTGGAATTCGATCTCGTCGGCGAGCGCATTGGCGCAGAGCCGCGCGAGCCTGGCCGGATCGGTCTCGTTGAATGGATTGCGATAGGTCCAGGGCGAGGGGATGTGATAGACGCCGGGCAGCAGCGGCTCATAGTTGCGACGGAAATTGGCGTTGCCGTTCACCGAGGCGCCGCCGAAATGCGTGCCGTGATAGCCCTTCTTCAATGCCAGGAATTTGGTGCGGTCGCGCTGACCCCTGATCTTCCAGTATTGCCGCGCGAGCCGCAGCGCAGTCTCGACGGAGTCGGATCCGCCTGAAGTGAAGAACGCGCGCACCATGCCTTCCGGCCTGAACCATTCGGTCAGCTCATAGGCGAGCTCGATCGCGGGTCCCGTGGAGACGCCGCGAAAGCCGGAGTAATAGGGCAATTCAGTGAGCTGATCGGCGATTGCCTTCTTGATCGGATCGCAGCTATAGCCGAGCGTCACGTTCCAGAGACCGCCCACCGCATCAAGCACAGTCTTGCCTTCGATGTCGGTGACGAAGATGCCTTCACCTTTCATGATGATGCGCGGCGGATGGTCCTGCATGTCCTTGGGATGCGCCATTGGATGCCAGATGCGGCGGGCATTGTTCTCGACCAGGAAATTGATTTCGCGCATGGATGGCTCCGCTTGTCGTCAATCGAAGGCAAGGCCGAGCAAGTGCAGGGCCTTCCGGTAAGAGTCTTCGGGCTGTCGGACGTCGAACCAGACGGTCGGGAGCCCGCAGGCGATCGCGCCCTTGATGTTGCGCTCCTGGTCGTCGACGAAGACGCAAGATCCAGGGGCGAGCCCGAGGGCATCGCACACGGATCCATAGGCGCGCGGGTCGGGCTTCAGAATGTCGGTGTGGGTGGCATCGACGATGACGTCGAAATGCTCGAGCAGCGGTAGCTTGCGCCGGAAGTCCACGCCATAGAACAGGTCGAGCTCATTGGAGAGAATGGCGAGCTTGCGGCCGGCCGTGCTTGCGATGCGGATCGCGCGCTCGGCTTCCGGGCGGATGACCAGCATCGGATCAGCGCCGCGTGCGCGCCGGACGAAGGTCTGCATATCCTGCCAGTGCTCGCCGACGAGCTGGCCGACCTCGCGGCTGCGCGTGCGCCAGTAGTCGCGCTCGGACAATTCCCCACGCTGCATCGTCGACCAGAGCGGGTCAGTGTCCTCGGCGAAAGGCCCGCGCCAGGTCAATGTCCCCGGCGCAAGGCCGAGCGCGGCTTCCGTCGCATCATGGGTTTCGAACAGGGTCTTTGAGATCACCCCGCCGAAATCCAGCACCAGCGCGCTTGCCGCAGTTGCGGTCATATCCGTTCTACCGCAACCTTGCCGGCGGGAACGACGGCATCGGCGACCCAGCGGTCGAAGATCGCGAGCACCTTTTCGACAAAACCGCGCTCGTTGATGTGATCGTTGATCACGTGAAGCTCGACCGGTGCGCGGATCGCGGCGCGCATCTCCGCGACAAACGCGCGCAGCCCTTCCGGGTCGTGCAGCGGCTCGCCCTCCTGGTCCCATTGCTGGATGCCGCCGGTCGGGAGCACGAAGGCAATCGGGGCCGTCGCCTCTGCAAGCTTCGCTGCAATCGCGCGCGCGATCCGGCGGCGATCCTCGGGACCCGAGGTCGCGGACGCGAGCAGGCGATTATGCGCATGAAATGGACGATCGGCGAGTTCTGCTGGCACCGGTAGCCAAGCCGGGAAGTCCACCATATCGATGGCGCCGGGCGCCACGATCTGGGGGATGCCATGGCGGCCTGCATTCATCAGGCGGTCCGCGCCGGAATTTACCACCGAGCCCATCAACTGGTTGGCGACTTCCTGGAGGCTGAGGTCGAGCACCGCGGCAAACCCGCCTTGCGCGGCGATCGATTCCATCGCGCGGCCGCCCATGCCGGTGGTATGAAACACGACGACTTCGTAGCCGCGTGCTTCAAGCTGCGGCTTCAGCTCGACCATGTAGCTGAGGCAGCTTTTGCCCAGAGACGTTAGCGCCACGATCGGACGCTGCGGCCGCGGCCGAATGGCGCTGCGGGATGCGCCGACGATAGCGCCGCAGGCCTGTGACAACACGGCCTTGCAGGTGCCATTGAGTCCGTACAGGCCTCCGGCCCACAAGATCATCATCAGATCCGCGGCAATGCGCTCCGGCGGGATCAGGTGGGAGAATGCGATCGTCGATACGATCAGCTTGGGGAAGCCGAGGGGCAGGCCGAGTGCGACGTCGAGCGCGAGATCAGTGCCCATCGTGCCGCCGATCGTGATCATGCCATCGATCTCGCCGTCGTCGCACAGCCGCCTGGTCA
Source organism: Bradyrhizobium arachidis (assembly GCF_024758505.1). NCBI lineage: Bacteria > Pseudomonadati > Pseudomonadota > Alphaproteobacteria > Hyphomicrobiales > Nitrobacteraceae > Bradyrhizobium > Bradyrhizobium arachidis. The sequence continues at coordinate 7,727,642 of NZ_CP077970.1, read as the reverse complement.
AGCGGGAGGCGCCGAGTGCCATCAAGGTCATCGACGAATTCTCATCGCCGCTGGCGATCACGGCCTCAATCGTCTTGTCGGCTGCGGCGGCCACCGCATGCTTGTCGTGCGCCGCCTTGTAAGGGGGGTCGCCGAGCACGCTGATGTCCATCATGACAATCACGCCGCCTGCTTCACCAATGCAGCGCTGCATGAACAGGAGCTCGTCGGCCTTGGTATCGCCGGTGCCGATCAGCAGGATGCGCGGGCGTGATCTGTTGGTCATGTCTTCGGAATGCCGGTGTCTGGCGAATGGACGCGCAATGGGCCGTGGCAGTGCGCAGGGTGATTGTTGGCGGCAAATTTATGAAGCTGCTGCGATGCATGACATCCACCTATCGGTGGATTGTGAGAGACGCCGCGTCGAAGCTGAATGATGCGCACCATCACGATCGGCTGCGCAGCCGTCGAATTCAACGTTTCCACGCCGAGTTCGCTCATGTTGCAATCTGAAATCGACGCGCTGCGCGCAACGGGCGTTTCCCCGCAGCAGCATCTGATCGCAGGTGTTGCGGTCGAGAGCGCGGGCGGCGCCCGGTTGGACGTGATCTCTCCCATCGACGGCAAGCGTCTGACGACGATCGCAGACGGCGATGCCGGTGACATCGATCGCGCGGTGCAGGTAGCGCGACGGGTCTACGACGGTGGCGCATGGTCGCGTGCCGCGCCCGCGGAGCGCAAGAGAGTTTTGTTGCGGTTCGCCGATCTCGTCGAGCGGCACGCCTTGGAACTCGCGGTCCTTGGCGTGCGTGACAATGGCACCGAAATCGGGATGGCGTACAAGGCCGAGCCGTTATCGGCGGTTGCGACGATCCGCTACTATGCGGAAGCGATCGACAAGGTCTATGGCGAAATCGCGCCGACCGGTCGGGACGTGCTCGGGCTCATTCATCGCGAGCCGCTCGGCGTCGTCGGGGTGATCGTCCCCTGGAATTTTCCCTTGATGATCGGCGCCTGGAAGATCGCGCCCGCGCTCGCCGCCGGCAATTCCGTCGTGGTGAAGCCGCCCGAGGCTGCTTCGCTGACGCTGCTGCGTCTGGCTGTCCTGGCGAGGGAAGCCGGATTGCCCGATGGCGTGCTCAACGTCGTTACCGGGAGCGGCGCCACGGCTGGCGAAGCGCTGGCGTTGCATATGGACGTCGATGTGCTGGCGTTCACGGGATCAGGCCCGGTTGGCCGGCGACTCCTGGAATATTCAGCGCGCTCCAATCTGAAACGGGTCTATCTCGAACTCGGTGGCAAGTCGCCGAACGTCGTGTTCTCCGATGTCCCGGATATCAAGCAGGCCGCCAAGGTGTCGGCGAACGGTATCTTTCGCAACTCCGGGCAGGTCTGCGTCGCCGGCTCGCGGCTTCTGGTGCAGTCCGGGGTCTACGACGAGTTCATGAGCGAACTGCTCGCGGTCACAGGCAAGCTGAGGATCGGCGATCCCCTCGATCTCGCCTTCGATATCGGTGCGGTCAACAGCGAAGCGCAGTTGCGCAAGAATCTTGCCGTCGTGCGGCGAGCGGAGGAAGAGGGTGGCGAGCGGCTGTGCGGCGGCGGGCGACTACATGAAGAGAGCGGCGGCTACTACATGGCGCCGACGATCTTTGCCGGCGTGGACTCCAAAATGAAGCTTTGGCGCGAGGAGGTCTTTGGGCCGGTGCTCGCGGTGACCCGGTTCGAGAACGAGGAGGACGCGGTGCGGCTCGCCAATGCCAGCGACTACGGGCTGGCAGCCGCGGTCTGGACAGGTTCGCTTCGCACGGCACACCGGATGGTGCGTGCGATCAATGCCGGCGTGGTGCACGTGAACGCTTATGGCGGCACCGATGTGACGGTGCCGCTCGGTGGCTTCAAGCAGTCCGGCTTCGGCCGTGACAAGTCGCTGCACGCGCTTGACGAATACACCGATCGGAAAACGGCCTGGATCGCGCTGTGACGGTAGCAACAGAAGCACGGGCGGCGACGCTCGACCGGCTGATCAACGACGAGCAGGCGCGCTTCCTTCGCCTGCATCCGCGCTCTGCGGCCGCATGGCGGGAAGGCCGGCGTCACTTCCTCTATGGCGCGCCGTCGCACTGGATGCGCCGTTGGGCCGGAGGATTTCCGATCTGTGTCGACACGGCCTTGGGCGCGCATGTGAGGGATATCGACGGCTGCGACTACGTCGACTTCTGCCTCGGCGACACCGGTGCCATGTGCGGCCATGCGCCGGACGCCGTCACGCGCGCGGTGACGCGACAGATCGAGCGCGGCGCCACCATGATGCTGCCGACCGAGAACAGCCTCTGGGTTGGCGCCGAACTGTCGCGCCGGTTCGGTCCTCGCTATTGGACCCTGACAACGTCGGCAACAGATGCCAACCGTGCGGCTATTCGCATCGCGCGCATGATCACCGGCAAGTCCAAGGTCCTGGTGTTCTCCGGCTGCTATCACGGCGGCGTCGACGAAGCGCATGTCGAGATCCGCGACGGGCGGATCGGTTTGCGCAACATGATCCACCCGAACGCCGTCAACTACGACGCGGTGACCAACGTTGTCGAATTCAACGACGTCGCGGCGGTGGAGGCGGCGTTGGCCTCAGGCGACGTCGCCTGCGTGCTCACCGAGCCGATAATGACGAATTTCGGCATGATCCCGGTCGCGGATGGGTTCCATCAGTCATTGCGGGATGCGACGCGCCGGGCGGGCACGGTACTGATCATCGACGAGACGCATACTCTGTCGTGCGGGCCGGGCGGCTATACGGCGCTTCACGGTCTCGAGCCGGACATCCTGGTCGCGGGCAAGGCGATTGCCGGCGGCATTCCGGCGGGCATCTTCGGTCTCGACTACGCCACCGCGGAGCGGCTCTGGCGCATCGTTCCCCCGGTCAATCCGCGGCAGCGGCAATCGGCGCATCTCGGCTTCGGCGGCACGTTGGCGGGCGGCGCATTGGCGGTCGCCGCGATGCGCGCGGTGCTGCAGGAGGTGCTGACGGCGCCGGCCTATGTCAGCATGATCGCGCATGCCGAGCGCCTGGCCGCGCGCGCCCGCGACGTCATCGGCCGGAAAGGATTACCCTGGCATGCGACCCAGATCGGCGCCCGCATCGAGATCATGTTCATGCCGAATGCGCCGCGCAACGGTGCCGACGTGATCGCCGGACGACAGCCCGATCTCGAGACGCTGATGCATGCCTTCTACATGAATGAAGGAATCCTGATTACGCCATTCCACGGCATGCTGCTGACCTGCCCGGCGACGTCGTTGGCCGATGTCGATCGGCATGGTGACGTCTTCGAGCGCTTCGTTGGGTTGGTGGAGGATGCAGGAGTGATCTGATCATGGCGTCGCCGTTCGATTTGACGAAGCGAATGGCCCTGGTCACCGGCGGCGGGCGGGGCATTGGTGCCGCAATCGTGACCCGCCTCGCAGAAGCAGGCGCCCATGTTGTGATCGCCAACCGCTCCCAGGATGTGGCCGATGCGCTTGCTGTCGATCTGAGCCGCCGCGGTCTTGGCGTGAGTACGACGACATTCGACAGGCTTGACCGGTCCGGCCTCGGTGACCTTGTCGATCGGGTGATTAGCCGGTTCGACCGGCTCGATATCCTCGTCCACAACGCCGGCGGCTGTCCCTGGGCGGCCCTCGATGACCTCGATGAAGACAGGCTCGAACAGGCCTTGTCGATCAATCTCACTTCGGCAATCTGGCTCATTCAGTCGGCCGTTCCACATATGCGCGCCAGGCGATATGGCCGCATTCTGGTGACGTCTTCGATCTCGTCGCGCCTGGCGATGGGCGGCGGCGCGCACTATTCCGTGGCGAAAGCCGGCGTCAACGCCTTCATTCGGGGCGCCGCCTTCGAGCTTGCCCGCGACGGCATCACGGCCAACGTCGTCGAGCCGGGCTTTATTTCCAAGCCGGGGCGAGGCTCGCTGAGCACGGCGGATAACCTGTCGCGCATCGCCCGCCACATTCCGATGGGGCGGATCGGCACCGCTGACGACGTCGCCTACGCCATGCTCTATCTCGCCTCCGAGCAGGCAAGCTACGTGACGGGACAGACCATCGTGGTCGACGGCGGGACGACGCTTCCCGAAACCGGCTTTGCCGTCGAGCGGCAATGGGGCTGACGCGCCTTGCAGCGGCCTCATCAACCGAACGGCTGATTGTGACGAACGCGCACGCGGAACAAGCTCCTCTCACAATCGGGATCCGGGAATGAGCGACATCAAGACCAGCGCCGACACGCTGTTCCGAAACGGCAGGATCTACACCGTCAATCGCGATCAGCCCTGGGCGAGTTGCGCAGCGGTCAAGGCCGGGCGTTTTGTCGCCGTCGGCGAGGAAGGCGACGTCAAGTCGTTCGTCGGCAGCGACACCAAGGTGGTCGATCTCGGCGGCCGCACCGCCATGCCGGGCATCATCGACATCCACAATCACATCATGATGGGCGGCCAGGCGGACCTCTACGAACTGCGCTTCCCGTCGAACCACTCGATCAGCCAGATCGCCGGCGCCGTGAAGGAGGCCGCTGCAAAGGCTGCTCCCGGAAGCTGGATCGTCGGCGGCCAGTTCGGCAACGATCTCCTGCAAAAGCTCAACACCGACGCCGCCGCAGCCGAGCTCAACGCCGCGAGCCTCGGCCATCCCGTGTTGCTGCGCGACGACAGCTATCACAATCGCTGGGCCAGCACCGAGGCCTTGCGGATCGCAGGCATCACGACCGAAACGCCTGATCCCATCGACGGCGAGATTGGCCGGGACCTCCGCAGTGGCCGTCTGACCGGGCTGATGGTGGAAGCGGCCTCCGGCATCATCGAGCGCGCGCTCGCCAAGGCCGGCCACTACACGCCGGAGATGGACCGCGCCGCCGTCGCGCGTTCGATCGGGGTGCTCAATTCGTTCGGCGTCACGGGTTTCGTCGATGCCGCGAGCATGCAACCGATTCTCGCCGCGCTGAAAGGGCTCGATGATCGCGGCGAGCTCTCGGCCTGGGCCGTCTGCGCCATGCCGATCGTTGAGCCCGGCTTCATGTTTGGAACGGCGGGCGAGGAACTGTTCGCGCTACGTGGTCAGTATCGCTCCGCCCATGTGAAGCCCGATTACGCAAAAATGTTTCTGGACGGCGTGCCGGGCGCCAAGACAGCCGCGTTCCACGAGCCGTATGTCGCCGATCCCGTGCGCGGCTGCTGCTTCCGCGGCGCCACCATGCTGACGGTGCCGGAGCTGATCCGCTGGCTCGGCAAATGCGAGAAGCTGGGACTCGCGGCCAAGATCCACTGCGCGGGCGACGCCGCCGTCACGCAGGCGCTCGATGCGATCGAGGTGGTGCGCTCGTTCGACGGACCGACCACGCTCATCCATCACATCGCGCATGCGAGCTACATCACGCCCGACGACATCCCGCGATTTGCCGAACTCGGCGTCGCCGCTGACCTCTCGCCGATCATCTGGTTTCCGACCGTGTTCCTCGAGGCGCACAAGGCGGCGATGGGCGCGGAGCGGGCGCAGCGCTTCTGGCCAAACCGCGACCTCAAGATCGTCGGTGCGCTGATGGCCGGCGGCTCGGATTGGCCGGTCATTCCCAATCCCGACCCCTGGCACGGCATCGAGGGCATGGTGACGCGGCGCAATCCCGCCGGCGACTTTCCCGGCGCCTCACTCTGGCCGGAGCAGGCGCTCGAGCTCGAAACCGTCATCGAGATCTACACCATCAATGCCGCGCGCGCCGCGGGCCTCGGCACGATCACGGGATCGATCGAGGTCGGAAAGTCCGCCGACCTGATCGTGCTCGATCAGGCGCTGTTCGACATCCCCGTCGATCAGATCGCGGAGACCAATGTGGAGATGACCTTCTTCGAAGGTCGCAAGGTCTACGAGCGCCGCCGATGACCAGCGCTCCGCTCATTCCCGTAACCGTGCTGACCGGCTTCCTCGGCAGCGGCAAGACCACGGTCCTCAATCATCTGCTGCGGCAAGCCGGCATGGACGGCGTGGTCGCTGTTATCAACGAGTTCGGCGAGGTCGGGCTCGATCATCTTCTGGTCGAGACGAGCGAGGAGCGGTTTGCGCTGCTCGACAATGGCTGCGTCTGCTGCTCGGTCCGCGAGGATCTCGTCACGCTGCTCGCAGATCTGTCGACGCGGGAAGCCGGCGGAAAGCTGCCGCCGATCCGTCGCGTCCTGATCGAAACCACCGGCCTCGCCGACCCCGTGCCGGTATTGCATACGCTGATGACGGCACCAAACGTGGTTGCCCGCTATCGGATCGATGGCGTCGTGGTTACCGTCGACGCGGTCAACGCGCTTCGTTCGCTCGACAATCACGCCGAAGCGATCAAGCAGATCGCGGTCGCTGACCGCATTCTGTTGACCAAGGCGGACCTTGCCGAAGGGAATACTGTTGCGGCGGTGGAGCAGCGGATCCGTTCGATCAATCCGACCGTTTCCGTGATGCGCGTGAACCATGGATCCGTCGAACCGGGTGCAGTGCTCGAAGCGGGCCTGTTCGTGCCGCAAGCGCGGTCGGAGCAGGTCGCAAGCTGGTTCGCGAGGGCCGCGGCCGCGACAGCGACGCAGTCGCGTACCTCACATCATCACAATCATCACGCGCACGGTTCGGGAGTCTCCTCCTTCAGCCTGGTCGTGAACGAGCCGATCCGGTGGGCGGCGTTCTCGCGCTGGCTCGACTATGTTGCCGCGCTCAAAGGCGACGACCTGCTGCGCTTCAAGGCACTGGTCAACGTCGCCGACCGACCGCAGGGGCCGGTTGTCGTGCATGCCGTTCAGCACGTGTTGCACCCGCCAATCGCGCTGGACGCTTGGCCGTTGGACGACCGCAGTTCGCGCCTGATCTTCATCACCCGCGACATCTCCAGGGAGGCGATCGAGCACACGCTCGCGCGGTTCGGCAAGATCAGCCGCGAGGCCATTGTGCGATCGACGGCATGAGACGGAACGGTTCTAAATCAACGGATGATTTGCAGGAGGCATGTCGTGAGCGAGACCAACAAGTTCACAGCGACGAAGGTTGGCGGCGGAAAGATCAGCCGGCGTAGCCTGCTCAAGGCGGCCGGCACTGCGGGACTTGCCGCGGCCAGCAACGTGCCGCTGGTCAATATCGCCGGCGCGGCCTCGACGACGATCAAGATCGGCTGGGCCGGTTGCCTGTCCGGCGTGCGCGCGGCCTTCGCGGAGCCCGACCCCTGGATCCACGAGCGGATGAAGGCTTTGGTGAAGGATGGGCTGAAGATCGGCGGCAAGAATTACGCGGTCGAATTCGTCATCAAGGACGACCAGTCCGATCCGAATCGCGCCTCGGTGGTGGCGAGCGAGCTCGTGCTCCGCGAAAAATGCGATCTCATCCTGGTCGAGGATGGCGATGCCGAGATCCCGATCGGCGAGCTCGCCGACGCGCGCGGTGTGCCGACGATCTCGACCATGCTGCCTTGGCAGGGCTGGATGTTCCCGCGCAAGTCGACGCCCGATAAGGGCTTTCCCTATACGTTCCATTTCTTCTGGGGGGCCGATGACGTCGTGAAGAATTTCGTCGGCATGTGGCAGTCGGTCGAGACCAACAAGAAGGTCGGGACGCTCTATATCGACAACCCGGCCGGAACGGCGTTCTCCGATCAGAAGCTGGGCTTGCCGGCGGGTATCCGGCAGGCCGGCTTGCAGGAGATTTCGACCGGCAGTTTTCAGATCGCGACGGACGACTTCTCCAACCAGGTCTCGGCGTTCAAGAACGCCGGCGCGGACATCGTCTCCGGATTCACTTACGGCAATCACTGGGTAACGTTGTGGAACCAGGCCGCGCAGGCTGGTTTCAAACCCCAGATCTGCACGGTGGCGGCGGCCTTTCTGTTCCCGAGCGCGGTCAATGCGCTCGGTGATCGCGGCGACGGCATGTCGACGGAGGTCTGGTGGACGCCGGCCTATCCGTTCAAATCTTCGCTCACCGGCCAGAGCGCCGCCGAACTTGCGGCCGAATGGGAGAAGACGACCGGCAAGCAATGGACCCAGCCGATCGGCTATGCGCACGCGCTCTGGGAGGTCGGCTTCGCGGCGCTGCGCAACAGCGACCCCAAGGACAAGAATTCGCTGCGCGATGCCATCGCCGGTCTCGATCTCGAAACCGTCGTCGGCCCCGTCAAGTTCAAGGGCAGCCCGATCAAGAATGTCGCGGTGACTTCGCTGTCCGGCGGGCAATGGCGCAAGACCAAGGGCGGCAAGTCGTCTTACGAGCTCCTGATCGTGCACAACGGCACCGCGCCGTTCATTCCGAAGCAGGCCGATCTCGCACTGCTATCGAAGCTCGCCTGAGCGGGATACGGATCGACGCGGACACGTAAGCAGATGGTTGAAGTGCTGCGCGTTGCAGGTCTCTGCAAGAATTTCGGGGTCATCCGGGTCGCGGATGATCTCGATTTCGAGCTAGCGCTCGGCGAATGCCTGGGCGTAATCGGACCAAACGGTGCCGGCAAGAGTTCGGTGCTGAACCTGATCGTTGGGCTGATCAAGCCGGATGCCGGCTCGATTACGCTCGATGGCATTGACATCACCGAGTTGCTGCCGCATCGCCGCGTGCGCCTCGGCATCGGGCGGGCTTTCCAGATCCCGCAGCCGTTCCCGCATCTCTCCGTCTACGAGAACCTGCTGGTGGCAGCGACCTATGGCGGCGGCCTGCATGGCGCGGCGGCGGCCGACTGGGCCATGGACGTGCTTTGCCGCACCTCGCTTGCCGGCAAGGCGGACCGCATCGCCGGCGCCCTGCCGCTGATCGACCGCAAGCGGCTCGAATTCGCCAAGGCGCTCGCCTCGAAGCCGCGCCTGATCCTGCTCGACGAGATCGCAGCCGGACTGACCGAGCCGGAGGTCGAGCGGCTGATCGAGGTCATTGCAGGCGTGAAGGCCGATCACGCCATGATCTGGATCGAGCACATCCCCCATGCCTTGCGCGCGGTGGCCGATCGCATCCTCGTGCTGAATTTCGGTCGCAAGGTGCTCGACGGCCCTCCGGGAGAGGTGATGGAAAGCCGCACGGTCAAGGAAATCTACATGGGATTGACCGCCGATGACGTTGCTTGAAGTCGAGGGCCTCGACGTCTTTCACGGCGACCTCCAGGCGGTGTTCGGTCTTGCCTTCTGCGTGGCCGAGCGCGAGGCGGTTGCGCTGGTCGGCGCCAACGGCGCAGGCAAGACTACGTTCCTGCGGGCGCTGGTCGGACTGATCGACAGCAAGCAGGGCAGGATCCGGTTCGATGGTGGCGACATCCAGGACACGCCGGCGGAGACGATCGCGCGCCTTGGTCTCGGCATGGTGCCGGAGGGGCGTATGCTGTTTGACACCCTGACCGTCGAGGAGAACCTTCTGATGGGCCAGGTCAGCAAGCGATCGGGATCGTGGACGCTGCGTCGCGTGTTCGACCTGTTTCCGGCGCTGGAAGAGCGGCGCGGCCACCTGCCGCGGCAGCTTTCGGGTGGGCAGCAGCAAATGGTCTCGATCGGACGCGCGCTGATGTGCAACCCGCGCCTCCTTCTGTGCGACGAGATTTCGCTGGGGCTCGCACCCGTCATGGTCGAGCAGATCTACGGCGCATTCAACGACATCCGCAAGGAAGGAACGGCGCTGGTGCTGGTCGAGCAGGACGTCAAGCGCGCCGCAAGCGCGAGCGACCGCATCTATTGCCTGCTGAAGGGGCGCGTATCGCTGACGGCAAAGGCAGGCGACGTCAGCGTTGCCGAATTGACGCAAGCCTATTTTGGAATGTGAGCGAGGGGAAATGGCCTGGATCGAGACGCTGGTGAACGGAGCCTTGCTGGGCGGTCTCTACGGCCTGCTTGGCATCGGCCTTGCGCTCGTTTTCGGCGTGATGCGGCTCGTCAACATCGCCCATGGCGAGTTCATGGTACTTGCCGGCTATCTCGCGGTGATCCTGGTCAGCCTTTTTCCGCAAGTCCACCCGCTGTTCGTGCTGATTCCGGTCGTGATCGCGGCCTTCGTGGTCGGCTATCTCTATCAGGCGGTCATCATGAATCGAGTGGCGCGGGCGCCGGATCCGCTCGCACCGCTGCTGCTGACCTTCGGCGTCTCCATCGTCCTGCGCAACCTGATGGTCGAAGTCTTCGGCGCGGACGTCAGAGGGCTCCAGCTGGGCGAGCTCTCGCGCGCGAGCATCAAGCTGTTCGGACTCAGCATCGGCGTCATGCCCTTGCTGACGTTGATCGCGGCAGTGCTGTTGTTCCTGCTTCTGCAGTGGGCGCTCAAGCGCACGATCTTTGGACGTATCGTGCGTGCGACCGCCGACCGCCGCGACATTGTCCGGCTGTTCGGCGTCAAGCCGGAGCTCGTCTATAATTACGTCATGGGTCTGTCGCTGGCGCTCGGCGCGATCGGCGGTGTGCTGCTCGCAGTGCGCTCGAGCTTCACGCCATTCTCCGGCGTGGAGCGTTTGCTGATCGCCTTCGAGGTCGTGGTGCTCGGCGGCATCGGTTCGTTCTGGGGCGCGTTGCTCGGCGGGATCGTGCTCGGAATGGCACAACTGGTCGGCCTGAAATGGGACGCGAATGCGGGCTTGCTTTATGCGCACTTGCTGTTCTTCGTGATGCTCCTGATCCGTCCCGCGGGTCTTGTCGCGAGCAGGGGTTGATCGATGTCGAAGGGAATCACGATCTCCTGTGCCGTCGCTGCCGTGTTGCTCGCCGCAGGGCCGCTGCTGCTCGGCGAGGGCGCCCTGCGCTTTGCGACCGAGTGCCTCTTGATCCTGGCCATGGCGCAGATGTGGAATCTGCTCGCGGGCTATGCCGGCCTGGTATCCTTCGGCCATCAGGTCTTCGTCGGGATCGGTGCCTACGGGCTGTTCCTGATTTCCGACACCTTCGATCTGTCGCCCTATTGGGTTCTGCCGGTCGCTCCACTTGCCGGCGCGCTGGTTGCGTCCGTCATCGCGCTGCCGCTGTTCCGGCTACGCGAGGCCTATTTCTCGATTGCCATGTGGGTGTTCTCCGAGATCGTCGCGGCCCTGGTGATGAAGGCAACCTGGCTCGGCGGCACGTCCGGTCTGCCGCTGAAATCGAGCCGGTTGCTCGACCTCGACTGGTTCGAGCCGGTGCTGTTCTGGACTGCCGGCGCGCTGGCTCTCGGGACGATCGGCGGCCTGTTCCTTCTGATGCGGTCGAGCTTCGGTCTTGGCCTGATGAGCGTGCGCGACAACGATCTTGCCGCGATGAGCGTCGGCGTCGATGTCCAGCGCAACCGGTTCATCGTGTTCGTGCTGTCCGCGGCCGGCTGCGGACTTGCCGGCGCCGTGTCTTTCCTCGGAAACCTCTATGTCTCTCCGGCGGCGGCCTTCGACGTGAACTGGGTCGTCTACATGATGTTCATCGTGATGATCGGCGGCATCGGCACGCTCGAAGGCCCCGTCATCGGCACGGTGATATTCTTCGGCTTGCGCGAGGTCATCACGGACCAGCTTGGGATATCCGCCGGCTGGTACCTGGTGGCACTGGGTACCGTCGCCGTCATCGTGATGCTCTGGTCGCCGCGGGGGCTGTGGCCGCCGCTGCGCGACCACTTCGGCCTGCGGCTTCTCGGCGTCGGCCGGAAGGCGCCGGCTGCGTTCGGCCTCGCACCGCTGGCCGAAAAAGCCGGACAATTGGGATAATTGCCATGTCTGCAGACGAAACCTGTTTCTTCACCGCAACCGAGCAGAAGACGTTGCTTGCGTCGCGGCGCATCAGTGCGCTCGAACTGCTTGAGCTGCATCTCGATCGGGTGAAACGCGTCAATCCATCCTGCAATGCCGTGGTCGCGCTGGATGAAGAAGGGGCGCGCCGCCAGGCGCACATCGCCGACGAGAAGCTGGTGCGCAGTGAAACGACCGGGCCGCTGCACGGCCTGCCGATGACCATCAAGGATTCCTTCGCCGTCGCCGGCATGGCCGCGACCTGCGGGCTCGAGGAGTTGCGCGATTATCGGCCGCGTGAGGACGCCGTCACGGTCGCAAAAATCCGCGCGGGCGGTGCGGTCATCTTCGGCAAGACCAATCTGCCGGCGGGTGCCGCCGACCACCAATCCCGCAACACGCTGTTCGGCTTGACGCGCAATCCATGGGATGGTGAGCGCACCGTCGGCGGTTCCTCCGGAGGCTCGGCCGCTGCGCTCGCGGCGGGGCTGACGTCGCTCGAGCTCGGCAGCGATATCGGAGGCTCGATCCGCGTGCCGGCGCATTTCTGCGGCGTCTACGGCCACAAGCCAAGCTATGGTCTCGTCAGTACCGAGGGACACATTCCACCACCGCCCGGCCACATCGCACCCGCGGAGCTCGGTGTCGCCGGACCTCTGGCCCGCAGCGCGTTCGATCTTGAGCTGCTGCTCGACGTCGTGCTCGGCGCGTCCGACGTCGAGGCTGCCGGCGCGCAGTTGCGGCTGCCGGCACCGCGGCATGACGACCTCCGGTCCTTTCGCGTTGCGGTCTGGAACGATGCGCAGGCTTACCCGCTGGACGACGGCTACGCGGCCGCGATCGACGGACTGGTCGATGATCTCGTGCGCATCGGCGTAACGGTCGACAGGGCCGCGCGGCCAGCCATTGATCCCGCTGCAAGCTACGACGTCTATCTGCAAACCCTGTTCGGGATCATCGGCGCCGGGCTGCCGCCGCCCGCGCGCGAGGCCCTCCTCGCTGCGGGGGAGGTGGCCGAGAGCGGCAGCTATCCGCGTCGTGTTGCCGACGCGGTTCGGCAGACACTGCCGCAGTTCTTCGCGGGGACGGAGCAGCGGCACCAGCTCTATCGCGCGTGGCGTCGTTTCTTCGCCGATTACGACGTGCTGCTATGCCCGGTCACGCCGACGGTGGCGTTCCCGCACGACATCGAGCGCCTCGATCTCGCCGCGCAATTTACCCGTCGCCTCGCCGTGAACGGCCGCACGGTCCCATACATGGACAATCTGGCCTGGCCCGGTCTCGTCACGGTCGCCAATCTACCGGCCACCGCCGTTCCGACGGGCCGGATGGTCGGCAGTGTGCCGGCCGGCGTGCAAATTGTGGGACCTTATCTCGGGGACCGCACCACGCTGAGATTTGCCCAGCTGGTCGAGCAAGCATTGGGCGGCTTCACCCGGGCGCCGCGCATCTGATCTTTGAGGGGGCCTGCCATGGAGATCACCACCGGTCGCCCCGTGACCCTTGCGCCGCGCGGAATGGTGACGTCGCCGCATGCGCTGGCCTCGAGCGCGGGCATCGACATCTTGCGTGCAGGCGGCTCCGCCGCCGATGCCGCGCTTGCCACCAGCGCCGTCCTGGCGGTCATGTATCCGCACAGGACGGGGCTCGGCGGCGATGCGTTCTGGCTGATCCACGAGGGACGCAGCGGCGCCGTCAAATTCCTCAACGGTGGCGGGAAGGCGGCCGGCACGGCATCGCTGGCAGCGTTGCGCGAGAGGGGTATGAGCGAGATCCCACTGCGCGGAATCATTCCTGCGACGCTGACGGTGCCTGGCGCAGTCGCAAGCTGGACCGAAGCCCATCAGGCACATGGGCGACTGCCGCTTGCGAAGGTACTCGAGAACGCGATCTCTTGCGCGCGGGACGGATTTCCCGTCACGGCTCGGCTTGCGAGCTTCATCGATCTGATGCGGGGCGAGCTTGCACGACAGGCTGAGGCTGCCGCGCTGTTCCTGCCCGGTGGAGAGACCCCGGCGCCCGGAGCGAAGCTGGCAAATCCGGATCTCGCCCGCACGCTGCAAGCCATTGCGGATGCGGGTTGGGCCGGCTTCTACCGCGGGGCAGTTGCCGAAGAGCTGGCACGCTTCGCGCGCGAGGCGGGAGGCTTCTTTCGAGACGTTGATCTTGAGCAGCAGACGGCGAGCTGGGGCGCGCCACTTGTGGGCCGCTACCGCGATGTCGAGATCTACAACACCCCGCCGCCGACCCAGGGCTTTTCGGTGCTCGAGATGCTCAACCTGCTCGAACCCTATGAGCTGCACAAAAGGGATCTGCTCGGACCGGAGCGCGTGCATCTCATGGTGCAGGCGAAGCAGATCGCCTATCACGACCGCGACGGCGTGCTCGCCGATCCCGCCTTCGCCGAAGTGCCGGTCGAAAGGCTGATCTCCAAATCATACGCGGCCAAGCGCGCCGAATTGATCGACATCCGCTCGGCGCTGCGATGGGACCAGGTCCCGTCCTACGGGAGTCTCGCCGGTGACACCGTCTATGTTGCCGCGGTCGACGGGGAGGGCAATGCTGTCTCGCTGATCCAGAGTCTATATGGCGCGTTCGGATCCTGCCTCGTTGCCGGCCGCACCGGCGTGGTGCTCCAGAACCGCAGCGCCTACTTCTCACTCGATCCCGACCATCCCAATCGCCTCGAACCCGGCAAGATTCCCTTGCACACGTTGATCGCTTCCATCGCCAAGCGCGATGGCAGACTGTGGAGCGTGCTCGGCTGCATGGGGGCGGACGGACAACCGCAGATCCAGTTGCAGCTCTATTCGGCGATGATCGATTTTGGCCTCGATATCCAGGAGGCGATCGAAATGCCACGCTTCCTGTCCGGCCGGTTCGGGCTTGGCGAGGCGCGGGACACCCTGCACCTGGAAGGCCGCCTTCCCGACGAGACCCTGCGGGCGCTTGCGCAGAGGGGGCACATCATCAATCGCTGGGGCGCATGGAACGAGATGGCCGGCCACGCTCACGGCATTACGGTCGATCCACAAACCGGAATCCTGGGTGGAGGGTCTGACCCGCGCAGTGACGGGGCTGCAATCGGCTACTAGCTGGCTCTTCGTGCGAAAATGACCGCGTTGGTCCTCGATTCTGCCGGCACGTTCAGAAGTTGCAGCTGCAGATTGGGTTCGAAAGCTCCGACGGCGTCAGGTGGCGTTGTCGCAGATGAATAGGCAATGAACGATTTCGGGCCTCGCGTCTTATCGTGGCGGAGGCCGACGATGCCAAAGAAGCCACGGGACGTGCCTATTTCTCAGAGGCCGGATCCCGAGAAGGACGAGGCCGAGCGCCCCGAGCAGGGCGGCCGCGACCTGTCGGTCGGCGAGGGAGGGGCGATTACGGCGCCTCCGTCGCGAAAGAACTTGTCGCAAGACGACTAAAGCATGATCCGGAAAAGTGCACAGCGGTTTTCCGAAAAGATCATGCTCAAACAATGAGCTAAAGCACGATGACGATTCGACCTAACGCCATCGCGCTTTAGGCTGGAACTCGGCGCACCCGCGAACGCTGGTCAACACGATTACGAGCGCGTAAGAGGTCGTTGGACACTGCGGGCGGAATTGCGCTACCAGCGTCGACCAACTCCTCTTATGAAACATCGATGGATTCGACGTGGGGCATCCCAAAAAGGCCCGCGCCACGATTGGCGCGACGAAGAAAAAGAAGAGCCCACCGCGTTTCGCGATCTCCTCGTCCTCGCCGCTTGGCATGGTGGCCCTCCACCTTCTCGAACAATGGGGAAAGTCCGGCCGCGACGGCATCGTCTTCCTTTGTGAAGACGAGAACCGGGCGGAGCGGCTCGGCGGCATCATCCACGCGCTCGATCCTTCGGTCGATGTGCTGGTGTTTCCGCGGTTGAATACCCTGCCATTCGATGGCCTTGAGCCGTCGCGAGAGATTGCCGGCCGGCGCAGCGCGGTATTGCGGCGTCTGGCCAGGACAAAGAAACCCGTTTTCCTGGTGTCGACGGCAGAGGCCATCATGGAGCGCCTTCCGCCGCCGGCGAACTGGTTGCGGTCGAGCCTGAGCCTGAAGGTGGAGGCGGCTTTCTCCGAGCAGGAGCTGGAAGACCGACTGGCCGCCCTTGGCTACGATCTCGACGAGGAGGCGGAGTACCCGGGGGGCGTTCTGTTCCACGGCAAGACCTTCGAGGTGTTTCCCGCGGGCGCGCTTGGTCCGTTCAGGATAGAGCACTCTGATGGTTTGGTTCGGCGGATCGTGGCCGTTGACCCCATCGAGCACGAAGTCGTCTTCGAGACCAAGGAGTTGATCGTCGATCCCATGTCCGAACGGCTCGCGTTTGGAGGCAAGCGCGCACAGCGAGCAACGCTACCGGACTATTGCGGTCGCGCCCGGTGGATTGTGGATGCCGGGGTGTTGGCCCACGCCGAAAGCTGGCTCGGTACGATCAAGGAGGCCGGCCGAAGGGAAGCGGAACGCGAGTATTTGGGCGAAGGGGAGTGGAAGCGGCTGAAGAAGCGGATGAGCGTGCTGCCGCGAAAAGCGGCTTTCAGCCCGACGCAGGAGTTTTCGAAAGTCCCCACGCCGAGAAAGGCTTTCCGCACATTCGTCGCCGATACCCAGCGCGCAGGATCGCGGCTGCTTTTCGTCGCGGCCGTCGAGGACGATTTGCGCGCAATGGAGCGCATGAGCGGGATCAAGGCCGAGCGGTTCGCCGATTGGAACGCAGTGACGAAGGCACGGAGCGACGAAGGCGCGCTGTTGGCTGATTTCGATGTCGGCTTCGTTGGCGTTGGCAAGAAGCCGCTCGTCATCGTGACGGCATCCGACGTGCTCGGCAGCCGGGCTCATCATCCGCAGCCCATGGCCAGGGCTTGGAACGCCGCGTTCGATCACCCCGATGTACCGGAGCAAGGCTCTGTTGTCGTCCATCTGCAGCGCGGGCTGGCCTTGCTCGATGGCTTGCAGACCGTCGACATGGGCGGCGGGACGCGGCGGGAGATGATCAGGCTGGCCTCCGCCGGAGACAACGCGATCCTCGTTCCACCGGCCGATCTTGCGTTGATCTGGCCGTATGCGGCGGAGCGCGGCAAGCTGGCGCTGGACAGGGCGGACGGAAGTACGTGGTGGGCTCGACGCACCGAGGCGGAGCAGGAGATCCAGGCTGCCGCAAAACAGCTTGCCAAACACATCAGCCAGCGCCGCCGTCGGCGCGCGCCCAAACTGGTCCCTCCCGGTCCGGGATACGAGAGGTTCGTCGCGCGCTTTCCCTATTTCACGACGGTGGACCAGGCAAAAGCCATTCAGGACGTGCTCGATGATCTGGCGTCAGGTCATCCCATGGACCGCGTGATCTGCGGCGACGTCGGCTTTGGCAAGACCGAGGTGGCATTGCGGGCGGCAGCCGCCGTCGCGCTTGCGGGAAAGCAGGTGGCGATTGCGGTGCCGACAACGGTCTTGGCAAGGCAGCATGTCGAAACGTTTCGCAAGCGGTTCGGTCCCTTCGGTATCGAGGTCGCAAGCCTGTCGCGCGCCAATTCGGCGCCGGAGACGAGGGCGGCGAAGGAAGGGCTGCGCAGCGGAAAACTCAAAGTCGTGGTCGGCACGCAGGCGCTAGCCGCGAAGGACGTCAGGTTTGCTGACCTTGGCCTCGTGATCATCGACGAAGAGCAGCATTTTGGCGCGGCCGAGAAGGCGATGCTGTCCGGGCTGGCAAAAGGTGCCCATGCGCTCTGGATGAGCGCCACGCCGATCCCGCGAACCCTTGCGGCGGGCCTTGCAGGTTTTCGGGACCTCAGCGTCATCGCGTCCCCGCCCGTCCATCGTCTCCCGATCGTAACCAGGATCGCACCGCTGTCGGATGCGGCCATTGCCGCGGCGCTGCTGCGAGAGCAGAGGCGACACGGGCAAAGCTTCCTGATCTGTCCGCGCATCCAGGATCTGGATCCGATGCTGGCGCGCGTGCAATCGGTGGCTCCCGATCTCCGCATCGTCTCTCTCCACGGCCGGTTGCCCGTCGATGACATCGACGACCGGATGATGCGCTTCGTTGAAGGCGACGCGGACGTCTTGCTGGCAACCAACATCGTAGAGAGTGGGCTCGATATTCCCAGGGCGAATACCATCGTGGTGTGCTGGCCCGAAAAGTTCGGCCTGGCCCAGCTTCACCAGCTCAGAGGGCGGGTCGGACGCGGCGGAACGCGGGCCTTCGCACATCTGCTGACCGACTCGACGTCCGAGCAATCCGAAAAGCGCCTGGCCGTTCTGGAGGAGTTTAGTCGACCGGGCGCGGGCTTTGCGATCAGCGAGCGCGATCTGGACCTCAGAGGAGCGGGCGACCTGTTTTCGGAACGGCAGTCCGGCCACGTGCAGGTCTTTGGACCGGTGCTCTACAGTCATCTCCTGAAGCTGGCCTCCGAGAAGACCAGCGACGGCGGCGGCGAATTGTGGGTGCCCGATCTCAACCTCCCGCTCGCGGACATGTTGCCTGCAAGCTATGTGCAGTCGGAATCAGTTCGGCTCGAAATCTATGGCCGCGCCGCCAGGTGTCGCAGCGAGGACGATCTGGAAGACCTTGAGGAGGAGACGTCCCGCCGCTTCGGCAAGCTGCCGCAGCCGGCCCACGATTTCTTCGCTGCAGCCAGGCTCAGGATCGAGTGCAAGCGACGAGGCATCGTCAGGTTGGATGTCGGGCACGAGGCCGTCGCGGCGACATTCCTCCCCGGGCGCTTGCGGAAATCCAAGGCGCGTTCGTTGCAGCGCGATGGCGATCGGGTCGTCTATGCCAGCAGGGGGCAAGAGGACCCATTCGTGCGGGTGGAGGAGTTTTTGGATCTCCTGGACGATTGAAGACGCTGGTCGCCTCTAGCCGCCCAGCGCAGGAATGTTCTCGCGAAAGATGATCTCGCTACGCGGCGCCTCAATGCCGTGCATGGCTCCGCGGCCCGCGCGGAGATTGTCGAAGATGCCGACACAGCTCATCATCGTGTTGAGCTGATTTTGGGTGATGACGGCGTCCATCGTTCCGTCGAGCAGGAAGCTGCGCGTATCAGAGGTCAGGCCGTGGCCGATGAAGACCACGTCGCGCGCGCGATTCATTTCCTTCAGCGCCCGCGCGACGCCGTCGGCGGCGCCGCCGATATTGTAGATGCCGGCAAGATCGGGATGCTGGCCGAGCAGCATGCGGGTCTGGCGATAGTTGCGATCGGCATCATCATGGCCTTCGCGCAGGCCCACGACCTTGATGGAAGGGAACAGCTCTTCGAACACGTGCAGAAAGCCCATCTCGCGCTCTTCATGCGCGCGGTAGCTGAGGCTGCCCGCGATCATCGCGACCTTGGCCGGACGCTCGCCGAGGAAGCGCGCGATCATGTAGCCGGCGGTGCGTCCGATGGAACGATTGTCCAATCCAACGTAAGCGGCGCGACGCGTGTTCAGGATGTCAGAGATCAGCGTCACCGTCGGCACGCCTCGCTCCGCGAGCCGGTCGACGGCTTCCCTCACGGCGGGATGCTCGAGCGCCATGAAGGCGATGCCGTCGGCCTTGTCGCGGGATTGCCAGAGCCGGCGTGCCAGGAGCTCGGGATTGAAGCTCTTGATGGTGTCGACCTGGCAATGGACGTTGAACGGCGCGAGCCGGCCATCGGAATGCGCGATCAACTGCCCCAGCGTCGAGAGGAAGCGGTTGGTGCCGGCCGGCAGCAGGAACAGGAGCCGCATCGGCTTCGGCCGCATCGCTGCCAGGAGATCGTCGGCCGGCATGTAGTCGAGCTCGGACGCGGCGGCGAGTACGCGCTGCTGGGTGATCGCCCGCACGCCGGGCCTGCGATTGAGCACGCGGTCGACCGTCGCCGTGGAGACACCGGCACGGCGCGCGACGTCGACGATGCGGCTCAGCGGGGGCGCGACCTGCTTGTCCATTTCACAGCTCGGGCTTCGAGTACATCAAAAGACATCATTTTTGGTGTTTGACACACTAGCCCTAAGCCGCGATTTTCGCATCAAGATTGTCGCAGAGACATCAAATAACATCAAATCGTGATTGGAGGAGAAGCCATGTCCCTGACCCGTCGGCGTGCCCTGCAAGCCCTGTCTGCTCTTCCCGCGGCGGGCCTGGTCGGCACCTTGCCGCGCCCGGCCCGTGCGGCCGAGTTCTCGCTGAAATACGGCAACAACCTGCCGCTCACGCATCCGCTCAACATCCGCGCGCAGGAAGCCGCCGACCGCATAGCCAAGGAGAGCAACGGCCGGGTCGAGATGGCGATCTTTCCGAACAATCAGCTCGGCGGCGACACCGACATGCTGGCGCAGGTGCGCAGCGGTGCGCTGACCTTCTTCACGCCTTCCGCGCTGGTGGTTGCGACCCTGGTGCCGGTTGCCGCCATCAACGCGGTGGGCTTTGCCTTTGCTGACTATGACCAGGTCTGGAAGGCGATGGATGGCGCGCTCGGCGCGCATGTCCGTGCCGCGATGGCCAAGGTCGGCCTCCATACGTTCGAGAAGATGTGGGACAACGGGTTCCGCCAGATCACGAGCGGCGCCAAGCCGATCGAAAGCGCCAAGGACATGGATGGTCTGAAGATCCGCGTGCCGGTCAGCCCGCTCAGCATCTCCATGTTCAAGGCGCTGGCGTCCTCGCCTACGAGCCTGCAATTCAGCGAGGTCTACTCCTCGCTGCAGACCCGCATCGTCGACGCGCAGGAAAATCCGCTGCCGATCATCCAGGTGGCGAAGCTCTACGAGGTGCAGAAATTCTGCGCCATCAGCAACCACATCTGGGACGGTTTCTGGTTCATTGCCAACGCGCGCGCCTTCCAGGCCCTGCCGGCCGATATGCAGAAGATCGTCTCCAACGCCATCAACGATGCCGGCCTGAAGCAGCGCGACGACATCAAGGCGTTCAATGCGACGGTGCAGGCCGATCTGCAAAGCAAGGGGCTGACCTTCACAAAGCCCGCGCCCGAGTCGTTCCGTGCAAAATTGCGCGATGCCGGCTTCTACGGCGAATGGAAGGGCCGCTTCGGTGACGAGGCCTGGGGGCTGCTCGAAGGCGCCGTCGGCAAGCTGGCCTGAGTGCGATGACGGTCGCAGAGCATCAGATGACGGACTATCTGGAGGCAGATGCTCGCGCTGCCTCCAATGGGAGCGCGCGCCGTTTCGCGAAAGCCTGCGGCGCCGTCGACCGCTGGCTCGGTGCTGTCGTGGAAACGACGGCCGCCGGCCTCGTGCTGGTCGAGATCGCCATCATGCTCGCCGGCGTCGTGATGCGATACGTCTTCCACAGGCCGCTGGTCTGGTCGGACGAGCTGGCCTCGATCCTGTTTCTGTGGCTTTCGATGCTGGGCGCGGTGATTGCCCTGCGCCGCGGCGAGCACATGCGCATGACGGGGCTCGTCAGCCATGTCGGCCCGGGTGCGCGCGCCTTCCTCGAGACGATCGCAGCGGTGGCGCCGTTGGCTCTGCTGGCGCTGATCCTGCATCCCGCCTTCGACTATGCGAGCGAGGAACGGATCATCGTCACGCCGGCGCTGGAGATCAGCAATGCCTGGCGGGCGGCCGCGATTCCCGTCGGAATGACACTGATGGCCGTCATCGCCGCGATCCGGCTCGCATTGCGACACCGCCCTGCGCTGGTCGCTGCAGCCTTCATCACGACCGCCATCCTGATCGCCGCATTCTGGCTCGCCGGACCAAGTCTCGCGCCGCTTGGGCGCTACAACCTCATCGTCTTCTTCGTCGGTGTGGTCGCGGTCAATGTGTTCGCCGGCGTGCCGATCGCCTTCTCCTTCGCGCTCGCGACCTTCGGCTATCTGGCGCTGACGACATCCACGCCGATGCTGGTGATGGTCGGCCGGCTCGATGAAGGCATGTCGCACCTCATCCTGCTCGCGGTGCCGCTCTTCATCTTCCTGGGCGCGCTGATCGAGATGACCGGCATGGCGCGCGCCATGATCCAGTTCCTGGCGAGCCTGCTCGGTCATGTCAGGGGCGGCCTGTCCTATGTGCTGATCGGCGCGATGTATCTGGTCTCCGGCATCTCCGGCTCGAAGATCGCCGACATGGCCGCGATCGCGCCGGTGCTGCTGCCGGAAATGCAGCGGCGCGGCGCCAAGCCCGGCGATCTCGTCGCGCTGCTGTCCGCCACGGGCGCGCAGACCGAAACCATTCCGCCGAGCATCGTCCTGATCACCATCGGCTCGGTGACCGGCGTCTCGATTGCCGCGCTCTTCACCGGCGGGCTATTGCCGGCCCTGGTTGTCGGCGCGGCGCTCTGCGTCGTGGTCTGGCGGCGCTACCGGCACGAAGATTTGAGTCATGTGGTGCGCGCCTCCAGGCGCGAGATCGGCAAGCTCGCGATCGTCGCCCTGCCTGCCATCCTGCTGCCCTTCGTGATCCGCACTGCCGTGGTGGAAGGAGTTGCAACCGCCACGGAAGTCTCGACCATCGGCATCGCCTACGCCGTGTTGATGGGGCTTCTGGTCTACCGCCAGTTTCCTTGGGCACGCCTAAAGCCCATGCTGGTCGAGACCGCGTCGCTGACGGGTGCGATCATCTTCATCATCGGCTGCGCCACGGCGATGGCCTGGGGCCTGACGCAATCCGGCTTCTCGCAGCAATTGGCGAAGGCGATGGCGGCAATCCCGGGCGGCGCCTACGGCTTCCTCGCGATCTCGATTCTGGCCTTCGTCGTGCTCGGCAGCGTGCTCGAAGGGATTCCGGCGATCGTGCTGTTCGGCCCGCTGCTGTTTCCGATCGCCAGGCAGGCCGGCGTGCACGAGGTGCACTACGCGATGGTCGTGATCATCGCGATGGGCATCGGCCTGTTCTCGCCGCCCTTCGGGGTCGGTTATTACGGCGCCTGCGCGATCAGCAAGATATCGCCCGACGAAGGCCTCAAGCACATCTGGGGCTATGTCGCGGCACTGTTCGTCGGCCTCGTCATCGTCGCGGCATTCCCGTGGCTGTCGACCGGCTTCCTCAAATTCTGAACAGAGTGGGAATCGTTCAATGAGCCGCTTTTTTGGCGAGATCCGGCAGGCCGGCTACGTCGTCGACGACATCGAGAAGGCGATGGACTATTGGAGCCGCGAGCTCGGCATCGGGCCGTGGTTCTACAATCCGCGCGTGCCGATCGTGAACTACCGCTATCGCGGCAAGGCCTACGAGCCGCACAATTCCGTGGCGCTTGCCAATTCCGGGCCGTTGCAGATGGAGCTGATCCAGATCCGCAACGATGCGCCGTCGATGTATGCCGATTTCCTCAAAGCAGGGAATAAGGGCTTGCAGCACGTCGCCTATTGGACCGAAGATTACGACGCCGATCTCTCGCGCCTCGAGGCAGAGGGTTTCAAGCCCGTCATGAGCGGCGAGGTCGGCGCCCGCGGCCGCTTTGTCTATTTCGACACGGAGTATCATCCGGGAACGGTGATCGAATTGTCTGAAGTCGCGGGTCCCAAGGGCAAGATGTTCGACCTCATCCGCAAAGCGGCCAAGGGCTGGGACGGACGCGATCCCGTGCGGCCATTTCCCGATCTGACAAAACTCTAGCCTGTCTGCGATCCCGTGACGGAAAACCCTGTTCGCATCGAAGCCGACTATCTGATCGAGACATCAGTCGATCCACGCGTTGCCGCCGAGACGATGGCGGGCGAGCAGTCGAGCGGAACGTTCGTCGCGGTGCCCGGTGAGACGCCGGAGTTGAAAGCGCGCGCGGCCGCGCGGGTCGAGAGCATCGAGCTGCTCGAGGCCGCCTCCGCGCCATCGCTCCCCGTGGCACGGCCGGTCAATCCAGACGGTCCCTGGCACCGCGCGCGCGTGACGCTGTCGTGGCCGCTGGACAATATCGGCGTGTCGCTGCCCAATCTGGTCACGGCGATCGCCGGCAATCTCTGGGAGTTGCGCCAGCTCACCGGCCTGCGACTGCTCGATTTGCGGCTTCCGCTTGCCTTCGCCTCCGCCTATTTCGGTCCAAAATTCGGCGTCGCCGGCACGCGCGAGCTCACCGGCGTCAGCGGTCGTCCGCTGATCGGCACCATCATCAAGCCGAGCATCGGGCTGAGCCCGGCCGAGACGGCCGGTCTCGTCGCGACGCTGTGCGAGGCGGGCATCGACTTCATCAAGGATGACGAGCTGCAATCGGACGGCGCCTATTGCCCGTTCGACGAACGCGTGCGAACCGTGATGCGCGTCGTCAACGACCATGCTGATCGCACCGGCAAGAAGGTGATGATCGCCTTCAACCTGACCGGCGAGATCGACCAGATGCGTCGCCGCCACGATCTGGTGCTTAGGGAAGGCGGCACCTGCGTGATGGTGAGCATCAATTCGGTCGGGCTCGCCGGCATGATCGAGCTCGGCCGCCATACACAGCTTCCGATTCACGCGCATCGCAACGGCTGGGGCGCATTGAACCGCCATCCTGCGCTCGGGTGGGATTACACGGCGTGGCAAAAAATCTGGCGGCTTGCCGGTGCGGATCACATGCATGTCAACGGCATCGGCAACAAGTTCAGCGAGACCGATGACAGCGTCGTCACGTCGGCGCGCGCCGCGCTGACGCCGATGTTCGCGCACAAGCCGTGCATCGCCATGCCGGTGTTCTCGTCGGGCCAGTCGCCGGCGCAGGCACTTCCAACCTGGCGCGCGCTCGGTTCGACCGATCTGATCTTTGCCGCCGGCGGTGGCATCCTTGCGCATCCCGATGGCCCCGCTGCAGGGGTCGCCGATCTGCGCGCTGCGTGGGATGCCGCAATCGCGGGCAAATCATGAGCGGCACGACATTCCTGCCAGACGGTCCTCTCGTCGCATTCTATGGCGACGATTACACCGGCTCGTCGGCCGCGATGGAGGCGCTCACCTTCGCCGGGCTACCCACGATCCTGTTCCTCGAGCCCCCGACACCGGAACGCCTTGCGGCCTCCGGGCAGTTTCGCGGCATCGGCATTGCCGGCACTGCGCGCGCAAAGGATCCCGCCTGGATGGAGCAGAATCTTCCGGCGGTGTTCGACGTCCTCGCCGGCATCGGTGCGCCGATCGCGCATTACAAGGTGTGCTCGACTTTCGACTCCGCACCGCATATCGGCTCGATCGGACGCGCGATCGATCTCGCCGTGCCGCGCCTCGGCGGTAGCTGGCATCCGCTTCTCGTGGGATCGCCGGCGATGGGCCGCTATCAGATGTTCGGAAATCTGTTCGCGGCCGTGAACGGCGTCGGCCATCGCCTCGACCGTCATCCGACGATGTCGCGCCATCCGGTGACGCCGATGGACGAGTCCGACCTCGGCCGCCATCTCGCCAAGCAGACGGCGCGGTCGATCGGCCTGATCGACTTCGTCACCATGGCAAGGGGCGGTGCAGACGAGGCGCTGGCGCGCGCGAAAACCGCCGGCACCGAGATCATCTCGCTCGACGTGCTCGACCAGGCCTCGCTGATCGAGGCCGGCCGCCTCATCTGGCAGCATCGCGGCGAGCGGCTCTTTGCCGCCGGTTCGCAAGGCGTCGAACAGGCGCTGGTCGCCTATTGGCGTGCGGCCGGGCTGATCCCGGACCGCAAGCCCGACCTGCGGCTCACCGGCGTCGAGCGCATCGCCTGCGTCTCCGGCTCCTGCTCGCCCGTCACCGCGGGGCAGATCACTCATGCCGCGGAGAACGGTTTTGACATCGTGCGGCTCGATGCAGCGCGTGCCGTCGACGCGGTCGAATGGACCAAGGAAATCGGCCGAGCTGCTGAGCGTGGGCTCGCCGCGCTCTCGTCCGGCCGCGACGCGCTCCTGATCACCGCAAGCGGCCCCGACGATCCGGCGATCGGCACACTCAACGCGGCGATCAAGGCGAGTGGCGCAAATGCGGCAGCGGTGAATGATCGCATCGGCGCCGGACTGGGCCAGGCGCTGGACTCCATTCTTGAAACCGCGCGGCTCCAACGTGCCGTTGTCGCCGGCGGGGACACATCCGGCCATGCGCTACAAGCCATGGGCATCTATGCGTTGACAGCGATCGCTCCGCTCGCAGAGGGGGCACCGCTCTGCCGCGCGTCATCGGATCGCGCGCATGCGAGAACCGAAATCGCGCTGAAGGGCGGACAAGTCGGCGGAGCCGATCTGTTCCGTCGCGCGAGAGACGGCGGATAACGTTGCGCCACCGCGCGCCTGTGTCTGCATGTTGCGCTGCGCCCTGAGAAGCCAGGGAACCAGAAGCGTGCAATCGCGCGACCCCGCGATGCAACTTGGCGATAACATATCCAGTTGGCCTCACCATGCGGTTCGGATACCTGTAACGGGAACGGCACGATTGGCGCCTCCCGCCACAAGGACGACGCGATGACCGACACCATAGGCTTCCCCGATCCCGGCCTCGACCTCTCCGACGGTTTCAAGCCGCACACCTCGCACTGGGGCGTGTTCTCGGCGCGCAACAGTGCGGCCGGGCTCGAAGTCAGGGCCTATGCGGGCGACCCCGATCCGAGCGGCATCATCGACAATTTTCCCGGCGCGTTGCGTCACCAGGCCCGTATCGCCCAGCCGGCGATCCGCCGCGGCTGGCTCGAGAATGGCCCGGGCCCCGATGATCGCCGCGGCCGCGACGAATTCGTCTCCGTGAGTTGGGAGAAGGCGCTCGATCTCTTGGGTGACGAGCTCTCGCGCATCCGCGACGCGCACGGTCCCTCGGCCGTCTTCGGCGGCTCCTATGGCTGGTCGAGTGCGGGCCGCTTCCATCACGCGCAGAGCCAGGTCCATCGCTTCCTCAACATCGCGATGGGCGGCTATGTGCGTTCGGTGAACACTTATTCGTCGGGTGCATCCTCGGTGCTGCTGCCGCAGATTCTCTGCGGTTACGAGGACATCACCAGGCGCAACGTGACCTGGGAGCAGATCGCGGCCGAGACGGACATCGTGCTGGCGTTCGGCGGTATGGCGCTGAAGAACTCCATGGTGGCCGGTGGCTCCATCAGCAAGCATGTCGAGCGCGGCGCCATGGCAGAGGCACGCCGGCGCGGCTGCGAGTTCGTCCTGGTCAGTCCGCTGCGCGACGATCTGCCCGCGGAGGCCGGTGCCGAATGGATGACATGCGTGCCCGGCGCCGACACCGCGCTGATGCTCGGCATCGTGCACACGCTGGTCACCGAAGACCTGCACGATCAGGCCTTCCTCGATCGCTACACCGAAGGCTGGCCGGTCTTTTTGCGCTATCTCACCGGCGAGAGCGATGGGCAGCCGAAGCACGCCGACTGGGCCGCCGCGATCTGCGGCGTCGATGCGAACAACATCCGCAAGCTCGCGCGCCGCCTCGCCGGCAAAAGGGCGCTCATCACCGTCTCGCATTCCCTGCAACGCGCCGAGCATGGCGAGCAGCCGGTGTGGATGGGCATGGTGCTCGCGGCCGCGCTCGGCCAGATCGGCCTTCCCGGCGGCGGCTACGCCTATTCGCTCGGGGCGATCGGCTATTACGGCCGCCGCGTCAACGACGTGCCGGGGCCGACGCTGGGGCAGGGCCGCAACGGCGTTGCCGATTTCATTCCGGTGGCGCGCATCGCCGACATGCTGCTCAATCCCGGAATAACCTATCGCTACAACGGCGAGACGCGCACCTATCCCGATATCCGCCTCGTCTACTGGGCCGGCGGCAATCCCTTCCATCATCACCAGGACATCAACCGCCTGCGCAAGGCGTTTGCGAAGGTCGATACGCTGGTCGTGCACGAGCTCGCCTGGACCGCCACGGCCCGGCACGCCGACATCGTCCTGCCCGCGACCATGACGCTCGAGCGCGAGGACATCGGCTATTCCACCAACGATCCCCTGATGGTCGCCATGCACCGCATCGCCGAGCCGTTTGGGCTCGCGCGCGACGACTACGACATCTTTGCCGATCTCGCCGACCGTCTTGGCGCGCGCGAGCCTTTCACCGAAGGCCGCACGTCGCGGGAGTGGCTCGCATATCTCTATGAGCCGACCCGCGCCTCGCTCGCCAAGCGGGGCCTCGAGGCCCCACACTTCGACGAATTCTGGGCGCGTGGCAGCCTGGTGGTGCCGCAGCAGCCCGACGACGGCGGCAGGCTGCGCCGCTTCCGCGAGGATCCGGTTGCGCAGGCGTTACCGACGCCGAGCGGCCGCATCGAGATCTTTTCGGCAAAGATCGCGGGTCATGGCGATGCGGATTGTCCGGGCCATCCGGTGTGGCTCGAGAAGACCGATATGCCAAAACCCGGGGCGCCGTGCTTCCTCGTCGCCAATCAGCCGGTGACGCGCCTGCACAGCCAGCTCGATTTTGGCGGACATTCCCTGGGCGCAAAACATCGGGGACGCGAGGTCGCGCGCATGAACCCGCGTGACGCCGAGTCTCGCGGCATCAAGGACGGCGACATCATTCGCCTGTTCAACGAGCGCGGCGCCTGCCTTGCCGCGGTGCATGTCACCGACGGCATCGCGCCCGGCATCGTCCAGTTGCCGACCGGTGCCTGGTACGATCCGATGGATCCGGAGGAGGAGGCGCCGCTCTGCGTTCACGGCAATCCCAACGTGCTGACCCGCGACATCGGCACCTCATCCTTCGCGCAGGGCTGCACCGGCCAGCTCACGACGGTCGAGGTGGAGAAGTTCACCGGCAATCTGCCGCCAATCCGCGCATTCGATCCGGTGTAGGGATGAATGCCAGAAAGTCCGGGACTGCGTGGCGGCATGCCAATGTCGGTCGCCTTCTCAACAACGCGGTGCGCCGCTTCGAGGCCCGCGTCCTCGAGCTGATGAGCGCGCGCGGGCATGCCGAGACGCGCATCGCCCATGTCGGCCTGACCCGAAATCTCGACGTCGAGGGAACGCGGTTGACCGAGCTCGCCCGGCGGGCCTCGATGAGCAAGCAGGCCATGGGAGAGCTGGTCGACCAATGTGTCGAGCTCGGCCTGGTCGACCGCATTCCTGATCCGAGCGACGGCCGCGCCCGCATCGTCAAGTTCACGCCGGCCGGCCTGATCTGGCTAAATGCCTTTCGGGATGCGGTTGATGTCGCGGAGCGGGAAATGCGCGCCGAACTCGGCAAGGCGAGCATGGAGGCGATCCTGAAAGGGCTCGCGGCCTATGGCGCGAGTTTCGATACGCTCGATGACGAGATCGTCAGGTAGCTTGACTAAATCGTCAGGTATCCTTACCATGCAGGATAATGCCTCGTTGGAGACGCCCCTTGGAAACACGCCTGACGACCTCCGTGCTCATCGTGGGCGGCGGCCCCTGCGGGCTCATGCTGGCCAACGAGCTCGGGCGGCGCGGTGTCTCTGCGGTGCTGGTCGACGAAAAGCCCGGGACGGCATTCAATCCGCAGGCCAATGCGACTCAGGCCCGCTCGATGGAGCATTATCGCCGGCTCGGTTTTGCCGCCGAGATCAGGCAGGCGGGACTGCCTGCCGACTATCCGACCGACGTCGCCTACTTCACCCGTTACACTGGCTACGAGCTGGCGCGGTTTCAATTGCCGTCCTCGAGCCGCGCAACCGAACTCGTGAAGGGATTGTCGGGCTCGTGGAGCGCCGCCGAGCTGCCCCATCGCGTCTCGCAAAAATATGTCGAGGCGGTGCTGCGCCGGTATGCCGAGCGGCTGCCGGGAATCCGGCTTCATTACGGTCACCGTCTGATTAGCTATGCCGAACACGACGACGGCATCGTCGGTGACATCGAATGCCGCGACGACGGCCGCCGCTTTGAGGTTCATGCCGATTTTCTGGTTGGCGCAGACGGGCCGCGCTCCATGGTGCGGCAGTCGCTCGGCATTGCCTATGGCGGCGAGGCCGGGATCCAGCGCGATTTCATGGGCGGGCGGATGCTCGCCGTCTATCTCCGGTCGCCGGATTTTTACGCGAGCATCCCCCACGCCAGGGCGTGGATGTACAACTGCTTCAACGGCGACCGCCGCGCCTTCATGGCATCCGTGAACGGGCGCGACGAATTCGCGTTCCACACCCAGCTTCGGCCCGGTGAGGACGAGACGACGATCACCGCTCATGAAGCGAAAGCCGCGTTCCAGCGCGCATGCGGCGCACCGATCGCATGCGAGGTGCTGTCCCATCTGACCTGGACCGCAGGTCATGCGCTGGTCGCTGACGGCATGCAGCGGGGCAGGGTCTTCCTCGGCGGCGATGCTGCGCATCTGTTCACCCCGACCGGCGGGCTTGGCTACAACACTGCGATCGAGGACGCCGTCAATCTCGGCTGGAAGCTCTCAAGCGTCGTCAAGGGCATCAGTCCCGTTGCGCTCCTCGACAGCTACGAGGTCGAGCGCCGTCCGGTCGCGCTGCGCAACACGGGCTATGCGCGGCGCTTCGCCGACTCGCTCGGCCTGTTTGCGGCCGTGCCGGAACTGGAGGACGCGACTGAAGCGGGCAATGACGCAAGGCGCGCGGCCGGTACCTATCTCGACCAGCACGCCCGCGCCGAATTCAACATTCCCGGCATCACCTTCGGCGGACGTTATGACACCTCGCCGATCATCCTGGCCGATGGCACAAAGCCTCCGCCCGACGCCGCAAATGTCTACGTGCCGAGCGCCTGTCCCGGAGGCCGCGCGCCGCATGCCTGGCTCGCGGACGGCGTATCCCTGTACGACCTGTTCGGATTCGAATGGACGCTGCTCCAATTCGACGACGTCGTGTCTGTTGATGGTCCGCTGCACGAAGCAGCGCGAGCACTCGGCGCCGACGTGAAGCTCGTCACGCTGCCGAGCCAGTTGCGCGACCTCTACGAGGCCGACCTCGCGCTCATCCGTCCCGATCAGATCGTGGCCTGGCGCGGCAGTGTGTCACAAGCGGGGATGCTCGGCCGGGTTCTTGCCGGTGCGCTCGGGCAGGGCTGATAAGCCGTTTGCGGGAGTCGTCCGTCAAACTGGCTGGCGTATGATGCGCGCGGGTGATATCGGCTGACATCGCTCTCCGGACGCGCGTCAAGACATGAAAACCACGCTGCTGAAATCTGAAAACTATACCCGCTCGCCGTGGAAGAACGGCGGCGGCATCTTTACCGATATCGCGGATGCCCATCGCGCCGATGCGCCGGCGAAGGATTGGGACAGCCTGCTCTGGCGCTTCGCCAGCACGCCGATCGTGACGCCCGGCCCGTTCTCGCATATGCCCGGCATCGATCGCTTGCAGATGGTTATCCGCGGGCGCGGGCTGGTGCTCAAGGCGCCGGGCCAGGATTTTGACGAGCGCGAGGCGTTCACGACGGTGCGCTTCACCGGCGAGCTTGCGATCGTAACCGAACTCGAGGCCGGTCCGGTCGAGGTGGTGAATCTGATGGCGCGGCGCGGTGCGGCGGAGATTGAACTTGTCGCTCTCAGAGAGCCCGGCGATCGGCGGTTGCCCACCGGCACACATCTCCTTTATGCGGCGTGCGGCGATTGCAGCGTCCGGCTCGATGACGAGGAGTTTGCGATTCCCAACGACGGTACGTTGAGGGTCGACCTGAGCGAGGCATCGAACCTCGCGCTCGTTTCAGGATTGGCGGTGCTGGGATCGATCCAGCTGATCGGCTGATGCGACCACCGGACTACCCATCCTTCGAGCTGCGATACCAGCTCGCCACATTCCAGGTCGTCACGTCCCACCCCGAGATGTCGACCATGAGGTTATTGACGCCGCCGCCGACGATGTTGCGCGAGAGGAGCGGCACGAGCACATTTGCCTCGCAGAAGATCTCGTTGACCTTGATCAGCAGCGCGGCGCGCTTGACCGGATCGAGCTCGTTCTGCGCGGCCTTGTAGGCCTTGTCGGCCTCTGGATCGGACCAGCGCGAGATGTTCCGGCCCAGCCATTTGTTGTCCTTGGTTGCGATCTCCCAGGAGACGCACTGGTTCAAAAACCGCTCCGGGTCGGGCTGCGGCTGCGTCGTATTATACATCTCCATGTCGCAATAGAGCTTTGAGTAGGTGTCGGGGTTGCCGACATCAGACGAGAAGAACACCGATGCAACGACCGATTTGAGCTCGATCTCGATGCCGGCGCGCTGGCAGGCCTGCTTGATGATGGCCTGCGTCTTCTGGCGTGGGGCGTTGATCGATGTCTGGAAGACGTATTTGAGCTTCTTGCCGTCCTTCTCGCGGATGCCGTCTGCACCCATCTTCCAGCCGGCATCCTCGAGGATCTTGTTCGCCTTGTCGACGTCGAACGCGTATTTCAGCCTGCTCGACTTGAACTGCGCGGGTTGGTTGACGAAGCTTGCGGTCGCAACGCCGCCGCGGCCGTAGATGAACTTTTGAATCGAGTCGCGATCGATCAGCAGGTTGAACGCCTGGCGAACGGCCGGATCAGACAGCGTCGGGTGCTTGGTCTTGACGCTGGAGCGCTCGCCCTCGACCTCGGTCCACGGGTCCGTCGTGTTGAGGATGATGAACTCGACATTGCCGGAGAGCGTGACGTCGATCTTGCCTTTGCCGCTTGCCTCCATGCGCTTGAGGACCTCGTCCTCCACCTGCAGGTTCCAGGCATAATCGTATTCGCCGGTCTGCAGCACCGCGCGCGCCGCGGAGACGGCATCGCCGCCACCCTTGATCTCGAGCGTGTCGAAATGCGGCTGGTTCTTGATGTGATAGTCGGGATTGCGTTCGGCCCGGATCAAGTCGCCGGGCTTGAACTCGACGAATTTGTACGGGCCGGTGCCGACCGGCTTCAGATTGCCCGGCGCCTCGCGCGACTTCGCGCCGGCATAGTCGCCAAAGTGATGTTTCGGCAGGATCTGGCCGACCGAGCCGACGAAGGGGTCGGCCCAGAACGGGGTCGGGGCCTTGAAGAGCACCTTGACGGTGTGGTCGTCGATCTTCTCGACCGTGATGTCCTTGTAGGATCCCGTGCTGTACGCGGCCGTGGCAAGATCAGCGGCATAGGCCCAGGTGAAGACGACGTCGTCGGCGGTGAACGGCTTGCCGTCATGCCACTTCACGCCCTGCTTCAGCTTCCAGATCGCGCTGGTGCCGTCGGCCGAGAGGCCGCCGTTCTGCTTGGTCGGGACCTCGGCGGCAAGGCACGGGATGAGGTTGCCGTCCTTGTCCCAGCCGGCGAGCGGCTCGAAGAAGATGCGCGAGGCGATCTGATCCTTGGTGCCGATCGCGAAATGCGGATTGAGCAAGGTGGGCGCCTGCCACAGCAGGATCTTGAGCGGGCCTCCGCCGCCGGCCTTGGTCGGCTTGTACTCCAGCGTGGCGTCCGCCATCGCCACGTCGTTCCAGAGCAGGATCTGGCTCGCGACCGGCGCCGCGATCCCGACCGCAGCCAGCTTCTGGATGAACGAGCGTCGCGACAGCGTGCCTTGCTTCACCTGCGCGATGGACTTGCGGATTTCGTGTTCGTTCATCGGATGATCTCTACCTCTCGAAGAAAAGTCGTCACACCCATCATGTTTCATCATGGACGAGGCGGCAATGTCGACGAGGCCGGGAAGCCTGCGGCGAATTGGCGAATGCGCGTATGGCAAAGGCCAGGGGGCCGTGCTTGGGAACTTGGTGCTCGGCGGAGGGCGGCTGGCACGATCCGACGGATTCCGAGGGCGAGACGCCGCTCTGCATTCGCCGCTCCACGCTCCATTGACGCCAAGCGTCCGAGACACGACATAGGCTGCACCTGCCAAAGCCCGCCCCGGTCCAGGAGCCAGCCATGA
Source organism: Bradyrhizobium arachidis (assembly GCF_024758505.1). NCBI lineage: Bacteria > Pseudomonadati > Pseudomonadota > Alphaproteobacteria > Hyphomicrobiales > Nitrobacteraceae > Bradyrhizobium > Bradyrhizobium arachidis. The sequence goes on along the minus strand of NZ_CP077970.1, from coordinate 7,694,309 downwards.
ACGCGCCGCCCAACATCGCCCCCGCCGCAGGGCATTCAGCCGCCGGCGTTCTGCACTGGCTGACCAACGAGACGCGCGACCAGCGTTTCATCGACAATCTCTTTGCCGAGATGTGCATCCGCCTGCAGCAGGCGGGCATTCCCGTCAAGCGGGGGACGCTGCATATGCTGATCCAGCACCCGCAATGGCTGGGCGCGCGGATGATGTGGGCCGACGGAATGCGCGAGGCGGAGATTTCGCGGGTCGACTTCGACGTGCGGGAACGGTCCGAATTCATCGGCAGCCCCGCCAACGAGATTTTTGATGGTGCAACCGAGGTGCGCGAGAATCTCGAACGCGACCCCGCGCTCGGGCGCAAGCACGCTCTCTATGACGAGATGCGGGCGATGCGCCTGACCGAATACGTCGCCTGGCCGCTCTACCATACGCTCGGCAAGCGGCATCTCGTCACCTTTGCGACCGACCGTCCCGGCGGCTTTGACGAGGCGCATATCGCTGCCCTGAAGAGCTTGCTGCCGGTGCTGGCGCTGGTCAGCGAGATCCGCATCAAGAACCGGCTGGCGCGCACGCTGCTCGAGACCTATGTGGGCTCACATGCCGGCGAGCTCATTCTGGCCGGCGCCACAAGGCGCGGTACCGGAACGACGGTGCGCGCCGCGATCCTGATCTGCGATCTCAGGGATTTCACGAAGATCTCCGACAACTGGCCGCGCGACGACGTCATCGATCTCCTCAACGACTATTTTGACGCTATGAGCGAGCCGATCGCGAAGTATGGCGGCGAAATCCTGAAATTCATCGGCGACGGCCTGCTCGCCATCTTTCCGCTCAGCCAGCCCGCGGCCTGCGCCAATCTGCTGCATGCCGTGACCGAGGCACGCCAGGCCATGGCGGCACTGAATGAGCGTAACAAGGAGAACGGGCGCGCGCCGCTGAACTATGGCATCGGCGCCCATGTCGGCGACGTCATGTACGGCAATATCGGCTCGCGCTCGCGGCTCGATTTCACCGTCATCGGTCCTGCGGTCAACATGGCCTCGCGCCTCGAAGCCCTCACCAAACAGTTGGGGCGAACCGTTCTGCTCTCCCGCGCATTCGCCGACCTCGTAAAGAGCGATTTCGAACTCGAACGCGTCGGCGAACATCCGGTACGCGGCTTCAGCGAGCCCGTCGAGTTGTTCGCGTATCACGGCTGAAGGCCCTTTACCCGATCTACGACGCTTCTGAGAAACGTCTCACCGCGGTTCCCTGCCTCATCACGTCACCATTGCTGCCGTAGATGCATGCATTTAGTGATGCAACCGCAGGTTAACTCAATTTGTCACACTGAATTCACTTCTCTGATTTTCCCCGCGGGTGTACAAACACAGCGTTAGGTTGAATACTCTGGGATTATTGCCCCACAGTAGCGCGCCAGCTATCGCCGTTTTTTCAACGAGATGCGATCCGGAGGCTGTCATGCGTTTCATCAAGATTCTCACACTCGCTTTGACGTTGACTGCGACGAGCTCTCTCGTGACGGGAGCGGCGCGCGCACAATGGGGCGGCTGGCAAAGTCTCGGCGGCATCATTCTCGAAGAGCCCAACTGCGTCAGTTGGGGACCGAACCGCATCGACTGCTTTGCGCGCGGCACCAACGCCGCGATGTTCCACCGCTGGTGGAACGGTTCGGCCTGGGGCGGCTGGGAAAATCTCGGCGGCATCATTCTGGAAGCGCCGAACTGCGTGAGCTGGGGGCCGAACCGGATCGACTGCTTCGCGCGCGGCACCGACCAGGCGATGTTTCATCGCTGGTGGAACGGCTCCGAATGGGGCGGTTGGGAAAATCTCGGCGGCGTCATCCGCGAGCGGCCCGAATGCGTGAGCTGGGGCGCGAACCGCATCGACTGCTTCGCGCGCGGTCTCGACAGCGCGATGTGGCATCGCTGGTGGAACGGCTCGGCCTGGGGCGGCTGGGAGAATCTCGGCGGCGTCATCCTGGAAGGGCCGAGCTGCGTGAGCTGGGGCGCCAACCGCATCGATTGTTTCGCCCGCGGCACGGACGCGGCGATGTGGCACCGCTGGTGGGACGGCAACTCTTGGGGCGGCTGGGAGAGCCTCGGTGGCGTCATCCTGGAAGCACCGAACTGCGTGAGCTGGGGGGCGAACCGCATTGATTGCTTCGCCCGCGGCACCGACCGGGCCATGTGGCATCGCTGGTGGAACGGCTCGGCCTGGGGCGGCTGGGAGAGCCTTGGCGGCATCATCCTGGAAGCACCGAATTGCGTGAGCTGGGGCCCGAACCGCATCGACTGCTTCGCCCGCGGCACCAACCTCGCGATGTTCCATCGCTGGTGGGACGGCAACAGTTGGGGCGGCTGGGAAAATCTCGGCGGCGTCATCCTGGAGCAGCCGAATTGCGTGAGCTGGGGCGCGAACCGCATCGATTGCTTTGCCCGCGGCACCGACCGCGCCATGTGGCATCGCTGGTGGCCGTGCCCGACCTGCGCCGTCGGCCAGCGCAAGTCGATCAATTCGCTCACGGCAGCCGAGCTGATGTCGCTGCGCAAGGGCGTCGCGACGATGATGGCGCGCAATGCGGCCCCGCGCGACAGCGCCGACTTCCGCCGGAGCTGGATCTTCTGGGCCAACATGCATCTGCATTTTGGCAATGATTGCGCCGGCCCGATCAGCGGGCAGGGCATGCAGGGCGTGCAGACATTCACCGCAACGAACGCGGCCGAAACCGCGACGTGGTGCAAATGCGAGCACGGCACCCAGCGCTTCCTAACTTGGCACCGCATGTACCTCTGGTATTTCGAGCGCGTGCTGCAGCAGGCGGCCGGCGATCCCTCGCTTCGCCTGCCGTATTGGGACTACGCGACCGACCCCGGCTTGCCGGCCGCGTATCGTGACGCGACCTATGTCAACGAGGGCGGGCAGACGGTTCCGAACCCGCTGCGCGTCGAGGCACGTCAGGCCAGCCTGAACGCGGGCACGTCGACGCTGTCGGCGGGCGTCCGCTCGTCGGCCGGCGCGATGACGGCAACGAACTATGTGTCGTTCAACTCGTCGCTCGAACAGACCCCGCACGGCTCCGTTCACTGCGCCGTCGGCGTCGCCGGTTGCCCGAACGGGTTGATGGGTTCGGTGCCGGTCGCGGCACTCGATCCGGTGTTCTACGCGCACCACACCAACATCGACCGGCTGTACGAATGCTGGCTCAAGGTCAACGAGCCGGCGCGGCTGCCGACCGATTCCGGCCATCTCAACACGCAGTTCTCCTTCATCGACTCCGACGGCAGTACCCCCACGCGCAAGGTCAGTGATATGCTGCGGCTCTCGCAATTGGGCTATGCCTATGCCGCGGGCGGTGGCTGTCCGGCCGGAACCCTGGTCGCCGAGGCGGAAGGCGTGAGCATGCAAGGGGTGACCATGAGCGATGCGAACCGGACGACGGCCGCAGCGGCGTCGAGCGAACGCCCGCTCGCCTCCGTCGGTCAGACGAAGCTCGAACGCGGTGTCACCACCGTGCCGATGAACGTCTCCGGCGCGGGCATGCAGAGCCTTTCCGCAACCGCCGAGCCACTCGCCGGACGTCGCGTTAGCCTGGTCATCGACGGCCTCAAATACGATGCGGCGCCGGGAACGCTCTACAACGTCTATCTGGTGAAGGGCAGCCAGCGCGAGCAGGTCGGCATCATCAACTTCTTCAACTTCTCGGCTCCCGCGGGCGGCGCCCATGCCCATCACACGGGCCCCGCCAATGCCAGCCAGTTCGAGTTCGATGCGACCGACGCGGTGCACCGGCTCGGCGTCAGTGCGGCTGAACAGCCCTCGCTGGTGTTCGAACCGACCACCGGCCTGTCCGACTCCGCGCCCGAGGCAGCCGCGGCCCTGATCAAGCCGGACGCCAATGTCCGCTTCGACAGCGCCCGTCTCGTCGTCGCGCCGCCGAGCTAGCACGCCAGGGCCTTGTCGCTGGGGCGACCGTCCGCAAGGACGGCCGCCCTTGTCTTGTCGATCAGTCCCGCGCCAGCTCCATCTCTTTCGTGAAGATACCGACGGAGTGCAGCACCTCTGCCTTGGTCGTCGCCGAAGGAGAACTGGCTGATGAAATAGTTCATGTCCCCCTGCATGCGCCTCCATGCTTGTCGAACGGTCGGGAGCGCGCTACGTCGGTTTCACCCGCCGAGGACAAGACGGGGTCACCAAGGAGGTGTCATGAACGCCCAAGCCTTCAATGCCCAAGCCTTCGGCGCCCTGCCGCGCCCGGCGCCTGACGTTATTGCCGCCGTGCGGGAAAAGCTCGTCGCGCGCCTCGGCGAGCGTGTTGTGGTCTCGCGCGCTGTGCTCGAGCAGCACAGCCATGGCGAGGGGCTGCCCGCGATCGGCGTGCCCGACATCGTCGTGTATCCCGAGACCAACGAAGAAGTCGCCTTCGTCCTTTCGCTCTGCAACGTCAATCGCGTGCCGGTGACGCCGTTCGGCGCGGGATCGTCGCTGGAGGGACAGCTTGCCGCGCTCGCCGGCGGCGTGTCGCTCGACACGAGCCGCTTCGACAAGATTTTGGAAGTCTCGCCGGACTCGCTCGATTGTCGCGTCCAGGCCGGCGTGACGCGCGAGGCGCTCAACGCGCATATCCGCGACACCGGCCTGTTTTTTCCAGTTGATCCCGGCGCCAACGCCTCGATCGGCGGTATGGCCTCGACCCGCGCCTCCGGCACCAACGCGGTGCGTTACGGCACGATGCGCGAGAACGTGCTCGGCCTCACCGTGGTCACGCCCGATGGCCGCATCGTGCGCACCGGCAGCCGGGCGCGAAAATCCTCGGCTGGCCTCGATCTCACCCACATCTATGTCGGCAGCGAAGGCACGCTCGGCGTCATCACGGAGATTCAGCTCAGGCTCTACGGGCTGCCGGAGGCGGTGATCGCCGCCGTCTGCCAGTTCGATACGCTCGAAGGGGCTGTGGCTGCCGTCGTCACGGCGCTGCAATCCAATCTGAAGCTGGCGCGCGTCGAACTGTTCGACGAGGTGCAGATGCGCGCCGCGATCAACTACTCAAAGCTCGACTATGCGGAGACGCCAACACTGTTCCTCGAATTCCAGGGCACGCCGACCAGCGTGCGCGAGGATGTCGAGACGATGCAGGTGATCGCGGAGGACAATGGCGGCGGCGCGTTCCAGTTCGCCGAGCGTCCAGAGGACCGCAATCGCCTCTGGAAGGCGCGTCACAATGGATACCAGGCGGTGAGGGCGCTTGCGCCCGGCAAGAGCAACATGGGCACCGACGCCTGCGTGCCGATCTCGGCCTTGCCGGCCTGCCTGCTGGAGACCAAGGCCGACATCATCGCATCGGGTCTGTTGGCGCCGATCGTCGGCCATGTCGGCGACGGCAATTTCCATCTCGGCATTCTCTACGATGCCGATGATCCCTTGGAAGCCGCGCGCGCCGAGGCGCTTGCCTTCCGCACCGCGCGCCGCGCCATCGCCATGGGCGGGACTTGCTCGGGCGAGCATGGCGTCGGCCTGCACAAGATCGTGCACATGGAAACCGAGCACGGCGAGGGCGTCGCCCTGATGAAGGCGGTGAAGAACGCGCTCGATCCGAACGGCATCATGAACCCCGGCAAGATCTATCCATGATCTCTGGCCGTGCCGTCGCCTCGGCCGGGCGGTGCTGCGCCTGTGCCGCCGATTTGTCCGACGCCTCAACGTCGTAGCAGGCGTCACCCCGGAAATCAGGGGCGACGGGCCCTCTACTTTGCATGGGGTTGTTTCGACACTTTGTCCCGAGGGGCTCGTTCCGGTCTCGCCTTGCGGCGGGGCCGGCCTGCCGCTACTGACCGAAGGGCCATCCAGACAGAGGAATGCAGGCCGCCATGGCAATTCCCGAAAGCCGCACCTACGAGTCCCAGGGCCTGCGGCTGCATTATGCCGATTGGGGTAACGAGACGGCGCCGCCGCTGATCCTGGTTCATGGCGGCCGCGATCATTGCCGGAGCTGGGATGTCCTGGCCCGCGCGCTGCGCCCGCATTTTCACGTGCTGGCGCCCGACCTTCGCGGCCATGGCGATTCCGACTGGACCAAAGGCGGCAGCTACGCGCTGACTGAATATGTCTACGATCTGACCCGGCTGGTGCAGACGCTTGCGGTGCCGCGGGTGACTCTCGTCGGTCACTCGATGGGCGGCATGGTGAGCCTGATCTATTCGGGATCATTCCCGGACAAGGTGTCGGCCCTGGTCGTACTGGACGGTGTCACCGTGTTGCCGGGTGGAAAGAGCCCGCCGCCGGCACATGAGCGCATCGCCAAATGGGTCGATCAGCTCGACCGGTTGCACGATCGCACGCCGCATCGCTATCCGGCGATCGAGGACGCGGCGGCGCGGATGCAGGCCCACAACAAGCGTTTGTCGCGCGAGCTGGCGCTCCATCTTGCGACCCACGGTACGCGGCAGAACGCCGACGGCACCCTTAGCTGGAAGTTCGATCCCTACCAGCGCGCGTCGGCGCCGCATCGGCTGTGGTCGGACGATCATGTCGCGCTCTGGTCGCGCATCGCCTGCCCGACGCTGCTGGTGAACGCCTCCGAAAGCTTCCTCGGCGGTGCCCGCGCGGCTGGGCTTGCCGACCATTTCAAGCAGGCCCGCATCGAGACGATTTTTGACGCAGGACATTGGCTTCACCACGACAAGCCCGAGGAGGTATTGGGCGCGATCCGCGTCTTCCTCGGCGTGTCCTAGCGGCTGGAGGCGGTTCCGGGGGGGCCCCACGCTATTGAAATTAATAACAAATCATCCCTATATTGATCATCAATCGTCGTAGTTCCCCGCGCATACTAATATGAGCGCCACGAGAACAGCGACGTCACGGAGCCAGGCCCGTCCGACAGGCGGGCCGTTGGCTTTTTAGGAGCCCGGTCATGAGCCGCTCGAACCGTACCGACCATATCCGTCTCACCTCCCATCCGGAGCCGGGCGGAAAGGCGGCTTTCCCGATCCACTGGGGCGCCGCGGATGCGCGCGCACGCGGGCCGATCGTCGGCACGGTGTCGCGAGCTCAGGACCGTAACGTCATCGGCAGCCATGGCGGTTCCTATGCCGTCTATCGTGCGCTCGCGGTCTCTGCCGGCGCGCTCGATCCCATCAGGCGTCCCGACCTCACCAACACGTTTCCCGCCGCGACTATCGGGCCGTTCCCGCAATGGACCGATCCGGACAAGATCGTCGCGCTCGATCCGTGGGGGCATCTGGTCGCCGAGAATTTCCGGCAGGAGATCGCCGAGGGCGCGGACATCAGGCCGAGCATCGCCGTGACGCGCGCACGGCTCGATTTGCCCGAGATCCGCGACGCGATCGCTGCGAAGCGGCTGAAGCCCGATGGTGAGGTCGTGCATGCCAATGGCAGTGTGTCGGTGGTGAAGATCGCCATCGACCCGGTGTGGTATCTGCCCGGCATCGCCACGCGCTTCGGCACCAGCGAGAGCAGCCTGCGGCGCACGCTGTTCGAGCAGACCGCGGGCATGTTCCCCGAACTCGTGACGCGGCCGGACATGAAAGTGTTTCTGCCGCCGATCGGCGGCACCACGGTCTACATGTTCGGCGACGTCACCAAGCTGCCGGACCATCGCACCAAGATCACTTGCCGCGTACACGACGAATGCAATGGCTCCGACGTGTTCGGCTCCGACATCTGCACCTGCCGTCCCTATCTCATCCACGGCATCGAGGAATGCGCGCGCGGCGCGCAGGCGGGCGGGTTGGGAATCGTCGTCTACAATCGCAAGGAAGGGCGGGCGCTCGGCGAAGTCACAAAGTTCCTCGTCTACAACGCCCGCAAGCGCCAGGAGGACGGTGACGCGGCCGCTGCCTATTTCGAACGCACCGAATGCGTAGCCGGCGTCCAGGATGCGCGCTTCCAGCAATTGATGCCGGATACGATCCACTGGCTCGGGCTAAAGCGGATTGATCGCTTCCTGTCGATGAGCGACATGAAGTACGACGCGCTCACCGCGCAGGGCATCGATATCGTCGAGCGCGTGCCGATCCCGCTGGAGCTGATTCCGGCCGACGCGCATGTCGAAATCGCCGCCAAGAAAGCGGCCGGATATTACTCCGAGGAGATTCCGGCGGCGAAGGATTTGACCGACACGGTCGGACGCTCGCTGGAGAAATATTGATCCCGTGATGCCGGTCGCGGCCACAGAACGAGAGGCCCGTTCGCTGCTCACGGCAGCAGCGGTACGTGCGCGCGCCGAACAGATGCTCGCGATCGGTCTGCGTGACGGCCTCAATCACTTCACGGTGCATCTCGATCGCATGGATGCTGTGGCCGACGCCGTGCTCGCGATCACACGCCGATCCTATCCGGCGCTGAACGTTCCCTTTCATGCCCGCTGGCGACATTTCGTTCGTGACGGCGTCGATCGCTGGGCCTCGATTGCCGATGCTGTCGCATGGCCGGATCGCGCGGCGCAAGCCCGCGCCGAGTTCGACCTTGCCATCGTCAGCGTATTGCTGGATGCAGGCGCCGGGGCTGTCTGGCAGTACGGCGACGCCGTTTCCAGGCAGTTCGTCGGCCGTTCCGAAGGACTTGCGCTCGCGAGCCTGGACATGTTCGCGAGCGGCGTCTTTTCTCACGATGCGCGCGATCCTTACCGCGTCGACGCCGACGTGATCGCGCAGCTGCAACTGGATCGGTTGAGCCTTGGCTTCCAGGTTTCCGACGAGAATCCGCTGCTTGGCCTCGATGGCCGCGCAGATTTGCTGCGACGATTGGGCAGGCTGGTACTGGACCAGCCGCAGGTCTTCGCTACCAACGACCGCCCGCGTCCGGGAGGATTGTTCGACCGTCTCGTTGCGAAGGCCGTTGGCGGCGCGATTGCAGCGCCCGTCATCCTGGCCGAGGTGCTGGGCGAGCTCGGACCGATCTGGCCGTCGCGGCTTGCGCTCGCGGGCGTTCCGCTCGGTGATTGCTGGCGCCATCCGGCGATCACGGCCGGTGATGCGACCGCGGGCCTCGTGCCCCTGCATAAGCTGTCGCAATGGCTGAGCTATTCCCTGATCGAGCCCTTGCAGCGCGCGGGCTTCGATGTGACCGATATCGACGGCTTGACTGGCCTCGCTGAATACCGCAATGGCGGCCTGTTCGTCGATCTCGGCGTGCTGCGCTTGCGCGACGCTGCGGACGCGGAGCGTTCGCACAGCGTCGATTCTCTCCTCGTCGTGGAGTGGCGCGCGCTGACGGTTGCCTTGCTGGATCGCATCGCCGAACGCATCCGCACGAAGCTTGGCCGCAATTCCCGCGAGTTGCCGTTAGCCAGCATTCTGGAAGGCGGCACCTGGGCGGCAGGGCGCGCCGCCGCGTTCGAGCGGCGCAGCGATGGCGCACCGCCGCTCAAGATCATCAGCGACGGCACCGTGTTTTAGCGCATGATCGGCAAGGCATCGCGCATCATCTAGATCTTGGGAGCATCACGTCATGGAAGGCGTCACGATCGTCGATCATCCGCTGGTCCAGCACAAGCTGACGCTGCTGCGCGACAAGTCCATCTCGACGAAATCCTTCCGCGAGTTGCTCAAGGAGATCGGGATGCTGGTGTGCTACGAGGTCACGCGCGACCTTCCGCTGACCGACGTCGTCGTCGAGACGCCGCTGGCGCGCATGCACTCGGCCAAGATCGCCGGCAAGAAGCTGGCTTTCGTTCCGGTGCTGCGCGCCGGGGTGACCTTCGTCGACGGCATGATGGACCTGGTCCCGACTGCGCGCGTTGCCCATATCGGGCTCTATCGCGAACCCCACAGTTTCGCCGCGGTCGAATATTTCTTCAAATCGCCGTCCGATCTCGGCGAGCGGCTCGCGATCGTGGTGACGCCGGTGCTCGCGACCGCCAACACGGCGGTCGCCGCCGTCGACCGGCTGAAGGAGCGCGGCGCCAGGGACATCCGGCTCGCCTGTCTGATCGCCGCGCCCGAAGGCCTCGAACGTATCAGGGGTCTGCATCCCGACGTCCCGATCTGGACAGCGGCCGTCGACGAAGGGCTCGACGAAAACGGCTTCATCGTCCCCGGCCTCGGCGACGCCGGCGACCGCGCCTACGGAACCAGGTGAGATTGCTGCTGAACGCAGGCAAGCATCATGTATCTCGGCATCGATCTCGGCACGTCGGCGGTGAAGACCGTTCTGGTCGATGACGCGCAGCGCGTGATCGCGACCCAAAGCCGATCGCTTGACACCGCTTCGCCGCATCCAGGCTATTCCGAACAAGACCCTGCGGGGTGGGTCGATGCCGCCTTTGCAACGCTAGACGCACTCAAAGCGGATCATCCGCGTGAATTGGCTGATGTCGAGGGCATCGGCCTGTCCGGCCAGATGCACGGCGCGACGCTGCTCGATGTGAACCTCCGGCCACTGCGTCCCTGCATTCTCTGGAATGACGGGCGATCCGCTCTCGAATGTCGCGCGCTCGAAGAGCGCTGGCCCGCATTGCGCACGACGACCGGCAACAAGGCGATGCCCGGCTTCACCGCGCCGAAACTGCTTTGGGTCGCTAAGCACGAGCCGGACATCTTTGCGGCGACCAGGCTGGTGCTGCTGCCGAAGGCGTATCTGCGCCTGATCCTCAGCGGTGAAGCGGTCGAGGACGTATCGGACGCATCGGGATCATTGTGGCTAGATGTCGCGCAGCGAGACTGGTCGGATGAAGGGCTGTCCGCGACCGGCCTGTCACGCAAGCAGGTGCCGCGCCTTGTCGAGGGGTGCGCGCCCGCGACAACGCTGCGAAACGTGTTGGCACAGCGCTGGGGAATGACGCGGCGTCCCGTGATCGCCGGAGGCGCCGGCGACAATCCGGCGGGTGCCGTCGGCATCGGTGCGATTCGGCGAGGGGCCGCTTTCATCTCGCTGGGGACCTCGGGAGCGTTGCTGGTGCCGACCGACGCGATCGCCGCCAATCCCGATCGGGCCGTGCATATTTTCTGCCACGCTGTTCCCGCAATGTGGATACAGGCCGGCGCAATTCTCTCGGCCGCGTCATGCCTTGCCTGGATCGCGCGGCTGTTTGGCGCCTCCGAGTCAGATCTGCTGAAGCCGCTTGGCTTGGGTCCGAAGGCGCCGTCGCCAGTGAGCTTTCTGCCATATCTGTCCGGCGAGCGGACGCCACACGATGATCCCCTGGCGCGCGGAATGCTCGACGGATTGTCCTTTGGCACTGATCGAACTGCGATCGTACAAGCCGTGCTCGAAGGCGTGGCCTTCGCGCTTGCGGATTGCCGGGATGTGCTCGCCGATACCGGCATCGTGATCGCGCAGGCGGATGTCATCGGCGGCGGATCGCGTTCGCAGTTCTGGCTGTCGGTGCTGGCCAATGTCCTTGATGTCCCGATCCATCGCTTTGCCGATGGCGAGACGGGCGCGGCATTTGGTGCGGCGCGACTGGGGCGGCTTGCCGTCACCGGCGAGGCCGTCGAAGACGTCTGCACGCCACCGCGACGCGTCGAGACGTTCGAACCTGAACGCGTGCTCGTTGCCGCCTATGCCGAGCGGCTTCCCGAATGGCGCGCGCTGTACCGTCCGCGGAACTAGCTCAGTCCTCAAATTTGATGGCGGTCGATCCGGCGAGGCTCGATCGGTATTGCCCTCCGTCGCGGCCTTTTGTTTAATGCGCGAACCGCGCTGCCTGCCAAACGAGACGCGGCCGAGAACGCGTTGTGCGCCGGGAGGCACGATGAACGATCCGATCCTCGAGATGCGCGGGGTCTCGAAGTCCTTCTTCGGTATCAAGGCGTTGCGTCAGGTCGACCTGACTGTCTATGCCGGCGAAATCCATGCCTTGATGGGCGAGAACGGCGCCGGCAAATCGACGCTGATGAAGATCCTGTCGGGCGCCTACAAGCCTGATCCCGGCGGCGAGATCCGCATCGAGGGCAAGCCGGTGCACATCCACGGCCCGCTTGGCGGCCGCGCGGCCGGCATCTCGATCATCTACCAGGAACTATCGTTGGCCCCCAATCTGACGGTTGCGGAGAATATTTATCTCGGCCGCGAGGTTTCCCGTTCAGGATTGCTCGCACGCGGCGCCATGCGCGAGGGCGTCGGCCCGATCCTGGAGCGCCTCGGCGCGGACTTCACCCCGTCTACGCTGGTGACGCATCTGTCGATGGGCCAGCGCCAGCTCGTCGAGATCGCCCGCGCGCTCCATGTGCGATCGAAAATCCTGATCATGGACGAGCCAACCACCTCGCTGTCCGCCGCCGAGAGCGAGCGGCTGTTCGCGCTGGTCCGTCAACTGCGCGCCGAGGGGCTCGCTATCATCTATATCTCGCACCGCATGGACGAGGTGTACGCGCTCGGCGACCGCGTCACGGTGCTGCGCGATGGCCGCCTTGTCGGCGCGCTCGACAAGTCCGGCATCCGCGCCGACACCATCGTCCGCATGATGGTCGGGCGCGACGTCTCGTCCTTCTACAAGAAGGATCACGATCCCGAAGCGGGGAGGGGGCATCCGGTACTCGCCGCGGTCGACATGTCCGACGGGCAGCGCGTCAAGGGCTGCTCGCTCACCGTACATGCGGGCGAGGTCGTCGGGCTCGCCGGCCTGATTGGCGCGGGTCGCACCGAGCTTGCGCATCTCATCATCGGCGCCGCGCCGAAGATTTCGGGCCGGCTCGAGCTCGAGGGACGGCCGATCGAGATACGCACGCCCGGCGAGGCGCTGGAGGCCGGCATCGCCTACCTCACCGAGGACCGCAAGGCGCTCGGCCTGTTCCTCGACATGTCGTGCCTGGACAACATCAACCTCGCGGTCTTGGGCCGCGACGCCAAGCTTGGTTGGGTCCTCGATCGCGACAAGGCGCGCGAGCGCGCCGACCGGGCTTTCACGGGCTTAAGCATCCGCGCCGCAAATGCCGGCGTGCCAGCGGGCGGACTCTCGGGCGGAAACCAGCAGAAGGTGCTGCTGTCGCGGCTTCTTGCGATCGCGCCGAAAGTCTTGATCCTCGATGAGCCGACGCGTGGCGTCGACGTCGGGGCCAAGTCCGAGATCTATTCGATCATCGACAATCTCGCGAAAGCCGGCACCGCGATCCTTGTCATCTCGTCCGACCTGCCGGAGATCATCGGGATCTGCGACCGCGTCATCGTCATGCGGATGGGGCACATCGCCGGTGAGATCACGCGAACCGAGACGTCGCCGCTGAACCAGGAGGACATCATGGCACTCGCTACGGGGATGGAGCATCTCGATGCCTGACGATGGTATCTCGCAGGCCAAGACCGTGCCCGTCACGGCGAACGGCGTCGCGGCCGCACAAGAGACGAAGCGGCAGCGCGTCAGGCTGCTGGTCCGCGCCCTCGGCATGCTGCCGGTGCTGTTGATCCTGTGTCTCGGCTTCCATTTCCTGTCCGAGGGGCGCTTCTTCACCGGCCAGAATCTCGGCATCGTGCTCCAGCAGGCCGCGGTCAACACGGTGCTGGCGGCCGGCATGACCTTCGTCATCCTCACCGGCGGCATCGATCTCTCGGTAGGCTCCATTCTCGCGGCGGCCGCGATGGCCGGGCTGACGATCTCAAAACTTCCCGAATTCGGGTTGCTCTGGTTGCCAGTCGCTGTCCTCACAGGCCTCGCCTTCGGTGTCATCAATGGCGCGCTGATTGCGCTTCTACGCCTGCCGCCCTTCATCGTGACGCTCGGTTCGCTGACGGCCGTCCGAGGTCTCGCGCGTCTGCTCGGTGCCGACACCACCGTCTTCAATCCGTCCATTCCCTATGCCTTCATCGGCAACGGTTCCCTGACACTCATTCCCGGCGTTGCCTCGATTCCCTGGCTGTCGGTGATCGCATTGCTGGTCATCCTCGCCTCGTGGCTGGTGCTGCGCCGAACCGTGCTCGGCGTACACATCTATGCTGTCGGCGGCAACGAGAGTGCGGCGCGCCTGGCCGGCATCAAGGTCTGGGCCGTGGTGATCTTCGTCTATGGCGTGTCGGGACTCTTTGCCGGACTTGGCGGCGCCATGCAGGCCGCGCGTCTCTATGCGGCCAACGGGTTGCAACTCGGTCAGTCCTACGAGCTCGACGCGATCACAGCAGTGATCCTGGGCGGTACATCCTTCGTCGGCGGCATCGGGTCGATCTGGGGGACGCTGGTCGGAGCCCTGATCATTGCCGTGCTGTCGAACGGTCTCATTCTCGTCGGTGTGTCCGATATATGGCAATACGTGATCAAGGGCCTGGTGATCATCGGTGCCGTTGCACTCGATCGTTACCGGTTGCAGGGCTCGGCTCGTACTTGAAGTTTGGCTGCGCGCAAGGTTCTATGCCGCCTTGTGGGACCCTATGATGGCAACTGGTCGGCCGTCGCGGGACAAAAACCAGACCAGGGAGGAAGCCATGTTGAAGACGATCTCGCTTGCCGGCGCCGCCATGGCGCTGGTCCTGAGTTCAGCGCCGTCCTTTGCCAAGGAGCTCAAATCGATTGGCGTCTCGCTGGGTTCGCTCGGCAATCCGTTTTTCGTCGCGTTGTCGAAGGGCGCGGAGTTCGAGGCCAAGAAGACCAATCCGAACGTGAAGGTGACGACGGTCGGCTTCGAATACGACCTCGGCAAGCAGGTGACCCAGATCGACAACTTCATCGCCGCAGGCGTCGACCTGATTCTCCTCAACCCAGGCGACCCCAAGGCGATCGGGCCGGCGATCAAGAAGGCCCAGGCGGCGGGCATCATCGTTGTCGCCGTGGACACTGCCGCGGAAGGCGCCGACGCCACCGTGACCACGAACAACGTCCAGGCCGGCGAGATCTCTTGTCAGTACATCGTCGACAAACTCGGCGGCAAAGGCGACGTGGTCATCGAGAACGGGCCGCAGGTCTCGGCCGTGATCGATCGCGTCGTCGGCTGCAAGAACGTGTTCGCCAAGAACCCCGGCATCAAGGTCCTGTCCAGCGATCAGGATGGCAAGGGATCGCGCGAGGGCGGGTTGACCGTGGCGCAGGGCTATCTGACCCGTTTCCCGAAGATCGACGCGATCTTCGCCATCAACGATCCGCAGGCGATCGGCACCGATCTCGCGGCGAAGCAGCAGCAGCGCAGCGGCATCATCATCACCGCGGTCGACGGCGCGCCCGACATCGAGGCGTCGTTGAAGGACCCGGGGTCACCCCAGATCCAGGCCTCGGCCTCGCAGGATCCGTTCTTCATGGCGCGCCGCGCCGTTCAGGTCGGTGTCAGCATTCTCGGCGGGCAGAAGCCGGCCAACCCGGTCGAACTCTTGCCGTCGAAGCTCGTTACCCGGGATAACGTCGCCGAGTACAAGGGCTGGACCTCGGACCGTTCGCAATAGTCGTACGAGTGATATGTTTTGCGGAGCGCCGCCTCTCGCAGGCGGCGCTGGAACGCGGGCGGTCGCATTGCCTCTTGCGAGCGCAGCGATCGTCGCCGTTCCCTCCAACCTTCCAGCGTGACCCTCCCATGCAGCAGCCGGATCGTTCGATTCAATTTTCATCGCGCCTGGTTGGGCAATACGCGCTGGTGACGGGTGCCTCTCAGGGGATCGGGCGCGCCATTGCTGTTCGGTTCGCGCAGGAGGGCGCGACAGTTGCCATCAATTTCCATGATCATCGTGCGAATGCCGAGGATACGCTCGCGCAGGTGCAAGCGGCATCGCGTGAGCGTGGGCATGGCGATCGGGACCATCTCGTCGTAAAGGCCGATATCGGTGCCGAGCCGGACATTATGGGAATGTTCGAGACAGTGCTGGCGCACTGGCCGCGCCTGGATTGCCTTGTCAACAATGCCGGCTTCCAGCGGGAGTCCGCGAGCGAGGCGCTCGATGTCGAAACCTATCGTCGCATTCTCGATGTCAATCTGAATGGAGCGGTGCTCTGCGCCCAGCAGGCGCTCGCGCATTTCGTCAAGCGCGGTGGCGGCGGTACGATCGTCAACTGTTCGAGCGTCCACCAGATCGTCCCAAAACCCGGCTATCTCGCCTATTCCATCAGCAAGGGCGGCATGGCGAACCTGACGCGGACCCTGGCGCTGGAGTTTGCTGGTCGCGGCATTCGCGTCAACGCGGTGGCGCCCGGTGCCATCGATACCCCCATCAACGCGGCATGGACCGGCGACCCGGCCAAGCGGGAGGCCGTCGAGGCGCACATTCCGCTCGGGCGCGTCGGAACCGCTGAAGAGATTGCCGGCGTGTTCGCATTTCTTGCCTCCGAGGAGGCCGGCTATATCACCGGACAGACCATCTACGTCTGCGGAGGCCTCACGCTCTTCGGTGAATTCCGGGAGAACTGGGCGAGCTAGTCGGCAGGGCTGCGTCCGGTTCCTGTGGGTTTCTCGCCGTCGTTGTGCAGATGCTCAGAGATGGGCCATCGGTTGCGCCTCTGATGCGTTTCTGCTAGCTTTGAGGTGCGCGCCTCATTTTGAGGCGACGTTCGCTTAGGCGTGTGACGCGAGTTAGCCCGCAGATGGCTGACCGCAATCAGGGAGGGGTTCGATGCAGCGTCTCGTTGTTGCAGGTGTTTCCGTTGCCGTTTCGGTTCTGCTGGGGCTCGGCTCCGCGCAGTCTGCCGACAAGAAGGTCCTGGCCTTCGTCGTCAATGGCGCGTCCGACTTCTGGAAAATCGCCGAGGCCGGCGTGAAGAAGGCGCAGGGCGAGCTGCCCAACTACGATCTCCAGTTCAAATATCCGGAGCAGGCCGCGGCCGCCGTGCAGCAGCGCGTGATGGACGATCTGGTCGCCGCCGGTGCGGCCGGAATCATGGTCAGCGCCGTCGATCCGAAGAACCAGACCGCGCATCTCGACAAGATCGCCTCGCAGTCGGTGCTCTTCACCACCGATAGCGACGCTCCGAAATCGAAGCGCGTCGGCTATATCGGCTCGTCCAACACCGATCTCGGCAAGGACGCCGGCAAGCTGATGCTCAAGGCGCTGCCGAATGGCGGCAAGTGCGTCGGCTTCGTTGGCCTGCCCGGCGCCGACAATGCCCGCGAGCGCATCGAGGGCGTGAAGGAAACCATCAAGGGCTCGAAGGTCGAGCTCGTCGACGTCCGCGGCGACGAAATCGACCAGACCCGTGCCAAGCGAAATGTCGAGGACATCCTCGCCGCCATGCCCGACGTGAGCTGCCTCGTCGGCTTCTACTCCTACAACACGCCGCGCATCTATGAGGTGCTGAAGGAAGCCGGTAAGCTCGGCAAGATCCAGATCATCGGCTTCGACGAGGATCCGATCACGCTCGGCGGCGTCAAAGAGGGCAGCATCGCCGGCACCGTCGTGCAGCAGCCGTTCGAGTGGGGCTATCAGGGCATGAAGCTGATGGCGAAGTATCTCGAAGGCGACAAGTCGGGCGTTCCGGCGAATGGCATCATCATCGTGCCCGGCAAGGTTATCGACAAGTCGAACGTCGACGACTTCATGGGCTCGATGAAAGCGATGCTCAAAAAGTAACGGGAGACCTGACGCTCACTTGGCGCTCGCAGCTTCCAATGCCTGAGCCGTTTCTCGAGCTGGTCGACATCAGCAAGAACTATCCCGGCGTGGTCGCGCTCGACCACGTCGATCTTTCTGTGTCGCGCGGCGAGGTGATCGCCCTGATCGGCGAGAACGGCGCCGGCAAGTCGACGCTGATGCGCGTGCTCGGCGGCGTGGTTGAACCGAGCGGCGGCCTGATCCGGGTCGACGGCGTCGAGCGCCGCTCGCTCACGGTGGGGGAAGCGATCAAGGCGGGCATCGCCTTCGTCCATCAGGAGCTCAATCTCTTCGACAATCTCGACGTCGCCGGTAACGTCTTCATCGGCCGCGAGCCCGTCTATGGCGGGCCGCTCCGGCTCATCGACCGCAAGCAATTGCATGCCAAGGTGCAGCCGCTGCTCGAACGTCTCGGGGCTGATTTCGGCCCGGATGCGCCGCTTGCGGAGCTGTCGCTTGCCCAGCACCAGATCGTCGAGATCATGAAAGCGCTGTCGCTCGATGCGCGTCTCGTCATCATGGACGAGCCGACCTCGAGCCTCACCTTGACCGAGACCGATCGGCTGATGCGCGTGATCGCAGGCCTGAAGGCCGACGGCGTCAGCGTCATCTTCATCACCCACCGCCTTAACGAGGTCGTGCAATGCGCCGATCGCGCCGTGGTGCTGCGCGACGGACGCATGGTCGGCGCGCTCAGGCGCGAGGAGCTTGCGCCCGCGGCGATGATCCGGCTGATGATCGGACGTGATCTCAAATCGCTCTATGTTCCGCCGGCCGCGCCGCCCGGCGACAGCGTGCTCGACATCGAGGGCGCCGTCACCGCGACCTATCCGGACCGCGCCGTCAGCCTCTCGGTGCGCCGCGGCGAGATTCTCGGCCTCGCCGGCCTCGTCGGCTCCGGCCGCACCGAGCTTGCGCGCGCCGTCTTTGGCGTCGATCCGCTGCGCGCAGGCGCGATCAGGCTCGAGGGTGAACCCATCCGCGTCGCGAGCCCGCGCGCGGCGATCGACCATGGCATCTATCTGATCCCGGAGGACCGCAAGGGTTGTGGCCTTCTGCTCGACGTGTCGATCGCCGAGAACATTTCGCTGCCGGACCTTTCGTCCTATCTGCGCCTCTTTCTGGTAAACACCGCGCAGGAGACGGCGAACGCGCAGGCCCAGCGCGAGCGGCTCAAGATCCGCGCACCCGACGTTGGAACAACCGTTGGTTCATTGTCCGGCGGCAATCAGCAGAAGGTCGTGCTCGCCAAATGGCTGTCGATGCGGCCAAAAGTGCTGATCTTCGACGAGCCGACGCGCGGCGTCGACGTCGGCGCCAAGCAGGAGATCTACGACATGCTGCGCCGCCTCACCGATGCCGGCGTCGCAATTCTGATGATTTCGAGCGACATGGAGGAGGTGATCGGGGTCAGCGACCGGATCGCCGTCATGCACGAAGGTGCAATCTCGGGCTTCCTTGATCGCAGCCAGTTCAGCGAGCACAATGTGCTCCAGTTGGCTGTCGGCCACGCGGTGGAGTGAGGGTGCCTTGAACAAGAAAGATCTGAGCCTCCTTGTCCTGATCCTCGTGGTCGGCGCGGTCGTCGCCTTCATCAATCCGCGCTTCCTCTACGTAGGCAATCTCTCCAACACGCTCAACCAGGTTGGGATGTTCGGCATCTTCTCGATCGCGGAAGCCTTCGTCATCATCATCGGCGGGATCGAGCTGTCGGTCGGCTCGGTCATCGCGCTGCTCGGCGTCCTCTTCATCGACCTCATCGTCAATCACGACGTCAACTGGGTGCTGGCCCTCGCGATGATCATCGCCAGCGGCTTGGCGATCGGCGCGGTGCACGGCACGCTGGTCACCAAGATCGGCATCCAGCCCTTCGTGGTCACGCTCTGCGGCCTGCTGATCTACCGTGGCGCTGCGCGCTACTACACCGAGGATGCCACCGCCGGATTTGGCTTCGGCGCGAGCTTTCCGATGCTGGAATGGCTGACGGCGGGCCGCACCAACGTATTGGGCTTCCCGCTACCACATAGCGTGATCGCATTGGTCGTCGTCGCCGTCATCGCATGGGTGGTGCTGCATCGCTCCGTGTTCGGCCGCTATCTCTATGCGGTCGGCAAGAACGAGGAGGCGGCGCGCTATTCCGGCATCCGCTCCGACCGCGTCGTCGTTGTCGCCTATGTGATCTGTGGCGGGCTGACCGCATTTGCCGCGATCCTGATCGCCATGTACACCCGCTCGATTTCGCCGGCGGTGCATGGCTCGTTCTACGAGCTCTATGCGATTGCCGCCGCTGTGCTCGGCGGCTGCTCCTTGCGCGGCGGTGAGGGCTCGATCGTCGGTGTCGTGCTCGGCACCGTGCTGCTCCAGGTGCTGCAAAACCTCGTCAATCTGCTGGGCATTCCGAGCTCGCTCAATTTCGCGGTCATGGGCACCGTGATCCTGATCGGCGTGCTGGCCGACCAGTACCTGGTGCAGCGCCGCCGCCGCGCGACGACTGCCAAGGGAAAGCCGCAAGCCAGCGGTGCCGGAGCGTCGCTCGGCGGCGCGAGCGCGGAATAAGGTGCAGCCCAACGGGATGCACTTGCGTCAATACTTCGCGTCCTCCACCCCGCAAGTTGGATCAACCGGGCTATGCCGGTTCCAGGGATGCCGGCCGATCAACAAGTCCACGACGGCGGCCTGCATGTCGTCGATTGTGCAATAGGCATTGATGTAAACCGGTACGCGCGGCGCGTCATAGAGATGGTAGGGGTAGCCGAACGAGATCATGACGGTCGGAATGTCGTGCCAATAGCGGCGCATCGCGCCGACGAAGTCACCGCCAAGCCGCGCCCAGTCGAGGAAGACGCGGCCGCGGGTCAGCAGTGTTTCCTCGCCGAGCAGATAGAGGACGAGATCGAAATCAGCCGGATCGATCGCGGGCTGCTGCGTGTGAAGGGTGACTTCGAATCCCTCGCCGGCCAGCATGTCCGGCAGTCTGAATTCACTGGGCGTGCCGTGAAGCGGACTGATGATTCCTCCCGATATCACCAGGATGCGCCGATACCGGCTCGGACTGATTGGCAGTAGCCCCAAAGTGTCCTTGACCAGGGTTGGCGCCCGCCGCAAAGCGGCGTCGGCGATGGTCTTGTCGGATGCCCGCGCGATCGCTCCGGTCGGCAGATGCTCTGACGCCTTGTGGAGGCCGAGCGCCGCCTTCAGCGCCAGGACGCGCAGCACCGCATCCTCGAAACGTTCGGCGGCAAGCTGGCCCGCCTCGACCGCCGCGCGTACCTCCGCCATGTCCTCTTCCGGTGCGCGCGTGAACAGGATCATGTCGCACCCGCCGGCGATGAGCTGCGACTTGGCCGCGCGCATGCGAGACCATGATGTCAGGCCGGCCATCTCGCTGGCGTCGGAGACAATCAGGCCGTTGAAGCCGAGTTCCCGACGGAGCAGATCGATATTGAGGAGTTTGCTGATGGACGCCGGCCGAAACGCCTCGATCCCTGGATCGGACAGCCGTTCCCTGACAAATGCGGGCAGGGCGATGTGCGCCGACATGATGGAAAGTACGCCTGCGTCGATCGCAGCGCGATAGAGCTTGCCGAAGGTCATCTCCCATTCCGCCATGGAGAGCGGATTGATCGTGGTCACCAGGTGCTGGTCGCGGTCGTCGTAGCCTTCGCCGGGCCAATGCTTGGCGGTTGCGGCCACGCCATGCCGTTGCAGGACCTCGATCTGCGTCAGCGCGTGGCGACGAATTGCATCGACGTCGGAGCCGAAGCTCCGCGTTGCGACGATCGGGCTGCGAAAGGCGTGGTTGATGTCGATCACGGGCGTGAACGACCAGTTCACTCCAACGGCAACCGCTTCATCGGCGATGATGCGCGAAATCTCCGCCGTGACCTCGATGTCGTCGATCGCCGCCAGCGCGAGCGGATTGGGGACTTGCGTCCCGAATGGCAGGCTCATGCGCGAGCCCTCCAGATCGGCGCTGACCAGCAGAGGCACCGGCGCGGACCTTTGTGCCGCCGCTATTCGCATGCGCTCGGCATCACCATCCGAACCGAAGTACCGGGTGATTCCGCCAGGTCGCAATCGCTCGAGGCGCGCAAGTTCGTCGGGATCGGTTCCCCGCGACAGGAGGTTGAACAGTTGTCCCACTTTGTCTTGCAGGCTCAGCGCGCGATAAGTGGTTTCGACCCAGGCAATGGTGGGAGCGTCGAGATTGAAGGGAGCGCGCGCGAGGAAGGACGTATTCATGGGGGCTTAATCCATCACACCCAGCCGCCGTCCACGGTGTATTGCTGGGAAGTGCAGGCCGATGCCTCCTCGGAGGCGAGGAACACCGTGAACTTCGCGATCTCGTCCGGGACCAGCTTGCGCTTCAGGCATTGCCGTCGCATCAGCTCTTCCTCGCCTTCCGGCGTCAGCCATTTCTCGAGCTGACGCTTGGTCATGATCCAGCCGGGCGCAATCGCATTGACGCGGATGTTGAAGGGCCGTAGTCGCGCGCCAGCGAGCGGGTGAGGCCGAGCGCGCCGGACTTGCTGGCGGTGTAGGCGGCCATGCCGCCCTGTCCGGCCATCCAGGAGATCGAGCCGAAATTGATGATAACGCCGGCCTTCGCGGCCTTCATGTCCGGCAGCACGGCCTGCGCTGCGAAGAACTGATGCTTGAGGTTCACGCCGATACGGTCGTCCCAATATTGCGGCGTCATCTCCTCGGTCGGATGCCGTTCGTCATGAGCGGCGTTGTTGACGAGCACGCTGATCGCGCCGTGCACCTTGCGCGCTTCGACGACTCCGGCGCGCAACGCCGCGGTGTCGGTGAGGTCGACGTTCTGAAAATGTACGGCGAGGCCGCCAGCTGTCAGTTCATGCGCAAGCTGCGTGCCTTCCTCGACCTTGATGTCGAAGAACACAACGGTCGACTTCTGTCGCGCAAAATGCCGCACGATCGCTTCGCCGATCCCCGACGCCCCGCCGGTAACAAGGACAACCTTGCCGGCGAGGTCAGGATAAATGGCGGCCATCGTTTTCTCCCAAGATTGGCTTCCTCCCAAAATGCTTGCTTCGGCGGCGCCGCACGCCGCCGGCAATGCTTCTTCCGAACCCTAGCCGGTCCGCGGTGAGGTGTATCGATCAGAATTTTAGTTGCGCACCTCAAAAATCGAGGGCAGGATTGCAGCAAAAGAATAGATGCCATCGGGAGGACTGCAGATGAAACTGCTGTGCAAGCTGGGACTCGCCGCTACCGCATGGCTGCTCGCGCTTGGCGCGGCATCCGCCGACACCTCAGTGAAATGGCTGCATATCGAGGTCAATCCGGCCCAGGTGAAGATCTGGGAGGAGGTTGCCCGCGCCTATGAGGCATCGCATCCGGGCGTCAAGATCGAGATGCAGTTCCTCGAGAACGAGGCCTACAAGGCCAAGCTGCCGACCATCCTGCAATCCAAGGACCGGCCGAACATCATCTACAGCTGGGCTGGCGGCGTCCTGAAGGCTCAGATTGAGGCCGGCGTCCTCGACGACATCACCGATCAGATCAAGGGCTACAGCGACACCATCACTCCGGCGGCGCTGGCGGCGTTCGCCCGGGACGGTCGCAATTACGGCCTGCCCATCGCGCTGTCGCAGGTCGGCTTTGTCTACAACAAGGAACTGATGGCGAAGGCCAATGTCGATCCGGCCGCCATCAAGACCTGGGACGATCTGCTCGCCGCGGTGAAGGCCCTGAAGGCCGCCGGCGTGACGCCGATCGTGGTCGGCGGCGCCGACAAATGGCCGCTGCACTTCTACTGGACGCATCTTGCGGTCCGCATCGGCGGCAAACCGGCGTTCGATGCTGCGCTGCGCGGAGAGAACGGCGGCTTTGCCGGCGAGACATTCCAGAAGTCCGGCGAGCTGTTCAAGCAGCTCGTCGATCTCCAACCGTTCCAGAATGGTTTCCTCGGCTTCAAGAACCCGCAGGCCGTGGGCTATTTCGGCGATGGCAAAGCGGCGATGACGCTCGCCATCAGCAGCGTCTACAATCTCCAGCGCGCGCTCGCCGCCGACAAGGTCGGTCTTTCCGAGGACAAGATCGGCTGGTTCGACTTTCCCGTGGTCGCGGGCGGCAAGGGCGCGCCGACCGATACGCTTGGCGGTATCACCGGCTGGCTCGTCACCAAGGGCTCGCCGAAGGAGGCCGTCGACTTCCTCAAATACTTCATCTCGAAGGACGTGCAGACGCGCCTTGCGAGCGGCAACTTCATCGTCCCCGTGGTGAAGGGCGCCGAGGCCGGCCTGAACAATGCATTCATGAAGCGGATCGCCGACAATCTTTCGAAGTCGAACTATCACCAGAATTTTTACGACCAGAGCCTCGGTCCGTCGGTTGGCCGCGTCGTCAATGACGTCTCGGCCGAGATTGCCGGCGGAAGCATGAGCCCGCAGGACGCGGCCAAGGCGATCGAGGCGGCGTGGAAGCAGGGCAACTGAGCCGTGGCGCGGCGGATCGCAAGCTCTCCGTCGCTCGATCTGGTGGAGGCTGCACCCGCACCAGTGGCGGTCCGCGGCCCGGCCTGGGATGGCCGCTATACGGTGCTCATCCTGTTCCTGCCGCCGGCCCTGCTGCTCTTCACGCTGTTCGTCGTGCTGCCGATCGGCGAGGCCGCCTGGTACTCCGCCTTCAGCTGGAACGGCTTTGGCAGACCGACCAACTGGATCGGGCTCGACAATTACCGCTTCGTGCTGGAGACGCGCGCCTTCTGGCTGGCGCTGCGCAACAACGGGCTGATCATCGCGGTGTCGCTGCTGGTCCAGCTGCCGCTGGCGCTGACGCTCGCCCTGATGCTCGCCGAACGCTTCCGAGGCGCGGTGGCGCTGCGCATGCTGTTCTTCCTGCCCTATATCCTCGCCGAGATCGCGACCGGGCTGATCTTCAGCTTCGTCTATGACGGCGACTACGGCCTCGTCGCCTCGATCTGGCGCTTCTTCGGCGCCGAGGCGCCGCATCTGCTCGCTTCGACCGATACGGCGATGCTGGCGATCCTGATCGTGATCGTCTGGAAGTATTTTGGCTTCCACATGATGCTGTTCATCGCGGCACTCCAGAGCCTGGATAAGAACCTCATCGAGGCCGCCCGCATCGACGGCGCAACGCGGAGCCAGGTGCTGCGTCACGTCGTCATCCCCTTGCTCTATCCGACCATCCGCCTCTCGGTGTTCTTTGCCATCATCGGCTCGCTGCAACTGTTCGACCTGGTGATGCCGCTGACCCGCGGCGGGCCGGCGGACTCTTCGAACACGCTGGTGAGCTTCCTCTACAACAACGGCATCTCCCGCATGCGGGTCGGCTATGGCAGCGCCGTCGGCGTCATCCTGTTCACGATCTGCGTGACCTTCGCCTTCACCTACAAACGATGGTTTATGCGCGATGAGTAGTGTCGAGACCTCGCGCCCGCCCTTCGACCCCGTCGTGCTCTACAAGGCGCTGTTCCTGGCCGCGATCGCGGCCTTTGTGCTGGTGCCGCTGCTTGCAACCGTGCTCGGCGGCTTCAAGTCCTTGGGCGAGCTGCGTGTCAATCCGTTCGGGCTGCCGCAGCACTGGGAATGGCAGAACTATGCCGACATCCTGTTCTCTAAAAGATACTGGCAACTGCTGCGCAATTCGCTTGTCATTTCGACGCTCGCGGTGACGCTGACCCTGATCGTTGCGTCGATGGCCGCGTTCACCTTTGCTCATGTCAGATTCTTCGGCAGCTCGATGCTGCTGAGCTACCTGACGCTCGGCCTGCTATTTCCGGCCGCAACCGCGGTGCTGCCGCTGTTCATCAAGGTGCGCGACCTCGGCCTGCTCGACACCTACTTTGGCGTTGCCCTGCCGCAGGTCGCCTTCAGCCTCGCGATGAGCGTCCTGCTGCTGCGTCGCTTCTTCAAGGACATCCCTTACGAGCTGCTCGAGGCCGCGCTGGTCGACGGCTGCAGCTATATCAAGTTCTTCCGCTACGTGACGCTGCCATTGTCGCGGCCGATCCTGGCGACCGTCGGTACGATCACCTTCGTCAATAGCTGGAATGCCTATCTGCTGCCGCTGGTGATGCTCAACACCGACGCGCTCTATCCCTGGCCGCTCGGCATCATGGTCTATCAGGGCGAGTACTCGTCCGAATGGCACCTGATCCTCGCCTTCATCACGCTGACGATCCTGCCCACCATCATCCTGTTCATCTTCGCGCAGCGGCACATCGTTGCCGGTCTGACCGCCGGTGCGGTCAAGGGATAGGCGGATCGAGACCTCAGGGAGCATGGAATGAGAAAAGTCGGTATCGGAATCGTCGGTTGCGGCAACATCAGCACCGCTTACCTCAAGGCCGCACAGCGCTTTCCCGTCCTCGACATCAAGGCGGTCGCCGACATGCGCAGCGACGCGGCCGAGCGGCGCGGCGCCGAGTTCGGCCTGCCCGCGATGCGGGTCGATCAGCTCCTGAAGCGCGACGACGTCGAGATCGTCATCAACCTCACGGTGCCGCTCGCTCATACCGACGTCAGCCTCGCCGTGCTCAATGCCGGCAAGCACGTCCATTCCGAAAAGCCGCTCGGCGTCAACGTCGCGGAGGCGCGCAAGGTGATGGAGTTGGCTGCACAGAAGAACCTGCGCGTCGGCTGTGCGCCGGATACGTTCCTCGGCGGCGGTCATCAGACCGCACGCAAGCTGATCGACGATGGCGCGATCGGCGCGCCCGTCGGCGGCAGCGCCTTCTTCGGCTGTCCGGGCCATGAGCGCTGGCACCCCGCGCCGGGCTTCTACTATTTGCGCGGCGGCGGGCCGATGCTGGACATGGGGCCGTATTACATCACCGACCTCGTGCAGCTGCTCGGCCCGGTCGCCAGCGTGATGGGTTCGACGGCGCGGCCGCGATCCGAGCGCCTCGTCACCAGCCAGCCGATGAACGGCGCGCTGATCCCGGTCGAGGTCCCGACCCATGTCGCGGGCATGCTGGAATTCGAGAGTGGCGCCGTCGTCTCCATCGCCATGAGCTTTGACGTGCCAAAACACCGTCATGCGCCGATCGAGATCTATGGCGACAGGGGCAGCCTTTTGGTGCCGGACCCCAACCGCTTCGGCGGCGAGGTGCAGGTGGCGAAGACCGGCGGAGAATGGGAGGCGATGCCGCTGACGCATGGACATGTCGAGGGCGAATTCCGCTCCATCGGCGTCGCCGACATGGCAACCGCGATCGTCACCGGCCGGCCGCATCGCGCCTCCGGCGCGCTCGCCTTCCATGTGCTCGAGATCATGGAGGCGTTCCAGACCTCGGCCGACGAGGGACGGCGCGTCAAAATCGAAAGCCGCGTCGACCGGCCGGAAATGATGCCGGCGGGACGCGACACCGGACAGATCGACTGAGGACAACAACAATGCGCAAGGCACTTATTGTATGGGGCGGCTGGCCCGGACACGATCCCGATCTCTGCGCCTCCATGATCCGCGGTTGGCTGAAGCAGGAAGGCTTTGACGTTCGCATCGAAACCACGACGGCAGCGTTCGGTGATCCCGCGATC
This sequence comes from Bradyrhizobium arachidis, assembly GCF_024758505.1. NCBI lineage: Bacteria > Pseudomonadati > Pseudomonadota > Alphaproteobacteria > Hyphomicrobiales > Nitrobacteraceae > Bradyrhizobium > Bradyrhizobium arachidis. Next base: position 7,667,331 of record NZ_CP077970.1, on the reverse strand, counting down.
CACGATCTCTCGCTGATCATTCCGATCTACACCATGTCGAAGATCGAGAAGCCCGAGGCGCTCAATCTCTGTGCCGCGGTGCGGAGCGGCGTCGGGCTTGCCGGCCATCATGGCGGCATGTGCGACGCCTTCCGCGAGTCCGTCGACTACCAGTTTCTTTGCGGCGGGCAGTGGGTCGCACATCCCGGCAACATCATCGACTACAAGGTCGATGTGACGAAGCCTGATGACCCCATCATGAAGGGCCTGAGCAGCTTCGAGCATCGGTCCGAGCAGTACTACATGCATGTCGACCCCGCGAACGAGGTGCTGGCCACGACGACGTTTTCCGGCGAGCACGCGCCCTGGATCGATGGCGTGGTGATGCCCGTGGTTTGGAAGAAGCGCTATGGCGAGGGCAGGGTGTTCTATTCCTCGCTCGGCCATCGCGCCTATGAGCTCGACGTGCCCGAGATCAGGACGCTGATGACCCGCGGCATGCTGTGGGCTGCGCGCGAATGACGGGCGGCCAGATGCAGCCGGCCGCACGCGCCACGCTGGAAGACGTCGCGCGCGCGGCGGGCGTGTCGCTCGCAACCGTCGACCGCGTCGTCAACCGCCGCGAAGGCGTGCGCGCGAAGACGGTGGCGCGCGTCGAGGCGGCGGTGGCCAAGCTCGGCTATCGCATCGATGCCGCGGCCGCCCGACTGGCACGAGGGCAGACCTTCCGTTTCGCCTTCGTGCTGCCGGCCGGCACCAACAGTTTTATGACCAATCTGACGGAGCAGGTTCAGCGCACGGCCGACTGGCTCGCCACCCAGCGCGCCTTCATCGATGTCCTGCATGTCGACGTGTTCGATCCCGACGTTCTGGCCGGCACGCTCGAGGAACTGTCGCCGGCCTATCAGGGCGTCGCCGTCATCGCGCTCGATCATCCGCGCGTGCGGGCTGCGATCGATGATCTGGCGGCGCGCGGCGTCGCCGTCGTCACGCTGGTCTCGGACGCGCCGAGCTCACGCCGCCTGCATTATGTCGGTATCGACAATCCCGCGGCGGGGCGCACCGCCGCGACGCTGATGGGGCGCTTCCTCGGCGGTCGCACCGGGAGTGTCGCCGTCATCGCAGGCTCGCTGTCATTGCGTGATCATACCGAGCGGCAGTTCGGCTTTCACCAGATACTGTCAAGCGAGTATCCGAACGTTGCGGCATTGCCGGCCTTGGAAGGGCGCGACGACAATGAGCGCACGCGCCTGCTCACGGCCGAGCTGTTAACGCGCCAGCCCGACCTGCTCGGCATCTATTCCTGCGGTGCCGGCAACCGCGGTATTGCCGAGGCGCTGGAAGCCTCGGGTCGCGCTCGCGACGTGGTCTGGATCGCCCATGAGCTCACCCAGCACACGCGGCGTTTCCTGGTGCGTGGCACGATCGATGCCATCATCAACCAGGACCCCGGCCACGAGGCGCGCTCTGCCGCGCGCGTCCTGCTCGCGCATTGCCTGGCTGAGCCGACCAGCCCCGACCAGGAGCGCATCCGCATCGACATTTTTCTGCGGGACAATCTGCCCTGAGAGTCAAGCCTGAGAACGGTGCGGCTCCCCACTTGAACTGGACCGGAATTGCCGCGAGAAAGGGGGAGCGAATTTGGGCTCCCAGCATGGTCCTTGAGAAAAAGGCGCGGCCTTGAAACCACTTCGTCCATCGGCGTCGGCGGAAGACATCATCCAGCTCGTGATCCGGCTCGGCCTGCTCGCGCTCCTGATCACCTGGACTTTCGTCATCATCCGGCCCTTCGTGCCGATCCTGGCCTGGAGCGGGGTGCTCGCCGTTGCGTTCTACCCGGCCTTTAGCTGGCTCGCAAAGCTGCTCGGCGGCCGCCCCAAGACGGCCGCGGCGATCCTTACCCTGGTGACGCTTGGGATCGTCATCGGGCCCGCAACCTGGCTTGGCATCAGCGCGGTCGAAGGCATCAAGGATCTCGCCGGCCAGATCGGCAGCGGCGATCTCGTGCTTCAATCCGCCCCGGAGCAGATCAAGACCTGGCCGCTGGTCGGGCCCTGGCTCTTCGATCTCTGGAACGAGGTCTACAGCAATTTGCGCGCCACGTTGCAGGAGGTGGTGCCGTATCTGAAGCCGCTGGCCGGCACGATGCTGTCGCTCGCGGGCGATGCCGGCGTTGGGACCCTGCAGTTTCTCGTGTCGGTATTCGTTGCAGGCTTCCTCTTTCCATTCGGACCGCAGCTCGTGGCGGCCGGTCGGGGATTTCTATTCCGCATCATTCCCGAGCAGAGCGAGCACTTTTTGGGGCTGGCGGGCGCGACCATTCGCGCGGTATCGCAGGGCGTCATCGGCGTCGCCATCATCCAGGCCTTGCTCGCCGGCGTCGGCTTCAAGTTGGCGGCGCTCCCGAGCGCGGGCCTCCTGGCCTTCATCGTCCTCCTGCTGTCGATCGTACAGATCGGCGCGTTCATCGTCCTTGCGCCCGTGATCATCTGGCTCTGGATGTACAAGGACGTCACCACGGCGCTGTTATTGACGATCTTCCTCGTCATCGTCGGCTTCATCGACAGCATCTTGAAACCGATCCTGATGGGGCGCGGGCTGACCACGCCGACACTCGTCATCTTGATCGGGGTGATTGGCGGCACGCTCGCGCACGGCATCGTCGGCCTCTTCATCGGGCCGATCGTTCTCGCCGTCGCCTGGGAGATTACGGTGGCCTGGATCCGCGTTGAACGCACCGCGCCGGCATCGAACGCCGCGACCGAGCGCTGACAGGAGTCTGCTGCGTCAGTCCACGCGCGACGCCATCGCCGCGCGAAGCACCGCCAGGACACGCTCGCCGCCGAGCTGCGCGACGTTGAAGCGCATGAAGGCGGCCGCCGACTGCGATACGCTGAACACATTTCCGGGCGCGAGGATAACGTCTTCTTCCATGCAACGGCGCGCGATCTCCGTCGAGTCCTGCCCATCGGGCAGGCGGCACCACAGATAGAATCCGCCGCGCGGCATGATCCATGGCACGATGCCGAGCGGCGCCAGTTTTGCAGCGACCGACTTGCGCGCGCGGACGAGGCGCTGGCGGATGTCGTCCATGTGCTTGCGATAGCTGCCGCCCGCCAGCACGCCTGCGATCAGCTCGGTCGTGACCCGGCTCGGTCCGCCAAAGCTGGTCGCGACCTGCAGGTCGATCAACCCTTCGATCCAGTCGGCTCGCGCAGCGACATAGCCGCAGCGCACGGATGCGGAGAGGGTCTTGGAGAAACTGCCGATCCTGATGACGCGATGGAGACCGTCGAGAACGGCAAGGCGCGGCGACGGCGCGGGCTCGAAATCCGCGAAGATCTCATCTTCGATAATCGTCATGTCGTGCGCAGCGGCGAGGCTGAGGACTCGATGCGCCGTTTGTGGCGACAGGCTCGCCCCGGTCGGATTATGCAGCGCCGAATTGGTGAGATAGAGGCGAGGGCGCTCGGCAAGGATGGCCTGCTCGAAAGCGGTCATGTCCGGTCCCGCCGGCGTGTAGGGGACGCCGACGATCTTCAACTGGTGCGCGCGCAACAGTGCTCGGAAATTGAAGTAGCAGGGATCGTCCACCAGTACCGTGTCGCCGGGGCGCAGGAGGAGGCGGCAGATCAGATCGACCGCCTGCGTTCCCGAGTTCGTCAGCATGATCTGGTCCGTCGTCGCCGTGATGCCTTCGTCGGCGAACCGGCCGAGCAGCAGGCGGCGCAAGGCGAGCGATCCGGCCGTGCTGCCATAATCCGACAGCACTGCGTCGTCGCCGCGCGCAAGCTGACGGAGCCCGCGCCGCAGCGCGGCGTTCGGCATCCAGTCCGCTGGCAACCAGCCGCAGCCGGGCTTCGGCACCGACGGGTCGGCATCGAGCGATTGCCGCGACACCCAGAACGGATCGACGTCGCGGGCGCGCGGCGCTCCGCGTTCTGCAAGCACGAGCGGCGGCAGGTTGATGCCCGTCACGTAGAATCCGGAGCCACGTCGCGCCCGGATCACGCCCTCCGCAGCAAGGCGATCATAGGCGTCGACCACCGTGGACGGCGAGACGGCCATGGTCTCGGCGAAACGGCGAACCGATGGCAGCCGGTCGCCCGGCGCTAATGCGCGGCTAGCGATCTTGGTCCGCACCGCCTCCATCAGCGTCTCGGTGCGCGTCGCTTCCCTGTCGGCCATGGCTGTCCTCGGACCAATGTGTATGGCTCGGTTGAGCCATACAGTTAGGCCAAATTGTATGCCATTGTCCCTTTGCGCGCCAGCCGCCGCCCGTTATGTCTCGCATCGGAAGGTGAGGTGACATGGAACGAACGACCGTCGGCTGGGGCAGCGGCCTCCTCGGTGTGCTGATCTTCAGCGGATCGCTGCCGGCGACGCGCGCGGCGGTGGCCGATTTCGCCCCAATCTTCCTCACCTCCGCACGCGCGGCGATCGCAGCACTGCTCGGGGCGCTATGTCTCCTCGCGCTTCGCGAAAGACCGCCCGGACGCGCCGATCTGGTGCCGCTGACGATCGTGGCGGTCGGCGTGGTCGTCGGCTTTCCGTTGCTCACGGCGCTCGCGCTCCAGCACATCACCGCAGCGCATTCGATCGTCTTCGTTGGCTTGCTGCCGCTGTCGACCGCCATCTTCGGGGTGCTGCGCGGCGGCGAGCGGCCGAAGCCTGCGTTCTGGCTGTTCTCGATCCTGGGCGCGGCGACGGTGGCAGGTTTTGCGCTGTTGCGCAGCGGCGGTGGCTCGGCGACGGGCGACGCTCTGATGGTCGCGGCGATCCTGCTCTGCGGGCTCGGCTACGCCGAAGGCGCCGCGCTATCGCGCCGGCTCGGCGGTTGGCAGGTCATCTCGTGGGCGCTGCTGTTGTCGCTGCCGGTGATGGCGGTGCTCACTCTCCTCACGCTGCCGGGCAGTTGGAGCGGCATCGGTATGCCCGCCTGGATCGGGCTCGCTTATGTCTCCATCTTCAGCATGCTGGTCGGCTTCATCTTCTGGTATCGCGGCCTGGCGCTGGGCGGCATCGCCGGCGTCGGCCAGTTGCAGTTGCTGCAACCCTTCTTCGGCTTCGTCCTTGCAGCCCTCTTGCTGCACGAGCCTGTCGCCTGGCCCATGGTAGCATCGACCGCCATCGTCGTCCTCTGCGTCGCCGGGGCGCGGCGGTTCGCCTGACAGCGCGGAACAGTGCGGCGCGTGCCGACGTTATGTCTCCTGCTGAGTAGGAGACCGGTCATGGGACTTGCCCAATACGCGATTGTTCCAGTCAGGGATCAATGGGGTGTGCTGCATGATGGCAACATCAATGGTGAGTACGCCACCAAGGAGTCCGCGTTCGAATCGGCCGCCGCGGCGGCTTCGCTCGCGATCCGTCAGGGACACGAGGTCCACCTGAGCGTTCCTGGACGTGAGCTCGGCGAATCCGCGCTCGGTAGCTGACATCCGAGCCGATGAGGGACGACGGTCCTGATATCGCTGACGTCAGCGACGCCGTGCATCTTTGCATCGACATGCAGAACATTTTTGCGCCCGGAGGCCTCTGGCAGACTCCCTGGATGGAGAAGGTCCTGCCCGCGATCGTCTCGATCGCGTCGCGATATCGCGAGCGGACGATTTTTTCCCGTTTCATCACGCCGGAACAGCCGGAAGACCGTCCGGGACAGTGGCAAAACTATTTCCGCCGCTGGCGTTGTGCGACACGGGCGCAATTGTGGACGACTGATCTCGATCTGGTGCCGGTCCTGGCGAGGTTCGTCCCGCCGGCGCGGATCATCGACAAGCCCGCCTATTCGGCCTTCACGGGCTCGGGCTTGCGCGGTCTGCTCGTCGACAAGAACGTTCGGACCATCGTGATCACGGGTGCCGAGACCGACGTTTGCGTGCTCTCGACGGTGCTCAGCGCGGTCGATCTCGGTTTTCGGGTCGTGATCGTCGAGGACGCGCTGTGCAGCTCGTCGGACGTCGGCCACGATGCATTGATGACCATGTATCGGACGCGCTTCCACGGCCAGATCGATCTGGTGACGGCGGAGGAGCTACAGCAGTATTGGCGCGAGTGAGCGGGCCGAGCTTAGTGAATGCGCCGGCTCGGGCTGGACGGCTCGTCGTGGGTCTGCTCGACGATCTGCGCGATCGGGCTCGATTGGTGGTGCACCAGACGCCAGGTGTCACCGACGCGGCGAAAGTGGTTGGCGGCGGCGAGGGCCGTGCCGTCCACGATCTCGATGCACAGCACGCGGCCGGAATCGCCATCGACGATCGCCTGCGGCTCGGCGCACGCGATCTGCGGCCGCTCCGGATTTAGCAGGATGTCGCGCCAGCTTCCGATCACGGTGGCGCGCCCGATGATGGCGGGCCAGCCGGGGTGGATGCAGGAGATGCCGTCGTCATCCGCCCACAGCCGCTCCATCGCCGCGAAGTCGCCCGCCGCAAAGGCCGCGTAGAAGGCCGCGTTGGCGGCGATGACCTTGCTTTCCTTCGTCATGCCTTTCCGGGTGGGCCAAAGACGCGGAAAAATCAAGAGCTATTCAGGTATCCGCAACCGTCCGCCGCGCGCCTTGCGCGTAGAGACGGCCGAGCGCGGCTGTCACCGCATCGCGCAGCCGCGGATCGGCGCCGAACGGGCCGAACACTTTTGCGACGCCGAGCAGCGCTGGCGCCAGACGTTCGGCGACCGGGCCCGCCTCGTTCGCGAGTGCGGCAAACTCCTTGGCGAGGGGGTCGCGCACGTCAATTGTGCGGCCCTGCTCGTCCGTTGCGGTGACGTAGCGCATCCAGCCGGCGACGGCGAGCGCGTGTGTTGCGATCGGCAGGCCGCGGCTCAATCGCTCCTGCATTGCACCGAGCAGCCGCTGCGGAAGCTTTTGCGAGCCGTCCATGGCGATCTGCCAGGTGCGGTGATGCAGCGCCGGATTGGAAAAACGCTGGAGCAGCGAGACGCGATAGGCGGCAAGGTCAGTGCCGGCAGGCATGACAAGCGTCACCGCGGCCTCCTCCATCACCCGCGCGGCCAGCCGCGCGAAGTGCGGATCGGCCATCGTATCGGCGATGGTCTCGTAGCCGGCGAGATAGCCGAGATAGGCGAGCGCCGAATGGCTGGCATTGAGCAGCCGCAGCTTCATCAGCTCGAACGGTTTTACGTCGGCGACGAGCTCGACGCCGGCTGCGGCCAGATCCGGCCGTCCCGCGGAGAAGCGGTCCTCGACCACCCATTGCGTGAACGGCTCCGTCATGACCGGCCACGCGTCATCCATCCCGAGTGCGTTGGACACGGCGGCGCGGTCAGCGTCCGTCGTCTCCGGCACGATGCGGTCGATCATGGTGCAGGGGAAGGCGACGCTATCTGATATCCACTTGCCGAGATCCTTCGATCGCAGCGCCGCGAACTGCGTCACGATCCGCTGCACGGTGTGGCCGTTCGCCGCGAGATTGTCGCAGCAAAGCACGGTGAAGGGCGACAATCCCTGCGCGCGCCGGCGCGCAAGCGCGGCAACGATGAAGCCGGGCGCCGAGCGCGGCGCGTCCGGATTGTTGAGATCATGCACAATGTCCGGGTGGCGCTCGTCGAGATCGCCGGTCTGCGGCGTATGGCAATAGCCTTTTTCGGTGACAGTCAGCGAGACGATGCGCGTCTCAGCATCGGCCATGCGCGCGACGAGCCGCGCGGGATTCTCGCGCGCGACTTCGCTGCCGATGAGCGAAGCGATCACGCGATAGGCGGTGCCCTCGGCTGCACGCACGGCAATTGTGTAGAGATGATCCTGCGGCGCGAGGGCGTCGCGCGTGTCAGGACTGCGCAGGCTGGCGCCGATGATGCCCCAGCCGGGCGCGCCGGCGGCAAGGCAGTCGTCGATGACGACGGCCTGGTGGGCCCGATGGAACGCGCCGAGGCCGAGATGCACGATGCCGGGCATCACGCGCGAAACATCGTAGGCTGGGCGGCGGATGCCGGACGGCAGCCGGTCGAGATTGGCGCGGCCGAGCCGCATGGTCGTCCTCCCCTGATTTTCGCGAGCCTTGACATGCCGGCTTTCCTCGGTCAATGCTCTGGTCAATTGGTAAGACCAATTTTCCAAAATTGGCAGGCCGTCGGGACTGGTCCCGAAACGGCCCTTTCGGGGAGGCCAGCGTGCCGCTGGAAGCTGTGGAGGCGAGACGGCTTTACCGCCAGGTCGCCGATCAATTGCGAGCCTTGATCGACAGCGGCGAGTACGCGGTCGGCAACCGGCTGCCGACCGAGCGGGAGCTCGCCGAGCAGTTGAAGGTGTCGCGGCCGACTGTGCGTGAAGCGCTGATCGCGCTCGAGGTCGAGGGCCGCCTTCGTATCCGCGTCGGCTCCGGCATCTACGTGATCGAGCCCGCCGGCGCCGTCCCGTCATTTCCTGCCGCTGCCGTCATGGAAGGTCCGTTCGAGCTGTTGCGCGCGCGAGAATTCCTCGAAGGCGCGATCGCCGAGCAGGCCGCACGCGTGGCGAAACGCGAGGACATCGCCCGGATCGATGCGTCCCTCACCGCGATGGAGAATGTCGAGCATCCCGGTGAATTGTCGATGGTCCACGATCGCGCCTTCCATGTCGCGGTGGCCGGCTGCCTCGGCAATGCCGTGCTGGTGCGCGTGGTCGGCGAGCTCTTCGACCAGCGCCTCAACCCCTATTTCGCGCAGCTTGCGCATTATTTCGAGAACCCTGCGTCCTGGCGCGCCGCGCTCGACGAACACCGTGCCGTGCGCGACGCCATCGTGGCCTGCGACGGTGATCGCGCGCGCGATGCCATGCGTGACCATCTCGCGAAATCGCAGAAGCGGTTCGCGCAGAATTTTGGAACGGAAACTGGGGCGGCTCCGGCAGCCGGAAAGGGTCGTGCCACGCGAACGGCCACCAAGCCTGCGAGTCCAAAGCGGGCATCCGGGAAACAGGCTGCTGCCGGAAGATCGCGGCGGTCATGAAGTTGGGCGGCCCGGGCTCAATCGACCGGGCGAACAAGAAGCAGACTTGAACGATGGAGGAAAAATCGATGTTGAAGAAGATGACGATTGCACTGGCTGTGTCGACGAGCGCGCTGCTCGCAGCCGCTAGTCCCGGCATGGCGCAGACCAAGCTGAAATGGGCCCATGTTTACGAGACCTCGGAGCCGTTCCACACCGCCTCGGTCTGGGCCGCGCAGGAGATCGGCAAGCGCACCAACGGGCGCTACCAGATCGACGTCTATCCGGCCTCTCAGCTCGGCAAGGAGACCGACATCAACCAGGGCCTGGCGCTCGGCTCGGTCGACATCATCATCTCCGGCTCGAGCTTCGCGGCCAAGAGTTTTCCGCCGATCGGCGTGACCTATTATCCCTACACCTTCCGCGACGCCGATCACCTCCTCGCCTACACCAAGAGCGACATCTTCAAGGAGCTCGCGAAAGGCTATGAGGACAAGAGCGGCCATCACATCGTCTCCGTGACCTACTACGGCGTGCGTCAGACCTCGTCCAACAAGCCGATCAAGGCCTGCGCCGACATGAAGGGTCTGAAGATGCGCGTGCCCGACGTGCCGGCCTATCTTGCGATGCCGCGCGCATGCGGCGCCAACACCGCGCCGATCGCCTTCGCCGAAGTCTATCTCGCGCTCCAGAACGGAACGGTCGAGGCCCAGGAAAATCCGCTGACCACGATCGAGGCCAAGAAGTTCTACGAAGTGCAGAAGCACATCGTGCTGACCGGCCACATCGTCGACCATCTCAACACCGTGGTCGCCGGCGGCCTCTGGAAGAAGCTCTCGGACGAGGACAAGAAGATCTTCACCGACGTGGCACAGGAAGCGGCCGCGAAGGCGACGGGAGAGATCAAGCAGAACGAGGCCAAGCTGGTCGCCTTCTTCAAGGACAAGGGCCTCTCCGTGACGGAAGTCGACAAGAACGAGTTCCGCGACACCGTGCTGAAGAACGTCACGTTCGAAAGCTTCGGCTATCGCAAGGCCGACTGGGAACGCATCCAGGCGGTGAAATAACTAGCATCGTCATTCCGGGATGGTCTGAAGGACCAGACCCGGAATCTCGAGATTCCGGGTTCGATGCTTCGGCATCGCCCCGGAATGACGATTGGACCTCTGGGAGGTAATAAATGTCGACCGCCGAATTGCACCGGCAGATCACCGCCGACGAGATCGCCCATACCTTCGAGGAGGAGGGGACGCCGAAGGTCGATCTCGGCCAATATGCCTTCGAGGACTGGGTGGCGCTGGCGATCTTCTGGGTGATGGCGCTCTCGGTCTTCCTCCAGTTCTTCACCCGCTACGTCCTCAACGACAGCTACGCCTGGACCGAGGAGATCGCGACCTACTGCCTGATCGGCGTGGTCTTCATCGGCTCGTCCATGTGCGTGCGGCTGTCGCGCCACATCCAGGTCGATCTCATCTACCGCTATCTGCCGCACCTCGTGGCGCGAGCGCTGTCGACGGTGATCGATGTGATTCGCATCGTGTTCTTTGCCTACGCCGTGCGGCTGGTGTGGATCTACATCAAGGTGATCGGCGACGAGCCGATGACGACGATCAATTTCCCGAAGAACTATGTCTACTACGCCGCGCTGCTCGGCTTCGTGCTGATGCTCGGGCGTTCGATCCAGGTGGCGGTCGAGAACTGGCGGCGGGGCTATTCGATCCTCGAACGTCCCGGTGCTTTCGACGGAACGGAAGGGTGATGCCATGCTGCTGTTGCTTGGGGGCTTTCTCATCCTGATGCTCGTCGGCCTGCCGGTCGCACTCGCGATGGCGGTGTCGTCGCTGCTCTACATCATCGTCAGCGGCGTCACGCCCGACGTCACGCTGGCGCAGCGCATGATCGCAGGCGTCGAGAGTTTTCCGCTGCTCGCGGTGCCCTTCTTCATCCTGGCCGGCAACCTCATGAACATCGCCGGCGTCACCGGGCGCATCTACAAGTTTGCGGTCGCGCTGGTGGGCTGGATGCGTGGCGGTCTCGGCCACGTCAACATCATCGGCTCGGTGATCTTCTCCGGCATGTCCGGCACCGCGATCGCTGACGCCGCCGGTCTCGGCACCATCGAGATCAAGGCGATGAAGGACCACGGCTACTCGACCGAATTCTCGGTCGGCGTCACCGCGGCCTCGGCGACACTCGGGCCCATCATTCCGCCGTCGCTGCCCTTCGTCATCTACGGCATGATGGCCAACGTCTCGATCGGCGCGCTGTTTCTCGGCGGCGTCATTCCGGGCGTGGTCATGACGCTGCTGATGATGGCCACCGTCACCTACTTCGCCCACAAGAACCGCTGGGGCAGCGACACGCCATTCTCCTGGCCGCAGCTGGGCTCGGCGGGGCTCGAAATCCTGATCGTGCTCAGCTTCCCGCTCGCGATCTGGCTGATGGTGCTCGCCGGCCTGTCGACCAACATGGCCGTGCTCATCGGGCTTGGCGTCCTGCTCGCGATCGACTGGTATTTTGACTTCTCGGCCGTGATGGCGCTGATGGCGCCGGTGATCCTGATCGGCGGCATGACGCTCGGCTGGTTCACGCCGACGGAAGCCGCGGTCGCCGCCGTGATCTGGTCGCTGTTCCTCGGCCTCGTGCGCTACCGCACCATGACGCTGAAGACGGTGGCGAAGGCGACCTTCGACACTATCGAAACCACGGCCTCCGTGCTGTTCATCGTCACGGCCGCCTCGATCTTCGCGTGGCTGCTGACGGTGTCGCAAGCGGCACAGACGCTCTCCGACGCGATGCTGTCCTTCACCCACAACAAATGGGTGTTCCTGCTGCTCGCGAACATCCTGATCCTGTTCGTCGGCTGCTTCATCGACACCATCGCGGCCATCACCATCCTGGTGCCGATCCTGCTGCCGATCGTGCTCAAGCTCGGCATCGACCCGATCCACTTCGGCCTGATCATGACGCTGAATCTGATGATCGGCCTGTTGCATCCGCCGCTCGGGATGGTGCTGTTCGTGCTGGCGCGCGTCGCAAAGCTCTCGGTCGAGCGCACGACGGTCGCGATCCTGCCCTGGCTGGTGCCGCTACTGCTCGCGCTGATCGCCATCACCTACATTCCTGACCTCACGCTCTGGCTGCCGAAATATATGGGATTGTCCAAATGACCTCTGTTGCTCTCGCCGCTACCCTGTTCGGTCCCGAAGATCTCCGCATGATCGAGCATCCGCTCGAGAAGCTTGGCGATGGCATGGTGCGCATCCGCTTTGGTGCCGGCGGCATCTGCGGTTCAGACATGCACTACTTCCGCCACGCCCGCACCGGCGATTTCGTGGTGAAGTCGCCGCTGGTGCTCGGCCATGAGATTTCCGGCGAGGTCGTGGAGATCGCGGGCGCGGCACCGAACCTGAAGGTCGGCGACCGCGTTGCCGTCAACCCGTCGCGCTGGTGCGGCCATTGCGTCGCCTGCCGCGAGGGCCGGCCGAACCTCTGCGAAAACATCTTCTTCATGGGCTCGGCGTCGAAGACCCCGCATATGCAGGGCGGCTTTGCCAACTATTTTGACGCCATCCCCGCGCAATGCGTGAAAATTCCTGACCATGTCTCCTACCAGGCGGCCGCGCTCGCCGAACCGCTCGCCGTCTGCCTGCATGCCGTGGCGCGCGCCGGTGATATCAATGGCAAGCGCGGCATCATCTTTGGCGCAGGGCCGATCGGGCTTCTCACCATGCTCGCGGCGCGCCGGGCCGGCATGGCCGACATCACGGTGGCGGACATCGCGCCGGCGCCGCTCGCTTTCGCGACCCGGCTTGGCGCCTCGCATGTCGAGAACGTCTCCGGCGGGGAAGACGGACTGAAGGCGCAAGCCGCTGCGCGTCCATACGATGTCGCTTTCGAAGTTTCGGGCACGGCGGCAGGCCTTGCCAGCGCGATCGGCATCATCAGGCGCGGGGGCATCGTCGTGCAGATCGGCAATCTGCCGGGCGGGCAGATCCCGGTGCCGGCGAACGCCGTCATGGCCAAGGAGATCGATCTCAGGGGCTCGTTCCGCTTCGGCTTCGAGTTCATGAACGCAGTGGAGCTGATCGGCAATGGCAGCGTCGACGTGCTGTCGCTGGTGACGGCCGAGCGTCCGCTCGCCACCGCACCCGATGCGTTGCGCCTGGCGCTCGACCGTTCGCAAAGCGTCAAGGTCGTGCTGACCGCGCTTTAGATTCTTGTTTTGAGCCTGATCTTTTCGGAAAACCGCTTCACACTTTTCCGGATCATGCTCTAGGGAGAGAGACATGATGCTCGAGGGATGGCGCTGGTACGGCCCCAACGATCCCGTTTCGCTCGACGATGTCAGGCAGGCGGGTGCGACCGACATCGTGTCGGCGTTGCACCAGGTGCCGATCGGCGAAGCCTGGACCCGCAAGGCGGTCGAGGAGCGCAAGAATTTCATCGAGCATGGCCAGCCCGGTCGCTCGCCGCTGACATGGTCCGTCGTCGAGTCGATCCCGATCCCCGACGACGTCAAGCGTCTCGGGGGCAAGGCGACGCGCTCGATCGAGGCCTGGATCGCGAGCCTGGAGGCGGTTGCCGCCGCCGGCATCAAGGTCATCTGCTACAACTTCATGCCCGTGGTCGACTGGTGCCGCACCGATCTCGAATGGGAGTTGCCGAACGGGGCGCGGGCGATGCGCTTCGACCAGGACCGCTTTGCGGCGTTCGAGCTGCACATCCTCAAGCGCCCCACCGCGCCGCAGGAGTATTCGCCTGAACAGCAGGCGCGCGCGAAAGAGCGCTTCGACAAGATGAGCCAGGCCGACGTCGACTATCTCGTCATGGCCATCGCCAGCGCCCTGCCGGGCTCGACCACCGAGCCGATGACCATCCCGCAATTCCGCGACCGGCTCGAACAGTACCGCGACATCACGCCAAAGGTCCTGCGCCAGCACCTCGCCGAATTCCTGGGCCGCGTGGCGCCGGTCGCCGAACAGCTCGGCGTGTCGCTGACGCTGCATCCCGACGATCCGCCGCGTCCGTTGTTCGGCTTGCCGCGCGTCGCTTCCACTGCCGATGACTATCAGGCGCTGTTCGATGCCGTGCCGTCGAAGGCCAACGGCATCTGCCTGTGCACGGGATCACTGGGCGTCCGTGCCGACAACGACCTGCCGGCGATGGCCGAGCGTTTTGGCCCGCGCATTGCGTTTGCGCATCTGCGCGCGACCAAGCGCGAGGCTGACAGCCTGTCCTTCTATGAGTCGGACCATCTCGACGGCGACGTCGACATGATCGCGGTGCTCAAGGCGCTGCTGAAGGAAAACGCGCGGCGCGAGCCGGGCAAGAAAATCGTGTTCCGACCCGATCACGGGCACCGCATGCTCGACGACCTCGCCGCGACCAAGCGGACAAACCCCGGCTATACCGCGATCGGCCGTTTGCGTGGCCTCGCCGAACTCCGCGGTGCGATCCGCGCGATCGAGCACCACTAGAGCGCTTGCGAGCGTAGTGACGAGATCGTTCAGGCGCTTGTAAATTGCTTCCCCATCGTCGCCTGGCGAACGTCAGGACCCATGACTACAGGGGTTGGCGAAGATTGATCGCCACCAGCTCGCGTCACGACTCCCGCTTGGGGTTATAGGTCCTGGCTTTCGCCAGGACGACGCCGAGGCGCCGCCGACAGCCACGCCAAAATCATGTCGACGATCTGCTGCCGGCTCTTCGCCAGCACTTTTGGCTCGCTGAGGTCGCGATCGAACAGAGCGCCGAAGGTGTGGCGATTGGCGACGCGGAAGAAGCAGTAGGAGCTGATCGCAAGATGCAGATCGATGGCGTCGACGTCGTCGCGGAAGCTGCCGTCCGTCCGTCCGCGCTGCAGGATCTTGTCGAGCGTCGTGATCACGCTGGCATTGAGCTGGCGCAGTTGCGGGTTCTGCTTCAGATGCTTGCCATGGTGGATGTTCTCGATGCTGACGAGGCGGATGAAGCTCGGGTTGCGCTCGTCGTGGTCGAAGGTCGCCTCGATCAGGCGGCGCAGCCCCTCGCGCGCATCACAGCGTTCGATGTCGAGCTGGTCCTCCAGTGCGCGGATGCTGCGATAGGCCTCCGCCAGCACCGCGAGGTAGAGCTGCTCCTTGCCGCCGAAGTAATAGTAGATCATCCGCTTGGACGTGCGGGTCCGCGCGGCGATGGCATCGACCCTGGCGCCGGAATAGCCCTCGGAGGCGAATTCCTGGGTCGCCACTTCAATGATGTCGCGCTTGGTGCGCTCGGGGTCGTTGGTGCGCTTTGGTATTGGCGGCATGCGCTCGAGCATCGATGTTTCTCCCGCCAATCCTATGGATCACCTTGAATGCGAGGGCAAATTTCGCCTTACGGCAGCGTCGTTCGCACGATCTTGCATAAACGTACTAGTTCGTACATTATGGCTGAAAACAAGGTCCCGGCAACCGCGATCTGAAAGCGCCAAGCGGGAGGTCAGAGACCTCGCAGGGCGCCGACGTGGCGACACCGGACAACCAGACATCAATGGGAGGGATTTTCATGACTTTGACGTCAACCGCATCGCTGCCTGCATCATCCACGGCACAAGCCGGTCAGAACAAGCTGCCGAAGCGCGCCGCGTTGGTCAGCTTCGTCGGCAGCATGCTCGAATACTACGACTTCTTCATCTACGGCACCGCCGCGGCCCTGATCTTTCCAAAAGTGTTCTTCGCCAACGTCGATCCCTCGACCGCGACGCTGCTCGCGCTGCTCTCCTTCGGCATCGGCTACATCGCGCGGCCCGTAGGCGCCGTCATCCTCGGCCATTTCGGCGACCGCATCGGGCGCAAGACGGTGCTGCTGTTCACGTTGGTGCTGATGGGCGGCTCGACGCTTGCGATCGGCTTGTTGCCGGATGCCAAGACCATCGGCAACGCCGCGCCGATCATCCTCACGCTGCTGCGGCTGTTGCAGGGCCTGTCGGCCGCCGGCGAGCAGAGCGGAGCGAACTCGCTGACGCTGGAGCATTCCGCCAACTCCAACCGCGCCTTCTTCACGAGCTGGACGCTGAGCGGCACGCAGGCCGGCGCGATCCTGGCGACGCTGGTGTTCATCCCGGTCTCCAGCCTGCCCGAGGATCAACTCCTGAGCTGGGGCTGGCGCATTCCGTTCCTGCTGTCGTTCTTCGTGCTCGTCGTCGCCTATGTGGTGCGGCGGACGATGCCGGAAACGCCCGTCTTCGAGGAGATCAAGGACAAGGCGAAGGTCGCGCGCTTCCCGATCGTCGCGCTGCTGCGCGACTACTGGCCCGACGTGCTGCGCGTGATCGTCTGCGCGCTGATCGCAACCGTCAGCACCATGACGGCAGTGTTCACGCTTGGCTATGTCACCTCGAAATTCGGAGTGGCGCGACCGACCATGTTGTGGGCCGGTGTGCTCGGCAACGTCACCGCGCTCGTCACCCAGCCGCTATGGGCGCTGCTCGCCGACCGCATCGGCCGCAAGCCCGTGTTCATCGGCGGCGTGCTCGGCTGCGCGGTGCTGCTGTTCCCCTATTTCATGGCCGTGACGTCGGGGAATACGGTCCTGATCTTCGCCGCCGCCATGATCCTCTCCGGGATCGTCTACGCGGCGCCGAACGCGATCTGGCCGTCCTTCTATGCCGAGATGTTCGAGGCGCGGGTGCGCTATTCCGGAACCGCGATCGGCACCCAACTCGGCTTCCTCGCCGCCGGCTTCACGCCGCTGGTGAGCGCAAGCCTGGTGGGTGAAGGACCGACGGGCTGGATTCCGGTCGCGAGCTTCGTGGCGGCCTGCTGCGTGATCTCGGCGGCCGCGGCCGCAACCGCACGCGAGACTCACAAGGTCGACATCGCCGACCTCGGCAAGCGGCGCAACTGAGCAAGGGTGACCGATAGCATGCTGACATCTGCAGTTCCGACCACGAGCGGGCCGGTCATCGGCCTTGCGCAGAATGGCGTACGTGCCTTCAAGGGCGTGCCATTCGCCACTAGCCGGCGGTTTGCAAAGGCGACAAGGCCGCGCCCGTGGACGGAGCCGCGCCACTGCACGGACTACGGCGCTTACGCGCCGCAGCCCGGTCATCTCGACCACTCGCATGAGAAGGCCTGCCTCACCCTGAACATCTTCGCGCCCGATGTGGTCGATCGTCCGCTGCCGGTGCTGTTCTTCATCCATGGCGGCGCCTTCGTCACCGGCGGCGGCGCCGATTATGATGGCGCCTTCCTCGCGGCGAGCGGCCCGGCCGTCATCGTCACCATCAACTACCGGCTCGGGCCGCTCGGGTTCCTGCAACTACATCGGCACGGTGGTGCGCTGGCCGAGGCAAATAACCTGGCGATCTCCGACACGCTGGCCGCACTCGACTGGACCCGGGACAACATCGCAAACTTCGGCGGCGACCCCGATGCGCTGACGCTGTCGGGCCAATCCGCCGGCGCGTCCCTGGTGATTGCGCTGGCGAGCCTGCCGCAGGCCAAAGGCAAATTCAGCCGTGTCTTTGCGCTGAGCGCGCCGGGGCGGACCATCATGAGTGCGGAGCGCGCCGACGAGGTGGTGCGTCGTGTGCTCGCGGAGCTCGATCTTGCGCGCAACTCGGATGCCATCGCGACGCTGCCGCTGCCAAATCTGTTCGCCGCGATGGACAGCGTTGGGCGAAAACTCGCGGACGAAACCTCCTCCGGCACCGTGTTCGGCCCCGTGCTCGACGGCGCAGTGATCGTGCGCGAGCCGAGAGAGGTGATTGCTGAGGGCTACCTGCGCAACGTCCCGCTCTGGCTCGGCTCCTGCCGCGACGAGATGACGATGTTCCTGAAGAGTACGCCGCCGGCCGCGATGATCCGCGCCACCGAGCGGCAGGTCCGCGCCTCCTTCGGCGATGCCGGCTGGGAGCGCCTCCTGGCCTGCTATCGCGCCACCGCGCGTACGGACGAAGACCCTTACGAAGCCCTGCTGTCGGATGCGTTCTGGCATCGGCCGATGACCGATCTCGCGCGCGACCAGAGCGCGGCGGGCGGTGCGGTGTGGCTGAGCCGCTTCGACCATCGTCCGGCGCTGGAGCCGTTTCTGTCACAGGGGCCGACCCACGGCGCCGACAATGCCTGTCTGTGGGCGCACGTGCCAAATTTCATCGATCGGCCGATCCTCAGGCGCGCGGGCGGACCGATGACGCCTGACGACATCGCGGTAGCCGAGCGGCTGCAGGCGAGCGTGCTGCGCTTCGTTGCGACGGACGCGCCTGATGTCGCGGAAGTCTGGCCGCGGTTCGAAGCCGGCACCGAGCGCCTTGCGGTCTTCGCCGCGCCGTTCCACCTTGCCTCCACCAATGAGGGTGAGCGGTTCCGCCTGTGGGCGGATCTTGCGGCGCGCCAGGATCGGACTGCCGAGAACAACAAGAAGATGCTGGAGGCAAGATGATGACATCAGCAAAGCGCGCAATGCGCGCAGTGTCGTGGTCGGCGATCGCGGCGGGTCTTTGTCTGTTCACAATGGTCGCACCTGCGGCGGCGCAGATCGTCGCCACGCCGATCCCCGAGGATCCCGTCAAGATCGACAGCGGCACCGTCTCCGGCAAGGTGCTGACCTCGGGCGTAAAAGCCTACTTCGGCATCCCCTTTGCGACGCCGCCGCTCGGCGAGCTCCGCTGGCGCGCGCCGCAGCCGGTCGAGCCCTGGAAGGGTGTCTATCACGCCGACCGCCTGTCGCCGGAATGCATCCAGGTGCTGCGCCGGCACAATCTCAACCACTATTTTGGCGAGGAGGCGACGAGCGAGAACTGCCTCTATCTGAACATCTGGGCGAACGCCGACGCCAAGGCGGGCGCAAAACTGCCGGTCGTCGTGTGGATCTATGGCGGCGGCTTCACGCTCGGCTCCAGCGGCATGGCGATGTATGACGGCGAGAATGTCGCCAGGAAGGGCACGATCTTCGTCAGTTTCAACTATCGCGTCGGCATTTTGGGCAATCTCGCCCACCCCGAGCTGACGGCGGAA
Source organism: Bradyrhizobium arachidis (assembly GCF_024758505.1). Taxonomy (NCBI): domain Bacteria; kingdom Pseudomonadati; phylum Pseudomonadota; class Alphaproteobacteria; order Hyphomicrobiales; family Nitrobacteraceae; genus Bradyrhizobium; species Bradyrhizobium arachidis. Next base: position 7,648,450 of record NZ_CP077970.1, on the reverse strand, counting down.
TCGCCGCACCGGGCGTCCGGCAATTACGGCCTGATGGACCAGGTCGCGGCGCTGCAATGGATCAAGCGCAATATCGCATCCTTCGGCGGCGACCCTGACAACGTCACCATCACCGGCCAGTCGGCCGGCGCGATGTCGGTCTCCGCGCTCGAAGCAAGCCCGCTGGCAAAAGGCCTGTTCAACCGCGGCTTCGCCATGAGCCTGAGCATGTTCGACAATCGCTTCAAATTCCCCCCGCTTGCGGACGCCGAGAAGATCGGGCTCGAGGTGCAGTCGGCGCTGGGCGCGGGCTCGCTTGCCGAGATGCGGCTGATCCAGGCGGACAAGATCCTCGCCGTCCAGAAGGACTGCCAGCTCGGGTGCGCCGGCACGATTGCGGTGACGCTCGACATCGACGGCTACGTCCTGCCCGATACGGTGCCAAACATCTTTGCGGCCGGAAGGCAGAACGATGTCGCGACCGTTGCAGGTTTTACGCGCGACGAAAGCTCGAACGATCTGCGTACCGCTGCCAATCTGGAAGGCTACGTTGCGGCCGCGCGAAAACTCTACGGTGACCAGGCCGATCGCTTCCTTTCGCTCTATCCCGCGAAGAGCGACGAGGAGGCCAAGGCCGTGGGGCTGCTCGCCGCGCGCGAGGGCTTGGTCGAGGTCGGCACGCGCAACTGGGCGATCGCGCAGCGCAAGACGGGCAAGGCGCCATTTTACATGTACATGTTCTCGCGCGTGCATCCCTTTGCCAAGGAGGTGCAGTTCTTCGACAGCCCGCAAAAAATCGGCGCCTATCACACCTCCGACGTGCCTTATTGGTTCGGTACGCAGGATGCCTTCAACAAGTTCCGGACGACCCGCGTCTGGACCGAGTTTGACCGCGTATTGTCAGATCGCATGATGGATGCGCTGGTCGCGTTCGCGCGCACCGGCGATCCCGGCACGTCCGGGACACCATGGCCGCAATGGACCGTCGGCGCGCAAAAATATGTCGAGTTCGGCGACGACAGCGGCGTGCGCGAGGAGGACGCGGCACGCATCGATTTCCACACGCCAGCGAATGTCACGCCGTCGACGCCGCGGATCTCGCGGGACTAGAGCATGATCCGGAAGAGTGCCTAGCGGTCGGCATCGAACTGTTCTGCCCGTGTTGTCTGCGGGGCGCGGCGCCGCGAGGTCAATTTGACCGGATTGTTTTGCGCGGCGTTAACCGTCGCGACATGGCTCGCCGATCGGTCATTGTCGCGCCCAAGAGTTGGGAGCACATACGCGCCTTCCAGTTGCAGGCACACCCATGCTCAGAGATGGCAAATACGCTGCTTGGTTCAGGACCCCGCGTGGTCAGGGCACCGGCATCGTTCAACTCGCTGGTGGACGGATCACCGGCAGCGACAGTTTCTTCATCTATGGCGGCTCCTACCAGGTCGACCAGGATCGCTTCACCGCTGTCCTGACGACGCGGCGGCATGCGCAGGGACCACCGACCGTGTTCGGGCCTGACGAGGTCGAAGTCGATCTCTCGGGTGTGTGCACCGGCGCGATGGCGACCTGCTCGGGCACGGCCAGAGAGGCCCCGGAGGTGCTGTTCGAGGCGACGCTGATCTACAGCCAGGACGAGATGCCGGCGACGGAAGCCAAATGCGCCGTCGTCAAGCTCAAGGCCGACAAGCTCCCGAGGACCTTGGACGCCCGTTCGCGCGCGCGAACTCCGTTCAAGTCGGGGCCGAAGAGGCCGGTCTCCTGACGGCTTCGCGAAGGCGCTCTGAGGGTGCGCAGATCGTACTTGTCTCGCGGCCCGCGTGGCAACACGGCCTTTACAATTGCGGCCTAGCGTGCCGGTCTGCAATGCGGTGAAGAACATGCCCCAGATCTGGATGACGTACGACGAATTGGCGACCCTGTGCGGCTGCGACGCCGCGGCGGCGAGGCATCTGGCCGCGCATCTGTCGCTGGATCGCCGCAAGAGCCGCGACGGCTGTACGCGCGTCAAGCTGAACCCTGCGCTCACGGCCAAGTTTTTCGCCGCCGTTCGCGACGCGGAGTTCGATCTCGACTTCGCCATTGCGGCGCTGCGCGATACGCACCAGCAGATGGTCGAGCTCCTGACGCCGGACGCGGCAGGCGGGCGGCGCGGCGCCGTGTCCGCATAGCCTTTACTTCGCAAGAGTGCCGCAGCCTCCGGATGATCCGATAGTACAAGTTGCAGCCATCAGTATAATCGGCTCGAATCAGGGTGAGCCCGCGGCCGGAATTTGCCCTGACCGACGGTGTTTCAACCAAACGAGTCAAAGACCCTGGGGAGGCTGACATGAAGCAGGCCGTGTGTCTGGCGGGTGCGATGCTGTTGGGCGTGACGCTGTTGGGTTCCGCGGCCCGCGCCGAGGTGGTGAAGTTGAGCGGCGAGCTCAAGGGCAGCAGCGAGGTGCCGCCGAACAACAGTTCCGGCTCGGGCAAGGCCGAGGCGACCTACGACACGGATACCAAGACCCTGACTTACACTGTCACCTATAACGGTCTCACGGGACCGGCGATGGGCGCGCATTTCCATGGGCCCAGCGAAGCCGGCAAGAACGCCGGCATCGCGCTGCCCTTCAAGTCGGCGCAAAGCCCGATCCAGGGCACCGCCACCCTGACCGATGCACAGGCCGCCGACCTGTTGGCCGGGAAGTGGTACGCGAACATCCATACCGCGGCGAATCCGGGTGGTGAGCTGCGCGGGCAGATGGTGAAGTAGACGAGATCCAAGCATCCGGCTGGGGCGGTGCCGGCGGGGCAGCCTCATACTGGATGCTGCAGGCGGGCGAGACAACTTTCCTCGCCGGTATGCACGGACGGCAACCTTGGGGAGGACCAAACGGGAAGCGGCCTTGCAACTTCCCGAGGTCGAACGCATTATCCCGGGATTAGCCCATTTTGAAGAGGACGATTTTCATGAAGCTTCATGTGCTTGCGCCAATCGTTGCTTTTTGTGCCTGCAGTTCTCTGATGCCCGGCACGGCTTCGAGTGCCGAGCTATCGATCCCCTCGTCGCAGAGATCCGCGTCTGGATATGTTTATTGGGATGACGTGTATCCACCGGCAGTTTATGGACCGTATCTGAGATCGGTCGAGGAAGTTCGGGCGCTGAAAGCAAACCGTCAGCCGGTAAACGCGCGGTGGAATGGCTATTTCTACATTCGCTGACGTACCAGACGGCGCCGCGAAAGGACCTAGGCTAGACCTGGCTTTGGGGCGCCCGCTCACGCAACCAGGGCCGTACTCACGGGTCCGGGTTTTCCGACGCCCTTGTTACAGCGCGCGCCCAGGAGTTCAATGAACTTTGCGACCGGTAAGGGTGCGCCCACCAGATAGCCCTGGCCTTCCTGGACGCCGCAGGCCATCAGCGCGCGGACCTGTTCCTCGGTCTCGATGCCTTCGGCGACCACGGTCATGTGCAGGTCCCTAGCGAGCGTCACCAGCATTTCCACGATCGTCGTGGTCGAGGCGTCGAGCGTGATGGTGTCGACGAAAAACTTGTCGATCTTGATCGTATTTGCGCCCAGGCCCTTCAGGCGCGACAGCCCGCTGTGGCCGACGCCGACGTCATCGATGGCGACACGGAAGCCATAATCGCGCAGCTCCGCGACCACGGCGGCCGCGCGCGCGAGGTCGTCGAGCTCATCGCGCTCGGTCACCTCGACCACGATCTGGCGCGTGGAGACTCTGGCCGACAGCACCGTGCGGCGGAGCGTTTCGACGAAGCCGGCGCTGAGCAGATGCTTTGGTACGACGTTGAGCGAGAGTTTGAAATCCTTGTTGGCCCGCAGATGCGGCCGCAGGTCGGACAGGGCGCGCTCGAGCAAGTGCCAGGTCATGGCCTGGATGCGCCCGCTCGACTCTGCGAGCGGGATGAAATTCATGGGCGGCACGACGGAGCCGTCCTCGCGCTGCCAGCGCGCCAAAATCTCGCAACCCTTGATTGCGCGGGTCTCGAGATCGAAGATCGGTTGGAAGTAGGGTTTGAACTCGTGGCGCGCGAGCGCCCGGTCGAGATCGGCGACGGGCCCCTCCATCCGCCGGCTCCGCGCCGACAAGACGCCGAAGAGGACGCCGAGCCCTAGCGCAACCGCCATTGCCGGCCAGTAGGCCTCGGTGTTCCAGGTCGACAACACCGCGCGTTCGACGCGGATGGTGGTCCGCATGGGATAGCGCGCCGAACTCTTTTCGACATCGGTCGGGAAGGGCAGCGCCTTGTCCGCGTCAAGCACGAACTCGCCGAGTTTTTCACCGTTGTTGAGCGAGAGCAGCACCTCGCTGTGAGCGCGCAGCTCGGCCGGCATGATGTCGAACAGGCTCGCATTGACGCCGAGAATGGCAACCAGCGCCTTCTTCGCGTCGATGTCCCTGAGCACGCCGAGCGCGTCGCCGCCGAACTGCTCGACGCGGAACAGGAACAGCTTCTTGTCGCGCGAGGCCAGCATGTCCGCGCGGTCGACCCAGCCCTTGTCGAATTCCAGCGTCTCGGAATAGGCCGAGCAGATCACCGAGCCGTCGGGATTGACGAGGCGGACATCCTTGATCGCGGAGCGCTGATAGACGTGGAGGCGGACCGCCTGTAACGCAGCCGGTTCGCAATTGGCAAAACCGCGGCCGGCGAGATCGTCGAGGCTCGCGGCGGCGAAATCGACCGCGAATTCGGATCGGCGCAGCACGACTTCGGTCAACTCGGCGAGCTGGCGTGCCTGTTGATGGCGGATGAAACTCGTGGCGGCGAAGTGTCCCGCCAGGCCGAACGCAGCCGTGCTCGCAAGTACGAGCGCCGCCAGTACGAGGTTCGCCCGCCGCAACGTCATCCGGCCCGGGAGGGGTTAAAATGCGATGACCTGACCCTACCGCGGCAGGCGCTAAAATTAGGTTTAGAGGACCCCGGCCGAGGGGGCATTGAACCGGTAGGCGATCGCCGCTTAGCGGCGCTTGCGGTCCCGAACGGGCACCGGCCTCATTTGAGAGCCTTGAGGCACCTCAACCTCATGTCGCAGAAGGCCCGGTCCGCTCGGCCGCGTGACCCATAGCCGTAGCACGACGAAAGCAATGTTGATCGCAAGCCAGACAAGCATTGTGCAGATGGCAATGTGCGCCACGGCCAAGCCCTCAATTTGCTTCGCTCATCCCGGATAACGCGCCACGTGGAGGCGAGTTCCATATCTGCATGGGGCGAGGCAGGCGGGAGGGAGCGCTTTTAGCTCTTCTTGGCGTTTTTCGGCTTGATCGACAGGCCGAGCCGCAGCGCCATCCGTTTGACTGCGTCGGGTGACCGGCCGAGCTGCCTGGCAGCCTCTTCCAGCGATATCGAAGACTTGGCCAGCTCCATCAACCGGCGGTCTTCCTTGAACGACCAGGGCTTGCGCGCCATAACCGAAACGATCCTCTCACGCGAACGGAACGACAAAGCCGCCAAGCGGACCCATGTTCGCTCGACGGCTTTGCTTGGGTGGGGCCGGGCCTTGGGGAAGCCCGGTGGTGAGAGGGATAGGCGATCCAAAAAAACGCGCAACAAGGACTGCGGATTAAGCTAACTGCTCAACCTTACTTGGCGAGAGATGCTCCGTAGAAGCACGGGTTTTTTAACCCAGTCCGATGCGCGTGCGTTGATATCCGCGGTCGAGAATGTCCTGCCACCATCTTCGGTTCTCGCAGAACCAGCGAACGGTCTTGGCTAGGCCGCTCTCGAAATTCTCGTGCGCACGCCAGCCAAGCTCACGCTCGATCTTGCCGGAGTCCATCGCGTAGCGGCGATCGTGGCCCGGACGGTCGGTGACGAAGGTGATGAGATCGCGCCGCGATCCACGCGTGCTTGGCGCGAACGCGTCGAGCAGATCGCAGACCTGCTCCACCACCTCAAGGTTGGTGCGCTCGCTCCGGCCGCCGACATAATAGGTCTCGCCGACCTTGCCGTTTTCAAGCGCGAGCGTCAGCGCCCGAGCGTGATCTTCGACATAGAGCCAGTCGCGCACGTTCTTGCCGTCGCCATAGACGGGGAGGGACTCGTCCGCCAGCCCACGGATGATGATGTGCGGGATAAGCTTTTCGGGGAAGTGATAGGGCCCGTAATTGTTGGAGCAGTTCGTCACCAAAGTCGGCAGTTCATAGGTCTCGCGCCACGCGCGAACCAGATGGTCGGACGAGGCCTTGCTGGCAGAGTAGGGCGAGTTGGGGGCGTAGGCCGTCTGCTCCGTGAACAGCCCGTCACGACCGAGCGAGCCGAAAACTTCATCGGTCGAAACATGCAAAAACCGAAATTGCGCGCGTCCGTCCGGGTGGAGTGCGCGCCAGTAGCGCAACGCTTCCTGAAGCAGGCTGAAGGTGCCGACAATGTTGGTCCGGATGAACTCGGCTGGTCCGTCGATGGAACGATCGACGTGACTTTCTGCCGCCAAATTCATCACTGCGGTCGGCCGAAACTTATCGAATAATTTGCGCAGGCCCGCGTCGTCGGAAATGCATTGCCGTTCGAAAGCGTAACGCGGGTTGCCCTCGTAGCCCGCAAGCGAAGCCAGATTGGCGGCGTAGGTCAGCTTATCGATATTGACAACGCGGGCTCCGGTGTCCGCCAGCAAATGACGAATGACGGCCGAGCCGATGAAGCCGGCGCCGCCCGTGACGAAAATGGTTGACCCTTCGAAGCGCATTCAATCCCTGCTCGATGATCGCAGCCTCCCGGCTGAGCAAGCGATGAACCGACAGCAAATATTCGCCATAGCTGCTCTTGGCGTTCAGGCGATATCCATTCCTTGATAGCCTATGGCACGGCTCGCGCAAGTTGGATATTGATTGGCCGATCAGGTGCTTTGGGGCTAGGTCGAACAGGATGAACGTCTTTGCGAGCGATCTTCCGGATGTCTTGATCGTCCAGCCGCGGCTTGTCGGTGACGCCCGCGGCGTCTTGCTCGAAAGCTACCAGGCAAGCCGGTATGCTGAGCACGGTATTTCGGCTTCTTTCGTGCAAGACAACATTTCGTGCTCAATCAAGGGAGTGCTGCGGGGATTGCACCTGCAAAACCCCAACGCGCAAGGTAAGCTCGTCAGTGTTGTCAGCGGCGCCATTCTCGATGTCGCGGTTGATGCGCGTATTGGCAGCCCAACCTTCGGCCGCCACGCCGCGATTGAACTTGACGAAGAAAACCGTCGGCAAGCATGGATTCCCCGGGGCTTTGCACACGGCTTTCTGACGCTCTCGGAGAGAGCGGACGTTCTCTACAAATGCGATCAGCTCTACAGCGCGAAAGATGAGATCACGATACGGTGGGACGACCCTGCGCTCGGCATCCCCTGGGGCATCGAAACCCCCTTGCTTTCCGCGAAGGATAGAGCTGCCCCACTGCTGGCGGATATCCCCAACCTGCCCCGCTATGGCGACATCTGATGCGAATCCTGCTGACCGGGACAAGTGGACAGGTCGGTGGGGCGCTGCTGCCGTACTTGAGTGAACGTTTCGATGTGCTGGCGCCACGTCGGGATCAGTTCGATCTCACCGTTCCGGAACGGCTCCCGAGCGAGCTCGATCGCCTCCGACCCGACCTCATCGTCAATCCGGCCGCCTTCACGTCCGTGGAACGCGCGGAGGACGAGCCCGAGCTTGCCCTTGTCGTTAACGCCGAGGCACCGCGCGCTATGGCGCGATGGGCAGCCCGGCACGACGTGCCGCTTGTGCATTTTTCCACCGATTATGTCTTCGACGGTTCGGGTGAGACGCCCTGGCGTGAAGACGACGCGTGCAATCCGCTTTCAGCCTATGGTCGGAGCAAATGGGAGGGGGAAAGGGCCGTGCAAGCCTCTGGTGCCTCGCACCTGATCATTCGCACGTCGTGGGTCTACGCGGCGGCCGGAAATGACTTCCTGCGGACCATCATTCGCCAGGCGAAGGAGCAGGACGAGCTCAGAGTGGTCGCCGACCAATTTGGTGCCCCCACGTCGGCGGCATCGATCGGACGATCCGTGTCAGCCATTATCGCCCAGCATCCTTCACCACGGGAGCTGAGCGCGAGTTTTGCAAGAGCAGGCGGCGTCGTGCATCTTGCAAATTCCGGGAGCACAAGCCGGCATGGCTTTGCCTCTTCCATCGTGGAGGGGCTCCGGGCGAGAGGACAGGCCATCAAGGCCAGACGCGTCCGGGCGACGACAACGAGCGAGTATCCCTCCAGGGTGCGACGACCGGCCAATTCACGGCTCGATCTCACACGCCCGCGCGAGGTGTTCGGCGTCGTTACGCCTTCCTGGCAAGAAGCCCTGGCAAGCGAGCTGGATCTCCTCGGCGGCGGGGAGTGACCGTGTCAGGTCCGGCTATGCCTGCCTGAGCGGATGCGCCGTCTGGTGCCAGGCCCAGGCGGTCCGGATGATGGTCGGCAGATCGGAATGGCGGGGAACGAAGCTCAGCATTTTGCGCGCGGCAGAGGGATCGGCGACCAGATAGGTCGGATCGCCAGCCCGTCGCGGCTTGACGATTTGAGGAACGTCGCGCCCGGTCTCTTGCCTGATCGCGGAGAGGATTTCACGGACCGAAAACCCCGAGCCGGTGCCGAGATTGAAGCTGTCACCGGCATGTCCTTCGAGCAGGAGTTTGAGCGCCGCGATATGGGCCGCAGCAAGATCGGTGACGTGAATGTAGTCGCGGATCGCGGTGCCGTCGGGCGTATCATAATCGTCGCCGAAGACGGCGAAGTCCGCAAGATGCCCCTGCAACGCCATCATCGCGCGCGGAATGAGGTGCGTCTCGTTATCGCGCAGCTCGCCGATACCGCCATCCGGGTCTGCACCGGCGGCATTGAAATAGCGCAGGCAGAACGCGCCGAAGCCGTAAGCTCTGCGATAATCGGCGAGCATGCGCTCGATCATCCATTTCGAGGCGCCGTATGGATTGATCGGGGCACACGGAAAATCCTCGGGCAGCGCCTTGGAATCGGCGTTGCCATAGACCGCGCCGGTCGATGAGAACACGATACGACGACAGTCGGCCTCGCGCATGGCGTTGAGCAGTGTCAGCGTGCCCTGGACGTTGTTGATGTAGTATTTCTGCGGATCGACGACGGACTCGCCAACCAGGCTCGCCGCAGCAAAGTGCATCACGGCCGAGATCTTTTGCTCGGCGAAGGTGCGTGCCAGCGTTGCCGCATCGAGCAGGTCGCCGGTGACGAGCCGGCCGGCCACGAAGCCGCGATGCCCGGTGCTGAGGTTGTCATAGACGATGGGCTCATAGCCGGAAGCGGCGAGCGCTCTGCAGGCGTGCGAGCCGATATAGCCTGCGCCGCCTGTGACGAGAACGATGGGTCTGTCGGTCATGTCGTCCGTGCTTTGTCTCTCGCTGAGGCTGAATGTCCGGTGAGGGATAGTGCGTGCGGGCAATGAGGTCAAATCGCGCCGGCCCATCGATTCCGATTTGATCGCTTAACCTTGATGGAACAGCCCTGAGCCAACAAATGGCAGCGGAACCTTGTGCAAGGCTACTCTTCAAGCAGACCGTTGCACAAACTTCATCGTCGTCTGACAAAACTTTCAGCGTTTGGTGCCTTGAAGTCGGCACGGCGAACCGATGAAATGTGAGGGGGGAGGAGCGTTCCGCTTACGTGGAAACATTCCAATGATGCTGGCCTTGATTCTGTCATCGATCTTCGCTGCGGGCTTTGGTTGCGGCTATGGCGTCAGAGCCTGGCGGTCCCATAAGCGTCTTGCGAGATATCGCCTCTATGCGCCCTATACATCGACGGCGCTCGGAGGCGGACAAAGTCGACATCCGGCAGGATGAGGAGCGCGGGGCGGGCCTTCGTCGCCTGTTGATGAGATCGACGAGATGATCTCAAGACCGGAAGTAACCATGTGTGGTTAGGTTAAGGAGCGGCGGTTCTTGTGAGCGTCGATGCGAATGCCTAGAGAACATGATCATTGCACGATCAATCGGTCCCGAATTGCGCGGGGTGGGAAGGCGTCGATGGCGAATTTCACTGCGTTGCCTGGCATGACGCCTAGCCTGGTCGTTCCTATCCGGGCCTGCGGCCCTCGTCTCGAAGTTCTCCCCTGGATTGAGAAGGAGAGCGCCCAATATGATTGAGCAAAACGGCAACGCGCCCCGCCGCTATTTTGTCGATGGCCATGGGCATCGCGTCTTGATCGGCCTCTCGCTGGAGGAGACCACCGAGTTCGAAACTCTGGAGGATGCCTCTGCGTTTGAATCGGGACACGCGATGAGGGACGCCGGAGGAAGGACACAGGAAATCCGCTGGCGCGAGCTCTATGCAAAGCATGAGTTGGCATGGAAGGCCTGGATCGTGCAAAGTCGCGCCGCGGACGCGGCAAATTTATCCTTTGTTAACCATGGTTGACCAATGCTGCGCGTTTGAGAGCTTCGGACCGGGATGGCCCACATGTTCCAGCTATTCCTCAGAGCACGTGCCCACAATCTGCTGAGCCTTCGCCGCGGCGAGGAGCGATTCAAGGCGCGGTCCGCCGAGCGCGATGCGGAGACGGATCACACGCGAATTGGATCCATCATGACCGCGATCGATGCCGCCATCGAGCAAGCGGAGAAGGAGCAGACCGGCCTCAACCGACGCGTTGACGATGCGCTCGCGCGCGCGTCGGTCACCTTCGGCAACGGCACCGATGAATATCTCGAGCGCGAAGCGCTGGACAACTACCACCAGGACCTGTTCGCCGCCGATATCTCGAACGGTCAGCGGCGTCTCAAGGAGCTCGCGAGCACGATCTCGCACCTCAAATTCGTCAAGGCGGCGATGCTGACCCGCTTTCCCGATTTCAGGTCGCAGCAGCTCAGTAGCTGACCGGACTTCTCGCTAGTCGTTATTGCCTGTGCCCGTCCCTGGTGAGCCGATGGGCTGGCCGTTCGGAGCATGGCCTGCGCCGGCATTGCGCCGGGCCTGAGCCTGCGCGGGCGTCTCCGCTGTCATCCCCGTGGTCTGACCCGGCTGCGTCGTCGTTGCGCCAGGCAGGGTACCGATACCGGGATGCGAAGAGGTCGTGCCGGACGAGGGGCGATCCGCGACGCCAACGCCCGATGTCGACATCTGCGGATTGACGCCGACTCCGGTGCTACCCGACGTGCTGGCAGCACCGGACGATGTGCCTGTTCCTGCCGAAGCGCCCGACGAAGCTGCGCTCCCGCCTGCGGCAGCGCCGCCAGCTCCTCCTCCGCCGCCGCCTTGCGCGATGGTCGCGACGAGCGTGGCCGCGATGGCGGCGGCCAACAGCAATACGAATTTGGTCGATACCACGGCTGCTTTCCTCCTGCGGTGTTGAGGGCTAATTCAGGAGCACGGATTGCAGTTCCTGTCCTTGCAGCGGTTGTTCAGCTTGATTGTGCATCTCTCGGCAAGATCCAACGCGCGGTGCACGGCGTCGACAGCGCACACTTTGGTCGTTTGGCTGGTCGATGATTTTTGCTATGGTTCCTTCGAAAAAACTTGAGGAGAAGCCAAGTGTCCGTCTGCACCATGCCAAAGGCGATCGGGTTTGCACTTGTCCTGATATTGGCTGCGCCTGCGACGGCATCGGCGATCACGGCCGAGGTCGCGCGCGCCTGCGACGCTGCCGTGGCGAAAGCATATCCGCCGCGCCAGATCGGCAATCCCGCCGCCGGGAGCACCAAGGGGACGGCGAAGGACAAGCGCGACTATTTCAACAAATGTGTCGCCAATAACGGCAAGGTCGACGACCAGCCGGGCGACGCCGCCAAAGATGCCAAGCCGAGCAAGTAGCGGTTCGGCTAGGCTTTGTCCGTCTATCGCCGTGGCGGGCAGGGCGAATAGAACGCGCCGTTGGTCGCGTTGATGCGCTCGACGCACTGGTTGGGATCCGTGGCCTCTCCCGCGACGGTGAAATCGTAACCGATCCCCTTGACCACGATCACGTAGCGGCCCGGCGTCAGCGTGAAGCCGTCGGTCTCCGGCTGCAGTTGCAGCATGCGCGGCTGCTCCTCGACCGGCCCGACCTTGTAGGGGAAGGACATGCTGCGGATGACCCAGGAGTCGCCTGCGTTCACCATCGAGGCCTTGCCCGATGCGTCGACCCCCATCGCGCGCAAGACCTTTGCCACCACTCGCACTTCGGTGCCGCTTGCATCAACACCCCCGTCGGGCCTGAACACGATGAACCTCGCATCGCCGCTGGTGAGCGTGGTCGCACTCGGCGTCGTGATCGCCGCCGAGATCGCGACGCGGCGGTCTGGGATCTTTCCAGGGACCGATTTCAGTTCCTGAAGCTGCCCGTCGCTCAAGGCATAAACGCCGAAGGTGGTTGGCAGCGGCATTGCCGGCTGTGCGGATTGGAAACCAGACGAGGCTGTGCCAGCAGGCCCATCGCTCTGGCCGCCTTGCGCGCGGTCGGCAACCTCGTTCTCGCGCGGGGGCGAAGCGGGCTGGGGCGTCGTCGGCGGAGAACGCTGCTGCAATACCGCGAGCGAGGTCGCCAATCGGGGCCAATAAGCAACGAGAGCGACGCCACTCGCCAGGCCCAGAAGGATCGCGACGAGGCGCATGACGGGGCTGAAGGCGCCGGTCCGCTTTGGTCGTGCGGGTTCGGGCGGCGGAGTGGGGCGCCTTGTTTCTTGCTCGAGCTTTGCAGGCGGCGGACCTACGCCGACGTCAGGTGGGACGGCGGTAACGATCGCAGGATTGCCGGGCGGCGGCGAGGCGGAGACGGGGTTGCGTTCGAAGGAAACCTCGACCTCGGCGATCGCGCGTTCGAGAATGCGCAAGGTTTCCCACGTCTCCCGTACGTTCTGGTGGGTGAATTGCTCCTGAAGCTTGATCCGCGCCAGCTCGTAGACCGTCTCCCGCAACAGCTTGGGGTCGCCGGAGATCGAGCGGACACGGTCCGACAGCACGCGGACGAATTCGGCCTTGATGGCCCGGTCGTTCGAAGCCGTGTCGGAGAAATTGTCGGAGTGGGTCATCGAGACCGATGAAGTAACCCGGAAAACGCGCTTTCGCTAGGTGCTCGCAAAGTGAACAACACGGAGCCTGTGTCGCCAATCATGGTTGTCAAGGCGCTTGCTTTTGCGGCAAAACCTGCAACATTCGCGAAAATTTCTCTTTCCGGTGTTCGATCATGCGCGCAGTTGCGGCGGCCCTGCTTCTTTCGACCTTCCTGGCACAGCCTGTTGTCGCGCAAGGCGTGAAGGATCCCGCTAACCTCACGAGCACCAGCATCGTCACGACGCCCACGAAAAAGGCGCAAACCGTCCAGGCTGCCTCGCGGCCCACGGCCACGCGGAACTTGGCGCCGGGCACCTTGCGACCGGGAATGGCGGCTCAGGGCGTTTGGAGGGATGGCAAGTTGGTCGCGGTGCCTCGGTAACCCGCGGCTCAGGGAACTGTGAAGGAACAGTCGCTGCCTGCCCGACGTTTCCTGTTTCGGGAGATGCCGCATGAAACGAGTAATTCTGATCGCAGCCGCGCTCTTCGTGCCTTCCGCCGTTTGGGCGCAGGGGGTTAATGACCCCTCGACACCCAATCGCAACGTGATTGTCGTCAACCCGTCGCAGCCATCGTCGAGCACGGCGACCCGCAACATTCCGAGCACAATCCGGGCGCCGCTGACCAGGGGCGGACGTGCCGTGCCCTATTACGGCAACCGGACCCGCACCAGCGGCTCGAGCCGCCGGTAGTGCGCCGCCGGCTGGCAAGAGAACCAGCCAGAGACCCAGCCAAAGAACATCGCCATTCGGCTGCCGTGAACGATTTTCGGCAAATCCAGGAGGGCCCATGTCCTAAAGGACCGGCATTAAGTGGGTTATTCAGGATTGACCTCGACCTCCAGCGTCGATGTCCCTGCACCGTGACGATTTTTACCCGAGATCAGAAGGGTGAATTTATCGGGACCTTGCTTGCCGGCTTCTGCCACATAGCGGAAGCCGGATCCGAGCACGGTCAATTGTCCCCTTGATGGTCCGCTCTCGACCGATACCTTGAAGATCTGCATGTACGACCAACGCAGGCCCTGGATGCAGTCGGATCCAGGCGGGATGGTCATCGTCCACGTCACCGTGTCCCCCGCTAGTGCAAACGGCGTCCGTTCCTTGACGCAGATGGGACTGGCGTCAGCCGCCATGACAAGCGCAGCGGAAGCGGCGATGCCGGCAGCTAGCAGCAATAACGGTTTTTGAGGCATTCGACGGCAGCTCCACGCGGATTCCGAAGATAAAGATCAGCGAGCTAACGAGGTCCCTAGAAGCGCTCGGGTTCGCCAGATGCTCGTCACCTTCGTGCCAGACGAGGGCATCTCCTCACGACGGGCGACGAGAGCGGCCAAGCAGCGACTGTATCACTGGCCGCCGGGCGTCATCCCGCCGCCGGCGGGAAAATTGCTGGACTTGAGCGTCATTCCGCTGACGCGGAAGCGGACATTGCCCGCCAGATACAAATAGTCGGAAGTGGTGCTGCTGACCGTGCGCACCTCGACATAGGTCAGCGTGATCGATCCCACGCTCGGCGTGACCTGGGTGATGTCGACATATTTGGCTCCCGGAAATAGCTTTTGATCCAGGCCGTAGAAGATCTTTTCGCGCTCCGACCACAGCACGAAATGACCGCCGGCCTTCTGGTCGACGGCTTCGTACTGGGTGTGAATCACTTGCGGATATTCGATCTGGCCCGCCGTTGCAGGCAGCGTTGCAAAGAGGACGGTGAAAGCCATGAAGCGGGCAAGGCTACGAAACACAGGCAAATCTCCCAAACTAAAGTGGAAACCTTGCCCGTGAATTCGCTTTCTTGCAATTGGCGACGGGATAGAGTGGTTAGGAACACAAGAGCGGCTTCTGGCGAACTATTCTTTGGAGTTCTCAAAGTGCGGCCCGCGCGACACGACACCACGCCCGACGTCGGAATGCGCGGCCGGGCGCTGTTCGGGGCGGTCGCGATCGTTACTGCTGGACTGCTTGCTTCTGCCTGTGCGCCTGCTTGCCTGGCGCAAACGGACCCGGAGCCAAGCGTCAACGACTACCTCCCTCCCGCCGAGCCCGAACCGTCGCGTGAAGATTGGCGGCAGCGTATCGAAGATGCAAAGCGGCGGGCCAAAGAGGTCTCGCGTGAGCGGCGCGAAAACCCCGAGCTCTACAGGCCGATTCCGGAAGATCCGGAGAGGGCCGCGAGCGAGCGCGTGCTCAATGATGAAAGCTTGCAGCGGGGCGACATCGTCGCAACCAAGAAGGGCATGTTCGTCTATCAGGGCCGATCGGACCAGCCGCGGCGCGACCAGGACTTTTTGCCGATTGCCCCGAAACCCGTTCGTTAAGCGAATAGCCCGCCGTCAATAGCGGCGCAGCGTCGCGTTGAACGCCGGATCGGTGGCTTGGGTCGCTTCCAGCAGCAGGGACTTCCCCGCGGGCGTCGCCTGCACATAGGCTGCAACGAGTGGCGCCTCGAACCGCGTGTGCTTGGCAAGCGCGGCGCGGATGTCGGATGTCGCAAACAGCCTGATCTCTTCATCGGCTGCGGCCGACGTTGATGTGACGGTCTGGACCCGCGAGAAGGCGACCTCCACCGGGACCGATCCCGTCAGATAGGATACCTTCAGTGCGGGCGTTGCGGGTTCGCCCGATCGCGCCTTCAGCGCGCCGAGTGCCAACCAGAGCGCGGGCCGAATCGGCGATATCTTGAGTGCGGTGATCAGCGCGTCCTGCGCGGCCTTGTTTTCCTCGCTGCGGCCCTTCGCATCGCTGGCCGGCCGGTGCAGGACCTCGGCGGCCCTGCTGGCGGCATCGCTGGCGAGCAAATCTCCATCAAGCGACAGCAGTGCCAAGGGAGCGGCCAACGGCTGCGCGAGATGGCCGACCAAGCCAAGGCCAGCATAGATCAGCAGCACCGCTGCAAGGACGGCGCCGAGCGCGCGAAGCCAGTCCAGTCGGATCATGCGCGAAGCCTCAAACCACAGCTGAGAGACATTTGGCAAAAAGATTAGCCGCAACCTGCCTCTTGCGGCGAGGCTCTAGATTGCGAGCAGACTATCGCCCTGGATCGTCAGCAGGGTCAAGTTGCCGGTGGCATAGGCGCCGGTATCGATATTGATGCGATTGGGACGAATGTCGGGTGCGCTGACCGGCGTATGTCCGTGGACGACATATTTGCCGAAGCTTTCTTCGGAGTTCAGGAATTCGTCACGGATCCAGAGCAGGTCCTCGTCGCGCTGCCGCTCGAGCGGGATGCCGGGTTTGATGCCGGCATGGGCGAAGAAGAAGTCGCCGCAGCTGAAGGAGGACGGCAGTTGCTGAAGGAAGCTGAGGTGCTCGGCCGGAAGGGCGCGCTTGAGCGCCTCGATCAATTCGACCTGCTCCTCTGCGGTCGGATTCATGGTCGGGGTCACGCCGTAGGAGACGAGCGTGAGCAGGCCGCCGTAATGACGCCATTCCTGGAGCCGGCTCGGGTCCTGCAACACCTCGAGCAGGAAGACCTCGTGATTGCCCTTCAGGCATACGGTCTCGTGCGACTTTGATCGTTCGATCAGGATGTCCAGCACGGCGCGGGAGTTCGGGCCGCGATCGACGTAGTCGCCGAGGAAGACCTGGATGGCCCGCCCGGGCGCAGAGCGCCTCAGATCGGCGTCGATCACCGTTAACAGGGATTGAAGAAGATCGGCCCGGCCGTGCACGTCGCCGATCGCGTAGACGCGGACTCCGTCGGGCAGCCGGGGCTTGTTCTTCTTACGAAAGCGTCGGGTAAGGCCCATCAGGTCGATCGAATCGCATCTGTCACTATGAGCAGGGATCGTGATCGCTCTTAGCAGAACAAGTTGCATACCGGTAATCTTAATTGGTTCTGAAAGACTTCCAGGCGGTTTGATTAAAGGATCGCGTCTCCCTTGAGCCGTATTTCAAGAGGTGTTCTGTAGCTTGCCCCCAATAAGAAACGGGGGAGCGCGACATGCGCAACGTTGTGAAGTACCTGGCGGCCGTTGCTGCCATTGTGTTTGCTGCCGGGGTTCAGCAAAGCGCGAAGGCTGCCTTCGTCGGTGCGCCGATGGGGCTGCGCGGCGCCATTCAATACATCAAGTTCGATCAGCCGACACTGCCGCCGATGGCGTTCACGATCTTTTGCCTGAAGTACAAGGACGAGTGTAAGCCGAGGCCGCGGCAGATCGTATTCCGGGGCGGTCGTCTGAAGCTCACGCCCGAACGGCTGGCGCAGGTGCAAGAGGTCAACCAGCACGTCAACAGCGCGATCCGCCCGGAAGCCAATCTGGAAGGGTTGCGCGGCGAGAAATGGCTGCTGCATCCGACGAGCGGTGATTGCAACGATTACGCTGTGACAAAACGTCACGATCTCATTGCCAAGGGGTTTCCGGCCCGCTCGGTGCTTCTCAGCGAAGTCGTGACCACGTGGGGCGAGCATCACCTTGTCGTCGTGGTGCGCACCTTCTCCGGCGATCTCGTGCTGGACAACCTTACCGGTCAAATCCTGCCCTGGTCGAAGAAGTCCTATCGCTGGGTGCGCATCCAGACGCCGAAGAATCCGAACTACTGGGCGTCGCTCGCCGATCGGAACGTCTGACGAGTCGCCAATTCCTTGCCTCTTGGCCAATCGCATGATGTCCACGAGCGCGGCGGCCTTCGGCGAACCAGGGAACAAATACAGCCAAAGATTGTTGAAGTTGTTGTTTGATTGGTTTGCCACTCGGACGGGTGAGGCATACTTGAGAGGTATTTTGTGAATTCCCCTTCCACAAGAACGGGGAGCGCAAAATGCGCAAAGCTGCGAAATTCCTGGCGATCGCCTCGATCGTGTCGATCGGGGTTCCGCGCGAGGTGGAGGCGGACCTCGTAGGCGCACCAATGGGACTGGGTAGCGCAATTCAATACATCAAATTCGACGCGCCGACGCTGCCGCCGATGGCGTTCACGTTGTTTTGCCTGAAATACGAGAACGAGTGCAAGCCGCGCCTGATGGTGTTCAGGCGTGGCCGGCTCAAGCTGACGCCCCAGCGCTGGACCGAGCTCAACCAAGTCAACCGTCAGGTGAATCTTGCGATCCGACCGGAGCCCAATATGGAGGGCCTGGCGGGTGAGAAGTGGCTCCTGCATCCCTCCAGCGGCGACTGCAACGACTACGCCGTGACAAAGCGCCACGAGTTAATCGCGAAGGGCTTTCCGGCGCGATCGGTGCTGCTCAGCGAAGTCGTGACCTCCGGGGGGCAGCATCATCTCGTGGTCGTGGTGCGCACTCTTAGCGGCGATCTCGTGCTGGACAATATCAGCCCACACATCCTGCCCTGGTTCAAAAAGTCCTATCGCTGGGTGCGGATCCAGACGCCGAAGAATCCGAACTATTGGGCTTCCCTCGGCGAGCGCAGTGTCTGATCGCCGGCTTGGGCCGGACGTCAGGATCGTGAGGATTGGCCGATGCTTTGCGATAGGCCGAGTCCCGCAATCGCCGACAGGCACAAGATGGCGGCCGGGCGGAGCAGGCCGGGACCTGAGAAGGCTTCAACCAGCGTAAAGCTAAGACAGGCGGCCGCGGCCGCCGGGAAGAAGGAGTCGCGCCCGCGCGCCAGGGCGCCAAAGAACAGGCGCAGCAGAAGCGCGGCAAGAACGGCAAACGCAGCGACAAGACCCACCCAACCCATATCCACGAAGATCGCGGCGGCCGCCGAGGGCGCGGGCAAGAGCTGTCCCGGATCGCTCTGATAGATGCGCGATACGGCGGCGAAGGCGCCCGCGCCGGCGCCAAACCATCGCGTGTCGGCAAGCATCCGCTCGAGCGTCGGCTTCAACCCGCCGGCCGTATCAGGCGCGAGCCGCAGCAGCGCAGATCCTGAGCCCTCCTCGAACACAAAGGCGAGCACGATCGCGGCCCCGACCAGCGCTGCGACCGACAAGGCTGCGGCGGCAAGAGCCGACAGGTCGAGACGCCGGATCACCAGGATCAAGAGCACCAGGACGATGCCGAACGTCGCGCCGATGGCGCTGCCGGTACCGGAAAAGCCAAAGACCGCCAGCGCGCAAATCAGCGCGCCGACGAGGCCGCAAAGGCCGATGGCAATCGAGCGGGACAGCGCATGATGGGTCTCGGCCCGTTCGGCGGCTAACTGCATGACGGCGAGATTGACGAGGAGGCCAAGGCCACCGAGCGTGGTTGCAAGACCCGTCAAGGATGCGCTCGCCAGCGTCGGCGATGAGCCGTGCAGGACCAGCACGAGGGCCGAAACCGTCGTCACGCCGCCCAGGACGAACAGAATCAGCTCGGCGCGGCCGCGGTCGCGGGAGACCACAATGGCCACGCCGATCAGGGAGACCGCCGACAGCGCCAAGGCGAGCGCGTTCAGCGTCAGTCCGACATCGGCGGTGATGAACCCAAACGGCAAGGCGCCCACGGCCTCACGCGCGCTCGCCCAGATCGGGTGTGCGAGCGAGAGCCAGACCGGAAGCAGTTGGAGCGCAATGCCGATGGGAACGATGACGAGAAACCAGCGGGTCCAGGCGACGGCTCGAAGATAATGGTCGTAGTCGGCCTTTCGCGCGCTCAAGGAGGCTGCGAGCACGCCCAGTGCGGCCGCGGCCATTCCCATCGGCGCGCTGAATTGGGCGCCGGCGATTTCAAGGATGGAAGCGGAAACGATCGCGAGGATGAGGGCGAAATAGGCGAGGGACAAACGGCGCGCTCGAACGAAGGCCTGAAAGATCAGACCACCATACAAGCCACCATCCGCATTTCAAGCGGCGGTCCGATCACGACAGACCTGTGACGCGAATCGAAAACGATGCTTGCGGGAGCGTCTAGCGCGCGGTCTTCAGCGGGCGAGCGAAGATACGCGACGCGCGTGAGGCCGCGAGCCAGAAGCGGGCGAGCGAGCCGAACAGATAGCCGCCTTGAGCGGCGAGCGCGCAGAGGATGAAGGCCTTCAGCCCGTCAAAGAAGGAGAGTTGTGCGACCAAGCCGATCGCAGGCGCAACGAGCGCCATCGCAAGTGTCAACGGCAAGAGCACGAAGACCCGAAAGCGCTGCCCGAGCACCGCGCCCACGAGAAAACAAAGAATCCAAAGCTCAGCCATCCGAAACACCCCCGTGCTTCGGACTTTAGGTTCCCGACCCCTAAAACACCCTTAAGTGGAGGGCTAAACCTTGATCTATTGACCGCAATTGGCGAGCAGCGAATTGTAGGCTTCGCGCAGCCCGTTCAGGCCGACGACCCCTTTGATTTCGCTGTCATTTTCTTTGACCGCCACCGAAAGCGAGGGCGTCGTCTGCCATTTGCCGGCGGCAAAGGCCGAGACCTCGTCGGGCAACAGCACAGCGGCGCCCGCGGCCGCCATGTTGGCCTCGACCGTCAGGGTGCCTCCTGTTGACGACGTGATCGTCACCTTGGGGTGGCTCCTCGGCGGGAAGGGCCGAATCAGAGCTACCAACACGTCGATCTTGCCCTTCGGCGCGCAGCGGATGATCAGGCCGGCAAAATCGGCATCGGATTGGACCGTATCGGCCGTTTTCGTGATGGCGGCGAAGCTCTCGCCCTCCTTGCTCCCTTGCGTGCGGCTGAACTTCCACGCCGAGGGGGCCGCGACGCGCACCACGCAGGCGGAGGCTGCCGTCTCACCGGGGCAGAGGCCATCAGTCTGAACGGGGCCCGCGAGGGGGGCTGCCGCGATGAAACCGAGCAGGGCAGCAGCAGAAAGAGGCACTCCGGAACTCCATGCCGTGGGCGAGCGGAACCAGTAGCAGACAACCGGTCCTCTTGGGAGCGGTGCTTGGCGAGGCAGACTGCCCGCACAAGCGGCACACGGATTACAACAAATGGTCACAATGGCTTAACCTTGGTTCCGTTAAGTTGCAGAGGGGCAACACTTACCAACATACGGCGCCGTTAACCCTGCCAAATCGGCTGGGCAGCTTGCCGCACCATCCGCTAGGCCGTACCAATTTGTGTAATTGGGGATCATCGGGCTCGATTCATGCAATCCATTGCCAAGACTCATGTTTTGAAACCAGCATTCTTGTTGGTTGCCTTGGCGCTGGGCGCCTGCTCGACCAACCCAGGGTCCGGGCCTCTGACCGACGACGTTAACAACAAGGTCCAGACCGAGAACGCGCCGGCCTACGAGCTGGTGCCGATCAACCCGGCCACGGTCAAAATCCTGCACACCCATGAACCCAAGGGGCTCGCGGGGGCCTTTACCGACAAGCGGCCGCCGGCCAGCATCGTCTTTGGCATCGGCGACGTCGTCAGCGTTACCATCTTCGAAGCCGCCGCCGGCGGTCTGTTCATCCCGGCCGAAGCCGGCGTCCGTCCGGGCAACTTCGTCACGATTCCCGATCAGGCCGTCGACAATGACGGCTTCATCACGGTGCCTTACGCCGGGCAGGTCAAGGCCGCCGGCCTCACGGCGGTGCAGATCCAGCGCTCGATCGTCGAAAAGATCAGCAACCGCGCCATCGAGCCGCAGGCGGTCGTGGCGATGGCCTCGCAGCGGACGCAGCTCATCAGCGTACTCGGCGAGGTCAACAGCCCGGCGCGTTATCCGGCAAGCGCGGCGGGTGCGAAGGACAAGGTGCTTGACGCCATCACCCGGGCCGGCGGCATCAAGGGCCAGGGCTTCGAGACCTGGGTCATGCTGGAGCGCGGCGGTCGGCGCGCCACGGTGCCGTTCGAGAATCTCGTGATGGCGCCCGAGAACAACATCTACGTGCGGCCCGACGACAGCATCTATGTCTATCGCGAGCAGCAGAAGTTCCTGGCGTTCGGTGCGAGCGGGCAGAGCGGCGAGTTCAACTTCGATGCCTGGCGCATCAATCTCGGCGAAGCCGTCGGCAAGGCTGGTGGTCTCCTGGATGGCCAAGCCGATCCGGCCTCGGTGTATCTCTATCGCCGCGAGCCGCGTGAGGTTGCTGCTCAGCTCGGCATCGACGTCAGCAAGTACACCTCCGAGACCATTCCGGTCATCTTCAACGTGAACTTCCGCGATCCGGGCGGCTTCTTCCTGGCCACCAAGGTCATGATGAAGAACCAGGACATCATCTACGTCTCGAACTCGCGCAACGTCGAAGTTGCCAAGTTCCTGGTCTACCTGCGGGTGATCATGGCGACCGGCAGCGATGCCGTGAACCTTGCCAACGACGCGCTGATCTTCCGCAACAACATCAAGTTGGCGCCGTAAGGCGGGGCCAAGCTGATCCACCAGAAACGATGGCACCGGGGCTTTGTCCCGGTGCCATTTTCGTTTAGCAATCGGGGCGGCCCTGTTCGGGCTATGGATCAAGGCATCACTGAGCAAGGCGCGCCGGTCATCGGTCACCCCCGCAGTGTTGCGAGGGCTTCATGCGCTTTGGACGGCAAGCATCTTGGCGTTTTCTGGCTCTTTTGCTCGCGGGGGCCGCGCTCCCCGGGAAGGCTGCCGGCCAACCTCAGCAGCTCGGCGTTCGCCATCGAATCGACGTGGTGGTCTCCGCCGAGCCTGACGCGCCGATGTTTCAGCGCTTGCGTGGGGCCAAGGGCGAACTTTCGTTCACGGTCCGGCTGTCGGCAAACTCCATGGAGAGCCGGTTCTTCGGAATGCTGCACCCCTCCTTCCCGGATCTCGTTGTCCCTGACAAAGCGGACAAGCCGCTGGTTCAGCAAACCAAGCTGTGGGAGGAAGACGTCTGCCATCAGCGGCGCGGCTTGCCCAAGGTCACGGTCACTCGGCTTGGCGGCCGCTTCGGCGAGGGGGAGGGGCAGGTCGAGATATCAGGCATCAACCGGCACATCGGCCTGCTGGTGCCGCCCGATGAGCTCACGCCCGGAATAAAACTCGAACCGGGGAGTGATGATCGGGGATCGTTCTTTGCGTTTCGGGCACAAACCCGACACAGCCGTCTGAACGTGGACTTGAAGATCTATCCCATCGATTGCTTCCTTTAGGCGGAGGCGGTGCCGGTAACGACGATGCGCCTTCGGCTTCCTGATATCCGCTGGTCCTGGAGCTGGCCCGCCACCTTCATCCTGTTGTTCGTGGTGGCCGCGGCGCCGCTTCCGTTCGGCTCGACCAACGATCTGTCGAACGCGTTCTGGTGCCTGTGCCTTGGGATCGCGCTAGTGTTCGCGCCGACGCGCGAGTTGCGCGCCCAGCATCTGTGGCTGATCGCCGGCATCGGCGTGATCGTCGCCGGCTATGGCTTCGTGCTGCATGAGCAGCTCTCCGACCATCCGTTCCTGGCGCCGTTTCACCCGATCTGGAAGCAGGCCTCGGATCTGCTGGGCACGCCGATTGCCCCGTCCGCATCTATCGTGAAGAACGAGGCGTTCTTCGCGCTCGGCGCGCCGCTGGCAAACATCCTCGCAATGCTGTTGGGCATCACCGTCGGTGCCGCGCGGGAGCGGGCGCGGTGGATGCTGTGGGTGATCGCGGTCTCGGGCAGCCTCTATGCGTTCTATGGCGTCGCCTCGTTCCTGATCGAACCGACCATGATCCTGTGGCGCGACAAGACCGCTTATCTCGGCAGCGTCACCGGCACCTTCATCAACCGCAACACGGCAGCGGCCTATTTCGGCTCCTGCGCGGTGATCTGGATCCTCTTGATCCTGGAGGACGTGCGCCGTCGGATGCCGGAGCGGCACATCGAATGGAAGCGCCTCTCGCGCGATCTCTCCGACATTCCGCCGCGCGAGACCCTGCCGCAACTCGTAGCGCTCCTGATCTGCCTGATGGCGATGTTCATGACCGGCTCGCGCGCCGGCGTCGCGCTGTCGCTGCTCGCCATGATCGTCTCGTTCACAGTCTTCCTGCGCAAGGACCTGCCGCCGAGGACCGGCATCTGGATCTCGCTCGGCTCGGGCATCGTCGTCGCGCTCGGGCTTATGCAGCTGCTGGGCGGGCGCGTCTCCAGCCGCTTCGACAGCCAGGGGCTCGTGGATGAAGGGCGGGTGGAGGCCTGGAAATCGACGCTCCGCATCATCGCCGACAACCCCTGGTTCGGCACCGGGATGGGCACCTTCCAATGGGCCTTTCCGCCCTATCGCAGCCCCAACATCTCGATTCGCGGCATCTGGGATGCGGCTCATTCGACCCCTCTAGAGCTCGCATCCGAGGTCGGTGTCCCTCTGGCGCTTTTGGTCGCGTTCGCTTGGATCGTCATGTTCATCGTATTGGCGAAGGGCGTCTTTGGAAGACGGCGCGACGCCATTATCCCGCTTGCGGGGGCGGCGACCGCCAGCCTCTCGCTCCTGCATTCGTGTCTTGATTTCACACTTCAGGTCCCCGGCTACTCCATTCCATTCTTTGCGCTTTTTGGCGCCGGGCTGGTGCAGTCCTTCCGCACAAGCGAGCCAGTCCGATCGACAGCTCGCCGTGCCCGCGGGACGGAAGAATACGCGCCCTGAGATTGCCGCCAAGGCGGGCCATCGCAGTCCGGAAATGCACAAAACTGTCTATTTCTGAAGCAGTTGCTGGTTAACGAAGTCTTTAGATTAAGTGGACAGCTCTCGGTTGTTTCGTTACTGTTCCGCATCGCACATTACTTGCCCGCGGATCGGGCCAATTGATTTCAGGAGGTATGTATGAGCGTCATGCGATTTGCGCTGCGGATGGCTTCCGCGGCGGCGGTTGCCCTAACGATTGTCTCGGCCGCCAGTGCGGCCATTTACCCGCCGAACCGCCAGCTTTCCTCCCAGGTGATATCTGGCTTCAAGTCATCGCCCACGAGCCTGCTGCAGCAATTTCCAGACGGGGGCGCGCAGATGATCTCGCGCGTGCGGGATCTCGGAGCTTCCGATCCAACGACATTGGATGGGTTGATTGGGCTGCTCAAAAACTCCGGAACCACCAAGGACCAGATGCGGGCGATTGTTGCCGGGCTTGCTCTGGTGGCGCGCATGGCCGCGCAGCAGGACCAAGCCTACGGAAACGAGATCCAGACCGCTATTGCTGCGAGCGGCAACGCTGACGTGATCGCCGCTTATCAGGCCGCAACGGGCGACGTGGCTATCGCCGCAGCCGGCGGTGGTGCCGGCGGTGGTGGCACCGGGGCAGGTGGTCCCACGGGGACCGGCGGATTTGCCACTGGCGGCAACGCTAGCGGAGCGACGACTTTCGGCAACTCCGCGAGACCAAACTCCGCTACCAGCACGCCTAGCGGTTCGGTTGCAAGCGCCACGAATAGCGTGAGTCCTCGCTGAGGCAAGCATCTGAGTTGCCTCACTCGGTCTCGAGAGCGGCGCCATTGGGCGCCGCTTGCTTTCGTGCCGTTAAGGTTCACGCAAAATGATGCGTGGGTGCTGCGCTTGCGCCCCGCGCCGGCGTTCAATTCCAGCGAGTGCTGTGCTATCGCTATTTGGGCGCTGGCAGGGGATGCGCGTGGAGCGCTAGGGCTCTGTTGCAAATTTACAATCCTTGAAAGCATTCGCGGACTGATTTTCAGGAATCGATAGATGTTGCAGGTGAACAAGCCGGCCTCGGAGATCAACAGCGAATTCGTTGAGATGCAAAGCTCTCAGTCGCAGTCGCCGGCCTCCTACCTCGCCATTATTCGCCGACAGTTCCCGACGATGATCGCCATCCTGGCGGCCTGCCTGATCGTTGCGCTGCTATATCTCTTTACCGCCGCCCCACAATACACCTCGACAGCGTCGATGGTGATCGACACGCGCAAGGTGCAGTTGTTCCAGCAACAGTCGGTGCTCGGGGACGTCGCGATCGATTCCTCCACCGTGGAAACACAGGTTGAAATCCTTAAATCTGAAAACATCAGCCTTACCGTCATCCGCGACCTTCACCTGATCGATGACCCCGAGTTCACCGGCACCGGTGGCGCCCTGCTTGGTGCTATTGCCGGGCTGTTTTCCTCAAGCAGCCCACTTTCCGAATTCGAATTGACGCGAAAGGCGCTCGAGCAGTTCGCCAGCAATCGCGTTATCAAGCGCCTTGGCACGACCTATGTGATGGAGATCGGCTTCACCTCGCGCGATCCGGCGAAAGCGGCGAAGATCGCCAATGCCATCGCGGACGCCTATATCGTCGACCAGCTTGAGGCGAAGTACCAGGCGACCCGCCGCGCCAGCGTCTGGCTGCAGGACCGCATCAAGGAGCTGCGCACCCAAGCCTCGACAGCGCAGAGGGCGGTGGTTGATTTCAAGAGCGCGAACAACATCGTCAATACTGGCGGGCGGCTGATGAATGAACAGCAGCTTGCTGAAGTGAACAGCCAGCTGGTGCTGGCGCATGCAGCGACCGCCGAAGCCAAGGCGCGGCTCGATCGCATGAATAGCATCCTCAGGCAGGAGATACCGGATGCCTCTGTTGCCGACGCGCTGAAGAACGAGACCATCGTCAAGTTGCGCGCCCAATATGTCGATATGGCGTCGAAGGAGTCCATTTGGTCGACGAAATATGGGCACGATCATCTCGCCGCTGTTAACCTTCGCCGGCAAATGGACGAGATCAGAAAGAACATTACGGACGAGCTCAAGCGCATCCAGGAATCCTACAAGAGCGACTATGATATCGCACTCACCCGCGAGGAGAGCATCAAAACCAGCCTGAACGCGGCCGTCTCGGAAGCACAGCTCACCAATCAGGCGCAGATCCAGTTGCGCGAGCTCGAGAGTACCGCCCAGTCATACCAAGCGATGTACGACAATTTTCTGCAGCGCTACATGGAATCGGTGCAGCAGCAGTCCTTCCCGATCACTGAGGCGCGCATTATCAGCGCAGCGACGATGCCGCTGAAAAAGAGCTACCCGAAGTCGCTGGTCGTTCTGGCGGCGGGGCTATTGGGAGGACTGCTGCTGAGCTTCGGCGTGGCGATGGCTCGCGAGCTCACGGACAACGTGTTCCGGACTACCGAGCAGGTGGAGGAAATCCTCGGTACGAATTGCCTCGCGATCCTCCCCGCTGTGGGCGGCCCCGCCGCACGGTCGCGATCGCTTCTTCCCGGCTCGCTTGCGGACAGGTTTGCCAACAACCCGGGCAACTCCAATCCGGACCTCCTGCGCTACGTGGTCGAAAATCCGCTGTCCCGCTATTCCGAGGCTATACGCACTCTTAAGGTGGCGATGGATCTCAACTCGGTCGTGCGGGAGAACCGTGTGCTGGCGGTCACCTCGACCCTTCCCAATGAAGGAAAGAGCACGCTTTCCGTCAATCTCGCCCAGCTTATGGCCCATGGTGGTGCCCGGGTAATCTTGGTCGATACTGACCTGCGCAACCCGTCGTTGTCGCGCGCGCTGGTGCCGGACGCGCAGGTCGGCTTGGTCGATGTGATCGCGCTCAGGGCAGGGCTGGAAGACACGTTAGTCGTCGACCCTGAGACCAAGCTCTCCGTATTGCCGATAGCGGCGAACTCGAAGCTCCTGCACACCAACGAGATCCTCGCATCCAAAGCGATGCACAATCTTGTCGCGTTGTTGCGCTCGAAATTCGACTACGTGGTGCTAGACATGCCGCCGATGGCGCCAGTGGTGGACGTGCGTGTCACCTCGTCCTTCGTCGATTCGTTTCTGTTTGTGGTCGAGTGGGGCAAGACAAAGACTGATGTGGCACGACACAATCTGCGCGGAGCGCCGGAGATCCACAGCAAGCTGCTTGGAGCCGTGCTGAACAAGGCCGAGACGAGGCTGCTTTCGCGCTATGAAGCCTATCATGGCCGCCATTATTACCAGAAATACTACGCAAAGTATGGGTACGTGGAATAACGGTCGCCCGGTGCGGAAGGCGTTCGTGCGCGCGATACTGCTGTTCGTGGCGCTCTTCGGTACGCTTTGGGCGTTGGTTGTCCTGCCATCCTTCTGGTTGATGGCACCCGTCCGTAAAGTGTCACTACACATCATGGCCGATGGCCGGTTCAGGCCTGGTATTTTGGCAGACATGCTGGTCCGCATGAAAGCCCAGCAGCAACCGGCTATCCTGCAACCTGAGTTACGATACGCACTGGCGCTGGTAACGCTGCAAGCTGCCGAGAATGCGATGCAGCGAAAGAGCCCGGATGAGGCTGATCGCGAAATGCAAGCGGCCGAGGGCGCGTTGCGGTCGGCCCTCGAGGTAAAACCAACCGACTCGTATCTTTGGCTGATGCTCTATTCGGTAGTGACGAGGCGCAACGGATTCGACCCAGAGAATATACGCTATCTAGATCGGTCCTATGCGTCTGGACCGAACGAGGGCTGGGTCGGGCTTCGACGCAATCAGTTGTCGCTTGCGATCTTCTCGATGCTAAGCAAATCTGTTCAACAAGAAGTGGTCTCTGAATTTGCGGCTCTCATCAATAGCGGCTTCGTCGAGGAAGCCGCGATCAATTTGACCGGTGTAGGCTGGGTTGAGCGCGAGCGCTTGTTAGAGAACCTGAAGCAAGTGGATATCGTATCGCGCGAAATCTTTGCCAAGAGATTGGCGCGCGACGGGGCGAAGGTGCGTATACCTGGGGTTGAGCTGGACGAGAGATTTTGGCGGTGAGAAGGGGCAAGCGGTCGGACACGAAACTCGGAGCCGAGCTTCAATCCGTTCGTGTGGTTGTGCACTCGCCGAGTAGCATCTCCAGTGCGCCAGCATTAATAATTAAATGGATGCACTTTGATCTACGTATGGACAACCACCGGCGGGGCGGGATAGGCAACGCGGAGCGAGTAGCTGAAAGCTCTATTGATGTCGAATATACTCCCTGACGGGCCCCGGCATTCTCGCCTTCACACTGTGCGCGCGCTCAACGGTCGGGTGGCGCTTGTACGATCACAACTGGAACAGCAGATGATTTGCCTAGCGGTTCCTCAGCCCCACAGCTAACGATTTTCACGAGATCATATGAATACGCTCCATCCTGAACTCGTTCGGCAAGACCGAAGAAACATACCCGACAATAAGAGTGAAATCCGTGTCTTCGCGGTGCTGCGCGATGAAATGTTACGCCTACCCTACTTTCTCAACTATTATCGCCAACTCGGCGTATCCCGTTTCTTTATAATCGATAATGGCTCCAAGGATGGCTCAGGGCAGTTCGTCCTCGATCAACCAGATTGTCACGTGTTTTACACGGAAGGATCATACGGGAAGAGCCGCGCCGGTGTCTATTGGCTGAACTCCCTTCTGGATACTTACGGCGTATCGCATTGGATTATTCTGGCGGACACCGACGAGCTGTTTGTCTATCCCGGTTGCGAAAATACGGAGCTGCAGCAATTCTGCAATTGGCTGGATCAGTCCGGTCATGAGGCCGTGTACGCTCTGCTCCTCGACATGTACAGCTCGCTTCCAATTCGCGAGGTCAACTATCGGCAAGGAGAAGACTTTAGAGCGACATGCTCTTACCACGACAGCAGCTATGTTGTGGTGCGCCGATACGGTTTCCCGTCTGCCTTCCCACCCTTCGAGCACATCGGTGGGCCGCGTCTGCGCCTTTGTTTCGGAGATCAGAATACACCGGCACTATGGCCGCGTCTCAAGCCAAAATTGGCCAGGCGGGCCTTATCCGTCGCTCACAAGGCCGGATTTTTGCACAAGCAGATAGCTCCGGTCGTGGCAACGCAGGCATATAAGGTGCCGCTCGTCAAATGGCGGAAGGGAAATGGATATGTAAACAGTCACAGGCTTAACGCGGTTAGACTGTCGCCGGTCACGGGCGCTCTGTTACACTTCAAGTACTTCCAAGATTTCGGCAAGCGCATAGAGGACTCCCTTGCGCACGGAGAACACTACGGCGGCTCAATTGAGTACCGCCGCTACGGTGAACTCCTGGCAGCAAATCCAAACCTGTCGCTCATAGACGCCGAAAGCGTCCGTTACAGCTCGAGTCGCGAGTTGGTTGACCGCGGCTTGATGCGCACAGACAGTGGTTGGATGTCGATCGTTTGAAGTTGTCAGCATTCGTCGCTAGCCGAGCGTCAGACGATGGTCGAAGCTCCTTACAAAAGCCGATTCACCCCACGCAGGAAGCCGTTGCGTAGAGGCAGACGGCTGCTGGCACAGCTTCTTCTGCTGCTCGTTGAGTTGGCGGCACCGAATCGGGGTGCGATGGCCGAAGGCCTCCCCTCCGGCTTGGGTGTTCACGTGCAGGTATGGCAGATTGACGCTGCTGACCTGGAACGTATCCGGAATTTTGGCTTCAGCTTTGTACGATGGGGTATGTCGTGGGAAGCGATCGAGAAAAATCCAGGAGAATTCGACTGGGCAGCGACGGACGCGTTTTTTGAGAAGGTCAGACATTCGGGTCTTTCCTCCGTCGTGATTCTAGCTACCGGAAACCATCTTTATAGCCGCTGGCTGGAATTGCCGGCAGATCCGGGCGTGCGAGAAAGGAAAGTTGCGGCACCACCAGAGAGTGAGGCTGCCATGGCGGCCTTTAGCCGCTTCGCTGCCGCAGCCGCGAAGCGGTACGCTGACGAGTCAGTTACGTGGGAGGTCTGGAATGAACCGGACTTGCCAATATTCTGGCCGCCCAAACCAAAGCCAGATGCTTATGCGCAACTCGCCGCAATGACTTGCAGCGCAATCAAGATGGCTGCTCCCAAGGCAATGGTGCTTGCGCCGGCGACTGCCAGCCTGCCGGTCCGGGCGCCCTCACTCTATGGGGCCCTGGCGAAGACCGAGGCGGCAGGGTGTCTTGATGGCTTGAGTATGCATAGTTATCGCATAAGCCGCGGACAGCGGCCGGATCCGGAGAGCGTGGAAACTGAGAACCTGGCCAGTCGCGCACTGCTTGAGCGCCTGTCCGATCGATGGCGTGACGTGCCCATGCTGTGCACTGAATGGGGATATCCCACGTCGGCGGTCGGCCGTGCAACCCAGCGAGCATATTTGGCTCGCGCGTATCTTGCGAACGTCGCCAGCGGCGTTCGGGCAACGGTCTGGTACGAATGGAAGGACTCGAGGGACGAGCCCGCCAATCCAGAGTCTCATTTCGGACTTCAGACGGCGCAGGGTATTTTCAAGGTTGAGCCGGATGACGGATTGGTTCGGCGATTGACGAGCATGAGGTTCGTTCGCCGATTGGAGTCTGTGGACCCTCAGGTACAAGTTCTGTTGTTCGAGGAAGGGGGGGCGAATCGGATCGTTGCTTGGCTTAGGTCAGACGACCCCACTCGAAACACCGTCGTCACGATAGCCGGAAAGGCCGTCGTTCTCAGCAACTACCCTGCAATCGTCGTTGGTGACCAGATCGAAGCCGGCGGACTTCGTCATGCGCGTTAGACTGATTGCCCCGGTATTTGCGATGGCCGTGATTGCGATTCCCTTCGACGCGATCGCGGGTTTCAAAGCTTTCGGAGAGCTCGGGGACGAGAGTTCTTTCTATTTCTTTGCGTTGGCCATGGGGCTGTATGGAATCAACGCTGCTGGCGCTACCGTAGCTGGTGATCTTGGCGCGCCGCCAGGCGCGAGCTTTATCTGGCGAACCGGCGCGGCCATCGTAGCCGTTACAGCGATTTCAGCCCTCTGGAATGCGACTGACATCAGCGCCGCGAGGTTTCATGATCGCGATGGGGTTGTGAAATTGGCCACTTCCGCGACCGTGGTAATCTACGGCTTGGCACTCGCATTGTTGACCCGTGCAGTCGTTCCGGGGCGATGGTATACCTGCCTCATACTGCCCATTTGTATTAGCGCGGCACTGTGTGTCGGCTTCGGCTCGCTCGAGGCTCTCGATCGAGCCGGAGTCAGTTTTCCATTCTATCAAACTCTGAATTCGTTTCTCCACGCGGGTTCGGACCATAGTGTTCAAGCGTGGGATGGCGCCCTGAATCTGAGATTTGTCGAAGGATGGGATAAACGCCTTCGAACCGTTTCGTTCGAGCCTCCATCGTTCGGGAATTTTGCCGGACTTGCATGGCCATGGCTTTTCGCTGCTGTCTTCATGACCCGGGGCATCAGGAAGGCACTCCATATTGCTTTGCTCTTGGCTTTTACAGTCTTGATCATTGGTGCTCAGGCCCGGACGGGATGGCTGCTCTTGGCAACCAACGTAGTTGCGTTCGGTCTACTGAGATTTCTGTTCCTGCCCCCTGATGGACGTGTACCAAAGTCGACGGCGTTGATTGCCGGATTACTGCTGGTTGCAATGATTGCGGAGATCGTCTTCTACGCGGCGAGCTTCGACGAGATCATTCGCGATACCATCGTCGGGACTTCTGTTTCCGATCTCTCGCGTTTGGCCTATCAAGTTACGTCTATCAGAATTTTCTCGGCGAACCCGATACTGGGAGTTGGGCTGGGTCAGTTTGCCTTCAATGCCGCCTCATATATGCCTGACTGGGGCTACATCAGTTCGGAGGTCAAATCTTCCCTCGCGTTTACTGACGCGCCCTGGCCTAACACTTACTCGCTTTACACCAGGCTCGCTGCCGAGCTTGGCTTGATCGGCCTTTTCGGATGGCTGGCAATCTGGATCGCACTTATGGTTTCGGTGCGCCGTGCGGGGCTGAACTACGCGAGTTCGGGTCGGCGTGTGCCGGTGGTCGCATACCCGATTATCATGAGCTGTGCCGACGTTCTCGTAACCGCGCTTACCACGGATACATTTCGAACCCCCATGATCTGGATCGTCCTGGGCGCCGGCGCCTCTTTCAGCGCGCGAGTGAGACAAATTGCTGGTGGTGTCCTCCAACCATCCGCGCGACGAATTCCAAGCCAGACCTATCTCGCGCCCTCGCGCGGCTGATCGGCATATCGACAGGGAATGGCGTGGCACCAGCGTATCACAGCAACCGACTTCGTAGGGGATTCGAGACAAAGTGGCCGACGCGCGGTGGGAACACGATCCGGATGAGCGGGCTGGGAACCGTGATCGTATTATGGCCTTGCATTCGGTTGCAGCTCCCGTGAACCGGCCCGTGGAGGTCTGGAGCAATTTGCGGTCGCGCCCATTGTTTGGTGCCGCGACTGCTTTGGCGGCTCGGCTCATTCAGATGGGATCGACGCTGGCTCTGGTGCCGATTTTGCTCAGTCACCTGGGCTCCGAGCAATTCGCCGTGTGGCTCGCCGCGAGTTCCTTGATGGGAGCCTTTGCTTTCATCGATTTGGGAATAGGATCGAATCTGGTCAATCACATCGCGGTCTCGAAGGGAGTTTCCGCTAGCGCGCGAACATATGTTTCGAATGCGTTCGTGGTCCTTTCATTGTTCTCGCTCGCGAGTGCGACGGTGGTATGTCTGACGTTCTTCTCAAGTGGGACGGAGAATGGCTTCATTCATTTTCGAGGAGCTGGAACCTGGAGCGCGTTCTTTGTGACGTGTCTGACACTTTGCATCGTGGCGCCGCTGAGCCTGATTTGGAAAATCCGACTTGGCCTCGGTGAAACCGCGATTCAAAGCCTTTGGGATGCCTTCGCCTCTCTAGGTATATTTTGCGCGATCATTGTCAGTCTCTGGTTCAATGCAGGCATCGTCGCTGTGGTAGCCTCGTTTTGCGCCGTGCCGCTACTCGTGCATTGTCTAAATGGCGCTCAATTGTTTCGGCGGTACCCTGATCTGAAACCAAGTCTTTCGCTGGCAAGTGCCGGGAAGCTTGCAGCTGTACTGAAATCAGGCTCTCCGTTCCTGCTCGTAAACGCGATCAGTGCTATCAGCTTTTCCTTCGATTCTGTCTTGGCGCTTCACCTTCTTGATGCGGAGCAGGCGGCTCGATTTGGAGTTGCGCAGAAGATGGCGATTGCGGTCCAGACGTTACTTTCGATTGGCCTCACTCCATTCTGGCCTCAGTTCCGAGCCGCAACGGCGGAACAAAACGCCCGTAGCGCAGGCGGAATTCTGATCTCCGCCTTTGCACTGGCCTTGCTCATAGCGGGTTCTGTCTCGATGATGATTGTCCTCTTTGGAGACGATGTCACGCGTCTTTGGACGCGTGGCGCGATATCGCTTCCAAATGACCTGATCGTCGGCGTTGCGATCTGGATTCCGGTTTTCGCCGTAAACGCGGTGCTCACGTCACTAATGAGCGTACCGTCCCTACTGCCTGTGCAGGTGAAACTGGCGAGCTTATCGGGAGTATGCTGTTTTTTGGCTAAAGTCATTTTGGCAGGGGCGTGGGGTGGATCTGGGTTGTTCTGGGGCAATAGCTTCGGCCTGTTTGCCTTTCTGATACTCCCTGCATTTTTTGTTATTGCGCGAGACCTTCTCAGGATGAAACAGGCGAAAGGGCGATCAAGGTGACGTCGAAAACAGACAATCTCAACCTAAGGGTCGCGCACTTCACCGAGGCGCCGATGGGAGGGGTGCTTGCGCATTTGCAGGAATTAATCGCCGAGCAGATCAAGGATCCTGCAATTTCTCAAATCGTGGTCTTCGGTCCCGACGTAAATGACGCGGGTCTATCAAAGCTGGCTCATCCAAAGCTCGTGATCAAGTCGTATCCATACGTTGGACGATCGATGCGGTCTATGATCAGATTCCTCTTTGTCGCGAGCGCGTTGATTCAACGCTTCGAGCCCGATATCGTTCATATCCATTCCACCTTTGCTGGACTTCTCGTGCGTCCGGTTGCGTTCTTGCGGAAGCGCCGTCCAACCGTCGTTTATTGTCCCCATGGTTGGGCGTTCTTGCGGGATTCAAAGGCAAACCGGTTATATGCGTGGCTCGAGGCGGCGTTGTCACGCCTATGCGATGGTGTTGTTTGCGTATCGTCCTCCGAACGCGACGCGGCTGTTTCGGCCGGCATTGCTGTTTCGAAATGTACTGTGATTCTAAATGGAATCGCGGATGAGACGACACCACCAGCGAACTCAGCACTGGGCCTTCGGAGGCCAATGAAAATTCTCTTCGTAGGTCGTTTCGATCGACAGAAGGGATTTGACGTATTTCTCGGTGTCATGTCCGAGCTTGGCAACTTGGCTCAGGGCTTTGCGGTGGGTGACTTCGTTACCGATGTCACGACCGCTCTAGAAGTCCCAGAGAATGTCGAGCTCCTCGGTTGGAGAACTCGGTCGCAGGTCGAAGAGAGTCTGGCGACGGCTGATCTGCTCCTGATGCCTTCTCGCTGGGAGGGGTCGCCCATGATCGCGATCGAAGCGATGCGAGCGGGCCTTCCGATCTTCTCCTCGTCAGTAGGAGGGCTTCCGGAGCTTGTCGAGGATGGAGCGACCGGACGGCTGCTGAGGAGCTTGCGACCGTTGGATATCGCGAATGCGATACGTGCCACCAGCACTGAAGAATTGCGAAGCTTCGCTCAAAACGCCCATCGACGGTTTAGGACGCACTACACGGCCAAATCAATGGCTGAGCGGACAAAGCAACTCTATTTGGATCTCTTGGGAGCTCATGGTTCTTTCTCGCAAGAAGCCGTCGCCGCGGCTCGAAGCAATGCAGAAGACCAAAAACGAATCCTCCAGTGCTCCATCGATAGCGCGGACGGCCGCCCGTAAACATCTCGAGCCCGCGGTTGGCTGCTCTGCGCTGCTCACTGCATTAAGACTGGGGCAAGGTTACCGACAGCTCCTACTGCCTTTCGATTTCATTAAGGAGCGGTGCGCCCGGGCAGGGAGCAAATCGAGCAGTCGTGGGCGAATGGTTGTTAAACGTCAAATTAAGCACATCGATTAAAGAGCGCTCGGTTTCCTTAAACCGAAATCCGCTTCTGCCACCTACAGTGCGCGCGTCCAGTTTGAGGAGCGCCAAAGGTGTCCAGTTCAACTTCCACTGCGGGTTATGCGATCAATTCCGCAACGAGCACGGCGAGCTTTATCAATTCGATTGGTGTTGCCGCCCACCTTGCGACGTACGATCCGACTCACGTCCTGAGCGAGTTATCCTATCTTGGGATTTCGAATGTCCGTGACGGCATCCCGCCCGCCAATGCGCTTTCGACTTATATCGCGCTGGCCGAGACCGGAGTCCGTTTTGTTCTTCTCGAGTCAAATTCCTTTTACGCGGATCAGGCGAGCCAGGTGAATGCGGTCACCGACGTTTTGCGCGCAGATGCTCTCGCAATGGCCGTGCCCGGCAGCATCATTGCGCTGGAAGGGTCGAATGAATACACGACCAACACCTACTATCTCAACGGAATTTCCTCCAAGGGAAATCTGAGCTGGGGCCTGGCGGACACCGCCGCGTTGCTGGCGGCCGTGCGAGCCGACCCGCTGATGGCCGGCGTCAGCGTGATCGCTGCCTCCGAGTGCAGCACAATGGCGATCCCGTCCCTTGGGACATCTGGGGACGCTTCGAACGTCCATGTCTATGGAGGCATCGGCCAGCAATTGCAGGATGGTATCAATGCCTGGGTCGCAGCCGCTCGGGCGTCCGCCCCCGACAAACCTGTCTACATCACCGAAACCGGCGTCTCCAGTTCGGGTTTTAACACGTCGACCTGGGGCGGAGGCGTGGCTGATGCCTACACCCAGGGCATCATCGACACCAACGCGCTGTTGGATGGATACAAGGCGGGCGCCGCCATCACGTTCCTGTATGAGCTGATGGACGAGCCTAACGCGTCGAGTGCCCAAGAACAGCACTTCGGCCTATTCAACGCCGACGGGACCCCGAAGCCGGCCGCGGTAGACATTAGCAACCTGACGCATATCCTCCAAGACAAGGGTACGCCACTCACATCACCCGGAACTCTTGCCTACAACATAACCGGTTTGCCGAGCACCGCGTCGTCGATGCTGCTGGAAAAGTCGAGCGGTGCCTTCGATATCGTTCTCTGGAATGGCAATGCCACACTTTACAACGGCACCAGCGTCGTGACGCCGCCAACATCGGAAGTGACGATCAGTTTGCCCAGTGCGGCTTCAAGCATCAAGATTTTCGACCCCATTAAAGGGACTACCGCCATTCAGACCGTTTCGAACGCTAGCAGCGTCACGGTTGGCTTGTCGGCCGATCCGATCATCATCGAGATCGAGCAATCTAGCACGATACAGCCCACTCCGCCGGCGGCGCCCCAGGCGCTGACTGATCCCAGCATCGTGAACGGATACGTCAACGCGGCGCACAACACGGCGCAACACGCGATCACCGGGACTGCCGAGGCTGGCGTCGTGGTGACAGTTTATGACAATTCACTCGCCTTGGGTTCGATCGCTGCGGATGCCAACGGAGGCTGGAGCTTTGTCCTGGGCGCATTGGCGGACGGTTCTCACCACGTGACGGCCGTCGCCTCGAATGGATCCGGCCCCGGCCAAACGAGCACGGCCAGCGCCCCTCTCGACTTCACGGTCGATACCGTTGCGCCGGTCCCGGGTGTCGTTAACGTGGTGCAGACCGGTTCGAACTCAGTCACGATCAGCGGCATCAGCACAACCGATTCGAGCGTTTCAGTGTACGACAACGGCAAGCTGATAGGGACGACGTTCTCCTCGGCCGGCTCGTGGAGCTTGACAAGCCAGCTGTCGAAGTCGGCCGTACACAGCCTGACACAGACCGCGACCGACGCAGCCGGCAATACAGCGAGCGCTCCTGGCGTTACCCTCTACTCTAACCAGGTCAGCCAGGCTCTGAATGGCGGAGCGGGCGCCGACGTGCTCATCGGCCGTAGCGGGGACAAACTGACCGGCGGTGCCGGCTCAGACACTTTCGTCTTCAATGCGGGCTTCGGTAAGGAGGTGATCTACGACTTCACTCCAGGCACCGCCATAACGCAGGGTGACCACATCGCCTTCAGCCACGAGATGGTGCCGGACTTCGCCCACCTGTTAGCCGACGCCCGTCAGGTGGGAGCCAACGTGGTCATTACCGTCGACAAGGCGGACGTTCTGACCTTGAACAACGTCGCGTTGTCGAACCTTCATGCGGCCGACTTCAGCTTCATCTGACACTTGTTCGGCGATCGGCCGTGCGCCCCCAAGCCAGACAGGGCGAACGGAGGATCGTGGCGTCAGGAAGTTGCTGGCTCGGCCTCCCGAGCTTCGGTCGCGAACTGCTCGCCTTGGCCTCGCGTCCAAACTATCGAGTCGCGCTTTGGAACTGATGTGCGCTCACCATTGGCCGAGTTTAGTCGGGGAATTCGTCGAATTGCGCGACCTGCGCAAAAGTGCGGCCGCCCGGCTTACGAGGAAAACGGCGTACCCTGACGTGTCTGATCGCAGCTCTTCCGGTATGCGAAGCATCTCATACAAAAGCATCACCGGATCGCTCATCCAGAATTTTGCGTCGGCCGCGGCTCCGCGTGGAATGCGTCCGGAGGTCAACACGGCAGAGACAATCGCATCGGGCGTGTAGGCTACAGTCCTTGCCGGCGTCCCCGGCAGATGCTGCGCTGACACGGCAAACTCCGGCAGATTCAGCCCAGCCAGTAAAGTCAGACACATTTTATTGTAGAATCTCGGGTTGCATTCCAGCAAGAAAGTCCTGCCGTCTTCCTCAAGTCTTGCATCGAAATTGTAGATTCCACTACAGTTCAATTTTTTCAATATTCGGCTTACCGCGTTTTCCAATTCTGGAATCGGCAAGACCCTGTAAATTCCTGCTTCCAGGCGATGACAAACCGACGCTTTGATTTCGCCCGCTTCGCAGTACACGCTAATTCCGACATCTGTGCCCGGGACAAATTCCTCAACCAGTACGGTCCCGTAGGCCAGGGATTCCAGCGCGCTGTTGATCTTGCCTTTCTCGACCCTAACCACGCCGCGGCCTCCCTCCATCGCAAGAGGCTTCAGCATCACAGGCCATTCCATCTGACAATTTTCGATTTCCGGGACGATCGATCCGGCGTCTTCGACGACGAACCCGCGGGGGATCCGAACGCCTTCAGCTTGGCACAAGGCCCGGAAGGCGCCCTTGTTGTCCAAGATCCCATGCTGGGATGCTTCGGGACAAGGAAAACACCTGGCCTCCAAGGCGGCCTTGTTGGCAATCAGTGCCTTAAGAGCGGGCGTATCCGCAGCCGCGACCATATCCACGCCGAGACGTGCGACAGTGTCATTGATCTCGCCAACAAGCAGTTCGGAAGTTGTTGCTACAAATTCATTTTTCGCCAGAACGAAGGCTTCGATGAAACGGGACCTTGACAGCGGTTTCGACCGTTTCGTCCCCATGACGCTCACTCGAAAGCCTGCTGCGTGAAAGCAGCGGAGGCCTCTGTAAGCAAGCGCATACTGCGATGCGAGTAGCAACACGTGCCGAACCGGCGGCATTTTCAGATCGCGCTCTTCGAGACACGAGCTGTAACAACTCTCATTAACCGTCAGGAAATCAAGTCGGTGGCCGTCAATATCGAGCATGGGCGTGTCGCCACGTTTTTCATCCAACGATGGTTGGATTTCAACAATCAATCTTCTTGTGTATTTTAGTATTTCTGTTTTTCATAATAAAAAGCAAGCTGTAGCCTTTGGTCGGGATCAGAGGCGCAATTCAGCAAGTAATCGGTATAAGTGTTACGTGAAGCATCCGGATGAATCGTTCCGCCAACGCAGTAATGCCGATTGCAGCTGACCGAGTGGCGCTTGGTCTTTGGACAGCAGCCAGCCAGGGACGACGTCGGTAGACTTGACGAGCTTCATAACGCGATCAGGATGAATACCAAGGCCGATCGCCGAGAACGGCCTGAGAATAGCGGCTGCAGCTTTCACCGCAGATTGCGGAAGCAGAAGCTCTTTCGCATTGGGGAAGTAAGTTGTCCGAAACGCCGTAACAATGTCCTCAATCGTATAGCGATCCGGGTAACACGCGTTGAACAAGACGAAACGTTCCGGACACGATCGGGCAAATTCGATGGCTTTGATCAGATCTTCGACATAGAAGCAGCCCTTGATCGTGTCGCGTCGGCCCGGATAAACAAAGAAGCCCTTCTGCAGTAAAGTTGCTAGCCGGGTAAAGTTTCCGTTTTCTCCTACCCCGAAAACGACCGCTGGTCGGCTGATGACTAACTTTCGATCCCCGTTCTCTGTCATCCATCCTCGAAACACCTGTTCGGCCAGGAACTTCGATCTGCCGTAGCTAGAGCTCGGCGCAGGAGGGGTATCTTCCAGCTTGATATCTTCACCAGGGCCATACACGGAAATCGAACTGGTGAAGACGATTTGCTGCACATGCTTGCGTCTGGCCAGTGCCGCGATCTCAATGGCTCCTCCGACGTTGGTCTCATAGTACTCGTGGTCGGGATGCCCAGGTGTGCGGTGTACCGCGGCAAGATTGTAGATGGTTGCGATCTCGTCTTGCGCATCAAAGTTCCTGAGGTCGCGGACATCACCGATCTTGTATTCCACGCCAGAAACAGGTGCGGTAGGCGTTCGTAAATCGACGCTCACAATTCTGGCTGTGGCGGTCTGTCGTAACCTACGTAACAGATGCGTTCCGACGAAACCGGAGCCACCAAAGACTAGAATGCTTTTTTCCATTGGCCCCTCAGCCGCAGCCTCTATTGATTTTCAGTATGCGTTTGGATCGCGTAAGCTTGTAACTACCGTCAGAAGCAGGATCTTAAGATCAAGTCTGACGGCCCAGTTATTGATATACCAGATGTCGAGCTCGACTCTCTTCTGCATCAGCTCGATCGCGCTGATTTCTCCGCGGTAACCATTAACTTGGGCCCAGCCGGTGATGCCGGGCTTCACATGGTGGCGGAAAGCGTAGTTGCCGATGATCCGCTCGTATTCGGTGTTGTGGGCGGCGGCGTGAGGGCGGGGGCCGACCAGCGACATGTCGCCCTTCAGCACGTTGAACAGCTGCGGCAGCTCGTCGATCGAGGTCTTGCGCAGCCATTTGCCGGTGCGAGTGACGCGCGGATCGTTTTTCTCGGCCTGCCGGATGGTCGGGCCGTCCTCGAGCACGCGCATGGTGCGGAACTTAAAGATTTTGAAGGCGGCCCCGTTGAAGCCATTGCGGGTCTGGCGGAAGAACACGGGGCCCTTCGAGGTCAGCTTGATCAGGACTGCGGTCGCCAGCATCACGGGCGCGAACACGATCAGTGCGAGGCTAGCGCCTGCCAGATCGAAGATGCGCTTGAGCGTGCGCTCCTTCCAGGACAGCGGAGCGCGCCGCAGCTCCGCCGTCCAGATGTTGCCGGTGCTTTGCAGCGGATAACGCAGGAAACGCGCGGCATGCACATCGGGCACCAGATGCACCGGAATGGGCAGGATTTTCAGCGCGTCCAGAATGCTGTCGATCGCATGCTGCCGGCTCCAGTTCATCAGCAGGAAGACGTGCTCGATCCGGTTCTCCCGAGCGTAGGCGATCAGCTCGTCCAAGCGCGGCGCCATGGTCGAGAGTAACAGCGGTGAAGCGAGCTCCTTCGAGCGGATCTCCATGATCCGCATCAGCCGGTAGCCGTGCTGCGCGATGTCGATCATCGCGTGGGAGGACGCCGGCAGGCCGAATTCGGCGATCATGATCGCGCGGCTGTTGGCAAAGGCACCGGTGCGCAGCGCATGCGACGTCCAGCGCGCAGCGACCGCCTTCCAGATCAGCAGCACAGAAAGGCCGACTAGGTAGAACGAAATCGTCGAGGCGCGAGAAAATTCGTTGCTGACCTTCATGGTGAAGGCGACCGCCAGCAGAGCGCCGAAGACGCCCGTCCAGGTCGCGAGCGTCATGCGGAAGGTGCGTGGCAGGTTGGTGATGGTCTTCAGGCGATAGCCATCCTGGACCGTGATCAGCAACGCGAAATTGATCGCGACCAGCGTGCTCGCCGCGGCGTAGATGGCCACCTTTCCGACTGCGCTGGCGGTCGCAAGGTGGTAGCCGACCGCGCAGCCGATGGCGCTGACGATGACAAGTGCAATATCGACACAGATGACGATGCGTTCTGCGACTATAGGTCGCATCCAGCTAAGCGCTGAACTTTGACGTGTGGCAGAATTCGACCCCGGAGCGCGAATTTCCGCTGCAGGATCAGTAGCTACCGCCGGTCGAGCCGACAAAATAGTCATCGTACCCCAAGCCCACAAATATCAATATTCAGTATTCCAATGGGCCGAGCTATCAGCCCAAATCGCAATCAACACAAGGCAAAGGAAAAAGTAACCTTACCCCAGCGGGTGGATTGTAGCGCATCTTGTACCTTCGCCGATATATCAGTTTCACGATTCATTTGGGAGGCTCTCTCTGTGCCTCAGTCGCGGCGCCGGTACCGACGAAAGACCCATCTGTTCATGGCCATGGGCCTTGCAGCGGTTGCCATGCTGGGCGCGGCTATCATTGTGCTGCGCCCCGATTCGGCGCCGCATCGGCAGCCGGCGGCAGTCCCCCTCCAAGCGAGCGTCCTGTTAGATGGGCCACACGGCTCGCGCTTTGCCGGGGAGTTGGCCGCGTCCAAGCAGGGGTTTTTCGCGACCCCGATCACATTCCATCCCCATCCGAATGACCCCACCTTCGTCGAGACGGTCGCGCGGGAACATGCCATCGGCGTAGCAAGTGGCCAGAAGTTTCTGCTGGCGACTTGGCGTGGCGTACCCGTGACCGCTTTCGGGGCAAGCTTTCTGGATACCTCTATCGGCATCTTTACCCTGGAAAGCTCCGGGCTGCGCCGACCGGCCGATCTGATCGGCAGGCGTGTCGGCTACCAAAAGGGTGCTGAGGGGGAGGTGGTCTTCGATGCGATGATGGCCCAGCTCGGGTTGCCGCGCAGCCAGATTACAAAGCTGGCCGATCGTGACAGCTTCGATGCGCTTCGCGCCGGCGAAGTGGATGCAATCATCGCGGCCATTAATGATCAGCCGAATCCTTCTGGCCCTGACTACGTCCGGCTCAACGTCATCAAGCCGCAGGAATATGGCATTCACGTCCCAGCGCTAGTGTATTTCGCCAGCAACGATCTTATCCGTGATCGACCGTCTATTATAGCCGACGTTCTCCAGGGCCTCATCCGAGGCTGGCAATTTGTCTACGCCAACTATGAACGCAGCGTGCCTGTTCTCGCTGGTTTTGACCCGCAGAAGCTAAATTCCGATCGCTTGAGATTCGAGCTGGAGCAACAGCGGAGCCTCGTCTTGCCGATTGGCGGTCGGATCGCGGATTACGACGAAAGCCGGTGGCGGACCCTTCGTGATATCCTAATCTTCGCGAAGCTGGGCGAAGAGGAGGTGCCCCTCGCCCAAACGGTCAACTACCAATTCCTTCGTGACGCTTACCGTCGTTCTCCCGATCTTGCCGCACCAGGGGCGTGGAACGGGGAGAACTAGGGGCCCGGAAGCCACAGTTGCGTGCCATA
This sequence comes from Bradyrhizobium arachidis, assembly GCF_024758505.1. Classification (NCBI taxonomy): domain Bacteria; kingdom Pseudomonadati; phylum Pseudomonadota; class Alphaproteobacteria; order Hyphomicrobiales; family Nitrobacteraceae; genus Bradyrhizobium; species Bradyrhizobium arachidis. Next base: position 7,605,453 of record NZ_CP077970.1, on the reverse strand, counting down.
TCGCCCCAATTCCGAAATCCGGGCTCTGGATCGGTTGCGTTCGTGCCTCCGGAGTTGGTAGTCTGGCTAAGCTATTTTAGGCCGTGTCTAGGGTGATTCACGGAATCTCCTTCTGCCGGGGACGCACCAAGCTTGGAACTTGCGCGGCTCGACGAGGAGGGTTCCCGGTTTGGGGCAAGGGAGCTTTACGAATGTTCAAGATGGTTGCGCGGCTCGGCGTTTTGGTGATGGCCGCTTCCTTCTGCGCGGTGGGTTGTGCAAACGCCGGCATGCAAATGCCCGGCACGGCGGCACTTCTCGCGGGCGAGAGCCAGGCGACGCCGGTGACTTTCTGGGCCCAGCCCTACCCCAACCGTTATGTGCCGTGGCGCCGCTGTCCGCTCGTCCGGGTTGAGACGCCCTATGGCTGGTACCTGGACCGCGTCTGCGCGCCGATGGGGCCAGTGCTTCGTCGCGCTTACTGAGGGCTCAGTTTACGGCAGCTGGATTTGTCCAAGCGCCGAGCTGCGCATATAGCCGGTAGCGTGTGTGGACTTGACGCCATCCCGATCTAAGCGAGTATCTCTACGAGCATGCGCTGACCTAGTTGGTTCGCAATAGTTCAGGGTTCGGTTCTGAACTGATCAGCCTTTTGGGTCCAATGTGGGAAGCGGCTTGTGGTGCATCCCAGCACATTGACACAACGTGCGGCGACAATAATCCGAAATTGGTACGCAACCATTGAAGTTCCGAGGCCCCCGTTGACGTACAGCTTTCCGTCTAGTGGCGAGAGTAATGCCGCGGCGGGGGCAACCGATCGAGGCACCTTCACATTGCCAGCCTCCGGGAATGGAAGACGAAAGGCACCGCCGCCAGTCTCGCGGGCAGCAGCACAAGCCGCAAGGAATGCCGAGGTTGGCCACGCTAAAATGGCCTGCCGATCGGGGCGGGACCGGCACGAGCAATGAAGATCAGATGATCTCGTCGTCCACCCGAAACAGCTCGCTGCCAGCAGCACGGGCCGAAGGAAATGGTCTGCGGGTCGGAACGCGCGGGCAGCGGACGATACTTATGTCGTCTACGATCGCACTACGAAGATCGTTGAACAGGCCTACGCTCCAGCCAAACGTCGAAAATCTAAGTCTGATGCAGGTGGGCATGACCGGAACTGGAAACGATCTTGCAAACCGAATGGTGGGGGCAAGCGGCATGACATTCTCGACGGGGCAGGAGGCCATGATTGGCTGTTTAGAGATGGAGGTAACGACACCTTCATCTATGGCAAAGGAAGCGAGCACGATACGATCGCCGACTTCGATGTATGTACAAGCTCAACCGCCGAGCACGACAAGTTACTTTTCAAGGGTTATGACGCAAGCGCGTATCTGACTGTTGAAGGAGACGAGTGGCCGTTCATTACGCTGGAGGAGTCGATAAGCTTACGATTGTGGGCGTAACGCATCTTGGTGAACTGGATTATTTGTTTGTTGCATAGCTTTCGGATCCAGGTGAGGGCTGCGGTGGCATAAGCTGGAGGGCCTGAAGAGGCGAGAACTTTGTCGAACGGTTCAGGCGATATGCATTGAAAGCTTTTGCCAACAGCGCGGTTTTGTTGGCCCTCACGCGTGATACCGGCTCGCTGAGGCAGGCGAATGATGGCTCAAATCACTTCGTCCCCTGTCGTCCAGAGATAGATCCAGTTACGTCTTGAGATTGCGAGCGAGCAAGGCAGCCGCGACAAATCACCAGCCTGGTACTGAGCTTCCGATCGTTTTCGGCTTCGATGTCGTCGTGCACGCCCCACCAGGCTTCTGAATAAGGACGAAGGGCGAGTAATACCCTCTCACGTTCTTTGTTGGGGTCGCGTGAAATGGAAGGGTTTTGTGCGCGCGTCGTGCTAAAAGATAGATTGGGATTGCGGCCCAATCCATCCCATCCGATTGAATTGCTGAGGGTTGATGGCGCGGTTGTGCAGCCTGCGAGTAGACTGGCGACACTAATGGCGGTCATGAAAAATCGGCAAAACATACACGGGGCCCAATGCAAGCGGCACAAGGCACGAGTTCCGCAATTGGAACTTAAGGTGAAGCTGGTTAATCACTGATTAATATTTCGACTTCTCGTCGCGATCGGATGCGGTCCTTGTCAGAAGGGTATTAGCGGGTTGAAGCGCGTTGTGATCAAGCTCAACGCGCTGCGAGGTCACGAGGGCCGTTGGGTAGACGATAAAGGGCGTCATCAGGTCAAGCTGATGATCGCCGCCTGAAGTGCGTGATGGTGGTCTAGGCTTTCTCCAGGCAGCGGCTGGGGTGCAGGACATAAAGCGAATTCCATGGGCAATGCGGTGAACGTTTGTGGTTGGCGGCTGTCAAAAGGCCCGTTCATGGACGCGGTGCCTCCAGCCCGGCTGATAGTGCAGGATCTTGATTGGTCATGCTTGCTTCGCCATCGGCATGAACCGGGCTTGTGCTCCACAATTCCCTGGCAATCGGGAGCGGCGAGATCTGCATATTGCTCCACCACGCTCTCTCGTTGCCGTGACGGTGCAGGTCTTGATGGTGAGATCGGCAAAGCGGGACGGTGAATTCGTCGCTGACCTTGCGTCCAAGTGTTCGTGGCTGCGCGAACTTCAGATGGTGGGCATCAGTCGGGGCCTTCTTGCATACCAGACAAGCTTGGCTGCGAACGAAGGCAAGGTGCACCTTGCTGCGTTTTCGAGGAGGCTCCTTCGGAAAGGCGAGGCCCTGTTGGTCTTCTTGGGTAGGGTCAGCAGTTACCTGGAATCCCGACCGATGCTGCTCCCCGGGAGCTTTCTCGATCGATGCGGCTGGCCCTTGTTCTGCTACATTGAGTTCGGGAAGGGCGGCTTCCTCGAACCTTTTCTGGTAGGCGGCCTCGAGAATGTGAGCGTCCGCCGCCAGGAGCGTGTTCTTCAAGGGGATGCTGGCTTTGGCCCAGTCGAGCAGGCCGTCGCCGTCCTGTTGGGAGGCTAGCTCGCCGAGCAGCCGCTCTAGCAACTCGGCGGAGTGTTCGGGCGGCAGAACCGGGGAACGGTTCAAGACGACCTTAGGTGCCTTTCCATTCCCTCGTGGGGTGGCTTGTGGCTCGGTGTCAGCCGGACGGCCGCCGCTCGCATCTGGTGCGTCCAGATCGTCCTCTCCAGCGATCCCGACCAAGGCGAACAGGGCATAGCGGCGAGCATACGTCAGCGCCGCTCCCATCCGATGAGGCGCTTCGACATCTTTGCCTGAGCACACCGGCAAGTCCGAGGAAATCCATTCCCCTGATGAATGGGCGAGCAGGGTAGTGAGGTGGATCTGTCCCGTTCCGCCTGCAATGCGTGTCGTCTGGATGGTCGCAATTTCCTGCTGGCTCAGCGTCTTCCGCACTATATCGAGGCCACTGGCCAGCGATGCATAGCGGAATGTTCGATCCTCTTCTCTCGGGAAGGGCGAGCGTATCGTCGCCGTGAGCGTCTTCTCGGGGTTGATCAGTTCTGCCTGCGCTCTTGCAAGGGCGGCCGCGATGGTGCCGATCCGCTCACTGGACTGATGCATGGTTGATCTCCGCTGAAAGAGCTTCAAAGCTGATTGCACCTGATTTCGACCGCTTGGCCTTGATGCCGTGGCCAACCGCTTCCTTGGCGTCCTCTGGCATGAGCTTCTTCAGGTCCGCCTTGGCCAGCTCGTGGTCTCCATGGGCTTCCCGTGTGCGGAGATACGTCGCGGCCAGTTCGGCCCACGAGTTGGATGTTGCCATGTCGACGATCTTGATGGCCTCGAGCCGCGGGCGTGGGGTCTCGATTCCGAACAGGGCAGGTGGCTCACCGGTCTGCACGCAGCGCCAGAATTTTTTTCCGCGGTCAGGAGAAGATGTTGATACAGCGGGTCGGCATGCACGGTGATCTCGACCCATTTGCCGCCGCCGGTGATGATGGAAAGAACGGCCGAGCGCGCTGCGATCACCCACATGTTGTGCTGAAGTTGCGCCATGTGTTTGTCGGCCGCCGCTTCCTCGGAGAAATTCCAGGGCAGCATGAACTTGGCCTCATACACTGCCCCGGTCTGCTGAACACGGCCGTCCAGCGTTGCGCCCATCCACTTGTGGATCGGGTGCCGAACTTTCCGCTGCACGTCCTCGACCGTGTGGCCGCTGGTGCGCTCGTACCAGGTTCGGTTGAGGTCTTCGGTGATGCTGCCGAGCTGGACGATCAGGTCGCCGCTTAGGTCCTGAGGCAAGACTTCACCGCGTTTCTCACGCCAAAGCCGGATCAGCTTGTCCTGATCGTCTCCCATGATGATCCGTGCGTCGGATCCACCGACAAACGTTCGGCGATCGGGGTGTACCTTTGCTGGGACTCGCGTATCCATTCCGTGTGCCTCCTAATTTGAAATTCCATGATCAAAATAGATCATATGGTGTAAAATAACCCACATGGGCAATAACGTCAAGGGTGATGAGCCTCCTCTACTCGCAGCTCAAATTCGCGCGGCGCGAGCGCTCTTGAGATGGAGTGCCGAGGAGTTGGCGCGGGCGTCGGCGCTCGGGGCAAATACCGTTCGGAGGGCGGAAGTCACCGAGGGAGCGACTTCGTTAACCGCTGCCAATGACCGCGCCATTCGCAGGGCATTGGAGGATGCCGGCGTTGAATTTATCGACGAGAATGGCGGTGGCGCGGGAGTCCGACTACGCAGCCCGTCGCGCTAACGTGCAATGCCTGACGGCTCTCGCTCAGGCTTGGCGGCTGCGCGCGCTACTTCAAGCGCCTGCTTCCTCCTGGCAGAGGTCGGGGGTAGTTCACCCCGAATGGGCGTCGCGAAGAGCTCCGTATTGGGGGCATGCATCGCCCTTGCGAGTTTTTCGAGCACCGCAACGGTCGAATTCTCGAGCCCGCGCCCAAAGGTCCGGTCGATCCCTGCATCCGCTGCAACGAGAAGGCGAAGCAGATTTTTCTCGGCCTACAGATTCTGGGTTCGCGGATATTTTGTCGCGACCATCGGTCGGGATGAGGAGTGATCCGAGAACTGGCGGACCGGGAATTGGAGCAGAGCTTAAGATCTCGGCCGTCCAAAGAAAATAAATCGCTCGTCCTAACATCCCTTAAACCGCCTTTGGCGGTTCCAATCAAACCTCCAGCGTTGCTTGGAGGTTATTGGCCCGTCTTCGGGCAAGCGGAGTTACGCGGAGACGGTTAGCGCCGCACCAGGAGCCGCCCCAACAGCGCCTTGCTGTATTCACCAGTCGCCCTTGCCAGATTTTTTTCCGTCGGACCGGAGTCCCAGTTCGGGAAGTTAAAGGGCAGGGTAAGAGTCCAGGGACTCATGAAGCGGAATCCCCAGGGATAAGGTTGGGCTCCACTCTCAGTCATTGCATTGAGGCTGATCGGCTTCGAGGGCTTGTCTTTTACGAACGGGGGGAGAAGTTCGATCGAGCCCTTGATCGGTTGAAACACCGCGCCGGCGAGACCGTATTTCAGCACGGAGTAAATGAAGTTGCCATCTGGCTGGACGCCGACCAAAGGCTGTTGCAGCTTGTCGCGAATGGTTGCGATCCTTGGAAAGCTGGCGATGCCGCCCGGCAAGCCATCGCGGTTGAACCAGCTCCTGATTGTTCCGGTGGGGCTCCGCACCGAGAAGGAATCCCCGTCCTCGCGAATGTTGGCGACCTGCTTGTTGAAGCCGTAAAACCTCTGGCCGATCAAGACAGCTGCCACCGAGTCCACCAGTAAATGCGGCATGTAGCTGAACAGGACGTTGGGCAGCACGTGCGAATCCTTGTGGACGACGTCGGGAATCAACTGGGCGATTTCCAGGTAGCGCGCGCCGCCGAACGGCACCAATCCGGGGCGCACATTGCGTTGCCGTGCAAAGATCAGAACGATCTCGTGTGTGTCGGGCTTTTTCGGCACAGGCGTTTCGGTAGTCTGCTCCGATGTTCCGCTCTCCTTCTGATCGTACTGCTTTCCGTGCGTCTCGACCGTGAGTTTGCCTGGCGGCGTGGCGGGAGTGTAGAGCGCCAGACCGTCGGGCAGCTTGCCTTCGACGAACTCAAACGGCAGTGACTGGACGACGCAGAACGCCTCGATCTCACCGGTGCCGGCGACGGCGTTGGTGCCCACCTTGCGCAGGAAATCGAATGCCGGTAGGAGGGCGGTCGGCAGCGAAACGTCATCAAAGTCGTTGGCGTTTGGCATGGCAATATGTACTCCTGCAATTGCGGCTGCCGCGGCGCGGCCCGCCATGACCGAAGCTTCAATACAACCCGCATTGATGCCGGTACGAACCCAGTCACCGGCCAGGTAAAGATTATCGAGGCCGGATTCGTCGGCTCTCATGCGTTTGAACATGCTGCCGGCAACCGATAGCACATATCGGTCCGAGGGATTGATGTTTACCCGCGAATATTGCGCGGCGAATCGCTCTTGGGTAGGGGGAGCGTAAGGGCCGCGATAGTCGAAGAACCGATCCCACCGAATTGTGCCGTTCGGATAGATGATACCTGGCCACAAGAAGGGGAGATACGCCTTGATCCAGGCGAGCATGCTGCTCTGTTCCTGGGCGAGCTTCCGCGCTGGATAGGTGTGATCGCTGAATGGAGGTGTCGGCGCCGCCTGATCATCGACTAGGCAGCCGACGAAATATGCCAACCCCTTAGGAGCATGTTGAAGAGGCCATTCCTCCAGGGGTAACATCAGGCTGAGATCGGCCCAGGTATCCAGCGGCAATTCGAATCCCGAAAGAGCCGTTCGATCGTGCTTGCAGCCAAGCTCTCGCATGCCCACCGTCGTCCACGCCTGGAAGGCGACGGTTGCTGTCGTCTTGACGGCATCGACCATCTGTTTCCATTTGGGCTTGTGGTAGACAAGATCCTTGCAGATCGTGTCGAAGGCTCCGATGCCAATGCCGAGCACGATATCGTCAAAATCCGTACCGCGCGTCAGGGTACGGGGGCGGACGCCAGTCCAATCCGTCCACGCGGATTCCAGGTCGATCCGACGCTTCCTGAGTTCATTTCCCTGAACGAGCTGAGCGTAGTCAGGATGGCTCGGCCAGCTGGCGAGCTTTTCATCCTGACCAATCCAGATCAGTGGGTCGTATACCTTGCCGGAGTGGGTGGTCGCTTGAATGGTGGTTTCGATAGTTTCAATCGAAGCCTTGTCTTGGGAAAGTCCGATCTGTTCGACCTTGGTGAAGAATTCGAAGTTGACGCGGCGTTTCGACAACACCTGGTAAAGCGGCGCAAACAACAATTCGCCCATCGTCGCTCTCAATAGGTAGAAGAACGACCCGCGATAGGTAAAGAGCAGCTTCAGCAAAATGCGAGTGCCCGTGCCAGCCGCGACGTCCCTGCGCGGTACAGTGCCCGCTGTTGAATACGGGTTCGTGCCGAAAAATCCGAATACGTAGTCATAGCAACCGCGAACGACGGCCGAGTCGAGCGCCTCTGAAGAGCACCCGCGCGACTTCATCCATTTGGTCCATTCGAAGTCGTCAATGCAGTCGAAGCCCTGCCACAGCACGCCGTCCTTCAGCATCCCGATCGCAATTGTCAATGTGATCTCTGCCACGATCTTGCGCGGATCGCTGGCCATCTTGGCCAACTTCGCTTTTCTTCGGAGCTGGATGCGTGACAGCCGCAACAGCGTCCGAAGTTCCTCGCTTTGGCGCGCGCTGATTGCTTTGGGATCCAGCGGTAGCGCATCGATCCTGGCTCGCGCTGAACCAAAGGGCCCGTCTCCAGCCCCGGTCGCCATGAACGAGGGCGCCACGCCTTGCGGCCATTGGTCGGTGAATCCGGCGATCGAACGAGTCTGGTGCACCGCGCATTCGAGCAGCGAGCGTAGAAAATCGACAAGGGAGAAGAACGCGGGGCGTGGCGTGCCCGGGATTCCCTCATGGGGCGGAATGTCGAAGGTCCACGAAATCCACGCTTGTTTCGACGGCTCCATGAGCACGGAACGATCGAGACCTTCGAAGGCCTGCTCGCGGGATTCGAACGGTGGACTCAGGCCGAGACCATCCATCGCGGCGTAAACTCGATCAACAAGTTCGAACGCGTTGTCGTAGAACCCGGTCCAGATATGAAGTCCGTGTTCCTCGGCGCGGTAGCCTTTTGCCTCATCGCGGCCGACGGCCCCTTTGCCACCGAGCCGCCATCCGATCGTGTAGACCGTGATATCGAACAGTTCATGCAGCGGATCCAATTCCGTCAGCTCGAACGCCGAGCTCAGCGCTGCAACCCCACCTCCGAGAATTGCAATCTTTTTCCGCGCCATGCTGGTCCTCACTCAGCCGAGGTGAGCGCAGCCGCGCAACACATCGCAGACACTCAGATATTGTCGGGAAGGATGAAGGAAGCGTTCTCCCGGAATTTCTATGCTCTCGCCGGTGATCGCGCGCGCGGCCTGCATGCCAGAGATCACGGCCGTTTCGACACATTCGGTGTTGAACCCGGTGTCGATCCAGGTTCCGGCCAGATACAGGTGCACGAAGCCGGAATCGTTTGTCTTCAGCCGCCAAGCGCTGGTGCCGGCCGCCGTCGCGACGCAACAGTCCCACGGACCAATATTGGCCTTGATATACTGCGCCGCGAGCCGTGGCGGTCCGGTGCGCCCTGCGCGATCGAAAAGCACGCGCCAGTCAAATTTGCCTTGAGCCATCACGTTGGGCCAGATGAACCGCGACTTACGCTTCAGCCATTTCAACGTCTTGAGGCGGGCGATTAGATCCGCCAGCGCCTGGACGCCAGGGCGCGTCCGCGGAGCTTCATACAGTTTCGAAGGGAAGACATCACAGAGGTAATGAAGCGAAGCAGGCCCACTTGGCTCGTATTGCAGCAGCTGCGACATGTCCGCCCAGATATCGAGGGGATCGGGCCCCGATACAAGCGCCGGCTTTGCCTTGGTCCAGCCGAGCTGAACGAGCGTTCGATCGCTCCACAACTGAACCGAAATGCTTGGTACGAGCTGAAGCTTTGCCGCCATATTCCAGAACCTGGTGTTGTACTCGTACAGGTCGTCGAACGGCTCGCGCGGTGGCTCAGGGCGGGATGAGTTGGCTGACCGGGGCCGTCGCTCGACCTTCTTGTCGCCGGTGAACTTCTTGAAAGTGCCGAGCGGCGCGGCGAGGATGACATCGTCGAAATGCTCGCCACGCCTGACCACATCAATACCAACCTTCTCGTTGCACCAGAACGATTCCAGATCAGCGTTGCGGTTCGGGTTGCCCTCGATCTGATCCCAGTTCGGCTGGTTGCTCCAGCCCACCATGCCGCCGCGGACCCGCGTGGTCCATTCGTAGTCGGGCCGCGGAATAGCCTGCACGTCGAAGTGCAGCGATTCGACGCATTTTGTGTCCGGCGAGACATGGACGTCGGTCAGCTTGTGAAAGAACTTGAACTGCACGCCTCGCTGCCGAAGCAACTCGAACAGCGGGGCGACGATCACCTCGCCCGTCCCCGCCTGCAACTCCCACGCGACTGCACCCCGATAGGTTCCAAGCATTCGAAGCAGGACCTGGACCGCTGTTCCCGCTCCGTAGCTGGCCTTGGTGATATCGCCATCCGGGTACTGAAACATGGTGTCGTAAAGCGACTTCACCAGTGGGGTTCGTTTGACAAGGCCGCGCGGGGCGCCGTGACGAACAAGCCAGTGGCGGAAATCCTCGCTGTCGATCTGGTTAATGGACCGCTGCTCGATCAGAATGTCCGCGATGACGCCGGATACGAATGGCTCGGCGAGGCTCAATGCCTGGCTTAGCAGCTCGCCCGCGCGCCGTCGCGCAAAGATCATTTGCTTGGTGGCATCCGAGGCGTTCTTAAGCATTCGGCGGACGAGTTCGACGTCTTCTGGACCGAACAAGATCATATCGTCGTCGAGACGCGACAGCCACACTGCGGAAATCTCCAGACAGTCTTTTGCCGTGATCTTGGCTTTGTCCCATATTCCGGACGCCAGTCGCGGATCGTTGCCGCGCGCGAGGGTGCGCGACGAAGGGGCGTCGAGGTCCACTTCCGGTGACGGATTTGTGTCAAGCGCATGGTCGTGAAGGCGTCCCAGCAGCCCGACGGCACGCGACAGGCAAGCTCCAATGCTGAGATCGACCGATCCCTTGCCGGGCATCGTGCCCTTGTCAGGAGGAAATTCGACATCGTATACGTCCGGCTTATTCACGTCGCCATCGCCGATCGGGGTGAACTCCTGCGGGCAAAGCAGGACGTGCAGTGGGATTTTGGGCGCGCCGTGCGTATCCCATTCGTCGTAGACCTCATGCATCATCCGAAAGGCGTTCTCGTAAAAGCCGAACCAGATGTGCAGACCGTGCTCAATGTTGCGTCCCTGCTTGTCGCGGCCGCTGGCGCATTTACCGCCGACTCGCCATCCCATCTGATAGACCGTGACCTTGTAGCACTGGCACAACTCTCTTCGGGTAAGTGCGAAGGCGGCAGCAAGCCCGGCCATCCCGCCGCCAACGATCGCGATCCGTTGTCCGGTCAAGTTTGGCTCCGTTGCGTCGTTATGGACGGATGGGCACGCTTCAGTTCGGCGAGCTCTTTGACGGCGCCAAGACGCTGAAAGATGCTCGCGGCCTGTTCGAGACGGGAGGCGCGCCGCGGATCGCCTTCGCCGGACGCGTTGCCAAGACGGTAGATCGCCTGCGCCTGCTCGTGTGGCATTTGCAGGAACTCAGCCGCGCCGGCGGCGCGCTTCCAGTGGTCGAGCGCTTGCGTCGTTTTGCCGGTCAGGAGCGACAACCGGCCGTTCATCAAATGGTTGTAGGGACGACAGATCGGCGACGTTCGAGCCAACCGGGAGAGCTGCCGGCACGCCAGCCTCGCCTTGCTTTGGATGTTTGAAGGGACGGCACCCGATGCGCGCTCCCAATGCGTCAGGAAGACATCGGTGATTCCCGCCGCCCCGAAGACATATCCGCCCCAGACAACGCCACACTCTTGCAGAATGGCAAGTCCCCGCTCCGCAAGCTCCAGGGCAACATCCAACTCTCCACGTTCGAGATAACCCGCCGCTGCGACGCCGACGCAAAGCAACTGTTCGGTGCGGAGCAATCGCCGGCTCGCTACGATGCTCAGCTCATCCAGGCAGCCCGCATCGGAAGTCCCCGTGGTGATGCCGATCCGTGCCCGGGCGGAAAGACCCCATGCGCGAATCTGAAGCGGCGAATCGTCGGACAGTTCGCCAAAAAGCCTGGTAAGCCTCTCGTCGGCGCGCGCGATATTTCCTCGCAATAGCGCGATGAATATCGACATCGTCTCGCTATTCTGCGCGCGCTTTCGATCGCCCAGCCGCTCGTAAAGCAGCCTTGCATGTTCCCCATACGCCTCGGCGCTGTCCCATTCGGCCAGACCGTAATCGAGAACGCCGAGCACCAGCCGCACCCTCGCGATCTCGGGCAGTGAGCCATAGTCTTCCGCCAGCCGGATCGCCCGCGCTCCGTAGGCGCGTGCGATACTGACAAGCCCCGACATGCCCATTCCGAGCGCGAGCGCGCTGTAGCCGCGAATCGTCTCCGACGTCGCGCCGCATTTTTCGGCCAGGTTCAATGAGGCCAAGGTCCCATTAAGCACTGCCAGGGAGTCGTTCTGATGAAAGTACTGCTCCGACAGAAATTCATGAATATGCGCGATGCGTTGCATGTCGGCTTTATCTTGTTCAGACAGCTCTTTCTGTCCCGCCGCAAACAGCCGCAAATTGAGCTGTGTAGCGGCATTGCGAATGAGCGCGCCGACCCTCTCGGCTCTGTTTGCCGGAAGCCGATGGCCAAGAAGCTGCATCGCGCGCTCGTAATGGACGGCCGAGCTGTCGTAGTCCGAGAGCTCATGATAGGCGTCGCCGAGAATGACTTCCCAGGCCGCTTTCCGGCTGTTTCCGATCGTAATCGCTTCGCGTTGCGTCAGGTCGAACAGCTTTTCCACATAGCGGATCGCTTCGCGATTGGCGGTATGGTTATGTGAGTGTTGGGCGGCAAGTTCCAGATAGGTGAGCGCGCGCAATGGCTCGTTCCCCAGTTCCAGATGCCGCGCGAGGCGCGCATAATATGGTTGCAGCTCGTTCGCATGGTGAAGCTCTATGAACTCCGCGACACGCTGGTGCAGCGTTCTGCGCTGAGCAAATGATAGCAGATTGTACGCGACGTCCATCGTAATCGAATGCCGGAACGTAAAGGAATGGGGCGGCGTCTCCCGATCGTCTTGTACGAAGTCGTGCTCGATCAGCCGACGGATGCTCTCCTCGACGGAGGCCCGGGAAAGCTCGTAGACCACATGCTCAAGCATTTCCGTCGAGAAGCTATCGCCGATGGCGCTCGCTGCCTTCAGAACGAACTGGTCGTCGGGTGACAACAGGTCGATTCGGCTGACGATCGCGCGTTCGACGCTAGACGATGGCGATATGCCAGCATCCGTAAACCGCGGCTCCTCGAAAGAACTTACGCCGCGCAAAACCTGGACCTTGCCGGTATCGCGAAGGGCCAGGACAAGCTCGTCGCTAAAGAACGGATTTCCGCTGGCATGACCGTAGACATATTGCGTTAGCGCCTCGGGAATCTCGGTGGACTTGAGGCGCTGGCCGATCAACGCGGCGATATCGTCGCGGGATAACCGGTTGAGCGGCAGCTGCAGCGACGGTACGAGCGCGGTACCAAGGTCGTCTTTCGACGCGGAACTCGCACCGGTGCGTTGCGTGACGACGCTGAGGAATTCGCGAAGCCGCCGCGTGACGGCGCCAAGCAGATCGATGGACGAGCCGTCGAACCAATGCAGATCCTCGACGACCAGGATACGGAAGCCGGACTGCCGGAGAAGGAAGATGACGAGTTCCTCGATCGCACTGACTCGCGCCGACCCCACTATCTGCTCGGTGAATCCAGATGGCGAAAAGCCGAGCGAAATGATCTCCTCGAGCAATGGCAGCCAGCTCAGGAGCGTGGGATGGCCGGACATGGCTTGCGACAGCTCGCGCTGGATTCGCGGCCCGTCGCTCAACGTTTCGAACTTGAGCAACTGCTTCAAGATGGTTCGCCAAACGAAGTACGGTGTCGATCTTTCGATCGCTGTGCCGCTGCTAAACAAGACCGAGTGGCCCTGCGTCTGCGCGGATGCAACGAAATCCTCCAACAAGTGCGATTTCCCGATGCCGGCTTCGCCCGACACGAGCACAAGCTTGCCGATGCCTGAGCGGGTGCCTTCAAGGCATCCCTTGAGAATGGCCCGTTCGCTATGGCGGTCGATGATGGTCCGTTTCGGATTGGCCGAGGCCGCGTCGCCTGCGAATGCGGGACTGAAAGCAAGGATCGATGCGCCGCTGCCTTTGATGCGAAAGTGCGGCAGCAAGGTAAAGGCCATCCGCCGTCCGACGGTTTGCGCGGTGGTCACGTCGCAGACGATGTCGCCTTGCGCGGCTTCCGCAAGATGGGCGGCAACATTAGTCGCCGATCCAAAGATGCCGAATGTCTTCTGGTGACGGCCGCCGTAATTGCTGCAAAACAGCCGCCCTGTCGAAATCCCGGCGGATATGGGAATGGCCTTTGCTTGCAGCCGCCGCTGTATCCGAAGACAGGCCTCCACGGCACGCAACGGATCGTCCTCATGGGCAAAGGGCGCGAGGCCGAACGCCAGTGCGAGCGTCAGCCCCTTGTCGTCCATCAGGACCTGATGGATCGTGCCTTCCAGGCGCTCCGCTATCTGTTGGATCTCGAGAACGAAATCCTGGAGGCGAGCCGGGAAGCCAGAATCGAATTTGAAATCTGCAGGGCCGATCCGCGCTATTGTCAGCGCGCGGAATTCACCGACCCAGGCGTTCGCGTCGGCTAAGGGGATTTCGATCGCACTTATTTCTGCCTGAACTGGGCCGGCGAGTCCAAGGGGATGATCGGCGGGCTTCAGCCGAAGCAGGCGCGCGCCGTACGGCGTTGCCTCTGTTTCGGCGGATCCGGACAGCAGTGCCGCCGCATTGGTGCAAAGCGCGATGTCATCGATGTCCGCACGTCGGTAGGCCGCGCCAATGCTGTAAAACGGATCGCCGACCGCGACGTAGTGCCAAGCGTTGCGCCAGCCGCCGAGCTTACAGAAGAAAACCTCGCCAGTCTCGACTGCGATGCGCGCACTAATTCCCTCGCCATGGGGCCAGCCCGCCATCGCGCTTCGGAGCGCAATCCCGCAGTGGGCCGCTTGTTCGGTCGTGGTGGCCGCGTCACCGTCGGCCCAGACGGCAAGAATGGCGTCGCCTGCAAACGCGACGATGTCGCCGCCGTGCGCAACGATGACATCGGTGAGGACCGCGAAACAGTCATTGATGAAGTAGGTGAGGCCCTCGGCGCCGTCACCCGCCGCACTATCGGTCTTCGCCGTAAACCCGGCGATATCAATCAAAAGTACCGTCGCATCGCGCGCATCCACTGAGGCTGCGCCCGCTGGCAATTGCAGCCGCGCGTTTACCCATTTCGGGATATAGGCGGCCTGTTCCCTCGCGCTGGCTCCGACGGGCATTGCACGGCCTCGCGTCAGCAGATCCAGGAATGGAACTCCGAATTGTGGCGTAAATCAATGGGCATACACGCCCGGGTTTTTAGTCAATGATCTTCGACATTTAGGGAACTCGGACGAGGCGATTCATCACCTGGGAGCGGTTCGAAAGCTTTCACGACAAAGTCAAGGCGGCAACCGAGCGCGCCATTCGGGAAGCGACTGGCGTCAAGGGTGAAGTCACCTGCCGCTTTACCCACGTCTACCCGGACGGGCCTGCACCCTATTTCACCTTCCATGCCCTTGGTCGCCACGGCGCGCTTCTCGAGCAGTGGCAGGCCATCAAGAATGCGGCGAGCGACGCACTGATCTCGGCAGGCGGCACCATCACGCATCATCATGCCGTCGGCCGCGATCTCAGGCCATGGTACGACCGACAACAGCCAGAGCTTTTCGTCGCCGCCTTGCGGGCAGCCAAGCGCGAACTGGATCCGCAGGGCATGCTCAACCCGGGTGTCCTGATTGATCCGTAGGCGCATGCCGGTGAAGGCGCTCTTGCACCGATTCGCTTCGGTTGGCGCTGACACGACGATTTCCGGCCACTCGCGGTGAACGGACGTCGCCAGCGCCAGTCGACATGTCTCAAAAGGGAAGAGCAGCCATCAAGGCCTTACCGTAAGAGCAATTGAAGCCCTCCGGACAGCGAGGCTGATTGCCCGGCGCGACCCGCGTTAACCTTGTCTCTGATCTTCTCACTAACCCCACCCGCAGGTTCACTTCCGCCGTTAAGCCGCCTTATTGGATGTTTGCAATCGTTCTCCGATTTTCGGGAGCTTATTTCCGGCAGGCTTTGAGCGAGGTCTCTCGTTCGGAAAGCGTGAAATCAGATGAGAGGGGCTCTCATCCTTGTTGGCCTCGGTACACTCGCGGTGATGGAATTCGAGACACCGCCGCGCACGACAAAGCCTATGAGCGAACCTCCCGCTCAGGCAACCGTCGGATTACGCGCCTCACACGATATGCTGACGACGGCAGACCGGCTCGAAGTCCCGCACATGCTTGAGGCGCCGCAGCCCTCGAGCCAGCCGATGCCTACGCCGCATCTAACACCGATTGTTGCGCAAGAGCGTTCGAAGATCATCGAGCAACACAGCGCAAGCGGAGGAAAATCCGCAGTCATGCTGCCCAGACCTCGGCCTCGACAGGAAACTTCCAAGGCAACTGCGAATGCCAATCGCGCCAAACCGGTCGCGGAGGTCAAGCCCTGCCGGTCAGGTGCCTTCGATGACCTATTCAAAGTATTGAAACTATCAACGGGATGCCAGACCTAGCCCAACGATTCCCTTTCATCGGCGAGATGGCCGACGACAATCCGCGGCTCCTCGCGCGGTCGTCAGAGCAACCAAATCGTGCCGACGAGATCCGGCCGCCTCGACCCGACGAGCGTGGATCGGTTGTCGCCGCGCGGGACTGGCTGTCGGCGGAATCCATCACCCTCGTTCTTGGAGTGGCAATCGGTGTAGCTTTCGCCGCAAGTTTCGTCCTGTCTCGCGACGCTCATTTGAACGGGAAATCGATCGACAGGACTGCCGCCAAGGCGTTGGTCGAGCGCATTGTCATAGCCGAGTCCAACGGTGACCCGAATGCAAGGAACAAGCGGTCGAGCGCGACTGGCGCCGCCCAGTTTCTCGATGACACATGGCTCGATGCCGTTCGAAGGCACCGACGCGATCTGATCCAGGGCCGCACCGACAAGCAAGTGTTGGACTTGCGGCGAGATGCCGAGCTTGCGCGAGAGATCGCAGCACGGCTGGTCGAGGAATATGCCGTGATGCTGAACAAGCGCGGTCTGCCAATCACGCCCGGTTCTCTCTACCTTGCCCATTTCGCGGGACCGGCGGGCGCCGTGGCGCTCTTGGCCAGCGCAGAAAGTGCCGATGCTGCTTCCCTTATGGCCGCCGCTGACGCGACAGGTCGGACCACGCGCGAAAAGCTGGTCAACGCCAATCCATTCCTCAAGGCGATGACGGTCGGCGATATCAAGGGCTGGGCCGATCGCAAGATGGCAATAGGCAATTCGGCGGGGCGCTCGTGAAGGCTATGTTTCAAGTACTCCGCACGCGCGCGTAGCAATTGACGTTACCCAAGTAACATTCTTTGCTACGGCTTGGCCGGGGACTTTCGAGGGACGTCGTTAACTCGTCTTCTAACTCCGCTCCGCGGCGCCCTTGTCAAGCTCGCTCAGCGTTTTGGTAACATCGCGGTGGACCTGGTGAAGACGTGTTTGTGCGCGGACTGCCTCAGCCATACTGCCCAGGTTCAACATCTCCGTGCGCTCGATCAGCGTAGTCGAAACCTCGATGCTCTCGATCATTGACTTTCTGAGCGTACGCCGGAGGCTATCGATGCGCCCGGAGAGCTCGGCTGGGGCCGTGCGGCCCGAGCCGCATTTGTTGAGATCGGCAAGGAGCGACTTATGCAGTGTTCGCAGCCACACCCGTTGCTGATCAAGGCGGAGCGCAGCCGCTCTGGCGTAATACATTTAGAACTCCTTTTGACGAATGGGCTTGCTGCTGGCGTCGTCTCTATGGTGCGCTAAGGTCTGCCATCTTGCCGATGATCATCTGATTCGTCGTGTGCGCAAGTTCTCGAAGCTGTATCCCCAGTATTTTGCGCTGCCACGAGGCAAAGCCTAGGGTCGATGTGACCACCAGGGGGGAGCCTGAACTGTGTTCAGTGAGTGACAAGTAGAGGGAATGGCTCATGCCGAAGCGTTACGGTCCAGAATCCTACCGGCCGGCGCCGAGCTGGTTGTCGATCTGGAGTTCGATCTATTCTGCACTCGCACCGCGAGCCGTCTCAATTTTGCAGCCGACGGGCTTCTACGAGAACTATGACATAGAGGTTCAGTCCGCGGATGAGACGCGGACTCTCGAAGGAGAGGAAAAGGCTGCAATCGAGAGGATCGCAACGGCGTTGACCATTGCGGCACATTGCTCGCATCAGACCCCTGACGGCGTTGCCCGAGCCTGGCTCGAGCGGATCGCAAGAAATCCGGCGCTGTTTCGCATCAAGGGCCTTCCCCCAGAGGTGCACTGGGCCATCGTATCCAACTACAGTCGACTCTCCGAGAAGCCCGGTATGCATTTGCAGGATGTGTTTGGGCGCCGGCGGGTTCGTTTCGAGGCGAAAGCGAAGAGGCCGACACCGGCGAGCATCGCGAAGGCAGCTCGCAGAGCACTTGAAAATCAGCGGCGGCAGCGTGGTCGTCCGCGCAATGTCGCCAACCGCTTGCTTGCCGAAAGCCTGGCGCTCGCCTTCAGGACCTTCGGCGGTCGCATCGTCCGGCGGCGGACCCCGATCGATGCGCCGGGCGGCGGCGTGCGCTATGTCGAAAGCGGGCCATTCTATTCCTTCCTTGAAAAGGTGATCGGTCCATTGCAAACACACCTTGATGAGGTTGGTTTGCCCGGCGTAACCATCGAAACAATCGAGCGAATTGCTGCCGAAGAGTTCACTTGAGTTGCCGGTTCGCGCTGCCCCTTTTCGCCCACAAGAAATGAGTTCCCCGGCCGCCGCCGAGTCTGGTTTGGTCTTCTTGAGGGCATGCGTTGGCGCGTGCCCGAGAACAGGACCCCAGACATGGCAGAGAACGTTCAGCAATCCTCGCAGGCGATCCCGCAGTCGCTGCCCATTCCGCGCTTCATCCAGAGTCAGCTCGCCCATCCGCCGATTGGCCCGAACGAAAGTGCCGGCGAATTCCGCTCGCTCTTCCACGAATTGGCGCAGGCCGTTCAGGGCGGTCAGCGTTCGGCCGCCGAGTTCGTCATGCTGCTTCAGGCGACGATTCTGACTTTTCGTATCATTGGGCTTGAGCGCATTCGCGACGCGATCCTCCAGCACATGCGCCCCGAGGCAGTCGTGGCCTTGATCCGCCTCACGGATGGTGTGGTCGAGCGCGGCTCCGCCGCCTCATTCCAGGCCTACGACAGCAGGAAGGAGTATTTTGCAAGCAAGGCGGGCCAGACCAAGGTCGAGGCGCGCTTCACCCGCGTGGGCTATGCAACGGACGCGGTCGATGTCGAGGCATTCCAGCTCGCGCTGCCTTCCCTTGCGCCGATCGATCGCCAGATCATTGCTGCCCAGAAGCAGTTGATGACGTTTTTGAAGGAGGTTGATCGCCGCGACGCCGAGCGCGCAAAAGAGCTGCGCAGGGCCACGCTGAACGCCGTTTCTCGCGCGCGCCCGGAAGTGGCCGATAAGCGCGAGGCGAACTGATGGCTACCGAGAAGCAGATTGCCGCCAACAGGAAAAACGCTGCCCGGAGCACCGGACCACGGACGATTTCAGGCAAGGCGCGTTCCAGGATGAACGCGCTCCGCCATGGCCTCGCAGCAACGCTCGAGGACCATGGTGGAGGTACGACGTCCGACACAGGCCTCGACCTGGAAGCGCTGTCCGAGCGGATCGGGCGCATCGAGGTCGAGCGGGGCAAACTCACCTTCGAGATCGAAACGCAATTGTGGGAGGGGAATGGGAGTAGCAAGGAGATCGATGACCGGCTGCGCCAGTTGGGCGCTCTCGAACGCTATGCCAAGCGTAGTGCCTCGGCACTCCGGAAGAAATAGGCGACCGACTTCTCAACTTCAGTTTTGACAGAACGAACCCAATTCTGGATAGCGAGCTCGATCACCGCAAAGACGCCGCATGGTGATGCAACGTCTACCACTCTGACCCATCGCGTCATTTCATAACCACACCCGGAGATGGGCGGCACGCTTGGACCGCTTAGGACAGAAGTCTTGACCGCACTGTTGGGTGCGTTTCGACGAACGGGTACTATCACCGGTCGAGAAGAGCGTGGAATGGGGACGAAAGGACGCCGCCACCGGCGGAAGTCAGGGCACCAACGGCCAACCGACAAATCCGAACGTTCAGCCCGCCACGCCGGCCAAGTCGCGGGCGGCAGCCCAAGCTGCAAGAAATGCCGGGATTGGTCACGCTCAAAATGGACTGCCGATCGGCGCGCTTGGGACCGGCACGAGCAATGAGGATCAGATGGCCATTGGCTCAGCGCCCTCCCGAAACAGATCCCCACCGGCAGCACAGGCTCAAGGAAACAGCAGTGTTGGTCCAGATGGCCTGCCGATCGGAGTGCTCGGGAGGGGCACCAGCCTTTCGGACCGGATACGCCCGCCGCGGGCCGCACGAGCTGGCGACAAGGTCCTGGACGCTAAAGCGCAAGTCGAGCGACGAACAATTGAATCGCCCAGACGTGTTCCGGGCCGGACAAAGCCAGTTTTGTAGTCTGCGAGCGAAGCAGCGGATGGTGGAATGGGCGAACGGTCTCAATCAACGAATGGCGGAGGTCGCCGGCCGCTTGTCGAAGCTCTCAAAAGATACCGCGAGTGCTGCGCAGCCTCGCGGTGGCCGTGCTCGGCTAATGATCCGGTGTTCCTTCGCAACCCGTTGCGCCTCCGCGATCCAACTGAGGCTATCCTTGAGCGCAAGCCTGAAAGGAACAGCTAGCGCCGCGCGCCGAGGAAGCCGTGGCCGCAGCGAGCTGGTGCAGTTTGAAGGGTGAGCCCCCGCGGGACGCCCAGGTCATGCCATCTGTCGATGTTAGTCCGCGCGCGGTACAGATCGTGAGCCAAGGCACAAGCCCACGCTCGGATTCAGTCTCGCTGTCTGGTTGGCGGCGCACGGGCCCCTCTCTGAGAGATCAAACTGGGTCGCTAGGCGATCGAACAATGAACGCTTGGCGTCTTGCATAGCTGGGCGAAGGCAGCCTTAGCCTCGTTACGGCCAAAACAAAAAATGCGTTCCTTTGTCTTGCTTCTCGACTCACCAGTCTGCCTCGCCTTGGCGAGCAGAAGCCTCAGGCCCTAAGCCGATCAATTTCGCGCGGAGCAGCGCTTACGATTAGACAGTGCACGATTCTGTCATTCTTCACGAAATCAAACTAAACGAGAAATCCAATCAAACGACAAGTGACGAGCGGGGATTCAGGAGCGCATCGCGTCGATAGCGTGTGCGATCAAAATGCTCACGCTCAAAACAATTAGAAAAATGAGTAACCAAGTATTCACGTCCACCTCCTGTCTTGGAAGTGAACCTTCCTGTTTATGCACAGTCAAAGGTATCGCGCGGGGAACCGCGATTTCAGCGGCGGCTGAGGATTCATTGCCACACGGCGGGGCTATCGTCGGAACGCGAGGAAAAGGAGCGTGCCGACGATGGCGGTCGCGAGAAGTGGAAACCAAATGTCCGGCACTTCATGGACTCCGACTCACTGCGTCGGATTAAATGCGAGCTGCGCTCTCAATTCTTCTAGTTTTCAATATTCTCCACAGCTCTAAAGAAGTGGCTGCAACTCGCAATGAATATTCGCGGTATTATGTTCGTGGTCGGGTGCCGTCGGCAATCAAAGCTTTTCAGTCTGGCGTGGTCTTTAGCCAACACTTTTCGACCCACCACGGTTCGCAGCAGTGGCGTGCGTATGCCGCGACACCATGCGTTGCGAAGTCGAGGGGATCTTCTCTATGAATGCAGTCGCGTTTTGGTTCTCGCCCACGGGTTTTTCGCGCTCGTCACGCAATTGCCGCTCTCTCGCCTTTATCGCTGCTGGTTACTGCAATTAAATGTGGATTGCGGGACCGTTTAATAAGCCGTGGCTTGTCCGCTGCTTGGGCCTGATTGATTAATGCTCTAGAACGGGGGATGGAGCTATGAACATCGATCATCTGAAGTTGCTCTCGCTTGACGAGCTTTTGAAAATTCACGACGAGGTGACCGCCAAACTTAGCGACACAATGTTGGCGGAAAAAGCCAGATTGGAGGAACGGCTGCGAAAGATCGGAATGGCTCACGAAGTCACTCGGCTTGAGCGTAAGCGCCGCCAATACCCGCCCGTTCGTCCGAAGTATCGGAATCCGAACAACCCGATGGAGACCTGGTCGGGGCGGGGCAGGGTACCGCGATGGCTCAAGCCGCAACTTCGAGGTGGCCGGAAGCTGGATGATTTCCTCATCGCCTCAGCTTTTGATCAGAAGCGGCACATGACATGAATCATCGCGGCTGGCCTCCACCCCTGTCCTGCGAGGAAAAATCACGGGCGACGGGTCGAACGCGAGACGCAAGCCCGCGCTCGTATGTGGGCCTCGCTTTCTGGCTGGCTGGACTTCGATGTCTTCGGTCAGCTGGTCAATGAGTTTTCCAGGACGCGGATCGATGCGAGCCTTGCGCAAAAGCGAACGCTGTCATCGGAGCTCCGGATCTCCCCGAGGCGTTTGCGCGGCGGTTGCAAGTCTTGGCCTTGTTGCGCCCATCCAGCGTAGATTCCTGATCTCGCGAAGCAGCAGCATCCGTTTGGTCTGTGCCGCGTTCAGCAGGCCCTCGAACAGGACCAGAACCTCGCGCGCCTGCACGTAGACTTCCGTGGTGATGGCGTGCGCATCGAAGCCATAGGATGCCAGACGCGCATCGATCTCGTCGCAGCGATGGGATCAATCCGCCAGCTCAACGCGTTTTGCAGCGTGTAGGACTCGGCTTCCTCTTCGAAGTCCGGATCGATCCCGACCATGTCGATGCGTCGGAGGGCGGCTGCAATCGCCTCTTGCCGATAGGTCTCGAGCAACTTGTGCCGCAACATTCGGTAGCGTTGGATTTCCCAGGACAGTTCGGCGACGTCGATGGCGAGCAGCCATTCGATGGCGGATCGCGGCGCAAGGTCTGCGAAGATCGCCTGCCGTAGTGCCTGGTAGTGTTCGAGATGTTCACCGGGAAGCAGCAGGGGCGGCGGCGCCAACGCCTCGAACTCGACCGGCAGCGCCGTTACGGTCAGCTCGCGCGCCGTTTGGAAGAGGCCGTTCATCGGGGTGAGGCCTCCGAACCAAGGCTTGCGGGAAGCGGCGCGATGCTGACCGCGGCCGGACCATGGATCGGGCTCGCTGCCCACAAGTCCTGCGCGACCGGCAACGGCGCGATCTGCAGGTTCGCCCACCACGCGCGCTCATTGCCATGCCGATGCAGCTCCTCGTGATGCGCCCGGCACAACGGGACGGTGAACTCATCACTGACCTTGCGGCCGAGCGCTCGGGGTTGGGCGAATTTTAGATGATGGGCATCGCACGGGGTTTGCTGGCAGACGAGGCAGGGCTGCGCCCGGACAAATAACAGGTGCGCCTTGCTGCGGTTGCGCGGCGGCTCCTTGGGTTGGGCTAGGATTTGGGTTTGTTTTTGATATCTCGCGCCGCCAAGCCCAGTTCAAGCTCGGTGAGCAGTTCGATAAGACGTTTAATGATCGCCTCATAGTCGGATTCCGTCAGGGAGGTCACGCCTCGCGAGGTCAGCTCGTCTTTCAGAATGGTCGCCATAATGGCTTTGACGCTCATGGCTCTGCTCGAAAATGAGATGGTGAAAAAACGCAATCTGAAGTAGAGGTGAAAGATCGCTAATGCGCAATGTCCGTAAGATTACTGGCAGCGCGGGGGTGACCAGAGCCCGCTCCTGCCGCGGAAATCGAAATTTTGTTCTGTGTCATAATCATAATGACTCCGACCTAAAAACAGAAAATAAGGTGGGGAAAATCAAAAGGGAGGAGTGGATGGAGAGCGTAGGCCGCTTGCGCGCGATGGCATCGCTGTGCCGACAGACCGCCGTGTATCATCCTGATCGAAGCTGGAAGCTGCTCGCCGAAGCAGAGTACTGGGAGCACTTGGCCAATCAGGCGCTTCCTGATCATCTCGAACAATGCACGTCTGGGGCCTCGCTCCAACCATTCGAAAATCCGAGTCCCACCGCGGTAATCGCGGCGTGAGGATTTTCGTTTTTCTTTACAAGCCTGATTGGAGAGGGCTTGGCGCGCCCGTATCTCTGTAGCGGCACCCGCTCTCTGCCGCGACAACAACCATCGGCCATGCAGTCGTGAGGATCAAAAAATTTGCGCCGTTAGACGTGGAAGAGAAAATCCTGACCGGTTAGAGTATTCGCAGCTACGCTGGTCAAGACAATTTCCATATCCGCCGCCCCTTGGTTCTGCGCGGTGGTCGAGCTGTTGACGTAGACAATTGTATTCGCGCCGCTTTGAATCCACGCGATACTATGCGCAGCGACTTGGGCGCTCCCGCTTAGCAAGCCCTGGACACTCGTCACTCCTGCGATCGCCGAGGTGTCGATGATATCTGCGCCATGAACGAAATCACTGACCGTATCGTGGTTTGCAATCGTAGAGTCGGAAACCGCAGCGAAGATGAACTGGTCGCTTCCCGCTCCTCCTATCAACGTGTCGGCACCTCCTCGCCCTTGGATCACGTCGTTTCCTACTTGCCCATCCAACGTGTTGTTGCCAGCATCGCCGAAAATTAGGTCAGCGAAGGATGAACCGCGGACGGCATTAACGCCGGTGAACGTGTCTGTACCGACACTTGCGACATCACCAGAGGCTGTCCCATGGGAGTTGCCGGCGGCGAGATCGACGGTCACCCCATCCAGAGCATTGTAGAATGCAATGCGGGTATTGCCGTTGCCGGTAATGGCATCATTGCCGTCCATTCCCTCGAACTCGTTGAGGGTACCGAAATCGCCGGCATTCGCACCGGAGGTGCCAAAATTGGTTGCGACATAAGTATCGTCGAGGTTGGTCCCGCGGATCGCCTCAATTGATCGAAGAGTGTCTGTTCCGATCGCAGTGTCGCCGGTCACCACGCCCGAAGCCATATCGACTTGAATACCTGACGCAGAACCGTCGTTGTTGTAGAACGCCCTGTCGAAACCAGTCTTGCCGTCGATGACGTCATTGCCGCCGCGACCGGCAAAATCTTCCGCTGTGCCATTCGGATTGTTAGAGCCGGTAATGGTGTCGGCAAATGACGACCCTGACACCGAGCCGACGCCCGAGAAGGTATCGGTGCCCACCGACCCATCGCCGGTTACGGTGCCCGACGCGCCGCTGGTGGTGCTGGTCCAGCTATTGAGACCGAACGTGATCGTTACCGGACCGGTTGCATTCGCATAGATCAGACGCGTGTTGCCGTTGCCGGTGATGGCATCGTCACCACCAAGTCCCTCGAACTGGTTGAAGGTGCCGTTGTTGCCGACATTAAGAGCGCCTGCGAGGCCGTATCCCGTTGCCACATAGGTGTCGGCAAGGTTGGTTCCCTGGATAGCCTCGATCGAGCGCAGCGTGTCCGTGCCGATCGAAGAGTCGCCGGTGGCGGTGCCGGTCGCCATGTCAATGGAGACACTGCCGCTCGAAAGATAGATGTTGTTGTAGCCGGCGGTATCAAAGCCGCCGCGACCGTCGATCGTGTCGTTGCCGCCAAGTCCGGTAAATGTCTCGTTGCTGCCGCTTCCCGACAGGGAATCGGTGAACATCGTGCCCATGATGGCATTGACGCCGGTGAACGTATCGCTTCCGACCGAGGCGTCCCCAGTGGCAGTGCCGGCTGCTATGTCCACCACAACGCCTGCGGTCGCATTATTGAAACCGAGGCGCGTGTTGCCGTTGCCGGTGATGATGTCGTTGCCGCCCTCGCCGGTGAACTCATTGAAGGTTCCCGATGATCCGGAGTTCGTGCTGGCGTTGCTGAATCCAGAGGCGTTGTAGGTATCGGCAAAATTGGTGCCGCGGACAGCTTCGATCGACACAAGTGTATCAGTACCAACGGTGGCATCTCCCGTCAGGGTGCCCGCCGCGAGATTGACAGTGATACCTGACGTAGTGGTCGGATCGATATTGTAGTCGGCGCGGTCGAAACCGCCGCGACCGTCGATCGTGTCGTCGCCAGCGAACCCGGCAAATACCTCGATCGTACCGAATCCATTGTTGCTTCCGAAAAGGGTATCGGCGAACGAAGAGCCCCAGACTGCAATAATCCCCGAGCCAACAAACGTGTCGTGACCAACGGATCCATCACCATCCGCCGTTCCGGCTGCGATATCGACAGTCACGCCGGCGGTAGCGCTCAGATAAGAAACCCGCGTCAGAGCGGCGCCCAAAGGGTTTACTGCACTTAGAATGGTGTCGTTGCCACCCCGACCCTCGAACTCGTTAAACCCGATGGGTGTACCGGGAGTACCGGTGGTCCCCGCGAAACCGGTCGCATTGAATGTGTCCGCAAAATCGCTGCCAACCGCGCCTTCGATAGCAACGAGCGTGTCGGTGCCAACTCCCGGACCGGATGCCGTCCCCGCCGCAAGGTTGACGGAGATTCCGCCCGTGGCATCCGTGTAGACAGCGCGGTCGAAATCGGCCCCGCCGTCGAGCAGATCGTTGCCGCCGAATCCCTGAAGCCGATCATTTCCTGCAAGACCGGAAATTGCATCGGCTTGGCTCGTTCCGAGCAGCACATCCGAGCCCGAGGTGCCGGTAGTGGCATTGGGAAAGATGAAGTCGCTTTGCTGGAGGCTTGTTACACCGATCAATGTCAGAGTATTTCCGCTCCCGACATTGATTATGGTGTTGCCGCCGCTCACCGTTGCCTTCGATTGAACATCTGCGAGCGTGAACAAGCCTGACAACCCCGTCAGATCGATCGTGTCGCCTTGGGTACGATCGAAGTCCGTGATTGTGTCTGCTCCGTCGCCATCGGCGTAGACGAAGGTGTCGGCGCCGTTCCCGCCGGTCAGGGTATCGGCACCGCCACGACCGGCGATCCGGTCGTTGCCATCCCTCCCGTCGAGCGTATTGGCGTTGGCATCTCCGAGAATGACGTCGGCGAAAGCTGAGCCCCGGACGGCATTCACGCCGGTGAACGTGTCTGTCCCGGTGCCTGCGAGGTCACCGGAGGCCGTCCCGTGGGAGTTGCCGGCGGCGAGATCGACGGTCACCCCGTCCAGAGCATTGTAGAATGCAATGCGGGTATTGCCGTTGCCGGTGATGGCATCATTGCCGGCCATTCCCTCAAACTCGTTGAGAGTACCGAAATCGCCGACATTTGGCCCGGAGGCGCCAAAATTGGTGGCGACATAAGTGTCGGAGAAAGCGGTGCCGCGGATCGCTTCAACCGATCGGAGGGTGTCCGTTCCGGTCGCAGCGTCACCGGTCACCGCGCCCGAAGCCATATCGACTTGAATACCTGAAGCCGAGCCATCGTTGTTGTAGAAAGCTCTGTCGAAACCAGCTTTACCGTCGATGAAGTCATTGCCGGCGCGGCCGGCAAATTCTTCCGAGGTGTTGTTTGGATTGTTCGAGCCGGTGATGGTGTCGGCAAACGACGACCCCGATACCGAACCGACACCGGAGAAGGTATCGGTGCCTACGGACCCATCGCCGGTTACGGTGCCCGACGCACCGCTGGTGGTGCTGGTCCAGCCATTGAGACTGAAAGTGATCGACACGGGGCCGGTTGCATTGGTGTAGATCAGACGCGTGCTGCCGTTGCCGGTGATGATGTCGTTACCGCCCATTCCCTCAAATTGATTGAAGGCGCCATTGTTGCCGACGTTGGCATAGGGAAGGCCGGTAGCGGGATCGATAGCCCCGGTGACGCCAAAATTGGTCGCGTCATAAGTGTCGGAGAAATTAGTGCCCTGAATGGCTTCGATTGAACGCAAGGTGTCGGTGCCGCTCGAGGCGTCGCCGGTCACCGTTCCGGCTGCAAGGTGAACGCTGATCCCGCTGGTCGTGAAGGTTAGGTTGGCATATTGCGCCGTGTCGAAACCGCCTATTCCGTCGATAAAATCATCGCCGGCAAGGCCCATGAAGTTCTCGTTGGCGCCGCTTCCGGAAAAGGTGTCGGCAAACATCGAGCCCATGACGGCGTTGACGCCGGTGAATGTATCGGTGCCCACCGAGGCATCGCCGATCGCAGTGCCCGCGAGGAAATCGACCGTCACGCCGGCGCTTGATTGCGTATATTGGATTCGAGTGTTGCCGTTGCCGATGATGGTATCGTTGCCGCCCATGCCTTCAAAATTGTTGAAGGTGCCGCTCGATCCGGCATTGGTGCTCGTGCCGTTGAAACCGGTGGCATCGTAAGTGTCAGCGAAGTTGGTGCCGCGGACGGCTTCTACTGAACGCAGCGTATCGGTGCCGATCGTAGCATCGCCAGTGACGGTTCCGGCTGCAAGATTGACGGTTATGCCAGTGGTTGTAGCGGCGTCGTTGTTATAGACGGCGAAATCGTAGCCGCCGCGGCCGTCGATCAGATCGTTGCCGGCACGACCGTCATATTGCTCGAAAGTCCCATTCGGATTGTCGCTGCCCCGCAGCGTGTCTCCAAATGCGGACCCAATGACCGAATTGACGTTGGTGAAGGTGTCGTTGCCAACCGACGAATCGCCGCTCGCCGTTCCCGCGGCGAAATCAATGACAACTGCCGCTGTCGCACTGAGATAGGAGACACGGGTCAGAACCTGTCCGGAAGAATTGACCGTGCCAACGATGATATCGTCTCCCCCCATGCCTTCGAAGCTGTTGAAGCCAATTGGCGTGCCAGGCACCCCGGAATTACCGTTGAAGCCGACGGCCGAGTAGTGATCGGCAAAGTTGCTGCCCTGGATGGCTTCGATACCGATCAGAGTGTCGGTGCCGACACCTGGACCCGTCACGGTCCCGGCCGTCAGATCTGCAGTGATGCCCCCGGTCGCGTCGACATAGACCGCTCGATCAACACCCGACAAGCCGTTGAGTATGTCATTGCCGCCGAAGCCCTCGAATGCATCGTTCCCGGTGGTCCCGGTCAGGGTGTTGTCGCCAGCGTCACCGAGAATGGCGCCGGGCAGGCCCACAAAATAGACCACCGCGCCGCTGGTCGCGGTGTTGCCGGCCAGATCGGTGACCTTTGCGGTCAGCGAGTTGCCGCCCTGGTTCAGCGTGACCGCAGTGCTCCAGCTGCCATTGCCCTGCACGATCGCGGTGCCGATCGTCGTAGTGCCGTTCAGGATGGTGACGGTGGCGCCGGCATCGGCCACATCAACCGTGCCGGTGATGGTCTGGCTGGCCTGGTTAGTCGATCCGCCCGCGCTGGTGATCGCAACCGCAGGCGCCGTCGTGTCGAGGGTGAAGCCCAGCGCTGCCGTCGTCGAACTGTTACCGGCAGCATCGCTGAACTGCGCCGTGACCTGCTTGGCGCCATCGGCTCCGAGATCGCCGGCCGTCACCACCAGGCTGACGCTGCCTGCCGTCACGTCGGCGGCCGTGATCACATGCGTTACCGGATGCGCCAGCGGCGCGCCGCCCAGCAACAGCTGCACCGTATCGCCGATGGAATCCGTCGGGTTCAGCGCCACCGTGAAGCTCGGCGAGGTCGCCGACGTTAGATTATCCGTGTTCGAGCTGCCGCTGTCCGAGCCCGCCGTCAGGTCTGGCGTGCCGCCGCTCGGTGCCGTGGTGTCGAGGGTGAAGCTCAGCGATGCCGAGCCGGTGTTGCCGAAGGTGTCGGTCTGGCTCGCCACAATGGTGTGCGATCCGTCCGCCAGCCCGGCCGGCGTAAACGACCAGGCGCCTTGCGCATCGGTGGTCACCGTCGTCGCGATCGGGCTGCCGTCGATGGTGAAGTGCACCACCGTGTTGGCGAGCCCGGTGCCGCTCAGCGCCGGGTTGGCGGTGACGTGATCGGTGGCCGAGGTGCCGGTGTCGGAGACCAGGGCCTCAGTCACCGTCGGGCCGGTGGTGCTGAGCGTGTAGAGCACCGCGCTGCTGGTCGCGGTATTGCCGGCCGCATCGCTCACCCGGGCCGTCAGGGAGTTCGGCCCGTTGTTGAGCGTGACCGTGGTGCTCCAGCTGCCATTGCCCTGCACGATCGCGGTGCCGATCGTCGTAGTGCCGTTCAGGATGGTGACGGTGGCGCCGGCATCTGCCACATCAACCGTGCCGGTGATGGTCTGGCTGGCCTGGTTAGTCGATCCGCCCGCGCTGGTGATCGCAACCGCAGGCGCCGTCGTGTCGAGGGTGAAGCCCAGCGCTGCCGTCGTCGAACTGTTACCGGCAGCATCGCTGAACTGCGCCGTGACCTGCTTGGCGCCATCGGCTCCGAGATCGCCGGCCGTCACCACCAGGCTGACGCTGCCTGCCGTCACGTCGGCGGCCGTGATCACATGCGTTACCGGATGCGCCAGCGGCGCGCCGCCCAGCAACAGCTGCACCGTATCGCCGATGGAATCCGTCGGGTTCAGCGCCACCGTGAAGCTCGGCGAGGTCGCCGACGTTAGATTATCCGTGTTCGAGCTGCCGCTGTCCGAGCCCGCCGTCAGATCTGGCGTGCCGCCGCTCGGTGCCGTGGTGTCCAGGGTGAAGCTCAGCGATGCCGAACCGGTGTTGCCAAAGGGATCGGTCTGGCTCGCGACGATGGTGTGCGGTCCGTCGGCCAGCCCGCTCGGCGTAAACGACCAGGCGCCTTGCGCATCGGTCGTCACCGTGTTGGCGCTGAGAACACCATCGATCGTCAGATGCACCACCGTGTTGGCGAGCCCGGAGCCGTTCAGCGCCGGGTTGGTGGTGACGTGATCGGTGGCCAAGGTGCCGGTGTCGGAGACCAGGGCCTCGGTCACCGTCGGGCCGGTGGTGCTGAGCGTATAGAGCACCGCGCTGCTGGTCGCGGTGTTGCCGGCCAGATCGGTTACCCTTGCGGTCAGCGAGTTGCCGCCCTGGTTCAGCGTGACCGTGGTGCTCCAGGTGCCGTTGCCCTGCACGATAGCGGTGCCGATCGGGGCGGTGCCGTCCAGAATGGTGACGGTGGTGCCGGCGTCAGTCACGCCGACCGTGCCGGTGATGGTCTGGCTGGCCTGGTTGGTCGAGCCGCCGGTGCTGGTGATGGCGACCGTCGGTGCCGCCATGTCCAGCGTGAAGCTCAGCGCTGCCGAACCGGTATTGCCAAAGGGATCGGTCTGGCTCGCAACGATGGTGTGCGGTCCATCCGCCAGCCCGCTCGGCGTAAACGACCAGGCGCCTTGCGCATCGGTTGTCACCGTTGCCGCGATCGGGCTGCCGTCGATGGTGAAGTGCACCACCGTGTTGGCAAGCCCGGTGCCGTTCAGCGCCGGGTTGGCGGTGACGTGATCGGTTGTCGAGGTGCCGGTGTCGGAGACCAGGGCCTCGGTCACCGTCGGGCCGGTGGTGCTGAGCGTGTAGAGCACCGCGCTGCTGGTCGCGGTGTTGCCGGCCAGATCGGTTACCTTTGCGGTCAGCGAGTTGCTGCCCTGGTTCAGCGCGACCGTGGTGCTCCAGGTCCCGTTGCCCTGCACGATCGCCGTGCCGATCGCGGTGGTGCCGTCCAGGATGGTGACGGTGGCGCCGGCATCGGCCACATCAACCGTGCCGGTGATGGTTTGGCTGGCCTGATTGACCGGTCCGCCGGTGCTGGTGATGGCGACCGTGGGTGCCGCCGTGTCCAGCGTGAAGCTCAGCGATGCCGAGCCGGTGTTGCCGAAGGTGTCGGTCTGACTCGCCACGATGGTGTGCGAACCGTCGGCCAGCCCGCCCGGCGTAAACGACCAGGCGCCTTGCGCATCGGTCGTCGCGGTGGTGGCGCTGAGAACACCGTCGATGGTGAAGTGCACCACCGTGTTGGCAAGCCCGGTGCCGTTCAGCGCCGGGTTGGCGGTGACGTGGTCGGTGGCCAAGGTGCCGGTGTCGGAGACCAGGGCCTCGGTCACCGTCGGACCGGTGGTGCTGAGCGTGTAGACCACCGCGCTGCTGGTCGCGGTGTTGCCGGCCGCATCGCTGACCCGTGCCGTCAGCGAGTTCGGGCCGTTGTTGAGCGTGACGGTGGTGCTCCAGGTGCCGTTGCCCTGCACGATCGCCGTGCCGATCGCGGTGGTGCCGTCCAGGATGGTGACGGTGGCGCCGGCATCGGCCACATCAACCGTGCCGGTGATGGTCTGGCTCGCCTGGTTGGTCGAACCGCCCGCGCTGGTGATCGCGACCGTCGGTGCCGTTGTGTCCAGCGTGAAGCTCAGCGAGGCCGAACCGGTGTTGCCAAAGGGATCGGTCTGGCTCGCGACGATGGTGTGCGGTCCGTCGGCCAGCCCGCTCGGCGTAAACGACCAGGCGCCTTGCGCATCGGTCGTCACCGTGTTGGCGCTGAGAACACCATCGATCGTCAGATGCACCACCGTGTTGGCGAGCCCGGAGCCGTTCAGCGCCGGGTTGGTGGTGACGTGATCGGTGGCCAAGGTGCCGGTGTCGGAGACCAGGGCCTCGGTCACCGTCGGGCCGGTGGTGCTGAGCGTATAGAGCACCGCGCTGCTGGTCGCGGTGTTGCCGGCCAGATCGGTTACCCTTGCGGTCAGCGAGTTGCCGCCCTGGTTCAGCGTGACCGTGGTGCTCCAGGTGCCGTTGCCCTGCACGATAGCGGTGCCGATCGGGGCGGTGCCGTCCAGAATGGTGACGGTGGTGCCGGCGTCAGTCACGCCGACCGTGCCGGTGATGGTCTGGCTGGCCTGGTTGGTCGAGCCGCCGGTGCTGGTGATGGCGACCGTCGGTGCCGCCATGTCCAGCGTGAAGCTCAGCGCTGCCGAACCGGTATTGCCAAAGGGATCGGTCTGGCTCGCAACGATGGTGTGCGGTCCATCCGCCAGCCCGCTCGGCGTAAACGACCAGGCGCCTTGCGCATCGGTTGTCACCGTTGCCGCGATCGGGCTGCCGTCGATGGTGAAGTGCACCACCGTGTTGGCAAGCCCGGTGCCGTTCAGCGCCGGGTTGGCGGTGACGTGATCGGTTGTCGAGGTGCCGGTGTCGGAGACCAGGGCCTCGGTCACCGTCGGGCCGGTGGTGCTGAGCGTGTAGAGCACCGCGCTGCTGGTCGCGGTGTTGCCGGCCAGATCGGTTACCTTTGCGGTCAGCGAGTTGCTGCCCTGGTTCAGCGCGACCGTGGTGCTCCAGGTCCCGTTGCCCTGCACGATCGCCGTGCCGATCGCGGTGGTGCCGTCCAGGATGGTGACGGTGGCGCCGGCATCGGCCACATCAACCGTGCCGGTGATGGTTTGGCTGGCCTGATTGACCGGTCCGCCGGTGCTGGTGATGGCGACCGTGGGTGCCGCCGTGTCCAGCGTGAAGCTCAGCGATGCCGAGCCGGTGTTGCCGAAGGTGTCGGTCTGACTCGCCACGATGGTGTGCGAACCGTCGGCCAGCCCGCCCGGCGTAAACGACCAGGCGCCTTGCGCATCGGTCGTCGCGGTGGTGGCGCTGAGAACACCGTCGATGGTGAAGTGCACCACCGTGTTGGCAAGCCCGGTGCCGTTCAGCGCCGGGTTGGCGGTGACGTGGTCGGTGGCCAAGGTGCCGGTGTCGGAGACCAGGGCCTCGGTCACCGTCGGACCGGTGGTGCTGAGCGTGTAGACCACCGCGCTGCTGGTCGCGGTGTTGCCGGCCGCATCGCTGACCCGTGCCGTCAGCGAGTTCGGGCCGTTGTTGAGCGTGACGGTGGTGCTCCAGGTGCCGTTGCCCTGCACGATCGCCGTGCCGATCGCGGTGGTGCCGTCCAGGATGGTGACGGTGGCGCCGGCATCGGCCACATCAACCGTGCCGGTGATGGTCTGGCTCGCCTGGTTGGTCGAACCGCCCGCGCTGGTGATCGCGACCGTCGGTGCCGTTGTGTCCAGCGTGAAGCTCAGCGAGGCCGAACCGGTGTTGCCAAAGGGATCGGTCTGGCTCGCGACGATGGTGTGCGGTCCGTCGGCCAGCCCGCTCGGCGTAAACGACCAGGCGCCTTGCGCATCGGTCGTCACCGTGTTGGCGCTGAGAACACCATCGATCGTCAGATGCACCACCGTGTTGGCGAGCCCGGAGCCGTTCAGCGCCGGGTTGGTGGTGACGTGATCGGTGGCCAAGGTGCCGGTGTCGGAGACCAGGGCCTCGGTCACCGTCGGGCCGGTGGTGCTGAGCGTATAGAGCACCGCGCTGCTGGTCGCGGTGTTGCCGGCCAGATCGGTTACCCTTGCGGTCAGCGAGTTGCCGCCCTGGTTCAGCGTGACCGTGGTGCTCCAGGTGCCGTTGCCCTGCACGATAGCGGTGCCGATCGGGGCGGTGCCGTCCAGGATGGTGACGGTGGCGCCGGCATCGGCCACGCCGACCGTGCCGGTGATGGTCTGGCTGGCCTGGTTGGTCGAGCCACCCGCGCTGGTGATCGCGACCGTGGGCGCGGCCGTGTCGAGGGTGAAGCTCAGCGATGCCGAACCGGTGTTGCCAAAGGGATCGGTCTGGCTCGCGACGATGGTGTGCAGTCCGTCGGCCAGCCCGCTCGGTGTAAACGACCAGGTGCCTTGCGCATCGGTCGTCGCCGTGTTGGTGCTGAGAACACCATCGATCGTCAGATGCACCACCGTGTTGGCGAGCCCGGTGCCGTTCAGCGCCGGGTTGGTGGTGACGTGATCGGTGGCCGAGCTGCCGGTGTCGGAGACCAGGGCCTCGGTCACCGTCGGGCCGGTGGTGCTGAGCGTATAGAGCACTGCGCTGCTGGTCGCGGTGTTGCCGGCCGCATCGCTGACCCGTGCCGTCAGCGAGTTCGGGCCGTTGTTGAGCGTGACCGTGGTGCTCCAGGTGCCGTTGCCCTGCACGATCGCCGTGCCGATCGCGGTGGTGCCGTCCAGGATGGTGACGGTGGCGCCGGCATCGGCCACGCCGACCGTGCCGGTGATGGTCTGGCTGGCCTGGTTGGTCGAACCGCCCGCGCTGGTGATGGCGACGGCGGGTGCCGTTGTGTCGAGGGTGAAAACAACGGGCGCGCTTGTGGTAACGTTGGCGCTGGCGTCCCGGGCCTCGATGCTGTGGCTGCCGTCTCCTGACAGAGTGACGGCCATGCTCCAGACGCCGCCAGAGCCAACGGTCACCGTTCCAATTTGTGTGGTGACACCGTTGTAGGTATCATACAGCGTCACTGTCGTACCAACAAAGGCCGCATCAACAGTTCCGTTGATCGTCTGGTTTCCTTGGTTGGTTGGACCACCTGCATTGCTGATCGTTACAGGTGTCAACGAAACCGCGCCGACAGCCTGGGTTGTATCGACAGCGGGCACGACAGACTTCGTTGTCGAGGTCGCAGCAGCATTTCCCGTATTGCCGGCGAATGTCACAGAAATTGGGGTGATTGACCGGCCACCTGCCTGGCCGGTGACGTCGTCTGCAACAACAGTCGTCGGAGCGTCGGTGGGGGACGGTGGAGGACTTCCAGCGAACTTCTGCAGCGATTTTGTATTGACGTCTCCGCGCTTGCCGTCGCTCGGTGGCGGCGTGCTCGGCGCGAGTTGCTTCCCGATATCGTAGGTCGTTAACACCTGCTGGAAAGCGTCGAATTCCTGCGCAACCTGGCTTGGGCTCTTGCTGATGGCCTGGGTGATGACCTCAAGATTGGCGGTTGGCGTGATGGTCAGCGATGGACCGTCGCTGGTCACTATCCCGATTGCCTCTCCCGCAATACAAACGCCTTGAAGCAAGTTCGTTGGCACGCATTTGAAGACCTGTACTGAATGAACCTGACCGTCATGCTGATCGGCAACGGAGACCGACACCTGCCCATCCACTGCATCGACATTAAGAAGGACTGCTGTACCGCGAATTCCAATCACGGCAGCAGGCGTCGCGACCTGCA
This sequence comes from Bradyrhizobium arachidis, assembly GCF_024758505.1. Classification (NCBI taxonomy): domain Bacteria; kingdom Pseudomonadati; phylum Pseudomonadota; class Alphaproteobacteria; order Hyphomicrobiales; family Nitrobacteraceae; genus Bradyrhizobium; species Bradyrhizobium arachidis. The sequence continues at coordinate 7,570,468 of NZ_CP077970.1, read as the reverse complement.
TGTCACCCGTTTTGGCAACCTGGCCAGCGACGAAACTGGCGGCACCCTGGACGAGAGTGAACAGCGAATGGTTTGAGCTACTCGTCAGACTGACTAGGGTACCGCTCGCACTATTCTGCTCTTCATACCCAAGCTCGTTCAACATGAAGCGAGCATTGGCACTGAGGTTGAACGTTGTGCCGTCGATCAGAACGAGACCGAGAGTAGAGCCACTTCCAGTCTGCACGACATCGTTCTGATAGACGACGTCCCCATTGTTCGCCTCGATCGTAACGCCGTTGCGAACGATGCTGGCGCTTCCCGTTATGGTGGCGACATGGCCAATCACCTTTCCAGCGGCGGCATTTCCTCCGGCTTGAGCAAAGGTTTGATAGCCGGTGAGGGCTTCAACGACTCTCGAATCGAGCAACGCGCCGTCCGCCGAGCTTAGCGGCGAACGCCTCTCACCGAGAAAGTAATTGGGGATCGTGATCCGATGGCTAAGATCGGAAATGATGAGATCATAGCCCGAACGTGCATATTCTCCTGAGAACAGGAGATGCGCATCCGGAACGATGAGTGCGTTAGCTGGGCCCGGCTCAGGGAAGCTAAAGGACTTCCAAGCGATCTCAGATCCGGCAATATCGAGCTTTTGGTTTAATGGGGTATTCAAATCGGCGCCCACTCAAATTTTACAATAAATAAATTAAATGTTAATAACATCCCGCGAATTAACTGAAAAGAGCTTTTGCGGTCGACACCGGATCTGTTTGAAGCCTGTGATCGTTCGACCCGCGATAACGGCGCGCTGGGGTAAACGAGAGCCGTGGCACCTGTGCGGAGGGGCCAACTCGCATGGTACAATCAAGGGCGTTTCGCCGCCTGGACCTGCTCGAGGTGCGCCGTCAGCTGGTGTGCGCGCGCAACCGGCATTCCAGTAACCGCGTTATTGTCAGGCGCATCAACGGCCTGTTATGCCGAATCTACCACTTGGATGCGATCGCCCCTAGCCAAGGTGAGCGAATCCGCAAAGCTGTTCAAATTGCGCTCCGAGGCACATCCGAAGGTTAGCTGATCTAAGTCCCGGATCAGAGAGGTAGCTGCCCCCAAGCCGGTCCCTCAGCTAATAGAAGCAGCAGGTGAGGGCGTCACCGACGCGTTCTCCAACGACTGGGAAATGCCGGCCTTTGGCAACGGATCCGATTTGATCATGCCAGCACCGGTTTGCATATTGGACCGTAGCCGCCTTGCGCAGATTCGTGCACTTCTCGCCGCGGGATTCTCTGCGCAACCCGGCTTGCGGGTGAGTTGCGCATTGGATGTCGATTGACCGATGTTAGCTCTATTCTGGGGCGTTGGGCGTGGGCTGGCGGTTTGCCTGATTGGCAATTTTGGCCTCGATGGCCATCTGAAGCGACGAGGCGGACAGGAGTGCCATGGCCGATTGTTCTTCGGTCAAGCGCCTCTCGATATACTGCCGTTCAACCTCGGTCAGCGTAGTTTGGAGCAGGCGCACATACCGCTCAATGTTCTTCTGATAGGTGCGCAAACGGGCAATCTTCTCGTCGATCATCTTCCATCCCGACGGGAGTGGGTATAATATTGAAATAGCTCTAGAAGAAGTCGTACTTAAATATCTATATCAAAAAATGGCAGATAAATCTGCGCGGGTCAAGAACAGGTATCTTCGACGAAATCGATCATGCTCGCGGTCCTAATTCTGTTGGTGATTTCAACCGTCGCGCCGCTCTATTCGCCTCCAGCGCTGGCTCAAACAAAACACACCCACCAAAAACGAAGGGCGCAAAGAAGGATGCAAGCCCGGCACAACATACGCTCGCTACTAAGTAGCCTCGCTATTGCCACCGACTCGCGCGTCCGCAAGCAAAATGGGAGCGCGACTTATAGCAGCGACAGTCTAGGCGAAAACCACCGGCGAGGATTCCTTGTTGGACAGGGCCTGATGATGAAGCGGCAAACCACCGTCTAGGTGCTTCGGTCAAGAAGCCGTAGCCCCTGACATCGGTAAACTGAGAATGGTGCAGGCGCCAGCGATGCAAGAGCCTCTCTCAATCAAAGACCAATTTACTGTTGGCTCTCGCATCGAGGTCAAGCCCTCTGCGGGGCCACGGTTATCTGGTAAAACTGGGACGTTGATTGGTGCTGGATATCATCCCAAAAGCCTCCGTATCCTATTGGACGGTTCAAGAACACCGATAACGCTTCACGTTGTATACGTTGCAATCGTGAATGAGTGATTCTGAATGAAGCTACGGCAGCTTGGGGTGACGAGTTCATCAGCAGGCGGGCCCGTACAGACCCGGCACGAGCCAAAGATTATGCGTGACGAGGAGGTTCTGTTTGACCTTCATGAGCATGAGGGTGGCGATGATCAACATTCGCAAGTCCCGGTCATGAGGAGATCGACGTCGTCGAAGTCTGGATGGGCAATGAGCACTGCTGACGTTCTCGACGTAATGGCGATCCGGCAACGTTAGGCTAACATGTGCCGCGTCGCCATTACGCGGGCTATCATGTAACTCCGTGAACGGTCGATACGGTGGGCCGCGCAAATGTGTGGCGAGCACGAGGATGTGCTTTGGGAGGTCGATAGGCTTGTTGCAGTTTTAAGCGCGAGCCGAACTCTTCGGCCGCGACATTTACGGTCCGTGCTCAGTGCCTCACAGCCCGCTCTAAGAACTCGAGCATAGATGGGGGCGGGGCCCGCTTTCGTGCGCTAATGAGAGCAGGGCGGAACGTTCGGCTGCTGGCGCTCATCGCGTCGGCGCGGCCCCTCTACCGGTCGAGCGGCCCTTTCCAATCTGTGAAGTCGTATCCGAACCACCATCGATGCATTGTGCGCTTGCACTTTTGACACTCAAAACGGCCGTTTCCTGGGACCGGCCGCTTTATCTGGATAGCGCTATGAAGCGCGCCGCAAAACAGGCAACTGAAAAAGACGCGCATTGATGGCTGCTGGTCGGTCATCGATTTTGGTCGGAAGTATGCCCCCCATGGGGCGGCGGGACGCCTTAATAAAAAAGCCGGATTGTATCTTGGGACCTCACGCCAACAATTTGTGAATATGCGCCATTCATTACGCTCTCCCGCTGTTGCTGCGACTGGCGCGAAACAACAATTAGATGGCGAAAATTCCCAAGCGATTTGAGCCGAGTCCTTGTTATCACTGTTGCCGGATCGTGCAGCCTGATAGGGCACACCATTGCAACCGCTTGGCTCAAGGTCGGAAAGGCGCCGGGCAGTTACTCGATCGGCTGCGATGTCGAGATGGCTCCTAGTGTGGATCTCATGCCGTTCGAAAAAGGGCAGACGGGTCAACTTCGAGCTTGGATCGCGGATTCATGCGCGGCTTCCTGCCGCTGTAAGTGGCAACACCACGACCTCCTAGGACGCGGGCGTCCGGGTCATCGAACGAAGCTATAACTGACGATGTTCAACACGGAAACGGTCGTCCACCTGATCGGCGACCCCTGCCTGAAGTTGTACCGGGCCAAAGGTAAAGGCTATTGGTATTTCGAGTTTGATGACCATGGGCGGTCCGGCACCAAGATTGTGCCGGTGGAGCGACTCAATGATCTGTCACTCGATGTATGGTTGAATGAGGGCAGGACATTCGCGGCCGCGATGCGCGCGAAGCCTGAGCGGTGACGGTCGCAGGAGCAAGCGGTGATCGACAGACCCAAGCAGCCGGGGCTCCGCCCGAGGTCGCGCGCGTTCATGGAGGAGATAAGCGCCTACTATTCCGCCGAAAGTACGGCCGCTTGAAAGGTCGGCGTCAAGCATCTGAATTAACCACAACTCAGATCCAATTTTAATAAGACAATAATACTGCTTGTTAGCGTAAACCGCGCAGATCAACGTTACGTTTTCCGGACGTCGGCGGGACCGGGAAACCGACTTCGTAAAGCGCGATCGCGATCGCTGCGGTCGTTCGATGGGAAGTTGCTTCCTCATTTGGAGCGTCTCGCCATGATCGAACGTCGTGCACTGAAGCGCATACCGATCAACCGGGCGGCGCTGCTGTCATTTGATGAAATTCGTGGGACTCATCCATGCGTGGTGCGCGATATCAGCGCCCTGGGGGCCTGTATCTCCGCGCCGTACTACATATTTGCCAATGAGTTTGTGTTGTCGTTCGACGGCCATTCTGGAATCTTCATCTGCCGCGTCGTGTGGAGGAAGCAGACGCTTTGCGGCGTTTCCTTCCTCCTGCGTCGTCGCGCGCCGAAATTGGCGAACGATTCCAGCGAGCCTACAAATGTGGTGCGACTTGATCGCCAGATCGAGTGCCGCGGCCGGCGTCGTTAGCTTAGAGGTGTCCGCACAACTCCTTGCGCACGCCGACGCGGCGATCGAATAGACCCGGCCCACTTCCGGTGTTGGCCGTTTTCGGACCTGACCGGCCACAACATCGACAATGTCCGTTTCTGAGGGCAAAGCAGACTTCCCGATTGCCCGCCTGGACTTCTCAATGTGACCCATAGCAGACTCAGCCGATGACTAAATCCTAACCTTCAGGGGGTAGGTTTTGCGGCGAACTGCGCGTCGTCCGATACCGGATTGATCAGGAAATGACGAAGGCCGATCAGCCATCAGAACACCTTCGGTTGGCCGCGGAACTTGCCGTCGGTCTCGCGCGGCGCCTTTCAATGACGCTCGAACCTGACGACCCGCCAGATTACTATTGGCACTACGCGCAAACTCCGTTCGAGGATGGATGCGATGTGCTTTGGGAGCTTGGCGTCGCCTTGGCCTTGGTAACGACCGCGACCGGCTACCAAGGGATGACTCGGCAGCAATATGTCGATGCAAAGCGGCGCCCGGGCGAGGAAACATTCGCCGTCTATAAGTTCTTCCCAGCTCCCGAAACACGGGCGCGAGTGCTTGCCTGTGGTGAGATTTCGGATGTGTTGTTCAAACGCCTGCTGGAGGCATATGTCGACACCGCTTGCGAATACGGCCCTGCCGGGACGCAGCTCTTTTCAGGTCTGAACCGTTCGAGCCGGCGCCCGAATTTGATAGCGAGATTGCCGCGCTCGTCGCGTGCGGATATGCCGAACGTTGCGGTGACATGGTCAAATGGACCGCCAAGATTGCTCCAGCGGTCTGGCCAGAGCCTAGTCAGGCTGATCCAGGTCCAGAGATCACATTGCCACTCAATGTTTTTGAGCGTGTGGCGAGCCTCCTACATGACCGCAACCCCATCGCAGCCATTGCCCTTGTCCGGTCGGAAACAGGTGCCGACCTCCATCTGTGCAAGGCGTATGTAGACGACCTCGTGCAAAAAAGCCGCCGAAGCAAATGAGAGCACCTAACAATCGCTTATTGGCTGGCGTCTTTAATCGTCAATTCTAGGTTTCCGCTTCTGGCCCATCGGTGAAGCGCCGACACCGCTCACTGTGGTCAGCTTAGTGGCGTGGAGCCGACTAGATTTGCTCATGCTGAGTTCTTCGCCTTTTGACCCGAAGCCGAGATCGGCGAGCACAAGGTAGTGCGCTATTTGGTCGGTCCTCCCGGTGGTCGAATGAGGACATCAGATGGTGGACGTCTGCGTTTTGGGCCCATCGAAAAGCTTTCTTCAAAAATCGCTTGTGGGGGATCCGCATCCACGCACGCAACAAGGCGGCGATGACGTCGTGTTCGATTTCTCCAAAAGGGTACGTCACACCGTCACGTCGGATGACGTCGGGGACGCTTCGCGGCCATGGACCCGTCCTAAAGTGCGCCCAGGAAGCACTGCCATTTCAAGAGTTTGACGCAGAATGCGCTGTACGACTGCGAGCACATGGTATTCAATCCCTGGAACTGTCTGCCTGGGCACGGGCTCGGCAGCGTTAACTGGATGCGGCTCGCCGTCTATCTTGCCTCGCGGCAGGTACGGCGGAAAGTGAACTTGGTGGGTCATGAGCAGCGAGCCGAGGCCCGATCGTTTAGGCGGACTTCAGCGGACACAGGGGCCGCCGAATGTCGAGAATGAGGCTCCGCATGCCGAACGCCGCCAGCTCACCGTGACATTTATCGATATCGTCGGTTCGACACCCCTAAGCGAGCGGATCGATCCCGAGGAGTTCTTCGCGATTATCAGAACTTACCGCGATATCTGCGACGAGCAGATTCGCCGCTACGGCGGTTATATCGCCAGAATGATTGGTGACGGGTTGCTCGCATTTTTTGGCGTCCCGCAAGCCCATGAAAATGATCCCGAGCGCGCGGTCCGCGCCTCTCTGGCGATTGCCGCGGCGATCAAGGAACACAAGTTTCTGCTGTCGGACGGCAGCTTCGTTCGCCTGGGCGTGCGCATTGGGGTCAACACCGGGGTCGTCGTCGTCGGCAGCGTGCCCGGCGAGCCCCCCGATCGACGGGAAGTGTTCGGCAGTACGGCGCATGTCGCTGCCCGCCTGCAAGGACTCGCGAGTGAGAACGGTATCGTAGTCGGCTCGAGCACTTACGATCTGACCCGCAGAACCTTCAGCTATGCGCCGCTTGGCCGACAAGCTCTCAAGGGCGTGGAGGAGCCGGTCGAGGCTTGGCGTGCAGAGGCGCTTGGGTCAAATGAAAGCAGGTTCGACCGCGCGCGGAGGTCGCCTCTTGCCCCGATGATAAACCGAACCAGCGAAAGTGCGTTACTTGCCGAGATGTGGCAGCAGACTCTCGCCGGCTCGGGGCAAGTTGGCGTCATTTCCGGCGAGCCCGGCATCGGCAAGTCACGTTTGATTCGCCAGTTCCGCAGTTCGCTCGGTGCGTCTCCGCGTGATGTTCTGTCGCTGCAATGTTCACCGTTCCACATCAACACGCCGCTTGCCCCGGAAATCGAGCGCCTCATACGCGCGACCGGCATCCACGAGACCGACAACGCGGAACTCGCGCTGGCAAAACTGCAATCGCTGTTGGCGAGCGCCGTCACCGATCTCAAGCAGGCGCTTCGTTACTACGGGGCGGTGCTATCGATCCCCGCATGCGCGGGATACGAGCCCGCGGATTTCGGATCTCCCCTGGAGCGCGAGCGTGCGTTTCAGGTGTTCGTGGACGCTCTTGTCGCCGCCTCGCGCAAGCAGCCGATCCTCGGGATCGTCGAGGACGTCCAGTGGATGGACCCGACCACCATCGAACTGCTGGTACGCGTGATGGCTCGCTGTCCTGGCGAGCGGATCATGGTCCTGATCACGCATCGCGATGATTACAAGGCCGACTGGTTGTCAAGCACGGCAATTAGACGGGTCCCCCTCCGGAAGCTGGCAGCGCATGAATGCGAGCAGATGGTCGCAGCCGTCGCGGGCAGCGATTTCGTGCCGCGCCAGATTACCAGCCAGATCGTGGAAAGGACCGACGGCGTGCCACTCTTTGTCGAGGAGTTCACGCGGGCCGTCGTCGATGCCGGTGCGGTCCCGCCGGCCGCCGAAAGCCCTGTGCCGAAGTTGCCGGAACCCCTGGTGCCGTCAAGTATTCACGATTCCCTGATGGAGCGCCTTGATCGTCTCGGTCCTGCCAAGCGCGTCGCCCAGATCGCCTCCGTTTTCGGAAGGCGTTTCGACTATGAAGGCATTTTCAACGTGTTTCCGGATAAGAGCCAAACGCTGCCACAGGCGTTGCGAGCTCTCGAGAGAGCGGGGATCGTGTATCGCAGCAAGGAACCTCAAGGCGAGGTCTTCACGTTCAAACATGCGATGATACAGGAAGTCGCCTACTCGTCGTTGCTCATGGAGGAAAGGCGTGAACTCCATGCGCGCGTGGCATCGTGGCTGCTCCAGGAAGCCTCCATTGAAGAAAGCGGCCAGCCGGCGGTATTAGGCTATCATTATGCGCGCGCAGGCAACATTCCGGAGGCGATCGAGGCCTGGCTCCAGGCTGGCAAATCCGCGCTGCGCAGATCTGCCACCAAGGAAGCCGTGGCTCACCTTCGCGAAGGCCTCTCGCTGATATCCAAGATGCCGGCGTCGCCACGGCGCTTCGAGGCTGAAATCGGACTGCAATCCAATCTGGCGATGGCGTACACGGCCAACGCCGGATGGTCCGACCCAAACGTCTATGGCCCCTACAGTCGTGCACTCGAGCTTTGCGCGAGCCATGGCACCATTCGCGAGAAGGCGACGGTGCTGTGGGGAAGTACCATAGCCAAGCTGGTCAACTGCGAGCTCACCAAGGGCCTCGAACACGCGGAAAATTTCGTCCGGCGGGCAGAAGTGTGGCGCAACGACGAGGCCGCCCTCATGGCCTACACCGCCGCCGTGATCGCCAATTTCTTCCTCGGTCGTTTGCAGCAGGCGAGTGAGCTCGCGGCTCTGGTCAGCGCTCGCTACAATCCGCGCGAGCACGGCAAGCTGGTCCAGATCTATCAGCATGATCCATTAATTGTATCGCTCGTCTATTCCGGACACATTGAATGGCTGTTGGGCCGGCCCGGCCGGGCCAGAGAGTGTTGCGTGACGGCGCGGCAGCTTGCGAACGAGATCGGACATCCGTTCATGGTGGCTTTTGCCTCCATTCTCGGCGTCGCCGATCACTGGTATGAGGGTGACCTTGCGGAGAACCTTGCCAGCGTGAAGCGTGGTCTGAAGGTCGCTGACGAGTATGGCTATCCGATGTACCGGGTCATCGGTCCATTGTGGGCAACCGCAGCGTTGGCGGCACGAGGCCCCGCGCCGGACGTGCTCGAGCAGCTATGCGGCCTGCTCGATAAGCTGCCCGCCGAGAACCGGTGCATCCAGATGCCGCTCTATCGAATTCTGCTTGCCACGGAATTCGGACGGATCGGGCAGATGGGCAGGGCTCGAAACTTCGCTGCCTCGGCTGAGGCCCTGGTGAAGCAAACCGGCGAGCGCTGGGCTGCTCCCGAGATTTACCGGATCCACGGCTCGCTGCTGTGTCGCGATCCATCGCGGGACGACCGGGCCGCCATGCGCTTGTTCAAGCGCTCGCTTGCCTCTGCCAGGAAGCTCGGGGCGGTCGGTTGGGAATTGCGCACGGCGATCAGCATCGCGCGCCTGGTCAGCGCAGGCGGGAGCGCATCCGGACGCACTGAGGCACGAGACCTGCTAATATCGACCCGGGCGAAATTCGCATCCGCGGAAACTTCCCGCGATCTGCGCGAGGCTGATGATCTGGTGAGAGTGTTGAACTAGTGTTGGCGCCCGAGATCGGACCGTTGGAGCCGGTGATGCGCAGAGCCTGGAGGCCAAGATTCAGCCAATCGCAGGACATAGCCTCGAACTTGGCGCCGACGCACAAAGTTAGCCGAATGAAGCGCCGCGCAATTCGAATCGAATTGCAAGGTTCGACTCCCGATGGTACTCGCGCGCACTGATAAAGTGATCGGCTGAGTGCGTATCTTGTTGCGCTGCATGAGTCCGGATGTGGCCCATCAGCGAAGTGGCCAAGCCTGTCATTGACGTCCGCATAGTGGGCGGGAGCGGAGTGGATTTGCTCGGACCGACTTCTCCGCATTTTTGACCCAAACCGACCTGCGGCCAGATCGCCGGGTTTAAGTCCAATGCTGCCGATGGCGGACCCGGCCTAATTGTCCGCGTCTAAGCTTTGGTTCATTCTAATCCGGGCCGTTCGCGAGATTGCGACGTAAATGATGCGATAAGGGGGGTAAATATTGGCACGGGTAGCGCTTCGACGAAAGCTAGCCGCTATCGTTGCAGCCGACATCGCAGGTTATTCTCGGCTGGTAAGTCACGACGAGACACCACCCTCAAAACACTTTCTGCGTATCGCAAAATTGTTGATGACCTGATCGCTGAATATGGCGGCCGAATAGCAAACACAGCCGGCGATAGTGTTCTGGCTGAGTTTCCCAGTGCCATGGATGCCGTTGAATGCTGTGTTGCTGTTCAACTTCGGCTCGTTGAAGCTGAGGGCGATCAGCCTGAAGACCTGGCGCTTCGGTTTCGGATCGGCATTCATTTGGGCGATGTTGTTGTTGTTCAGGGGAATGACCTCCTTGGCGACGGGGTTAACATCGCAGCAAGATTGGAGAGCATTGCCGATCCCGGGGGCATTTGCATATCAGGCGCCGTTTTCGATCCAGCGCGGCTGCCCATTGCCTTTACGCTTCCAAACTTGATTTAAGTCAATGACTGCCGCGCTATCCATGCCACTTGCCTACATTCTAGCGGCGACCACTCGGCTCGACCATTCCAGCCAAGCGGTCCGCGGCGTGCGACGGCCTCGACGCTCACCCCAAACTCTCGGGTCGGGCGCGCCGCGGACGCGATGGGAACGTCAGATGCGCAAAGGTCTCGCTAAGGACCTCTCGTCGATACCTAGCGCCACGGGAGGGATAGCTCGGCTCGCATATAATCGATTGCGCGATGCGGGAGCAGACCTGGCCCCAGTCATGTCAGGCGCAGGCCTAACAAGCAAAGATATCCAGGACGAAAACCGACGCGTCGGCGCGAGCGCGCAGGTCAGAATGCTCGAACTCGCCGCCAAGGAAATGCAGGACGACTGTTTTGGTTTCCATTTAGCCCGGGACTTCGAATTGGGCGAAATCGGGTTGCTCTACTACGTTATGGCCTCCTCGGAGCGGCTCGGCGATGCGCTGCAAAACGCGGAGCGCTATTGCGCGATCAACAACGAAGGTGTGCGGCTGCGGGTTTCTTTAAAGGACAGGCTCGCCATCGGGTTCGAATACTTCAATATTGATCGCCTCTCCGATCGTCACCACATGGAATTTTGGCTCGTCTCCTTGGTCCGCATTTGCCGGACGCTGAGCAGCGGCAGGCTTGCCCCAAACCAGATCAAGCTGAAACATTTTAGGCCGGGGACACCCTCCGATGTCCGATCTCATTTGGGATGCGAAATCGAATTTGGGGCGAATAGGGATGAGATCTTGTTTGGAGCGGCCATCGGCGCGTTGCCGGTTCTTGGAGCCGACGTCCGTCTTAACACGCTGCTGCTTCGATACGCCGATGAGGCTCTCAGCAACCGAGCAGCGCGTCGCACGAGCATTCGTTCTCAGGTCGAAGATCAAATCGCGCAATTGCTTCCGCACGGCAAAGCTAACGCGTCGGAGATTGCTCGCCGCCTTGGCATGAGCCGCAGAACACTCGCGCGTGCGTTATCCGCCGAGGGCGCTGCCTTTTCGGGCGTGCTTGAGACATTGCGGCAGGCGCTTGCCAAACGTTATCTCCGGGAACGGGACCTTCCGATTTCTGAGATCGCATGGCTGTTAGGCTACGGTGAGATTAGCTCCTTCACACATGCCTTCGCTCGCTGGACGGGATCGACGCCAACAACGTTCCGCAATCTGAGAGACGTTCGCTGAGTTGCGGCGCGACGCTGGCCCAATGTCCCAATTTCCTGGCGCATGATCACAAGACTTGTTTGGCTGCAATCCGCTAGTGCGCGGGACCATGCAAGTAAGACGAAAAGCGGCAGCGATACTAAGCACACTTGTACCAAAGGACAGCGATCCGCTGGGGCGCGGCCTCAGAGCCCTAACGCGATATGACTGGGCGTTCCTGGCTTCGATTGTTTGGCTTGCCGGTTGGTTAGCTGCGATGGTCTGGATGTTGTTCAGGATGTAGCCCGAAATCAGGAGGGCTGACGTTCGGGGGCCGCGCCTCCGTCGTGCCAGCTGCGCCACCGTCATCGGCCGCGCCGTCACGGGAACCCGGAAGCGCGGGCTCGAAAACCCAAAAATTTGGCATGCTGTCACAAGACCTCGTTCTGCCGATCTTGTAAGAAGCCAGCGCTGGGGATTTCAGGGGCCAGCGAAATGCCGACGCCGCCTAACCCAAGATACTCGGCTTAGAGCGGCGTCGGTTGGTGTTCGGACCGTTGATCACGCCGCAAATGGCGGGAGCACATGAGTGACGAGGCGGTGCCTTGATCATGCAAATGACCGCCTAATTCACGGTGAGCTTGCCGACTCCTACGGAGCCCTGGCCAGCGGCGCGCCGCGAACGAGCTCGCTCCGACTCGTCGAGACCGGGGCGTCACACGTCGCCGCGCGTCGTTCTCGACCGCATGTTACGCGATCAGAAGCATGCCACGTTTTTTATCCCCGTCCCAAGTATTCATTTCATCGAACAAGTGCGTGCGCTTCACAAGCCATGGACGGTATTGACGAGATATTGTTTCCCGTGCGTATCGGCGCGTTGCCGGTTGTCGGTGCCGATGCCCATCTCAACAAGTTGCTGCACTGCTACTACGATGCCTACGGCAGCTACGTTTGTCCGGGTCAGTATCCTATGGATACAGTACTGACGAATTCGAGCGGCGCGGGCGGCGGTCCGCTCAATTATCGCCGCCTGCTCGTTCCGGCCAAGGAGCAAATTCTTGGGTTAGGGCCTCAAGCTGCTCCTGCGGTCGGATTTGCAGCCTTCCAATCCACCTTTGGCGCTGCAAACCGATTTGATCTTTTCTGATTTTCCCAGCGTTCTGACTATCCGTTTGCCCTGCGCCAATCGTCTCAAAAGCTTCTTCTCTCGCGGGCCAAGGACGGGCATGAGCGAAACATCGCCTGTAATGGTTTTCCGCTCAGAAAGATTGTTCGCGGCGTTAGACCGCCACGATGAGCGATCCATTGTCGCACCGGCACGGGATACATCCAATAGAGCATTCGGGTCGCTCCGAGGTTCGTGACAGGGCGTCCACGACGGCCGAAATCCCACGCAGCGTGGAACGCGAGGTTCGCCTTAGAAGTCACGCAAATTCTGTCCGAAGGGATGGTTGCCAGCACAATGGTGCAAGCCGACGCACAGAAGCCGTCGATGATCACAGGCTGACCCGAAGCGCGCAGCCTCTCATACCTGAATATGTACTTCCCAATTGATCCACCGGGATCGTCTCTGATCCGCACTGTGGCATCACTCGCGCGCGATCCCGCCACGAGAAGAGCAGCGATTAGCAGCCCCGCCCAACACTTCATGCCATCCGCCCCAATTAGGTTCGGAAGCCCCGCGCTTGGCCCAACTATCATCCTCCTGGATCGGGTCGCGTCCAAACTTGATCTAGATCAACGGCAGTGCTGAGCGCTGTCCGTTCCTGCGCGTTGATCCCACCATAGCGGGCTGGTCAGGGGGGTGGGCGGAAAGCCGCATTTAATGACCGCAGCTCGTGCATGCCAGTGGGGTGTCGGCCTCACCATGCACATCAGCAGTAGGGTTGTACCAGAAGACAATTGCCTGTTGCACACGTCATCCACGTTACTAGCGGTGCGCGGATGGGCCGCGCCCCCGCGCCTCGAAGACGGTCCCGGAACCCCACACTCAGCCCCCAAGTCCGGACCGTCGTTCTGGATTCCGAAATTGGTCAAAAGGATCGTTAACCGCGCGTCGACCTTCGCTAGTTCTTTGCTCGCCCTCGTGGGAGGCAGGCGCGCTCCATTGGCGTGCCCGCGCTGCGCACGCGAAGCTTCCCTCGAGAACGTCAAGCGCGGGCGATCTCTAGGGTGCTCTCACCTGACCTGCGAGCAGTGCGGGAAGAGCAGCGACATTGCTGGATGGCGATTACAGGGACTCTCCGGGCATGGCGCAGAGCCACTCATCGGATGAGTTTTGGCCATGACCGGCGCCGATCAGGCGGGGCAATTCGGCCTTATCCGCTGAAGACTAACAGAGAGAAGAGGACGGTAGAAAGAATGCCAAGCCCGAAGATGCTGGCCTTGAAAATGATATCCGCCATCGTAACACCCCATCATTGTCACGATGATCTGCCGATTTCGGGAAGGTTACGATAAGGATAAGCGCACCGTGTCTGCGTGCTCACCACAACTACCGCATACCGAACAGCAGGTCATTCCACCGTTTGACGGTAGTGAATTATGGGCTCGGTGTGATGTGCAGTTGGTGCCAGTCGCGACGTTGGGGCGGCGATCGGGTTGGAAGATCAAAAGGGCCGCGTCTGAGCGATCCTTGCCGGATGAAACGCTGGATCGGGATGGGAAATGCCACCTCCGGCAGTGTTCATCGTAGATGCGCAGGCCCGCTTAGTGGATTCCGCAAAAACTACGGTCAATATCCTTACCCGAATTCCGCCCGCGCCGCGCCGACCTGCGATCACAGCGGCAATCGTCCTTGAGCCTCCGACCAATCGATGATCTCGAAAAACATTCCCCGGTTGAGCATCTCAGATTCCAGGTTTGCGGCATGCTCTTTCCAGTCACGCGTCTCTCGCACACCAAAGCGAGGCTTGTCACCGGCGGCCTTCTGGGTATCGTCAGAGGCTAGTGCTGCCCGGATGCCCTCGTACATCATGGTGAGGCTGTCGTTTGTGAACGCGCGATAGTCCATTCATAGCCCAAATAGGACGGCGGCTACCTTGTTAGGCGCGCCCTTGGCGACTGATGATCAACCCATAGACAAAGAGCAGGATTATTGCGCCGACTATGCTAGCTATGAAACCAGCGCTTTCTCCGGCCGTATACCATCCCACAGATTGGCCAAGGTAGGTTGCAACGAACGCGCCGACGATTCCCAAAACAGCCGTCAGGATAAAGCCCTTTGGCTCAGATTTGTCGCCGGGCATAATGAACTTGGCAATTACTCCAACCACGAAGCCGACGATGATCGTCCAAAGGACACCCATTTCGGTTCTCCTCTCGAATGCACTTGACGAAATCAAGTCCTCACTGAGCAAATCATCGCGTGCAGAGGTCCCCAGCCGGCGGCGTGTTCGAACGTCGCACGACGTTGCCGATCAACGATCACAATGTCACTTGGTTACCGCAGAGATCATTGTACCAAGGGACAGTGCGATGTCAGGCGATGCCTGCGCACGGGGAGTGACAGTACGCGCGGACTCTGACCGGACCGACTTCATGGCACAGGCGGCAGCCGCGCGGATCGATCCGCGTGCCGAGTGACACGATATGATCAGAATGCTGTACGAGCCGGCACGCGACCTACCGGCAGCCACGTGCCGCGTGAGAAAGTGCTCGATCGCCGGTGGGCTCGGTTATCTAGGGCGTCTTCTTACTCCTCGACTTGTCGGAAACTCCGAGAGTCCCTTTTACGCCGCCCGTGACGCCACCGACAGCTCCGCCGACAACTCCTCCCACCGCGCCTCCGACAGGTCCGGCAGCCTTGTTTCCCGCCTTGCTGCCTTCCCGCGCACCTTGCTGTGTACCACTCACAACCCCTTGCGCGTTCGCCAACGCAGGCATTGCCAAGACGATCAGCAGTCCAAGAGCGGCCGATCCCACCTTCATGTTTGCCTCCCTGAGATGAATATTGAAAGGATCAGACTTCTTTGGATCCAAGGGAACTTTGATCAGGGTCAATAGACCTTGGAACGGCAGCCGAGTCGGTTACCTCTAGTCGGAGCCGGTTGAATTGTGGTGGTCAACCGGGGCGTCGCGTAGGACGAGGTAGAGCCACCAGATAGTTTGATTCAGATCAATAGTGCCAACCTCACGTCACTACGCTGCGGTCCAAAGGAAAGCGGCCCTTGCGACCCATGGGGCCTTTGTGCGCCCCGTGAGCGAAACGCCGGCTCACCAATCCTCGAAGAGAGGTCGAAGATGGCAGACAAATCGAGTTTCACAACGGACGAGTGGACGCAGTTGCTGGAGAGCCCGATGTTGGCTGGCATGGCCATCACGGCGGCCGATCCAAGTGGCCTTTGGGGCTTGCTGAAGGAATCGTATGCCGGAGGAAGCGCATTGGCGAAGGCAATCGCTGACCCCGGTGCCAATACGTTGGTGAAGGCGCTCGCCAATGACTTCTCGACGAGCGAGGCCAGAAGCGCCGCGCGCGATAGTCTAAAAGCCAAGTTTGCCGAGAGCCAACCTGCAGACGTGAAGAGAAAGTCTGTCGAAGCGTTACGCCAAGTTTCGGTAGTGTTGTCCACGAAAGCCCCAGCCGATGCTGCAGCGTTCAAGAACTGGCTTTGCCAAATCAGCCAAGCCACTGCCGAGGCAGCCAGTGAGGGCGGTGGCTTGCTTGGATTTGGTGGCGTTCAGGTTAGCGAGAGCGAAAAGGCGACGCTTGCCGAAATTTCCGCCGCACTCGGTGTTTAAGGAGTCCGGATGCAGGCGACGATCACGAGTATCGATCCCGGGCGCGTCCCTTTCTGGTCGGCCTTTATCAATGGCAGGCGAATGGCCCCGGCGCTGGGCCTGGGCTTTAAGATCGCGAGGGTACAACAACCCTGTGCTACATTGTCCCTTAGTACAAATGACTATAGCTACCCGTCCGTTTCGTACTACGGCTATGATGACAGCTATGGATATGGCTATGGCGGTAGCTATTGCCCGCCCTATGGCGGCTACGCCCGGCTACTAGCTAGCAGCATTGAAGCTTCCAGACCTGCCCTCCGGTAAGCGACTAAATTCCGCAGTCCAGCAACAAGCAGTGCGGGTAGAGATATTGGGAAGGTTCGCATGCCAGACGATACAATGGATGCAATCGAAGCCGGAATTCGGTCCGCGTTCAACGTATATTCCAGAGATGACGATCCTGATTGGAGAAGCGTCACCTGGATCAAGCCCGACGAATGCTCTCATTTGGCGAAGAGCATTCTCAGCGAATTGGCCGCGAGGGGCTTTGAGATCGTCAAAAAAGAATGAAATCGTTCTAGTGCGCGTCGTGGTTCAGCGGGCTACAGGCAGGTAGTTCGTTCCATCGGTAACTGGGTGGAGGCTGTGATATGCGTATCGATGATTTACCACAAAGTGATCGAATTGAAGATCGACGGCGCGGCGGATTGCGCGGTCTTCCCGGAGGAAGAGGCGGGCTCGGCATTGGTACCGTTGTGGTGCTTGGCTTGATTGGCTGGGCTCTCGGCATCGATCCGCGCATTCTCATCCAAGGCGCCGAAACCATGACGGGAAACGATGGCGCCTCACAACAAACGAGTGCCGGCAGCTCCGGCGCCCCATCCGATTCCATGGGCCACTTCGTTTCCGCCGTGCTCGGCAGCACGGAAGTGCAGTGGACTGCCATTTTTTCTCAAGCGGGAAAGCGATACGAGCCGCCAACTCTGGTGATGTTTTCCGGCGCCACCCAGTCCGGTTGCGGATCTGCTCAATCCGCAATGGGACCCTTCTACTGCCCGATCGATCGCAAGGTGTACCTCGATACGAGCTTCTTTCAGGACCTCGAACGACGCTTCCGTGGCTGCGACGCTGGCAGCAAGGGCTGCCAGTTCTCTCAGGCCTATGTCATCGCACATGAGATTGGGCACCACGTTCAGAACCAACTCGGGCTCTTGTCCCGGGTGCAGGAGCAACAACGCGGGATGGACAAGGCGGAAGCCAACGGCCTGCAGGTTCGGGTCGAACTCCAGGCAGACTGCCTCGCCGGCGTTTGGGCAAACCGCGCCGAAGAAAAATGGCGGTTTATCGAACCCGGCGACGTTGAAGCGGCGATGCAGACCGCTTCGGCGATCGGAGATGATCGATTACAGCGGCAGTCCCAAGGCTATATCGTTCCGGACGCTTTCACGCATGGCACATCAGCACAACGCACGCGCTGGTTTATGGCAGGTCTGAAATCGGGGGAGGTTGGCAGCTGTGATACGTTCCGGTCGTCACAGCTTTAGCTTCGCTTTCTCCCCATGTGCGCCAGCTAGCTGAGCTACCGCGTTCAAGCTGCGTTCGTAGAATGGGTGCACAGGTTTGGCAACAGCGGAAGGCTTCAGTGAAATAGCACAGGCCATTCAGCTTGCCCTTGCACCGGTGTTCCTGCTCACCGGAATTGCGGGAATGCTGAGCGTGATGGCCGGTCGCCTTGCCCGGATTTTCGATCGCTGCAGCGCACTTATCGAGAACGAGAATATTTTGACGCTGTCAGTTCACAAGACGTTGGAGCTCGAACAACAAAGTCTGGAAAAACGAAGGCACATCACAAGCGTCGCTATGACCGCATCAACGATCTCCGCACTATTGGTATGCTTGGACATTGCGGTCATATTTTTTGAGCTGATGCTTGATAAGCCTCTGAAATGGCCCATCGGTATTCTCTTCATAGCTGCCGTTCTGTTTTTGATCGTAGGGTTGGCGTCCTTCCTCCGCGAGGTACACCTTGCGATGAAGACAACCCACATCACCTTTCCTGGCGCGTCGCGGCACGGAACGCCTTCGAATTCCGAGAGATGAGTGGACGTCGGTTATCGAGGTCGATCGCCTGCCGTTGACCCATCGCGACGAATCTAGCAGTTCTCGCAGAAGTCTCTTTTCGGAAGCAGAGCCGACGTGTTTTGCTTGCCGGGACTATTACGGCTCGCGGCCCAACGCGCTCGTTGGAGAGACAGCGAGAGCTGTTCCTTTGCGTCAACAGAGAAAGCGATTGCTGATGAGATCTCACCGACACGGGATCGGACCTGTTTGCGTGTTCCGGATGCCGCCATGCCCCTTTCGTCTCCTGGTATATCTCCGCCATTAGGTCAATGGTGCTGCCCGATGGCCCCGATCCCGACGTTGCGCAGCGCCCCCTCTACTCACGATCGTGCGGCCATGCTTTGGTCAAAACTGCGTTGAGTGTTTGGCAGGGGCATCGACGCAGTGAAAATGCTATCGCCGTCTTTCGGGTGACATTGAACCGGGGCCAAGTCGACCCCCTACCGCATTCTTGAGATGCCCACCGCAAAGGCTTGTGATGGAAAGGGCAAGGTTTGATCAGGCCAAGAGTTTCGCTTTTGGCGACGCTCGGAGCGCTGCGACCTACTCGGTCGAAATCTTAATAGTCGCGGCGATTTACGGTGGCCTTGCCGAATCCGCGCGATTCCTTCCCGCAATCAATCCAACCGCGACACCGCTATGGCCACCAACCGGGCTTGCGCTCGCGCTGGTCCTGCTGCGCGGCTACCGGATTTGGCCCGCGATCTTAGTGGGGGCCGTCTCTCCTTACCTGATGGCCGACCGATCGCTTTTGGAGCTTGGTTCCGTCGGGATCGGCACTCTGCTCGCGGCGTTTGCCGGGACGTGGCTGATTAGTCGCTGGTCGAATGGTCACCAGACGTTTGGCACCCCCTCTGGAATCGCAAAGTTTGCAATCATTTCCTTTGTGCCGACCACGGTGATGAGCTCAACCATCGTCCTGGCAGGATTCATTCTCGCCGATAAACTGAGTTTTTCCGATTCGGTCGTGACCTGGTTGACCTGGTGGCTTGCAGACGCGGCTGGGACCTTGGTGATTGCGCCGGTCGTCGTGCTCTGGGCAATGGCGCGCTTACGTCGAGCTTCCAAGTGGGAACTATCGGAATCGATCGCGGTCTCTGCTCTCGTGAGTATCATCGGGATCATTGCTTACAGCCCGCTCATCGGCGGTGACCTCATCAGCAACGACCTCAATCTGCCGCTGCCACATCGGAGCCTTCTGGGCTTTCTGGTTCTACTGCCCCTGATGTGGGCTGGTTTGCGCGGCAATCGATACGGCGTCGCTACGGCCGCACTCATTTTCCTCAGCATGGCCGTGTGGGGTTTCTCGGTGGGTAACGATCCATTTCCGAAAGCGGATCTGGATGGATCGCTATTAGCGTTACTCGTGCTTTCGCTCAGCGTATCTGTGCCGCCTCTTGCATTGGCCGCAGCAATTGCGACGCGCCAAGACATTGAAGCCCATTTGCTTTCCCTTCAGGACGAACTGAGCCGTCAGATTGAACGGAAAAATTTGGCACTCGACAGCGTTAGACGCCACTTTCAAGTTCTTATCGAAGGCGTCGTCGACTACGCAATCTTTGCGCTTGATAAAGAGGGGCACGTTACCAGCTGGAACAGTACCGCACAAAAAATCATCGGCTACACCCCGGAAGAAATCATCGGCAAGCATTTCGGGATATTTTACCGGCCGGATGAACGCCGGGCAGGCTCACCAACCCGCGCATTGGAGTCGGCAATTCAGGAAGGCAAGCACGACGTTGAGGGTTGGCGGATCAGGAAAAATGGCACGCCGTTCTTCATTACCGGCTCGGTGTCTGCGAGCCGCGACGGCGCAGGAGTTCTGATCGGGTTTATCAATATCCTCCGGGACGCAACCGAGCGACGCGACGCGGAGGAGAAACTGGTCCAGGCGCGCGAACAGCTCGCGATGTCGCAGAAGATGGAGGCGATCGGCAAACTGACCGGCGGAATTGCGCACGACTTCAACAATCTGTTGATGATCATTGGAGGCAGCGCTCAGATCTTTGCTCGCCTGCTTGATCCAAAGTTGCCAAAAGCAATCGAAGCCATACAGACCGCGGCCAAGCGCGGAGAAAGCCTCACGCGCCAATTGTTGACATTCTCTCGTCATCAGCACCTTAGCCCGACGATCGTTGATCTGAACGAGGCGATAAAGAACATGCGGACCATGATCGAGAGCTCGCTGCGCGGGAACATTGTGTACAACGAAAACATTGGCGAGGGTATTTTGCGGGTCAAGGTGGACCTCGCCGAACTGGAACTTGCGATTGTGAACATTGCCGTTAATGCCCGCGACGCCATGCCGAACGGCGGCACCTTCTCGCTGTCTGTGAACGCCGTCACCGTAGATCACGAGATTGGCGATAATCGCCGCGGGGACACGTTCTTTGCGATGGCATTTAGCGATACCGGCACTGGTATTCCGCCAAATCTTCTGTCCAAGATGTTCGATCCATTCTTCACGACCAAGGAGGTCGGCAAAGGAACCGGGCTCGGTTTGTCCCAAGTTTATGGTTTTGCGCACCAAGCCGGCGGAACGGTTACGGCAGATAGCACGGTCGGAGAGGGAACAACGATCACAGTGTATCTGCCGTCGTGTGCAGACGAGAAAATCACGAGTAAAGAGCACTCCTCTGCCAGAGCAAAATCACGGCAACCGCAGCGTCAGACGGTTCTCGTCGTCGACGACAGCGCTGATGTGGCAGATGTGACATCCTCGCTATTCGAGCATCTGGGTTATGAGACCATCTATCGAGATTCGGCCGAAGCGGCATTGAAGCTGCTCGAAACGGGTACAAGGATCGATCTCGTCTTCAGTGATATCGTCATGCCAGGGACCATCGATGGCGTCGGGCTCGCGAGAGAAATTCGGTCGCGTTATCCGCACTTGCCGATCGCCCTCACAACGGGTTACAGCGATGCGGCAAAAGCAGCTCCCCCAAATCTAAGAATACTACGCAAGCCGTTTGATACCGAGGCACTAAGAGATCTTATCCAGGATCTTGCGCCCCCGAGATCAATGAGATCATCCGGCGTACCTCTGGCGTCAAGCACGACTGACGCTTTGCGCAGAAGTTGACTGGTCGCGCCATCGCGGGCATTGCTCGGCGGTGCCGACGCAGTGATCGAACAGGCTTCTTTCGTGGCGGATGCGCGAGTCCGATTCTGCCCCCTTTGAGACATGTCGACCAGCGTTGGCGACGTCCGTTCACCGCGGGTGACCGGAAATCATCGTGGCAGTGCCGACCGAAGCGAATCGGTGCAAGAGCACCTTCACCAGCATGCGCCTACGGATCAATCAGGACACCCGGGTTGAGCATGCCCTGCGGATCCAGTTCGCGCTTGGCTGCCCGCAAGGCGGCGACGAAAAGCTCTGGCTGTTGTCGGTCGTACCATGGCCTGTGATCGCGGCCGACGGCATGATGATGCGTGATGGTGCCGCCTGCCGAGATCAGTGCGTCGCTCGCTGCATTCTTGATGGCCTGCCACTGCTCGAGAAGCGCGCCGTGGCGACCAAGGGCATGGAAGGTGAAATAGGGTGCAGGCCCGTCCGGGTAGACATGGGTAAAGCGGCAGGTGACTTCACCCTTGACGCCAGTCGCTTCCAGAATGGCGCGCTCGGTTGCCGCTTTGACTTTGTCGTGAAAGCTTTCGAACCGATCCCAGGTGATGGCAGTCTCGAACGTATCGTTGATGAGGCCCGCGGGCGTCAGAAATTCGCGCGCATAGGGCATCCGAATAAATGCGTTGCGCCAGATGCCTGCCGCGCCCTCTAGATGCGCGTCGCTCGCCTTCCCCGGCCCCGTCGTTCCTCCATGGTCGGTGCAGCATTCCAGCGCGCGTGCCATCCAGGCGTCCAACGGATGATCGCCCGACTCGAACGCGAGCACCATGACGGCAACGCTTCCATCAGCCGCACCGGTATTGTAAGCCTCCTGCGGGTCCAGGATCCTGCAATTTGACGGATAGAGGCCCGCTTGCGCGACTGCACGCACGGCGCGCGCGGCGTCGAAGAACGAGGGAAAACGAACCGATGCGCCGGCACGGAATTTTGGACGCGGCTGCAATCGCATCCAGGCGCGCGAAATCACGCCAAAGATTCCTTCCGAGCCGATGAACATGCGGTCGGGACTGGGTCCGGCGCCCGAACCGGGAAGCCGGCGCGTCTCCAGCACGCCGGCTGGCGTCACGACGCGAACGCTTTCAACGAAATCGTCGATGTGGGTGTAAAGGCTGGCAAAATGGCCGCCCGATCTCGTCGCAATCCAGCCGCCGAGGGTCGAATATTCAAAGCTCTGCGGGAAATGCCGCAATGTGAGGCCATGCGGCTTGAGCTGGTCTTCCAGAGACGGACCATACGTGCCGGCTTCGATCGATGCGGCGCGCGATACCGGATCCGCTTCGATGACTTTGGAGAGATTGCGCAGATCGAGGGTGACGGCGGCCTTATGCTTGATGCCGTCAATGCGCGGCTCGACGCCGCCGCAGACACTGGATCCGCCGCCAAAAGGCGTCAGAGAAGCGCCGACAGATCCCGCCCAGTCCATAACGGCGGAAATCTCCGCCTCGTTACGAGGATAAGCCACGACGTCGGGCGCACACTCATAGTCGCCAAGCATTGCTCTGACGTAATCCGGATAGGACTTGCCATAGGTGTGCGCGGCCCGATCGTAGTGTTCGGTCGTGCAAAGGGAGACCAGCGAAGCCGGCGGCAGCACGCGCGGCTTCCGCAAGGAAAGGTCTTCAAGGCGTGGGACGGCAATCGTGTCGAATTCGTCAGTTCCAAACTTCGCATGATAGCGATCGAGGACAAACCTTCGCTCCCCTGCGCTCATGCCTTCGCCTTCGCGTCCCCACCCGTAATGCTTTAGCCTTGCGCCAGCCATAGGGGCCCTCCCGCTTCTCTTCGAGAGTATTCGATGATCGAACAATACAGCTGAACGGCACGCGCCGCGAGAGCGAGCTCGTTCAATCCCGGGAAGCGATCGTCAGGCTTCCGTGCTCGATGCGAATGCGAGCACCTTCAGTGGGCGTCCAGAACCTGGACTACTTCGTAGAGATGGGGATCGATTTGATCGGTCAAATCGTCAAACTTAGCCCACGCCTTACGAAAATCCGGCGATTGATGGGCGATGCGCCGAGTCCGGGCTTCGATGCAAGCTAATTGAGACAAAGCCTGGCTGGCCCGCCATGAATCGCGCTCGATCGGCCATCAGCGATAGCGCCTCGTTCTGCTTTTCCGGTCCGGCTTCAATTACAGTGATCTGCGTAACGACCTGATTGCCTGTTTGAATGTGGGTCATGGCGTCACTCCTTCTCCAATGGCCGCAGCTTCCACCTTAAGCTCCGTTTCCCGTGATGCTCGTTGCGCGAAGGATTGAACTCCCGAACATGGTGACCGTTCAAATCGCGCTGGCCTGCTTCTGACCCGATCGACATCCCTGTCCCGGCGGCCGACGCTGCGGCAACGAAGCTTGGCTGCTCCGCCGCCGCAGCCGAGGGCGTTTAGGCGGCGCGAACATAGCCGTAGCGGAGATTCGAGGGTGGCATCGCAGCTTGCGCGTACTCGTTCTTGAGCGCCGCGAGGCGGTCCTCGGAAAAGGTCGGCCGAACCTATTCCCCACCGGTAGCAGACCCATTGTGCTCACCTTGAGTTTTGTCGTTCATGACCCCGAGCAGACATCCCGTTCCATCGTGATCCAGGAACCTCCTTGTGCAGCGCGTCTTTCTAACTGCGGCTCGCTATGCGAGCGGCATGAAGGGAGCTCCGCCTCGATTGCTGCGAAGGTGGACGACAATTGCATATTTCCGCTTTTCGGTGCGCGTTTTGGGTGTCACCATGCTCGTGAAAGGACGGGAGGGCCGCCATGCGCTGGTGTGTCTCGATCGGGGCGGTGCTTGTTGCGGGGACGCTAGTTGGAGGCGACGTTGCTGGCATTGCCGCGCCGAACCCGAAATCTCGATTCGCCGACACCAAACACAATGTATCATCCGTCAATGTCGAGCTCGTTATCGCCGTCGACGTCTCCTATTCGATGGATATGGACGAACTTGCCGTTCAGCGCGAGGGCTATGCACAGGCCATCGTGTCGAAAGACTTCCTGCAGGCGCTGAGTGCCGTTCCGGGCAGCAAGGTGGCCGTGACCTATTTCGAGTGGTCGATGTCGGGCGACGACAAGATCATCATTCCCTGGCGCGTGATCGACGGCCCGGAATCGGCGGATGCCGTGGCCGCCGAGATCATGAAAACGCCGGTTCGCCGAGGTTCGAGTACCTCAATTTCCGGTGCGATTAATTTCGCACTGCAGCTATTCGAAGAGAATCCGTATCGCGGGTTGCGGCGCGTCATCGACATTTCCGGCGATGGGCCGAACAACGACGGAGCCCCCGTAACCGGCGCGCGAGACGCTGCCCTCGAGAAAGGCATCATCATCAACGGCCTCCCGATCATGGTGAAGGAGCCATCCCTCTCGACGACCGATATCGAGAATCTCGATCTCTATTACGAGGACTGCGTGATCGGAGGGCCGGGCGCCTTCATTATCACGATCAAAGATCGCGAAAAATTTCAGGAAGCGATCCGGACCAAGCTTGTTCGAGAAGTTGCGGGCCTCACGTCAGAGAGCGGGATCGTCCCAGCCGCCGAGAAAGAGCCCCGGGTGCCCTGTCTGATCGGCGAAAGAAAATCGCAGGAGCGCACCCGGCGGTGAGTGTCGAGACAGTCATTCAGAGCCGCCGGACGAACAAACTTTGGACAGCAGTTTATCACAGTTTCAGCCCCGCGCGCCGGGACATTGGAGCTGCTAACGTCCGTTCGTGGCCAACCGACGAAATCCCGCGCTCGTCCCAATGGCGGCTGTTAAGGGTCGACCGGAAATTGGCTAACGTATGGCCAAAACGACGCGACTGAGAG
The DNA here is from genome assembly GCF_024758505.1 of Bradyrhizobium arachidis. NCBI lineage: Bacteria > Pseudomonadati > Pseudomonadota > Alphaproteobacteria > Hyphomicrobiales > Nitrobacteraceae > Bradyrhizobium > Bradyrhizobium arachidis. The sequence continues at coordinate 7,545,485 of NZ_CP077970.1, read as the reverse complement.
CAGGCTTTAGAAGCGGTGCCCCAGCAGGCCGTCGTCAGCATATATCTGGGCGCAAGGAGGTGCGATATGGCGACAGCAGCTACCCAAGTCGTTCTTGATACGCTGGCGCCGGTGTTCCAGCTTCCGGCCACCGATGGCAAGACTTACGCACTGGACGACGTTGCGGGCGAAAAAGGCACGGTCGTCGTCTTCATCTGCAACCATTGTCCCTATGTTAAAGCGGTGATCGACCGCATGGTTTCGGACGCCCGCGTGCTGATGTCGGAGAGCATAGGCTTTGCGGCGATTTGCTCGAACGATGCGGCGAGCTATCCCGAAGACTCATTTGAGAATATGAAACGTTTCGCGAAGGCTTATGATTTCCCGTTTCCATATCTCCACGACGAGACCCAGACAGTCGCTCGGGCGTACGGGGCGGTCTGTACGCCGGACTTCTTCGGTTATAACGCCGACCGCAAGCTCAAGTATCGCGGCCGGCTCGACGAAGGGCGTACAACTCCGCCTCGCGCGGGGGCGCCCCGAGAGCTTGTCGAGGCCATGCGCGCGATTGCGACCACCGGTCTGGCGCCGGCTGACCAAAAGGCGTCTATTGGCTGCTCGATCAAATGGAAGGACGAATGAAGCCGATCCCTGTCAACAGGTTTCGTATCTGAGACCGCCGCGTGCGGCAGCATTTGCTGCACGTGTGCGATTTGACTAGCGGAATCACGAGGACCTTGCGGCTGCTGCCGGAGTCGCGTTCGCTCCTTCTGCTTCCGGGGCAACACGAGGCTTCGGCTCCCGCAATCCGACCCGTCAGTGCTGCGTCGCTTTTGCGACACCGATCGACTCCTCGTCCGCCTCGATGTCTGCTCTCGAGCGCTCGGACGAGATTTCCTCACCCTGAGTTCTTCCGGTGTTGGCCCGTTTGGGACATGCCGACCGGCCCGGAAACTGTCCGCTTATCGAGGGAGACCGGAAGTGGCTCGTCCGCGGTCAAAATGGCGTATTGACTCCAACCGGACGTTGCGCGCCCCAAGACAGGAACTGTGGTATCCTCCGTCAAACGCGATGGGACGGTTCAATGAAAGCGGCTGCCCCCTCGAATGGCACTTGCTGCGCGTCCTCGTGTCTCGCCGGGCTCAGGGACAGCATAAAATGGCCTGGCATCCCCACCTCTTAGGCGCCTGCCCGGCCCGCGCCGACGAGGTGATCGAATGAGTGCGCTAGGCAAGATGGTGCAATCCAGCCGGCGGAAGACCGGTCCGAGTAAGGGGTAGCGCTCGCCCGGGTCTCGAGGAGGACCAGCGTCGTGAAGCGGGACTTCGACCTCATCGTCTATGGCGCGACGGGTTACACCGGCCGTCTCATCGCCGAATATCTGGCGACGTCCTATCGCGGCGACGATGCTCCGTCCTGGGCGATCGCGGGACGCTCGACCGACAAGCTCCAGAAGGTGCGTGCCGACATCGGCGCACCAGACGATTTGCCTTTGGTGAAGGCGGATGCCGGCGAGCCGGCCAGCCTACGTTCGATGTGCGAACGTGCGGCCGTGATTATCACGACGGTCGGGCCTTATCAGCTCTACGGCCCCGAGCTTGTGGCCGCCTGCGTGGCCACGGGCACTGGCTATGTCGATCTGTGCGGCGAACCGGCGTGGATGCGGCGCATGATCGACGCCCATCACGAAGAGGCGAAACGGACCGGCGCGCGCATCGTCTTCTCCTGCGGCTTCGATTCCATCCCGTTCGATCTCGGCGTGCTCACGTTGCAGGAGAAGGCGCGCGAGAAATTCGGACGCCCCGCGCGGCGGGTTAAAGCCCGCCTACGCAAGGTGAAAGGCGGCATGTCGGGCGGCACCGCGGCGAGCGCCCAGGCGACGTTGGCGGCCGCCGCGCGCGACCCGGCCCTAATCCGGCTGCTGACCGATCCCTTCGCGTTGACGCCGGGGTTCACCGGGCCGTCTCAGCCGTCGGGCCTCATCCCCGAATACGACCCGAGCATGAACGTGTTGCTCGTGCCGTTCCCCATGGCGCCGGTCAACACCAAGAACGTGCACCGCACGAATTTCCTGTTGGGGCATCCCTACGGCCCGGACTTCGTTTACGACGAGATGATGGTCGCGCCGGGTTTGGGGGAAATCGGTCGCGTGACGACGGAGACGTTCGCCACGATGGTTTCCTTGTTCGGGATCGGCGGCCTCAAACACGGCGCAGGCCCGACTCGGGAACAGCGTGAGAAGGGCTTCTACGACATCCTCTTCCTGGGCGAGCAGCCGGATGGCCGACGGGTCGAGGCCGTAGTCACGGGCGACCGCGATCCGGGCTATGGCTCGACCAGCAAGATGATCGCCGAAAGCGCTCTCTGCCTCGTGCGCGACGTGCAGGGCGAGGGCGGCATCTGGACGCCGGGCGCGCTGATGGGTCCGGCGTTGCGCGAGCGTCTGAAGGAGCGCGCCGGCCTTACCTTCAGCGCGCGTTGAGGTAACGCTGCAGAACTGCAGCGGCGAACTGGATTGCGTCGATCGTAACCCAACGAAACAGCGGATTGGCGTGCGCGGCCGCAAATCCGGTTCAATGGCCGCTTTCGGCCCGTTTGAGACATCCCCTCTGGCTCCGAGAATGTCCGATTGTCGGGACAGCGACGAGCTCCATCGCAAGGTTGCACGATGAAGAAGGTAATCAACTCAGCACCGTCGCGCCGCCACTTTTTGCGGCTCACGTCAATGGCCACGGCATCAGCTCTGACTCCAACGGTGTTGCGGGCCGAGCAGCAAGAAGCAGCGAATTCGGCCACATCCCAAGCCGTGCCCGCACGCATCGCCACGTTCGAGGAGGTATGGCGGACCGTACGAGACCGGTTCTACGATCCGCACCTACACGGGCTCGATTGGTCGGCGGTCCGGGAACGTTACTTGCCGGACGCCACGCGGGCGAGCTCCGAAGAGGCGCTGGCCGGCGTCATTAATAGCATGCTCTCTGAGCTGCATGCTTCGCACACCCGCTACTACACACCGTACGAACCAGAGTACTACCAGCTTTCCGATATCTTTGCTGGTGCGTTAAGGCGGCGCGGACTCGAGCGTGTTTTTCCGGGTGGCCGCATCTCCTATCCCGGCATTGGCGTCCTCTCGCGTCTCGACATGCAGGGTCGCAACATGATCACCGGCGTTATAGAAGGCACGCCGGCCCAACAAGCCGGCCTGCTCGCTGGCGATGTGATCGTCTTCGCCGATGGCGCACCGTTTCAGCCAGTACAGTCATTCCGTGGCGAGGTCGGCAAGGAAGTTGTGCTGGGGCTGCGTCGTGCCGGCGCGTTTATGCAAATATCGGTTACCCCGGTCGAAATTGAGCCCAACAAAATGTTCCTGGACGGCTTGAAGGCCAGTGCCCGTATAATACCGGCCAACGGCCGAAGCATCGGTTATGTTCATGTCTGGTGCTACGCTGGCTCCGTGTATCAGCGGACGCTCGAGCATCTTGTATCGGAGAGCCCCCTGAACGGCGCCGACGCGCTGATCTGGGACTTGCGCGATGGCTGGGGCGGCGCGATCCCCGGGTATCTTGATTTGTTCAACACGCGAGCGCCGACGATGCAGGTCACTGATCGCAATGGCGCCAGCCAACTCGAGAACGTGAAGTGGCGCAAGCCTGTCGCCATGCTTGTCAACGGTGGCACCCGCAGCGGCAAGGAGATCCTTGCCTATGGCTTCAAGAAATATCGGCTTGGCGAGGTCATCGGCAGCCGGACCGAGGGAGCTGTCCTCGCTGCGACGGCATTTCTCATTGACGGCGGCTTGCTGTTGCTCGCCGTCGGGGACGTGCAGGTCGACGGCGAGCGGTTGGAAGGCGTTGGCGTCGCACCGACGATCGAGGTCCAAGCTGACCCGGCCTCCATGGGTCCAGGTGATCCTCAACTCAATCGTGCAATCGCAGTCCTATCTTTGGCCTGAGCCTCGGGAGGCAGCCCTGCTAGCTCTGATCCGCGAGGACCGGACGCCGCAAGTGAAATGCTGCGCTTCTTGCTTGAGCATTCGCTCCCACGCAGCCAGGTTAGAGAAGTCCGCTCCTGGCCTTCTGAGCCATGCAGGTCAGTCCGAATATCCGGTTGCGCGCCCAAAAGCGGACGTGACCCGGACTCGCGGCGTCGCGAAGCGGCGATTGTGCGACACATCGAGAATGGCTCTGTTAAGCAACTTCCCTGCTTAAGGGAGTGGCCGCCGCGCCGGCCCCTCCCCATTTTGGCTGCGGGGGACGAGCACGTCCTCGTGCGCCTCGGAGATGGGCAATGACCATAAGAACCTTTTGCAGGCTTGCCGCCGCCATCTTTGCCCTGATCGCGCTTCTGCAGTTGATCCGGATTATAATGGGGTGGTCCGTCACCTTGAATGGCATCGATGTGCCGATCTGGGCGAGCTGGATTGCGGTCACCGTGGCGGGCGCGTTAAGCTTCGTCGGTTTCCGCGCCGCCACGCGCAGCTAAAGGCTCGCAGAGCTCGCCCGGGCCGATCTGTCGCCGGGGCAGCGGAGCCACTTCCCCACTCGCGGACACTGTGATCGGCACACGGTCAAACCGAATTGCCCATCGTGGATGTGAGCGACAGATCAAGGCAGGTGATCAAGGTCAAGAATGCAAAAGCCCTAGCTTTTCAGCTAGGGCTTTTAGCAATTGGTGGATGGCGTGCTACGGGCTAAGGCCTCGAGGGCGCATGCCCCTTCCATCTCCACCTTCCTCTCCCATGCCAACGGGAGGGTAAACGACCTCCTCAAAGGAGGCCAAGAAGGGAATGCTATCCATTACTGGTCGCAACCCCTGATTTGCAAACTAACCACTATGGCGGGCAGTTACCAGCCAGCAAGCCTGCCCTATTCCAAGGTGCGTGGTCGCCTTCCGAAACTTGCAGCGGCAAAAACAGGCCCCCGGGAGCTGTGGCTCTCCGGGGGCTTTCCGATCGTCGGGATCAGGTACATCCGCTGCCCCATCCGACCCGAAAACAATCTCACCACCCGATCGTGTGCATGATGTGGCAGCGATACGTCATCGAGCGGGCGATTTTGGAAGCGACTGGAGTGAAGGGTGAAGTCGCCTGCCGCTTCACCCACACAAATCAGACGGTTCGTGCTGCGACATTTACGCATGCCCACGACGGCGGTACGACTCGGACGTTCGGTCACTGGGGGGTACGCATGAGACGGCGCGAGTTCTGCATTCTGCTCAGTGGTAGCAGCGCGCTTCTGCTGCCCGCGGTGAGCCGCGCGCAGCAGGTCGGACGCCTCTATCGGATCGGCTATCTCGGCTCGGGTTCTATGGACCCCGCGCTGCTCGAGGTCCTGCGTCAGCGGCTGCGGGAAATCGGATGGGTTGATGGCAAGAACATCAGTTTTGAATTTCGCTTCTCCGAAGGTCGCTACGAACGCCTGCCCGCTCTCGCAGCGGAGCTGGTCGAAAGCAAGGTCGACGTGATCGCGGCATCGCCAACACCGGCTGCACTTGCGGCGAAGGACGCGACCCAATCCATCCCGATCGTCGGCATCTCGTTAGACAACCCGGTACGGCATGGGCTCGTCGCCAGCCTCGCCCGACCCGGAGGCAACGTCACCGGCGTGACCTACGGTGACGGACCGGAAATCTTCGGCAAGGACCTGGGTTTCTTGCGCGAGGTTGTGCCGGATCTGCGCCGCCTCGCGGTTCTTTCCAATTCCACCGGTCTCAATCATGGGCCGATGATGGATATTCTTGAACCCGCAGCACGATCGCTCGGAATCGAGCTCAAGGTATTTGACGTGCAAGCTCCGGAGAATTTCGATAGCGCATTCGACGAGATGACCAAAGCCGCCGCGGAAGCTCTATTCGTCTTTGGTGATCCGATGTTCGGCGTACATCGCAAGCGAGTTGCCCAACTCGGCGTGCAACATAGGCTGCCGACGATGTATACGAACCGGCCTCACGTCGAGGCCGGCGGCTTGATGTCCTATGCGGCGAGCTTTCCGGACATCTGGCGGCGGGCTGCGAATTACATCGACCGCATTCTAAAAGGGGCAAAGCCCGCCGATCTTCCCGTGGAGCAGCCAACCAAGTTCGAACTGGTGATCAATCTCAAGACTGCGAACGTACTCGGTCTTACGGTGCCACCGGCGCTGCTTGCTCGCGCCGACGAAGTGATTGAATGACGTTAGTGACGCATTGCTTGGTGCGGCGCATGAGTCCGGAATTGATGCTGTGGACGGCTCCTCCACCGGCACGAGAGTGCCAAGGAGTGGGTGCCTTTTGAAGCTCCCACGATTCGGAGGAGCAGCCAATGCAATCAATTTCGACGATCGGTCTGGATATCGCGAAGTCAGTCTTCCAAGTGCACGGCGTTGATGCAGCCGGCCAGGTGGTCCTACGCCGTCAGTTGAGGCGCCGGCACATCCTGGCATTTTTCCAGAAGCTGCCGCCCTGCCTGGTGGGCATCGAGGCTTGCGCGTCATCGCACCATTGGTCCCGCGAACTGCAGGCGTTGGGGCATACGGTGCGATTGATGCCTCCGGCCTATGTGAAGCCCTACGTCAAGCGGCAGAAGAACGACAGCACCGACGCGGAGGCAATTTGCGAGGCGGTCACGAGACCCAACATGCGGTTCGTGCCGACCAAGACGGTCGAGCAACAGAGCTGTCTGATGCTTCACCGGGCGCGCCACCTCTTCATCCGCCAGCAGACAGCCGTGATCAACTCAATCCGCGCCTATCTCGCCGAGTTCGGGATTGTCGCCCCTGTCGGGCGCAGGGGTGTCGAGCAACTGCTGGAAGTCGTCGCCGATACAGCCGACCATCGGCTCCCCGAGGTAGCCCGTGCATGTCTTGCTGCTCTCGGCATTCAATTGCGCGCGCTAAAGGCTCAAATCCTGGAGTTCGACCGACGCATCAACGCCTGGCATCGATCAAATGCGACGAGCAAACGGCTAGACGCGATCCCCGGCGTCGGGCCGGCGTTGGCCACAGCTTTGGTGGCCAGCATTGCGGATCCCACGGCTTTTCGATCAGGACGAGACTTCTCGGCCTGGGTTGGGCTCGTGCCGAAGCAGAACTCGAGCGGAGGCAAGGACAAGCTTGGCAGTATCAGCAAACGAGGGGATCGCTATTTACGCAGCCTTTTCACGGCTGGCGCGCTCGCCGTGATCCGCTATGCCAAGATCCAAGGCACCGATCACCGGCCCTGGCTCACTCGATTGTTGACCCGGCGCCCCACCAAGGTCGCGGCCATCGCACTCGCTAACAAACTCGCCAGAATGGCCTGGGCGATGATGGCCAGAAACGAACGTTACAATGAACCCGCCGCTCTCGCGGCGTGACGAGACGACATTACACCGGGACATCCGGTGTGACGTAACGGTTGGGAGGGCGAACAGCACGTAATGCAGCGCCGGTCGATCCGGCGATCAGGACAACCCACATGGGCCACAGCATCATCGAATGCGAGGTTTTGACCGGAACCTGATCCGCGGAGGGCATTATGGCCAGCGGTCATGTGAGCCGCACAAACAGGCCGAACACATGGCCGCTCCGACCAACGCGCCGCAAAGTGAAGATTCTTCTTGCCAACCCGGAGCCGTCCACACATGGCCCAATGGCGAACTCCAGACGAGTCCCTGAAATGTCGGCTCGTTGGGGTAGACCAGAAGCCAAGGGACGAACATCCAAAGGGCGCTTCTGACCCAAAGCCGCCCCTGTTATGCTTGCAAACGCCCAGCTACCCCGCTCAGAGCCTTGTGTCACGGCAGAAAATTTGTTTGCCTAGGTGCTATGGGCAACAGTCGCGAGAAGCCTTCGAGTGGAGAATGCGAGACCGGCTTCCCACACGGTAGCGGCGAATTGGCTGGCCTTATACGCGCGCTAGATTGGTCCATGACCGAACTAGGACCTATCGCGGGTTGGCCTGGGCACCTCAAGTCCGCAGTCAATCTGCTGCTGCCCGCCAAAGCACAAATCGTGCTGTTCTGGGGCCCAAACTTCGTGGCCCTATACAACGATGCTTATGCACCCACTATCGGTGACAAGCATCCGCGAGCACTCGGGCGACCCGCCCAGGAAAGCTGGACCGAGCTATGGGACGATCTAGAGCCGCTCCTACAGCGGGTGTTCAATACGGGCGAGACCGTATTCGCCAAGGACCGCCCCTTTTACATCGAGCGCCACGGTTACCCGGAGAACGTCTTTTTTGACATCTCTTACTCTCCGGTTCAGAGCGAGACGGGTGAAGTCGGTGGCGTCTTGTGCATCGTGAGCGAGACGACAGAACGAGTTGTCGCACAAGCAGAGCTGGCTAGAGCACAGGAACGGTTGACCCAAGCTCTCAGTGCAGCTGGGATGGTAGGCACCTTCGACTGGCACGTGCAGTCCGACACCTTCTATTCCGACGCTCGCTTTGCAGAAATGTTCTCGGTCGATCCTGCAAAGGGAGAGAAAGGCGCGCCGTTGGCGGAGTACCTTGCGGGCATTCATCCAGAGGATGTTGAGCGGATCGCTGCTGCCCTCGACCACACCGTAACAACGCGAGAAAGGTATGCTCAGGAATATCGGCTGGTGCAAAAGGACGGAAGTACCCGGTGGGTCGAGGCACGTGGCGAGTGCTTGTATGGCGAGGATGGAAAGCCGGATCGTTTTGTCGGCGTGGTGGTGGACGTAACCAGTCAGAAGAACGCGCAAGAGCGCCAACGGTTGCTCGCCCGCGAAGCTGACCATCGGGTGAAGAACATTTTCGCCAACTTTCACTCGATGATAAGTCTGAGCGCCCGGTCTGCCCGCACGCCACAGGAGATGGCGCAGGCTCTTCGTGGTCGGATGGATGCTCTGTTGCGAGCCAAGGACCTTGTTCGGCCTGGTATCATGGGTACGGAACACGAAAGCCAGCGGACGACAGTGGATGCGCTGGTGCGCACAGTCTTGCAGCCCTACGAAGACGGCTCGCCTGACCGCATCGTTTTAAGTGGACCGGATGTGAGTGTCGGGGCGAAGGCCGTGACCGGCCTTGCTCTTGCGTTGCATGAGACTGCGACGAATGCGGTCAAGTACGGGGCGCTCTCCCGACCGAACGGTTCAATTCATGTCACTTGGGGAGCGAGCCAAGACAACTTCCACCTTGAATGGGACGAAACGGGCGGTCCCGTGATCGACGTGACGCCGCAGACTCGTGGATTTGGCAGCATCCTTGCCGAGCGCAGTGTGACCTCCGAGCTTGGAGGGACGATTGAGCACGACTGGCGGCGAAATGGCCTTAGATTGACGCTGAGCGTTCCGTTAAATCGTCTCGCGGTTTGAAAGCCGCTAGGTCAGCTTTGGGCTGGGGGTGACCATCTTGATCAAATACTCACCTCACCGGAGCCGTGGGCTGATGTCGGTTTCTGGCCCCAAGCTAAACACCACGAGAGCCGTCGCCACGTCTGCTATCTGAGGGAAGCCGGACGCCGCCCGACTGATAGGCCGACCGCTGCTTTTGACCCATCTCGGACCTTCGCACAGAGCCTCGCGACGTCTGCTTCCGGAGGTGAGTCGATCGAGATCATGCAGGCTGCCGAGGCAGCCTTTGACTCTGGGCCGCTTCGCAGCGGAAACTCTGGCATGCGCGCTATCAGAGACAGAGCGGACCAAGCACTTAGCAGCCCAGATTCCCGCTTCTGACCCACGGCGGACCACGAATACAGATTGTTCGACTTCGATCTGCCACATTCAGAGGGGGCTCAGATTTCGCAGCCGGCCAAATTCAATGCCTTGCGCAAGCCACCAAACGCCTTGAGCCGACAGGGCTCGGTATCGCTGGCGGCCTTTGAACGCGGGAAAATGGCAGTTCGCTTGATAACGGTTGACTTTGGCTTCGGCTTGGGACGCTCAGCGGTCGCGATCTTCTTCGAATTGTGCCGATGACGGGCGATCGGCTTCGGCTCCGACGAACCGATACCAATGTCTTCTGGCGGAGCAATACGATCTTCGACCAAAGCAGCCTCTGTCGGCATCTCGCTGCTCACAGCGATAACTTCAAGGCGATCGGCCTTCGCCAACGCGTCATGCGAAGCAGAAATGCCCGCGTTTTGCCCGGCAATACGATCTTCGACCAAAGCAGCCTGTGTCGGGGCAAGCGGTTGGACGATCGCGACTGCGCGACGCGGTGGAGCTCTCAGCTCCATTGCTGACAGCACTCCTACACCCAACAAGATAAGGAGGCCCAACAACGCCATTCTAAGCATAGTGCGCCTCTAACCTGAGTTAGTGCCGCTGAAAATTCTCCGCTCCAATACGGCAACTTGTCGGCGGCAGCCGGCCCACGACGGATCATTTGCCGACAGGGTTAATGCGGCGATGCTCTCCACAACTTCGCTCACGTCCTTTCCGTGAGCAGACCGTATCTGGTTCAGGTCACGGCAGACGGTCTGTTAGCGGACCCTTTCGGACACGGAGTGATGTCCGAGTTGTGCGCGCCACAGCGGACTCCGCCGATGACGCCCCGCGCTGTTGCGGAACGATCGACCTCCGGGCGACGAAGGCGGCTGCGGCTCGGCTTTGGACCCTTGCGCGTCGCCAAACGCCTGTGGGAGGCGAGGCGCCTCGCAATACTGCCGCTGATTCAAGTCGCACGCTTCCCGCGTCAAGTGATGCGCCCGCCGGAAAGCTCGGCTCCGCGATCGAGTCTCATCTGCCTTCTCGCTTGTCCTGAATTTGCAAATCGAGAGCGAGAACAGATCGTGTTTACGGACCACAGGAGAAGTGCGCCAGGAATGGACGCTGACCGATTCCCTGCTAATGGCGCGCCCAATCCCTGATCGCCGCCGTAATTTCCCTGTTTCTGGTCTGTGCATCCGTCATCGCGATCGTGTTGGATTCACACGGCGATTTCGCATTTTTCCTCCCTCTATAGGCCGCAGTGGCAGCGTATTTCCCTGCAAAATTCCCTGTAAGCAGGGAATTGGTGCAAAGCCGTATTGTGGCTGCCGAAATAGTCACCGCCAGCAGGAACTCGCGTTGCGGCGTCATGGTTAATAGAAGTTTGGCAAAGGAGATTGTCCGATGCCCCATGCCATCCCTTTAGTAATGGCCGCCATTGTCGCAAGCACATCACTGGTGATCCTCGCGCCAAGAGACGGCGCTAATGCGGGCTCCGCGGGAGCGGGCACGGGGACGGGGGCGAGTAGCGCCAGCGCTGGCGCGTCGGCACCTTCTGGAATGGGGACGAGCGCAGGCAACGCGGGTCCGACAGCGCCCCCAGGGATGGGTACGAAAGATGCCGCCACCGGCGGAAATCTGGGCACCAACGGCCAACCGACAAATCCGAACGTTCAGCCCGCGACGCCGGCCAAGTCGCGGGCGGCAGCCCAGGCCGCAAGAAATGCCGGGGTTGGTCACGCTCAAAATGGACTGCCGATCGGCGCGCTTGGGACCGGCACGAGCAATGAGGATCAGATAGCCATTGGCTCAGCGCCCTCCCGAAACAGATCCCCACCGGCAGCAGCGCCCCCAGGGATGGGGACGAAAGACATCGCCACCGGCGGAAGTGCGGGCACCACCGGCCAACCGACAAATCCGAACGTTCAGCCCGCCACGCCGGCCAAGTCGCGGGCGGCAGCCCAGGCCGCAAGAAATGCCGGGATTGGTCACGCTCAAAATGGACTGCCGATCGGCGCGCTTGGGACCGGCACGAGCAATGAGGATCAGATAGCCATTGGCTCAGCGCCCTCCCGAAACAGATCCCCACCGGCCGCAGCACAGGCTCAAGGAAACAGCAGTGTTGGTCCAGATGGCCTGCCGATCGGAGTGCTGGGGAGGGGCACCAGCATTTCGGACCGGATACGCCCGCCGCGGGCCGCACGGGCTGGCGACAAGGTCCTGGACGCCAAAGCACAAGTCGAGCGACGAACAATTGTATCGCCCAGACGTGTTCCGGGCCGGACAAAGCCAGATCTGTAGTCTGCGAGCGAAGCGGCGAAGAGACAGTATTGGCGCGCTGGATGACCGCGTCTCTAGGGCATCTTTCAGCGCGGCCGGCGCATCGGTCCACTGACGAGGCGCTGATTCCTGATCTCGCGAAGGAGCAGCATCCGTTTGGTTTGTGCGGTCGGCTCCGTCGCGTTATTCGAAGCGGCTTTAGTAAATCCTAATTCCCTTCGTCATCTGGGTCGGGTGGATAGAAATCGGCCAAACATGGCTGCCGTTCAACGGCTTCGCTGGGCTAAGGCACGATCTGCCCGGGGCTCGCATCGGGTTCGTTCCTATCCAGAACGCGGCGAAGCAGAAAATGGCGAGCGTTGCACATTTACAACCCGCGCGGCAATTTAAGATAATAAGGTAGTTGATCAGAATGACAGAAATATATTGCGTGTTTATTCCGATATAATCAGGGGGAGACAAATGTTTGATGTCTATCGCAGTGGGAGGCGCGATTTGCTCGTTCTAAGCACAGGCTGTGCGATACCCGCGGCTTACTCCGCAAATAAATGGCGCAAGAGGAGAAAACGAATTCTCAAAGTAAGCGACGAGATCAGGTCAGCCGTTCAGAGACAAGGCTATTACGTCCGTCGCTTGCGGGTTAACAAGCAGCGGATGATCGACATCAAGTAGGTCGGCGGCTGGTGTTCTCCTTTTTTAATCTCTACAGCCCGACCGCGAACGAAGCCGCGGTTCTCGCGCTCTTCCGCGCGGCAACCGCTACGCCGGCTACTTGCGGCTGATCCCCGGCGTATTGCCGGATAATCCGCAGCCAATGCTCGCCGGATTTCGATAGCGTTGCGCCTAGCGCCTTCGACTCCTAGGGCAACTTTCGCGTAGACCAGAGGATAGCGTTCGTAAGGATTTGCTGGTAGCGGACGTCGTGCCAGACTGAAGCCTCGTGGCCAAGCGCCGTATAGAAGACACGTCCCTGGCCGAAGACTCGGGTCCAGGCGAGAGGCCAACCATAAAATCGTTGATGCACACCGGCCTTGCTAAGATCCACCGAGCTTGGGTCGAGGCGCAGGAGGACGTGTGATCCACGGTAGTCGAAGTCGCTGATTTGGTAAATCTCATCCTCGACTTGCAACGACTGCCCGAGAAACGCCACCAGTGGATCGCCAGCATCAACCACCTCGATAGTCACCGCCTGATGCCATGGATGACCACCAAAATAGCCCCCGACCAGATCGAGATAGTCCGGCCAAGTGTAGAACGTGTCCGTGGCCGAATGAACCCCGAGGAACCCGCGGCCGGAGCGGACAAAGTTGAGAAGAGCTCTCTTTTCGACGCCGCTCATGGGAAGTTCTCCGGATGTATAGAACATCACCGCGGCGTAGCCTTCGAGGTTTTCGGTCGAAAATTCAGAGGTGTCTTCCGTTGCAGTGACCTCAAAGATACCGGAGTTCCTTCCAAGCTGTGTCAAGATTGTCTTCGAAAGCGGTATAACGTCGTGCCGGTAGCCGGCCGAGTATGTGAAATAGAGGATGCGCTCCGGCGGGCGCTCTGCGCGCGCGCCGAGCGGTCGGATTGCCGCCGCGCTGCCGACGAGCGCGATGAACTCGCGTCGTCTCACAATGCTCTCCCGTAGCCTGATCAATCATAGTATGATGAAGCAAGCTTAGCACATATCAATCGAGCGCCGCGCCGCAAGCGCGGGGTGTTGGGTGTGCGCTTGGAGTCTGCTCGAAAGACGCAAAGGTCTCGAGCATTAGATTGCTCGCGCCCTTTTGGGGGACGCCATGCCACGCGTTCTCGGGTGCGCGCGCGATATGGCCGGGAATAGCGCGTTTCCTGGCGCCTTTATTGAGATACGTCTTAGTACGTCGATTGGAGAGGCAGCTCCCAATTCGGTCAGTCGGGAGCATTTTTCCGCGACATGCGGCGGGCAATCTTGACAAGACTTGCCTTCTTGCGAGGGACCTGGAGAATTATCGACCAGCCGTGGATCACAACCCCGACGACCACCGACAAGCCGCGGACGAACGTTGCAGCCTGGTTGGCCTCGCGGCGTTGGCCCTCATCGTCGGCGCGGCCACTGGATGGGTCGGAGCGATCTTCCGGCTCTTGCTCGAGCAAGCCGATCGGCTGCGCGATGCGATGATCGCCTGGGCCCATGGCAACGCAATCTGGGGATTCTTGGTTGTCATCGGGGTTTGCGCTGTCGCTACCCTGGTCGCTGCGTGGATGGTGCGGCAATTCTCGCCACACGCGTCGGGCAGCGGCATTCCGCATGTCGAAGCTGTCCTGCACGATCAGATTCCACCGGCTCCCTTTGGTTTGGTGCCAGTGAAATTCTTCGGCGGACTCCTGGCGATCGGCTCCGGGCTGGCGCTGGGCCGCGAGGGGCCGACCGTCCAGATGGGTGCTGGCATCGCGGTTTTTGTCGCGCGCGTCTGCCGGCTCTGTTGGGCGGATTCTCGGGTGCTGCTGGCGGCCGGCGCCGGCGCCGGTCTGGCAACGGCATTCAATGCGCCGATTGCCGGGCTCGTGTTTGTGCTGGAGGAGCTTGTGCAGAGGTTTGAGCACCGCGTTGCCGTCGCCGCCCTTGCGGCGCTGACAACAGCGATCCTGGTCGCAAGGCTGTTTCTCGGCGACGCGCCCGACTTCCAGGTCGGGCCGCTGAGCTATCCCACCGCCGCCTCCGTGCCGCTCTTCTTGGTTCTGGGTGCCCTCGCGGGCCTGCTCGCCGTCGCCTACAATCGCACCCTGCTCGCGGCCATCGCAGCCCGCGACCGATTCGGGTCGTTGCCGATCGAGCTCCGCGCCGGATTGATCGGCGCAAGTGTCGGCTTTTTGGCCTGGTTCGCGCCCGAGCTGGTCGGTGGCGGCGATCAGATCACACAGCGCGCATTGATCGGCCACGAAAGTCTGGCGATCGTCGGATTCACGTTCCTGATCCGGTTCGGACTGGGCCCTCTCTCATACGCGGCCGGCACCCCAGGTGGGCTGTTCGCGCCCTTGCTCGTGCTCGGAGCCCAGTCCGGGCTGGTGTTCGGAGTGGCTTGCCGCGTTGTATTCCCAGGGCTTGCTATCCAGCCGGAAGCATTTGCATTGGTGGGGATGGCCGCCTTCTTCACCGGCGTGGTGCGTGCGCCGGTGACGGGCATCGTTCTCGTCGCGGAGATGACCGGTAACGTGACAATGCTGCTGCCTATGCTGGGCGCCTGCTTCGTGGCGATGCTACTGCCCATGATGTTGCGCAACGCACCGATCTACGATTCCCTGCGCGAGCATACGCTGCGCTTGGAGCGGCAAATCAGACAAAAATGAGCTCGGTGCCATCCACCGCTACGCTAGGTCGGCGTTGGTGATGGGGCCGAATAGACAGACGAATCAGTTGTAATGAACCTCAACACCGCTAGGCGCTTGGCCTCGACATCCCAATGATGCGACCCGTTGACCTAGGCGCCAACCTTGGCCAGAACGTCGGCGCGCAAGAACCGCTCGATGAAGAGCATGAACAGCACTGAGGGGACGAGCAGGATCAGCGCCGTGATCGAGGCGACCTGATAGTTACCGCCCATCGCCGCATTGTAGAGCAGCAGCGGCAGGGTCATGACCTGCGGGACGCCGACGAAGAAGGTGCCGGTGAACTCGTCGAGCGATTCCAGAAAGACAAAGATGCCGCTGGCGATGATGCCGGGCGCAGCAAGCGGCAGCGTCACCGAGAAAAAGGTCTTGAGCGGCGAGGCGCCGATGTTGCGCGCCGCAAGCTCCAGCTCCTTGTCGACGGCGCCGAAGGCGGCGGCCGCGATCCAGACCGAATAGACCAGCCCATGCGCGGCATGGACGAGCACCACGGCGAAGACCGTGCCGTTGATGCCGAGTTGGTAGAAGACGCGGGCGACGTTGATGTAGATCGCGACCGACGGAAAGGCCTGCGGCAGCAAGAACAGAACCATGAACAAGGCGCGCGCCGGCAGCTTCAGCCGCGCCAGCGCGTAGCCGGCCGGGATCGAGAGTGCGAGCGCAACGACGACCGTCAGTACCGCGATCCAAACCGACGTGCCGAGCGAGGCCATGGCGTCGCCTGTCGGGCGGAACACCTGCTCCCAATAGCGCGTGCCGTAGGTGACCGGCAGTTTGTAGGGCGTGTACCAGCGCTCGGCCACGGACCAGAGCGCGAGGTTGGCGAGCGGGCCGATCAGCACGAAGGCAAAGGCCGCGAGCAGGGACGCGGCCAACGCTGTACGCAACGAGGTTGCCAGACGCATCATGGCGCAACTTCTTTCCCCGCCATGCCACGCTTGAGATAGATGATCGCAGCGCCGGCCGAGAGCAGATAGGTGATGACGCCGAGCGCATTCGCCGTGGCGTAGTCGCCATAGGCGTTGATGCGGAAGGCCATGTCGACGGTCAGCATGGTGGGCTGCGATCCCGCCACCATCATCGGCACTGACAGCACCGAGAGCATCGTCACGAACGAGAGCACCAGCGCCACGAGGAGCTGCGGCATCACCTGAGGCAGCGCGAGCTCGACCAGCACGCGCAAGCGTGAGGCACCGAGATTGCGGCCCGCTTCGAGCGTCGCGCGGTCGATCGCGGCGAGCGCGCCAGCGAGCAGCAGGGCGACGAAGGGCGTCTGCTTCCAGACGAAGGTGGCGATGATGCCGCGCCAGTCGAGGAAGCTTACCGCCTGAAGCGGCTCCATGAGCCCCATGGCCACGAAGGAATTGTTCATCAGCCCGTTCTTGGCGAGGAAGGTGCGCATGCACTGTGCCGCGACGATGAACGGGATGAAGAGCGGCCAGCGATAGAGCGCTTTCAGCGTGCCAACGATCCAGCGGTTCTCGCCGAGCGTCAGCGTGCCGGCGATGATGATGGCGGCGAGCCCTGTGAACAGGCAGGAGGCGAGCACGATCACGACGGTAAAGAGCATGTCGCGGGAATACAGCTCCCAGGCCTTTCGGAAGGAGTCCAGCGAGACGCCGCCCTGCGGCCCGGTGAAGGCCGAAATCAGCGAGAAGCTCAGCGGATAGAGAAACAGCGCCGCCACCAGCGCAAGGCCAGGCGCGATGAGCAGCAGAGCGAGCTGGCGTTGGGAGATGGACATCAAACCTGCTGACAGCGGCGCGGAGGAGAAAGGTCGTCATTCTCGGGCGTGACCCGGAGAATCTCAGGACCAGCCTGCATGGTGAAGGGATGGTCGGGTCAAGCCCGACCATGGCGGCCTCCCGAAACGAACCTCAGTTCGCGACCTTCTTCTCGTAGCCCTCGAGGATGTCGTTGAAGTAGGGCGCTATCGGAAAGGGCTTGCCGTTGCTGGCGAGCTCGGCCGGTGTAACGTCGGTGAAGAGCTTGTCCCAATCGGCCTTGTCGAGCTTGCCTTCGAGGTTCTTGGCGTCGATGCCCGGATACCAGTTGAACTTCTTGACGATGCCGTCGGCCTGGACCTGCGGCGAAGTTGCCAGCGCGATGAAGGCCTCGGCCAGCTTCTTCTGGGCCGATTTTTCCGGGATGGAATAGTACATCGGCTGGCCGGGCATGCCGGGCGAGACGAGTTTCAGCTTCATGTTCGGCGGCAGTTTGCCGTCGGCCTTCCAGGAGTAGAACATGTCGACCCAGACCGGGCCGATCGCGATCTCGCCGCGGTTCAGCATGTCGAGCGTGCCGGCATTGCCGGGGGTGATGGTGGCGTTGGCGTTGAAGGCCTTCAGATCCGCGAAGGCCTTGTCCCAATTGGCCTTGGTGGCGGCGTCGTAGGGGCCTTTCATCAGCTTGTCGGCGTCGCCGCCGAAGGCGTAGACCCAGCCGGCGACGAAGGCGACGCCCGACATGCCGCCCTTGATGCCGTTGTAGCCGAACTGCTTTGGATTCTTTTTGGCCCAATCGGCGAGTTCGGCGAAGGTCGCCGGCGGCGTCTTGACCATGTCGGCGTTGTAGGCGAGCGCGGTCTGCGACTGGAACATCGGGATGACGTAGCCACTCACATCGGTGCCGAGCGCGTTCTTGGCCGCGTCGCCCGTGGCGAGCTTGGCGGTGTCGACATTGCCTGTATACTTGTCGAGCAGGCCTTCCTTTACCATCTGGCCGGCGGCCTTCTGGTGGATCACCACCACGTCGAAATCGGTCGCGCTCGCGCCTTTCTGGGCGTTGAGCTTCTCGTAAATCTTCTGCGAGCCGGAATCACCCGGGCCGGTGCCGACCGCGACGACCTTCACGCCCGGGTGAGCCTTCTCGAACATCGGGGCAAGGTAGTCCTTGACATAGTCGACCATATTCTGATCGCCGGCGGAGGCGACGTTGAGCGTTTGCGCAGCGAGCGGCGAGGCCGCGATCAGCGCGGCGAGCGAGGTGGCGATCGTGAGAAGGCGCATGAGTCTGGCTCCGTGTCGGATCGTTGGACTGCGTCAGGCTGGGATGGAGGCCTGTGCGGCTGGGAAAATGTGAAGGCGTGAAAGCGGGATGCGCAGGCCGACGGCCGCGCCGGGTTCATACCGGGTGGCGTGGTCCACGGTAATCTGGCGGCCGGCGGCCTCGACCCGGTAGCGGTAGAGCCCACCCGGATAGCTGCGCGCCGCGATGCGGCCCGGCACCACCAGATCCTCGCCCGCTGCGGCGTCGGGTGCATCGAGACTGGCGACGTCGTCGCGGAAATAGCCGAGTGCTTCGCCCGCTGGCAGGGCAAGGCCGAGTTCACTGGGAAGCACGCCGCGCGTCTCGCCAGCCCTGATCACGGCAGGGCCCTCGCCGGGCTCGACATGCAGCGGCAGCACGTTCTCGGCGCCCATGAAATTGGCGACGAAGGCGCTGTTCGGCCGGTCATAGACCTCCTCCGGCGTGCCGATCTGCGCGATGCGGCCAGCATTCATGATGACGAGCCTGTCGGCCATCGTCATCGCCTCCTCGCGGTCATGCGTGACATGGATCGTGGTGACGCCGAGCCGCTGCTGGATGGCGCGGATCTCGTGGCGCATCGTCATGCGGATCTTGGCGTCGAGATTGGAGAGGGGCTCGTCCAGCAGCAGGATGCCGGGATCGACCGCAAGCGCGCGTCCCAGCGCCACACGCTGGCGCTGCCCGCCCGACATGGCCGTGACCTTGCGGTCCTCGTAGCCGGCGAGCCCGAGCATCGCCAGCAGTGAGGACACCTTGGCGGCGATGTCGCCCTTGGAGGCTCCGCGCAGCTTCAGGCCGTAGCCGATATTCTGGAGCACCGTCATATGCGGCCAGAGCGCATATGACTGGAAGACCATCGCCATGCCGCGCTTCTCGGGCGGCAGACCGACGACGTCTTTGCCACCGACGGCGATCGAACCGGACTCGACCGGCACAAAGCCGGAGAGCGAGCGCAGAAGCGTGGTCTTGCCGCAGCCGGAGGAGCCGAGCAGCGCCGTGAAGGTCCCCGGCGCGAAATCGAGATCGACGCCGTGAAGCACCTTCGTGCCGCCATAGGCGACGTGCAGGCCGCGCACCTCAATTGCCGCGCCAGCGCCCGACATAGCTTGCGAGCTCGCCCGCACGGTGTGTTCCTCCACGCCGTCCTAAGATGGAATTGTTCTTCCATTCTGCGATCAGCTTGGAATAAACATAACGACCCCTAGCGCGCTCGTGCAACAGATTTGTGACCCCGAAGACCGTCGAAATTCGATCGCTCTGGCTCATGCCGTGCCCCGAAGACGCAGCGTTTCTCGCTTCGCTCATCGGCGAGCTTGCGACGCGCTTCGGCACGCCGAATTTTGCGCCGCATCTGACGCTGCGCGGCGATACGGATGCGACGTTCGAGCGTCTCCACGATGACGTTCGGGCAGCAGCCGCTGCGTCGCAACCCTTCGCCGAACCGATCACGACGGTCGAGACGACGCAGGCGTTCTTCCGGGCCTTCTACGTGCGCTTCGCCGTTTCGGCGCAGCTCGACAGGCTGAAGCGACGCCTCGATCCACAGGGTACCGAATGCTTCACGCCGCATGTCTCGCTGCTTTATGGCAATCTGCCGGAGGAGGTGAAGGCGCCAGCTGCCGCCGAATTCAGCCAGCGCCTCGCGGGCCGGAGCATTACCTTCGACAGGATTTCGGTTGTCCGTTCGGGACAGCACATCCCCATCGCAGATTGGACGATCCAGGCGCCGGTGCCTCTCGGACGCTGAGGCCGGACCATCAGCCGCCGGACAGCATCTATTCATGCGCTGGGTCGTTGTTGAATTTCCAGACGCGCTTCGGGCCGGCCACGACGTAGAGATAATAGAGGTCAGCAGCACGACGCCGAGGCAATACGGATCGTTCTCTGCGATGGCGCCGTCGATTTGCTGCCAGCCGCGCTTCGAGCCTCCACCAATCGGGCTTCGCGAAATCGGCCACCTGCCGCGCCGCTTCGGCAACGCGCGCGCTCGTTCAACCGTGTCGCGAATGCGTCGTAGTCCAGTCTGACATGATTCTGTGACGCGGCGGAGGACGTCGAGAAGGCAGTCTGCGGCCTTGACTTGGCGGCGCAGAGAATGGAATGCTTGTTTCAATAGTCAAGCAGACAAGAAGAATGTGCCGTTTAGGGGGTGCCTCGAAGTGGCTGAAGCGAGCGCCTATCGCCGCGATCCCGATGGCAAGATCGCCGTCATGACGCCAGCCGAACTCCTGCTGCGCCGCTACGCGGCCCAAGGCCTCGTCGCCGAGGCGGGGCGCGTTGCGCTCGACTATTTCGGCCGCAAGGAAAGCCTCGGCGTCACGATGAAGGGGGCGCAGGATTGGCTCACCGTCGCCGATGGCGCCGTCGAGGACTTTTTGCGTGCGCGGCTGGCAGAGCTTTTCCCTGGCGACACGGTGATCGGCGAGGAGGGCGGCGGCGCGGCCAGCGACGCGGTCTGGATCATCGATCCGATCGACGGTACTTCGAACTTCGCGCGTGGCGATCGCAACTGGTGCGTCTCCGTGGGCTTCCTGCTGAACCGCGAGCCGACGATCGGGATCGTCGCCGCACCGGCACTGGGCGAGCTCTATGTCGCGCAGCGCGGCCAGGGCGCGACGCTGAACGGGCAGCCGATCGCTGTCTCGGGCGCCGATGACATCCGACGCGCTTATGTCGAACTGGGCTGGTCGGCCCGTGTGCCCTCGCAGCGCTATCTCGACGTGATCGGACGCGGTTATTCCGCCGGCTGCTCGATCAAGCGCTCGGGGTCTGGCACTTTGGGCCTCTGTCATGTCGCGAACGGGCGCACCGAGGCCTACGCCGAGCTGCATATCAACGCCTGGGACGTCGCCGCCGGCATTGTGATCGTTGGCGAGGCCGGTGGCTGGGTCAACGACTTCTTCGCCGGAGACGGCATCAGCAAGGGCAATCCGATCCTGTGCTGCACGCCGGCGCTGGCATCGCAGCTCAGCGAAATCACAGGGATTTCGTAGTCCGCACAAAATTTACTGCGTTGGCGCGGTGGGGGCGCCACCGTCGCAACCAATTGCGAAGAACGTGAAGTTCTCGTTCCGGGGAGGTGGACCATGTTTTTGAGATCCCTGACGTTCAGAGCTCTGTTCAGTGCGGGCATGCTGGCCGCGGGTGCAGCCTCTGCGCCGGCGTCGGCTCAGGGCTCGCTCGTCATGTATTGCGGCGTGCAGGAGGAATGGTGCCGCGCGATGTCCACCACCTTCGAAAAGGAGACGGGCATCAAGGTCGCGATGACGCGAAAATCCGCCGGCGAGGTCTATGCGCAGCTCAGGGCGGAGGCCTCGAACCCGCGCGGCGACATCTGGTGGGGCGGCACCGGCGACCCGCATCTTCAGGCGGCCGAAGAGGGGCTCACGCTCGAATACGAATCTCCAGCCAACAAGGATCTGCAAGATTGGGCGCTGAGCCAGTGGAAGGCGGCGAAGCAGCGCTCGATCGGCATCTATGCCGGCGCACTCGGCTTCGGCTACAACACCGAACAGATCAAGGCCAAGGGCATCCCGGAGCCGAAATGCTGGGCCGATCTGCTCAATCCCAAGCTTAGGGATGACGTGCAGGTCGCCGACCCGAACTCGTCCGGCACCGCCTATAACCTGCTCGCCACGGTCGTGCAGCTGATGGGCGAGGACAAGGGCTTCGATTATCTCAAGGCCCTGCACAAGAATGTCAGCCAGTACACCAAGTCCGGCGCCGCGCCGGCCAAGGCGGCAAGCCTCGGCGAAACCGCCGTCGGCATCGTCTTCATCCATGATGCCGTCGTCTTCGCGGTGCAGGGCGACCCGATCAGGGCCGTCGCGCCTTGCGAGGGCACGGGCTACGAGATCGGCTCGATGTCGATCGTCAAGGGCGCACGCAATCTGGAAAACGCCAAGAAGTTCTACGATTGGGCGCTGACACCCGCCGCGCAGGCCTTGGGTGCTGCCGCGAAGTCGTATCAGGTGCCATCCAACAAGAACTCGCCGGTGCCGCCGCAGGCGCCGAAGATGAACGAGATGAAGCTGATCGACTACGATTTCGTCAAATACGGCTCGTCGGCCGAGCGCACGCGGCTGCTGACAAAGTGGGACAAGGAGGTCAAGGCGCTGCCGAAATAGCCCGCCGGCTCGGAGATATCAGATGCGCCCTTCGACGCGGCTTGCTCTGCTAATCGGCTGGCTGGGCTACATGCTCGTGCCTTGGTACCTGCCGGAGGGCTGGGACCTTGCCGGCTATCCGTTCGGGCGGGCCGGCACGGCGCTGGCGCTTGCGATATCAGGCGCGGCGCCGTGGCTGTGGCCGATCGGCATCGCGCTCCTCGCGGCGACGCTTCTCGCTGTCCGTGCCGAGACCGCTTTCAGCGGACGGGCACTGATCGCCGTCGGGCTTTTCGGTCTCGTCACGTTCTTCGCACAAGGCTTTGCGGTCACGCTGCCCGACCAGGGCATTCCCTGGCTCGCTGTGCTGCTCGGTGGGGCAGGCGCCGCGCAGCCAGGCATGGGTTTCGGCGCGCTGCTGACGCTGTTGTCGCTTCTCTTGCTGCTCTGCCATGGCCTGGCTTATCGCGGCTTTTGTCGGGGCGATCTTTTCACCACATCCACCATCGGTGTCGTGGTGCTGCTGATCGGTCTCTTCATCTTCCTGCCTGTCGCGACGATCCTGCGCAGTGCACTGGTCGATGCCAATGGCAGCTGGGCGCTGGGCGAATTCGCCGACCGCCTGCTCTCCTCGACGATCTGGGGACTGGGCTGCGTAGGCGGCGGCATCGCGTGCGGCGTCGCCTGGAATACGCTGATCCTCGGTGTGCTGACCGGGCTCATCACCACGCTGCTGGGCCTCGCCTGTGCGCTGCTCGTCTTGCGCACGGCGATGCCGGGCAAGCGCCTGATGCGCGCGATGACGGTGCTGCCGATCATCACGCCGCCCTTCGTCATCGGCCTTGCACTCATCCTGCTCTTCGGCCGTTCGGGCGTCGTGACCGGCTTGATGTCCGAGTGGTTCGGTATCCCGCGCTCGCGCTGGATCTACGGTCTGCCAGGTGTGCTGCTGGCGCAAGTGCTGGCCTTCGCGCCGATCGCCTTCCTCGTCCTGATGGGTGTGGTCCAGGGCATCGCACCGAGCCTCGAAGAGGCCGCGCAGACGCTTGGTGCCAGGCATTGGGCGACGTTCCGTGCTGTGACATGGCCGCTGCTGCGGCCCGGGCTCGCCAACGCCTTTCTGCTCGGCTTCGTCGAGAGCATGGCCGATTTCGGCAATCCGCTCGTGCTCGGCGGCAATTTCGAAGTGCTCTCGACCAAGATCTTCTTTGCCGTGGTCGGCGCCGCGCATAATCAGGGCATGGCGGCAGTACTGGCCATCGTGCTGCTTGTCTTCACGCTGGGCGCCTTCTGGCTGCAGCAGGGCTGGCTCGGCGGAAAGAGCTACACCACCGTCTCCGGCAAAGGCGATGCCGGCATTGCCGCGAAGCTGCCGACCTTCGTCACCGTGCTCTCTGCCGCGGTCATCGTGCCCTGGGTGCTGCTGACGGCGGTGATCTACGCGGTGATCCTGATCGGCGGCTTCGTCAAGACGATGGGCCGCGACCATACGCCGACGCTGGAGCATTACCGCACCGGCTTCGCCGTCGATTTCAGCCACGGCCTGTTCTTCGAAGGCGCGGCCTGGCCCTCTTTGTTCACGACGTTGAAGGTCGCCGCGATCTCGGCACCACTGACGGCGCTGATCGGCCTGCTTACCGCCTATCTGCTGACCAGGCAGCGCTTCGTCGGCCGGCGGCTGCTCGAATTCACGACCATGCTGAGCTTCGCCATTCCCGGCACCGTGCTCGGCGTCGCCTATATCCTCGCCTTCAACGTGCCGCCGGTCGAGATCACCGGGACGGGACTCATCCTCGTGCTCGCCTTCGTCTTCCGCAACATGCCCGTTGGCGTGCGCTCGGGCATTGCGGGGCTGGCACAGATCGACAAGAGTCTCGACGAGGCCTCGACGACCCTGCGGGCGCGCAGCTTCACGACACTGCGCCGTGTGGTGCTGCCCTTGCTCAAGCCAGCGCTCGTCGCGGCGCTGATCTACAGCTTCGTGCGCAGCATCACCTCGGTCAGCGCCGTGATCTTTCTCGTGTCGGCCGAGTACAACCTCGCCACCGCCTACATCGTCGGACGGGTCGAGGCCGGCGAGTTCGGCCTCGCCATCGCCTATTCCTCGGTGCTGATCGTCGTCATGGCGGCGGGCATCGCGCTCATCCAGTTCGGCGTCGGCGAGCGCAAGCTCGGCCGCAGGCCCGTCGCGCTTGCGACCTCGGCCGCCGAGCCCGCCAGATAGGACCTGCCATGCCCAAATCCGGCCCTGCCTCCGTCGAGTTCAGCCATGTCAGCATGCGCTACGGCGCGGTGACGGCGGTGGACGATGTCAGCTTCACGATCCATGCGGGCGAGCTCGTGACGCTGCTCGGCCCTTCCGGCTGCGGCAAGACGACAACCTTGCGCATGATCGCCGGGCTCGAGATCGCCAGCGAGGGGCAGATCCTGATCGGTGGCGAGAACGTGACACGGCTCTCGGCTGCGGACCGCGACGTCAGCATGGTGTTCCAGTCCTATGCGCTATTCCCGCATATGAGTGTGCTGGAGAACGCGGCCTTTGGGCCGACGGTGAAGGGCCTGGGCAAGGCGCAGGCCGAGGCGATGGCGCTGGAGAAGCTCGCTCTGGTCGGGCTCAAAGGCTTCGAGAAGCGCTACCCGGCCGAGCTATCCGGCGGCCAGCAGCAGCGCGTCGCCGTGGCGCGTGCCCTGGTGCTGGAGCCGCAGGTGCTGCTTTTCGACGAGCCGCTTTCCAATCTCGATGCCAAGCTCAGGCGCAAGGTGCGGCAGGAGATCCGTGAGCTCCAGCAGTCGCTGGAACTCACCGTCGCCTATGTCACGCATGACCAGGAGGAGGCGCTCGCCGTCTCCGACCGCATCATCGTGATGTCGAATGCGAAGATCGCGCAGCAAGGTTCGCCGCGCGAGCTTTATGAGGCTCCGGCGAACAGCTTCGTCGCTGATTTTATCGGCGATGCCAATCTTGTGGAGGTGACGATCGATGCGGTCCAGGACGGGCAGGCGCAGGTCATGTTGGGGCCCATCCGGTTGACGCTTCCGGCGCGCGGCCTTACCCCGGGGCCAGCAAAGGCTGCCATTCGGCCACACGCCATCTTGCTTGGGGATGGCCTTCCGGGAACAGTTAGAAAATCTTCTTATCTCGGCGATCACGCCGAGATGATCGTATCGACGCCGATCGGCGAGCTTTTTGTCATCAGCAGGCAAACCGATCAGCTTCCAGCGACAGGTGCGCCGGTCAACCTGTCATTCGCCCAAGAGGGCATTGCTCTTGTTCGATGACGGGCGCTCGAAGCCCAGTTCAAACTCGGTAATGACCGGTACTGCTATCCACTGACCGTCACCGACAATGCCGCGCGTGGAGACGCAAGCGGTTCACGAAGCAGACGTTGAGCGTTTTCTAAGCTGCTGGGGAAGTAGGGGCGCTCGGTTCTAGGGGAACTTTGTTGAGTTCCTCAGTCCTTCCATCCCTCATTCTGCCGCTCGCAGACCCTGATCCGTGGGGCTGCCCGTGCTTCACGAGCCAGCCACCTTCGACCATCCGCTGCGCCAAAGCCGCCGAGCATGCAGGCTGATTGCCGCAGGGGTGATAGAGGCCATCTCTGCGCTCGAACAAGAAGCCGTAGACGCGCGAGCCGTAGCGGCTCGAGCATTGCCGGTAAGAGTACGATGGGGTTGGCGTCATGCCTTTAGTTCTCGATGTGCTTCACCGTTGAGATCGGCCATTTGCCGTCATGCCCTCCGATCGAGATGCGAAGCCCATGCACATCGTCGAGGAACACGTGGTCAATCGCGCCAGCCTTGCCGTCGCTCAGCACGACAACCTTCCCGACCAATTCCTCCTCGGCAGCATGCAATTCGCGGAGGATGTTCATAGCCCGCTTATCGCTCATGCGCCTGAGAAATGGCGCACATGACGAGAAGTTCCTCGCGAAAGCGGAGGCCGGCGCTCATCCCATCTCCGCTATCGACCGACCTAGACTCGTTTGCGTGAAGAATATCTCCAGCGCAACGATCTCCGCATGGGCGCCCCCAAGTCCCGCGCGTTGCATTGTAGTCGATTTCATGTCCGGGAAGCTCGTCAAGGGCAGGGCTTCACCATCTCTCGCGCGAGCGATCGCTCGTTAGGAAAGGCATTGCCTCGTCCTAGCCGCCAGAGAAAGCGAGCATCAAGCGCTTGTGCCCGCGAGGGCGCGCGGTCGCTGTCATAACTCAACCATCTTTTTCAGGTGATCCTGTGAGGTCTGCTTCGCGCTCCTCTTGCACGGTGCGCAAAGTGAGGGTGCTTGAACGCATGAGCAGGCTAATGCCGGGGAACGTCGTGGGGGAGCCCACGATCAGGATGAACGCTGCCGTCATCGCTGCTCGGGGCCCGCACGTCGTTCTCGGTCTTCTCATCGGTCTTCTCATCGGTTTATTGTCGCACCAGCACATGACGGGAAGGAGTTAACTATCTTTTTTGGATTTTGACCTCGTTTAATATTTGATCGATTAAACGATATAAAGTACCAGCGCTGCCTGAGCGAACTTTGGGTCCGGGGCACCGCACCCATACACTAGGATGCCCAAGCTCGTTCTATCCGTATGGAGCTGGCTGACATGGATCGGGAACACCTCGACACGATGTCGATCGATGAGTTGTGGGCGCTCCACACGAAGGTCGATCAGATCCTCGCCGCGAGGCTGATTGCAGAAAAGCGCGAACTCGAAAAGCGGCTCGCTCAGCTCAGCCAAAGAGCGGCCTCGAACGAACCGGCAAAGGACTCCCCGGCAAAGCACTAAGAATGCGAAGGCCGGCCTCGAGCGGGAACCCCCGGGGCTTGTTATATTTATTGATTGAAACAAATTAACGTAATTTAAGTTATTCAGAGTTCGAGGGTGTTTAATTGGACTCCTAGAAGCCATGAGGGGGCGCCATGTCCTCATACCGGCGCGAATTTTCGAAGACCTGCGGTAAATTCGCCGCCGTAACTCCTCCGGCCATGACGATGCTGCGATCGACCCCACGCGATTCGCCGCGTCTGGCGGGGGTCGGCAGGGTACCGAGAACACCATCATCACGAGCGCGATGAAGATTAACTGACGGTCGCCAACCGGGGCGCGGCCTTACAGCCCCATCTTTTCTCGCGACAAAAGCGGTGGGGAACGTGCGCAGGCTTGAAGCCTGCCGTACGTCGCCACGCGGAGGACCCGGCCATGAGTGCTCTCCATCATCTCCAGACTTCCCCGGCGGCTCTGCCATGGGCCGATCTCTTCAAATCGGCCAAGGGACCGGCGGGCCCGTGGGCCGATGCTGCTGCCGATCTTCTTCGTCACCGTTTCGAAGCGCTCGCTTCTCAGCTCGCCGAACTGGAAGCGCTTCGCGAACGAGTGCTGGAGGCCGAGCAGAAGCTCGACCCGAGATACACCTGGTGAAAAGCGGGGTCGGGCAGAAGTGAGCGCCGCTTAACTCAACGAACGCGGCGAGCTTCGGCTTCTGGTGACCTATTGGCCTCTGAGGGTGGTACCGCGCCAAAGAGTAAGGCGCAGTTGGAGGCAGACGTGCTCAGATTGGTGATCAAGTTTACTGTAGTGGCAACGTTGCTGATCAATCTGGTTACTCCGCCGGTCATCACCCAGGCCTTTGGGCACGGGAGCGGCGGTGGTGGGGGCGGCGGCGGCGGCGGCGGCGGCGGTGGCGCTGGAGGTGCTGGCAGCGGCGGTGCCGGAGGAACTGGCAGTGGTGGTGCCGGTGGCGCGGGTGGTGGGGGAGCTGGCAGCGGTGGTGGTGGCGGTGCGGGAGCCGGCAGCGGAGGCGCCGGTGTTGCTGGTAGCGCCGGAGCTGGTGGCGGTGTTGCTGGTGGTGCGGGAGCTGGCAGCGGCAGCCTCGGTGGCGGTTACGGTGGTGGGGGCGACCCTCATGCCGGAGCATACGGTTTGCGTTACCCGAACCGGCTGGGCACGAAAGTGCAGATGATCCAAGGGAGCAAGGCTTGGTTTGGTGGTGGCTGGCTTCATGACGGTACTTTTTATTCGTTTCACGAACGCGCGCGGCCGCGGTGGGATACGTGGAGGC
Source organism: Bradyrhizobium arachidis (assembly GCF_024758505.1). Taxonomy (NCBI): domain Bacteria; kingdom Pseudomonadati; phylum Pseudomonadota; class Alphaproteobacteria; order Hyphomicrobiales; family Nitrobacteraceae; genus Bradyrhizobium; species Bradyrhizobium arachidis. The sequence goes on along the minus strand of NZ_CP077970.1, from coordinate 7,517,055 downwards.
ATGCGACGCCGGTGCTCGAACACAAGTTCCACAAAGCTCAGCGAACAAAGCTCAAGCCGTACGAACCGATGAAGATGCTGTCGGATCAGAAAGCTGTGCGGTCGTTTGGGGCGCGAACGTCATTGGACGCCGCGCGAGCCCGCGAACAGGGCCGGCTGCGCCACGAACGGCATGCCGCTGTGCCCAACGAGGAATTCTTCTTGGCGGTGATCGCCAAGGCAAAGGAGGTCGTCGATTCCAGACCTCAAACCAAACATTCGCGCCCGCATCGCCCGGGAAAGGATGATGCAGTGGCTGGCACCCCCCCGGTAAATCCCGCACGGGATGAAGTTCAAGTCGCGCCGCCCCGTATTGAGCCTAAAGGCGAGCAAACGATCGGCCCGGCGGCGCTAGATGCCTCCGCAGATGTGGTTCAGGTCACCCCGCCACCCGTTACGGAGCCTAAAGGCGAGCAAACGATCGGCCCGGCGCCGCTAGATGCCGCGGCGGACGTGGTTCAGGTCACCCCGCCACCCGTTACGGAGCTCAAAGGCGAGCAAACGATCGGCACGGCGCCGCTAGCCGTCTCGGCGGATGTCGCTCAGGTCATCGCGCCACCCGATATCGAACACAACGGTGCGTCAACAACCTCACGCGACGACCGGTTGCTGGTGATGATGATGGCCCTCGTGGCACTTGGGATTATCCCATTGTTCTTTCGCCACAGGTATGCCGAACGCGTTTTAGCCTATGCTGCGATGCGCCGCTCCGAAGCACGAGCCGACGATGCTCGCACCGTCAACTTACCGTCTCCACCGCGAAACGAAGCCGATTCCAGTCTCGTATCTAGTCTAGAAGCGTCCGTGAAAGACGTTCTCGGCACAATCAAGGAAGCTGAAGCCGAGATGGTTTCACGGCAGCTCAGAAGGCTGGGGTGAGGCCGAACTCCCGGTCCTCAAGTCGCTGGAGCAGTTCGTAAGTTGACGGATTACGCAAGGCGCGCATCGGCACGACGGTCAGGAAACAGATCGGCCTCCTTGTGCTCCGGCAAACTGCCCGCAGCAGGTGCCGTGGGGGCTCCGCTTCGACGCCGTATCGGCTCAGATCTAGTCGCAGGATTTCGGCAGACCGCGCCGCCCGTGCGCCAAAGCCTTCGCCGATTTCGCCGGACGGGCGCCGGCCATCACGGCAGGCGTGGCGACTGAATCCTGCAAATGTCAATGGGGCCCACCTATTTTCCGCCGGTCTCGAGAGTCGCGATCACTGCTAGTCGATGTTCGCTGTTGGGCCCGTAGCCGACGTCGGCCTGTCGACGGCTGATGTGATGAACAACATATGCACCTCCATAAAGGCGGCGGCAGATCCAGATATCGCCCCGTGGTGATCGCCGTGCGCTCATTGTGGTACAGTGCCGCGAGCCGTAGCCTGGAGAGCAGTCCATGGCACAGGAGCGGGTCGAGCGCAGGCTTGCAGCGATCCTTGCTGCCGATGTGGCTGGTTACAGCCGGCTCATGGGCCTAGACGAGGCGGGGACAGCGCGCCGCTTGCGTGACCGTCTAGCGGCAATGCGGCCGATCGTCGGAAAGCACGACGGACGGATTGTCAAGACCACGGGCGACGGCGTGCTCATTGAGTTCCCATCCGTGGTGGCAGCGGTCGAGTGCGCGATCAAAGTGCAGAAGCTAATGGCCCGACGCAACGCCAAGCTGGTCGCGGAACAGCGCGTGCTATACCGCATCGGCATCAATCTCGGCGAGGTGCTGGTCGAGGGCGATGACATTCTGGGCGATGGTGTCAATATCGCAGCGCGGCTCGAAGGAATTGCTGACCCCGGCGGAATCTGCTTGTCGCGTTCCGCATACGAACAGGTCAAGAGTAAGATCGACACCCAGTACGCTGATATGGGTGAGCAGCGCTTGAAAAACATCGCTGACCCGTTGCAGGTATTTCGGGTCAACGTCGGCTTGGCCGCTGCCGCGTCGGCGTCGCCAACCCTGCCATTGCCGGACGGGCCGTCGATCGTGGTCCTGCCTTTCACGAACCTCAGCGTCGATCCGGAACACGCGTACTTCGCGGACGGCGTCACCGAGGATCTCACCACGGCGCTGTCCCGGCTTCGCTGGCTCTTCGTCATCGCTCGCAACTCGGCCTTCGTCTACAAAGACAAAGCCGTCGATGTGAGGACAATCGCTCGCGATCTGGGCGTGCGCTACGCCCTGGAGGGCAGCGTACGCGCCGCTGGCCAGCGCATCCGGATCACGGGTCAGCTCATCGATGGGGAGACGGCCAAGCACATCTGGGCGGAGAAATACGATCGTCAACTGCACGACATCTTCACGGTCCAGGACGAGATCACGGAAAACATCGTTGCCGCGATCGAGCCGCACCTCTATGCCCAGGAAGGCTATCGCGCCGCCCGACAGCCGCCTGAAAGCGTCGATGTCTGGGGACTCGTGATCCGCGCCATCGACCTCATTAACAAGTTTGGCCGCAAGCACAACGAAGAGGCACAACGCTTGCTGCGCCGCGCCATAAAGATTGACCCGAGCTATGCGCGAGCGCACGCCACTCTCAGCTGGGCGATCTGGTGGGCCACGCTCTACTATTACGTTGAAGACCGCTCCGAGGGCTACAGGCAGAGCGCCTTGCACGCCCAGGAGGCGTTGCGCCTCGACCAGAGCGAGCCGTGGGCCCACATGACCGTCGGCCTCAACTTGAGCACCTCCGGCCAACACCAGCGCGCGCTGGCCGAGCACCAGGCCGCCCTCAACCTCAATCCCAGCTTCGCGCTCGCGCACACGGCTTATGGCTGGGCGTTGTTGCGGGCAGGTCGCTTCGATGATGCGATCGCCGAAACTGCAAAAGCGCTTCGCATGAGCCCGTTGGATTCATTTTCCGGCCTTTACACCACGATCCACGGCTTGGCGTTGCTCGCGGCGCGGCGCTTCGCGGAGGCGCTGCCGTATCTCCGGGCATCGGTTGCCGCCGATGCCGAATTCGCTGGGCACTACAATGCGCTGATCAGCTGCTGCGGGCATCTCGGCCTGATCGAAGAGGCGGAGGAATTCACCGCCCGCCGCAACAAGGTCGGGCCACCGCTGAGGGTGGGCGTGCTGCGCAACAATCTGCGCGGCTTCGCCCATTGCGAGGTGTTCGCGGAGGGCTTGATCAAGGCCGGCATTCCCGAATAGGCAGCGTCCTTCAAGATTTGATCGACAAAGATATCAGCTCGGCGAAAGCCCTCGGCCAAGTTTGCCCTTGCAAACGGCCCGCTCCGGCGCCGAAACAGGAACCCTGGCCCAATGTCCGATGACCCCGCGCTGTTGCGGAACGATCGGCCTCTGGGCGACGAAGGCGGCTGCGTCGCGGCTTAGGACCTTGCGCGTTGCCAAACGCCTTCGGGATGCGAGGTGCCTCGCAAAGATTGCCGCTGATCGCATCCGCGGCGCTTGCGCTGGCGATCTAGCAGCAACAGCCGCTGTAACGACTTCGCCTCGTCCCCCGGCGCCCACACCGGGATGTCGCGTTTTCCGAGGTTTTCAGCGCGCCCACGCCATCCTAGTCATGGTGCCCTTTGAAGCGCCGCCTAATTGCATCCCACGCTTGAACAAACGGAAGGACGAGGACGAAAAGAACTCTGATCGCAACCTGAATAATAACGTACCGCAGTGATGGTGACGCATCATCTTCCAATCGACGGGCCGTCTTGTTGATCGGTGCCGGGACGGAGTTCCCTTCGTCGGTCTCGGAGGGAGGAACCGGCCTGCGCGAGGGCAGGACAATCACAATAAACAGGACGTTGATCAGTAGCCATATTCCCACAATGAGAAGAACAGTACGCACGAGGAACGACCATAGTTTAATTTGAAATCGCCGAGCTTGCCTCCTGCTTCACACCTACGCTGCAGCCGGCTCCATAGCGCGCCGCGAAAGGAGCCGCCTCAGTGCAGTCCGACAAAAACGGTCTCGACATCCATCCTGCCAAGATGCCATAGGCCGTCAGGCCTCGAGCGCATGGGCGTGCGCCCGGATCGGTCGCAGCCTAGTCCGGCGCTAGACTCGCGTCTGTACGCTTTCGAACAATCATGCACCTTCCTAGCGCCCTGCTCCAACATCATCCGGCGAGGGCAGACAGGGATGGCTCAGCCTGGGCGGTCCATCGCCAGCCGCTGGGCAACTGGACCGATCGGCGGCGGCTCAGACGGAAGGGCCCATCGCGAAACGCCACCAGACCTTGGTTGCGTATCGCGGGGTGAATAAGCAGTTAGTTTGCAGTTAGGAGAGAACCAATATTCTCTTTCGGCAGTTGACTCATGCGCCATTCGAACCAAGTAAGGTTATTGTTCGCGCCGAGGATGAGTTTAGAACCTGAGCCGAAACAACATGAAGGACCTCAGGCAACGATTGGAGAAGGTCCGCGCTGACGCCAGAGACTTCGCTCTTATGAGTGAGCGGGCGACGGACGTAGAAAAGCGTCAGCTGTTCAGGCGCATGGCGGATGAACTCGCTTTAGAAGCGCTTGAGCTCGAGCTGGTTGTGAAACAAAAAGAGCAATCGAATCCCAGCGACCAGCACGAGGTCGTGGAATTTAAGCTGTCCTCTCAGAAGACGCGCCGCTGACGCGGAAAGAGGCCGGGCGGTCGGCTTATTTTCCTTATCCGCCACGCAGGCGTAACCATCTTTGAGCATAGCTCCGTCAGCGGCCGATGGGCCGTCTTCGCCTCATCCCATTGCGCGTGGATCCAGACGTCGCGCTGTTCATCGCTCGTCAAGTATCCTCGTCATTCGGCTTCGTCATTAAGCTTCGGCTAAAGCGACAAACGGTTCACATAAGTAAATGCGGGAACGACCTCGCCGCACTTGAGTCGCGATTGCATCATTTCCGATTGGTCCAGCGCCGGACCATGGTCCGAGCTTTCAAGTGTCGGAGTGGGGACTTCTGCACCATGCGTGAACACCGAGCACCAGCCGTCGACGCCACTGTCCCGCTGTATGAGCACCTAGAATGGCTCAATTGTCAGCGCTCCGAATTGGAAGACCTTCGCGCCAGGGTGCGCCAGGCTGAGCGGAAAACTATAGCGCTACACTCAAAGCGGACGAGGACTACTGCTGCGGCGGTTAGCACGGCGCAAGCGAAAGCGTCCGCGCAGCAAACGACACGGCCTGCGCGGTAGCGTCACCAATGAAATCACAGGCAAGAGCAGGCCGGTCCACGAGCTCTAGTTTTATGTGTGATCCAACGCTTTGAGAAAGGCGTGGAGAAGCGCGCTGGCATGGTCATAGTTTGCATCATCGTCCGTCAGCGCGCGAGCGCGTGGACTGAGCACACTGCCGACAACCTCCGGACCAGATGCCTCGGCGCGCTCTGACCACTGATCGAGGAGGTCATCGGAGCTAGTTCGGCTCGACGCAAATAGCTTCAGCGGCCGAGATGCACGATCGTGTTGCTTATGATGTCGGGCCGCGAATGCATAGAGGGCGAATAAGCACAGGAAATCATCGCGGGATACTGCTCGCATGAACATTCTCCGACGTGAAAACAATGGTCAGCAAATCACAGCGATAATATGCGCGTTTTCCAGCCGACAGATATATACGAAAGTGTAAAGTTGCCCGACGCATCAAGATGCGAGTTGAACCCGGCAGTCGCAAGCTAAACGACCGCCGGGTTTCACCGCGCTGGTACGTTGTTAGTGTTTCTGCTTCGGCGGCAGCCGTCGGTTCGGTTTCCGACTCTCATTGCATCTAACAGCCAATTGTTGCGCGGGCGCCACGGAGCTCGGCGGCATTGCGGTCCAACGCATTGGAGCGTGCAGGTCGGCGCGGCTGATGATGCCTCTTCCATCGCTCGCCCGGTCGCGTCATTTCTGCCGGAACGATTGATTGAATGACATTGCGAGCGGCCCGACGATGTACTCGAACGCGGTTCGTTGAACGGTCGGGATCATGACAGTCGCCGGCATCCCAGGATACAGGCGAATGTTCGGCATGGCCGCCAATTCACTCTGATCAATCCGGACAAAGGCCGTGTAGTACGGCGCATTCGTCTTCGGGTCAGTGAGGCGGTCGGCCGAGACCTGAATGACGTCGCCGTGAATGATCGGGACAATGCGCTGTTTGTAGGCGGTGAGATGGACTTCAGCGCGTATGTCGGGATGCACGTCGCTGATGTCCTCAACCGCAACTTGTGCTTCGATCGTGAGGGCGTCCTCGGCCGGTACGATGTCGAGGATCTTTTCGCCGCGCTGGATGACGCCGCCGACGGCGAATACGGTCAATCCCACCACCCGACCGGTATAGGGCGCCCGAATTTCCATGCGACCAAGTACCGACTTTGCACTCAGCGCCTTCGGAATGACCTCAAGCAATCTGGCCTGCGTGTCACGCAAGTCCTTGGTGACCTCTGTCATCCGATCATTATCGAGTTGGGCGATCTGCTGCTCCTGCTCGGCGATCGCCTGGCGCGCCTTCGCGATACCGGCTCTTGTATCGGCGATCTGGCCTTCCAAACCGTACGCCGTCCGCTCCAGCTGGAGAATTCGCGGGCGAGCAATCAAGCCCCGTTCAACAAGCGGCGCAAGATCCTTCGCCTCGTTGCGGACGGAGTTGATCTGATCGGTGAAGGCCTTGACCTGCGCCTCCGCGCCCACAATCTGTGACCCAAGCTGGTTGATCTTCTCGCGAATAACGCTTCGTTGCCCGTCAAGTGAAGCACGCCGACTTTCAAACTGATTGAGCTGACCGCTCCAAACGCTCCTGAAGTAGGGGTCATCAGAGCGCGCCCTCAAATCGGCCGGCATGGCCAGCTCGGAGCCATGATCGAGCTCGGTCAGGAGCCGCACTTCCGTCGCACGAAGCACGGCATATTGTTGCGTCAGCACCTCATACTCGGCTCGGGCCTGCGTATCGTCCAGAACGATCAGGAGATCGCCCGCCAGCACCCTTTCCCCTTCGCGAACATGCAATTCCCTGACAATGCCGCCATCGAGGTGCTGGACGCTCTTGCGGTTGCCATCGACCTTGACGACCGCATTGGCAACCACGGCGCCGTTGAGCGGTGCGGTCAGCGCCCAGGTGCCGATACCGCCGAAAAAGATGGCGATGATCAGCCATCCTGCGAGCGCTACGCGACGAATGGAGTCGTTCGGGGTGGCGTCCCTGAGCCGGTCGATCGTCAAGTTCAGCGCCGAAGCGCGTTGTTTCGACTGGCTTGCAGACTCCAACAGCGCCATTGGCATGTCCTAACCCGCCGTTTCACGGACCGTGGGGACCGGTACAGGCCGCGTCAGACGGGCCAGGATCTCGGCGCGCGGTCCGAACATCTCGACGACGCCTTCACGGAGCACCAGAATTTTGTCGGCCACGCCGATGGTGGCCGGCCGATGGGAGATAATCACCACCGTCGTTCCGCGCTTCCTAAGTTGCATGATGCAGTCGGCGAGAGCGGCGTCGCCGTCCGAATCCAGATTCGAGCTCGGCTCGTCGAGCACGACAAGGCTGGGATTGCCGTACACCGCGCGCGCAAGACCAATGCGCTGGCGATAGCCGCCGGACAGGACCGCGCCGCCTTCCCCAACATGACTGTCATACCCTTCTGGAAGTCGCAGGATCATGTCGTGAACCCCGGCCATACGCGCCGCCAGGATAGTCTGTTGATCTGCCCCGGCATTGAACCGGCAGATATTTGCCGCAACGGTGTCGGCAAATAACTCGACGTCCTGTGGGAGGTAGCCGAGATGGCCGCCGAGCGAGGTCTTGATCCAGGTGGAAACATCGGCTCCGTCGATGCGAACCGCGCCCGCAGATGGGGCCTGCACGCCCACGATGTGGCGCGCCAGAGTGGATTTGCCGGCGCCGGACGGGCCGATGATTCCTAGCACTTCACCCGGTTCGATCTGAAAGGTGACGCCGCGCAGGATCGGCTTCGAAACACCGGGTGCGACGCAGGACACTGACTCGAAAGACAGGCGGCCCTGCGGTCTCGGCAGCGTGAGCTGGGGTTCCTGCGCGCAATGACCGGACAGCAGCTCGCGCAGACGCAGGAACGCGCCGCGCGCCGAGATGAGCCCGCGCCATGATCCAACGATCTGCTCGACCGGCTGCAAGGCGCGGCCCAGCAGGATGCTGGCGGCAAACATCGCCCCGGCTGTCGTCAGCCGCTCGATCACGAGATAGGCGCCGAGGCCGAGGATCAGGGACTGCATTGCAAGTCGCAGAAAGCGGATCAGGCTCTGCATCGTGGCCGCGCGATCGCTCGCGACCACCTGGCGTTCCAGCATCCGGTTGCGATCCCGGCTCCAGCGTTTCAAGAGCCCTGCTGTCATGCCCATCGCGCGCACCACTTCGGTGTTGCGCAGGCTCATCTCCGTGAAATTGTAGTTTCGGCTTGCCGCCTCATTCGACTCCGACAGCGGCGGCTTGACGATCCATTCGTTGAGGACGGCCATCAGGATCAGGATGATCGAACAGGCCAGCGCAAACATGCCCAGCGCGGGATGCAGAGCAAAGATCACCACGATATAGATCGGCGTCCAGGGCAGATCGAGGATCGCATGAACCCCGGTGCCCGTGATGAACTGGCGGAAGGTGTCGAAATCGCGCAGCAGGTGGCTGCGCGCACCGCCGGCGGCGCGATCGATGATGGCGGTCATGACATGGGGGGCGATGGTCTGGTCAAGGCGAATGCTGGCGCGGGTCAACACGCGCGCCCGAACGGCGTCCAGCGCTGCCAGCGCCAGGAACGCCATCAAGAGAGCAATCGTGAGCATCAGCAGCGTGCTCTCGCTGGCGCTCGCGATCACCCGGTCATAGACCTGCAGCATGTAGAGCGGCCCTGCCAGGTAAAGCAGATTGATCGCCAAGCTGAAGATCGCGGCAGTGACGAAATAGCCCTGGCAGCCTTGCAGCAAACGCCGGAGTTCGTCGGGTCTTTTGAACGGAGTACTCACACAGATCAGCGGAAGATCCGCCCCTCTCCAAAGTTACTGCGGAACGCCGGACATCCGTAGTTCAAAGTCGGGGCCGCGATATTCGCCCCGACCATTTCCTCACAGCGCATCAGGCCAGATGGTCGTGGTAGCTGATGAGCGTTCCCGTGTTCTTGTCTGCCTCTGTCTGGAAGCCCGCGGGGTCGTATTGGCCCAACAGGGTAATATTGGCGGTATGGACTCCGTCAGTCACCGACAGGGTTCCTCCAGTACCGGCCTGATTTGCGACATAACTCGCGCTCGTGCCGGCCCCGAACGCCACATCGAGGAGATCGAGGTGGTCATCCCCGTCAAATCCGGACACGATCCCGCTAAAGTCGAAGGAGTCATGGAGCACGACTGTGCCGGTGGCTGCGGCATGAAGCGCTACATTCGCAGATGAGGCCGCTCCGAATTCGATCGTCGCTACGCCATCCACCAGTGCCGTGCCGCTGCCGCTTACACTGCCATTGAGAGTGATGTTGGCTCCATGCGCCCACAGCAGCCCGGAATTATCAACGTTGCTGTCGATGACCAGGCCGCCGCTGCCGGCGGCTTCAAGCGTTCCGGAATTGACGACGGTGTTGCCTCCGGTGTCGATCTCGAGCACGTTGGAGCCCGTCGCGATGATTGTACCCTGGTTGACAAGGATCATCGTCCCGTTGCCAAGGTGTCCGGCTCCGGTAATGGTGTTATCGACGTTTGTCAGCGTGACGTCGGACATAGTTCCAGCAATCACGTTCTCGCTGCTGTCGGAGAGGGTGATCTGGCCGTGACCTTCGAGGGTGATGCCGTGCTCGATTAGCTGAAGATCGGTTTCCCTGCCGGTGGAGTTCAGCTCGATCGTGCCGGCGTTGTCGATCGTGCCACTCAATGGCAGGATCGCGCCATCACCAATGGTCATATGGCCCGAATTGTGCGTGACAGGCGTTTGATCGAATACAAAGTCGCTCGCGGTGAGCGATGTCGGATCTACACCTTGCAGAGTGATCGATTGCCCCTCTCCCAACTCGATCACGGCGCTGCCGTTGGCGTCGCTGACAGTATGCGCCTGAACGTCGACGAACGACGTGAAGTTGGCGTAATCTATCAGATCGATTTGGTCGTGCATCGCGTCGAAGTTATAGACCACGTCATGACCGATCGGCTGCGAGAACACCAGCAGGTCGCTCCCGCTCGACGCAGTCAGATGATCGTCACCCGACACGGCAAAGATCGGTGATCCCTGCGCGTAGGCTTCGACATTGTCGGCCACGATCGCCGTCCCGGTGCTGCCATCGGCATTTGTCCAGGTTTGGGTGACGTTCAGCACGATCGCACCCGTAAAATCTATCGGCGAAGTGATTGTCATCGACTGCACGTTATTGGTCTGAACAGTCCAGGTGCCATCGCCGTTGTTCGTAGCGTCACTAAGACTCCAGCCCAAAGGCACCCCGCCGATCGTTACGGTGATTACGTCGTTGGGATCATCTGAAGGATCGACCAGAGCCAGATTGATGGCCTCGCCGGCGATACCGGCGGGCGCAGTATTCCCGTTCCCCTTGACTATCGTGACTGTGTCAGTGTCGGTGAGACTTCCTCCGTCGGTCGTTGTCATTGTCAACGTCCGTGTGGTGTTGTTTGACCCGCCGCTAAACGTCACGCTAGCCAATGCCGCATTGATGTCTGAGGTCGAACCGGAGAACGTCATCGCCTTCGTGCCGTTGGCACCGGAATTGAATGTAAGACCTGTTGTGGTGGAGAGTGTTAATATGCCGGTCGACGATTGCGGAGAGTTACCCAGCGAGAGCGAAACAGTCTCGGTGCCGTTGTCGACATCATTGACACTCAGGGCGAAAGTTGCCGTTGAACCACCGCCGTTACCGTTCCCCACGGTCTGCGGCCCCGGAACGGTGTTGACCGGCGCGTCGTTGGCGCCGTTGATGGTGACGGTCAGCACCGCCGTGTCGGTCAGACTGCCGTCGGTGACGGTGTAGTTGAAGGTATCAGTCGTGGTCTGGCCGACGTTGAGCGCCTGCACGGTTGCGTCGTTCTCGTTGACGACATAGGTGTAGCTGCCGTTGGCATTGAGCGTCAGCGTGCCGTGCGCGCCAACCAGGCCGGTGCCCAAGGTGCCCGCGGTGCCGGCACCTTCCGTGCCGCCGGTGCGGATCGCGCTTACCGTCAGGCTGCCGCTGTCGACATCGCTATCGTTGGTGATGACGTTGCCGGTCGCGTTGGATCCGCCAGAACCGTTGGCTGTGCCGCCCTTCTCGGTCGCCGCCGCGGCACCCGCGCTGGCACTTGTGTCATTTACTCCCACCGGCGCGTCGTTGGCTCCGTTGATGGTGACGGTCAGCACCGCCGTGTCGGTGAGGCTGCCGTCGGTGACGGTGTAGTTGAAGCTATCGGTCGTGGTCTGGCCGACGTTGAGCGCCTGCACGGTTGCGTCGTTCTCGTTGACGACATAGGTGTAGCTGCCGTTGGCATTGAGCGTCAGCGTGCCGTGCGCGCCGACCAGGCCGGTGCCCAAGGTGCCCGCGGTGCCCGCACCTTCCGTGCCGCCGGTGCGGATCGCGCTGACAGTCAGGCTGCCGCTGTCGACATCGCTATCATTGGTCAGCACATTGCCGCTGCCGTTGGCGCCGCCAGCGCCGTTCGCCGTGCCGCCTTTCTCGGTCGCCGCCGCAGCACCCGCGCTGGCACTGGTATCATTCACCCCCACCGGCGCATCGTTGGCGCCGTTGATGGTGACGGTCAGCACCGCCGCGTCGGTCAGGCTGCCGTCGGTGACGGTGTAGTTGAAGGTGTCGGTCGTGGTCTGGCCGACGTTGAGCGCCTGTACGGTTGCGTCGTTCTCGTTGGCAACGTAGGTGTAGCTGCCGTTGGCCGCAATCGTCAGCGTGCCGTGCGCGCCGACCAGGCCGGCGCCCAAGGTGCCCGCGGTGCCGGCACCTTCCGTGCCGCCGGTGCGGATCGTACTGACTGTCAGGCTGCCGCTGTCGACATCGGTGTCATTGGTGATGACGTTGCCGGTCGCGTTGGATCCGCCAGAACCGTTGGCGGTGCCGCCCTTCTCGGTCGCCGCCGCGGCACCCGCACTGGCACTGGTATCGTTCACCGCAACCGGCGCATCGTTGGTGCCGGTAATGGTCACCGTCACCGTGCCGGTCGCAGTGCCATCCTGGCTTGTCACCGTGAACTGGTCCTGCACCTGCTGGCCGGCGGTGAGCTCATTGTGAGCGCCGTTGCCGGTGTAGCTCCAGGCGCCGTCGGCATCGATGCTGAAGTCGCCGTAGCTGCCGTGCGCGTTGGTCTGTGCGACGACATGGGCCTCGCCGGTGTCGGGGTCGGTGATGGTGAGCTGGCCGCTGGTGTTGAGCGCCGCCGCGGAGTTGCCTTCGGTGACGGACTTCGAGTCCGACGAGACCGTCGCCACATCGTTGGTGCCGGTGATGGTGACTGTCACGGTGCCGGTGGCGGTGCCGTCCTGGCTGGCCACCGTGAACTGGTCCTGCACCTGCTGCCCGGCGGTGAGCTCGTCATGGGCGCCGTTGCCGGTGTAGCTCCAGGCGCCGTCGGCATCGATCGTGAAGTCGCCATAGGTCCCGTGCGCGTTGGTCTGTGCGACGACATGGGCTTCGCCCGTATCCGGGTCGGTGATGGTGAGTTGGCCGGAGGTGTTGAGCGCGGAGGCGGTGTTGCCCTCGGTGACAGACTTCGAGTCCGAGCTGACGGTTGCCGCATCATTGGTGCCGGTGATCGTCACCGTGACGGTGCCGGTGGCGGTGCCGTCCTGGCTGGCCACCGTGAACTGGTCTTGCACCTGTTGGCCGGCGGTAAGCTCATTGTGCGCGGCGTTGCCGGTATAGCTCCAGGCGCCATTGGCATCGATGCTGAAGTCGCCGTAGGTCCCGTGCGCGTTGGTCTGCGCCGCGACATGGGCCTCGCCGGTGTCGGGATCCACAATCGTCAGTTGCCCGGAGGTGTTCAGCGCGGAGGCGGTATCGCCTTCCGTGACGGACTTCGTCTCGGAAGACACCGTGGCCACATCGTTGGTGCCGGTGATGGTGACCGTCACGGTGCCGGTGGCGGTGCCATCCTGGCTGGTCACGGTGAACTGGTCCTGCACCTGCTGGCCGGCGGTGAGCTCATCGTGGGCGCCGTTGCCGGTGTAGCTCCAGGCGCCGTTGGCATTGATGGTGAAGTCGCCATAGGTCCCGTGGACGTTGCTCTGCGCCACGACATGGGCCTCGCCGGTGTCGGGATCCACAATCGTCAGTTGCCCGGAGGTGTTCAGCGCGGAGGCGGTATCGCCTTCCGTGACGGACTTCGTCTCGGAAGACACCGTGGCCACATCGTTGGTGCCGGTGATGGTGACCGTCACGGTGCCGCTCGCGGTGCCATCCTGGCTCACCACCGTGAACTGGTCCTGCACCTGCTGCCCGGCGGTGAGCTCGTCATGCGCCCCGTTGCCGGTATAGCTCCAGGCCCCGTCGGCATCGATGCTCAAGTCGCCGTAGGTCCCGTGGACATTGGTCTGGGTTACGACATGGGCCTCGCCCGTATCCGGGTCGGTGATGGTGAGTTGGCCGGAGGTGTTGAGCGCGGACGCGGTGTCGGCCTCCGTCACGGACTTCGAGTCCGAGCTGACGGTTGCCGCATCATTGGTGCCGGTGATCGTCACCGTCACGATGCCGGTGGCGGTGCCATCCTGGCTCACCACCGTGAACTGGTCCTGCACCTGTTGCCCGGCGGTGAGCTCATTGTGAGCGCCGTTGCCGGCGTAGCTCCAGGCGCCGTTGGCATCGATCGTGAAGTCGCCATAGCTGCCGTGCGCGTTGGCCTGGGCGACGACGTGGGCCTCGCCCGTGTCGGGGTCTGTGATGCTGAGCTGGCCGCTGGTGTTCAGCGCCGCCGCGGTGTCGGCCTCGGTGACAGACTTGGAGTCCGACGAGACCGTCGCGGCATCATTGGTACCGGTGATCGTCACCGTCACAGTGCCGCTCGCGGTGCCGTCCTGGCTCACCACCGTGAACTGGTCCTGCACCTGCTGGCCGGCGGTGAGCTCATCGTGGGCGCTGTTGCCGGCGTAGCTCCAGGCGCCGTTGGCATTGATGGTGAAGTCGCCATAGGTCCCGTGGACGTTGCTCTGGGCGACGACATGGGCCTCGCCCGTATCCGGGTCTGTGATGCTGAGCTGGCCGCTGGTGTTCAGCGCGGAGGCGGTGTCGGCCTCGGTGACGGACTTCGAGTCCGAGCTGACGGTTGCCACATCATTGGTGCCGGTGATCGTCACCGTGACGGTGCCGGTCGTGGTGCCGTCCTGGCTGGTCACCGTGAACTGGTCTTGCACCTGCTGGCCGGCCGTGAGCTCGTCATGGGCGCCGTTGCCGGTGTAGCTCCAGGCGCCATTGGCATCGATGCTGAAGTCGCCGTAGGTTCCGTGCGCGTTGGTCTGCGCCACGACATGGGCCTCGCCGGTGTCGGGATCCACAATCGTCAGCTGGCCGGAGGTGTTCAGCGCGGTCGCAGTATCGCCCTCGGTGACAGACTTCGCCTCGGACGAGACGGTTGCGGCGTCGTTGGTGCCGGTAATGGTCACCGTGACCGTACCGGTGGCGGTGCCATCCTGGCTCACCACCGTGAACTGGTCCTGCACCTGCTGCCCGGCGGTGAGCTCGTCATGGGCGCCGTTGCCGGTGTAGCTCCAGGCGCCGTCGGCATCGATGGTGAAGTCGCCATAGATCCCGTGCGCGTTGGTCTGGGCGACGACGTGGGCCTCGCCCGTGTCCGGGTCGGTGATGCTGAGCTGCCCGGAGGTGTTGAGGGCGGCGGCGGTATCGGCCTCGGTGACGGACTTCGAGTCCGAGCTGACGGTTGCCACATCGTTGGTGCCGGTGATGGTCACCGTCACCGTGCCGGTGGCGGTGCCATCCTGGCTTGTCACCGTGAACTGGTCCTGTACCTGTTGCCCAGCGGTGAGCTCGTCATGGGCGCCGTTGCCGGTATAGCTCCAGGCGCCGTTGGCATCGATGCTGAAGTCGCCGTAGGTTCCGTGCGCGTTGGTCTGGGCGACGACGTGGGCCTCGCCCGTGTCGGGATCCACAATCGTCAGCTGGCCGGAGGTGTTCAGCGCGGAGGCGGTGTCGGCCTCCGTCACGGACTTCGAGTCCGAGCTGACGGTTGCCACATCATTGGTACCGGTGATCGTCACCGTGACGGTGCCGGTCGCGGTGCCATCCTGGCTGGTCACGGTGAACTGGTCTTGCACCTGCTGGCCGGCGGTGAGCTCATCGTGGGCGCCGTTGCCGGTGTAGCTCCAGGCCCCGTCGGCATCGATCGTGAAGTCGCCGTAGCTGCCGTGCGCGTAGCTCTGCGCCACGACATGGGCCTCGCCCGTATCCGGGTCGGTGATGCTGAGCTGCCCGGAGGTGTTGAGGGCGGCGGCGGTGTCGGCCTCGGTGACGGACTTCGACTCCGACGAGACCGTCGCCACATCGTTGGTGCCGGTGATGGTGATGGTGACCGTGCCGGTCGCGGTGCCGTCCTGGCTCACCACCGTAAACTGGTCCTGCACCTGCTGGCCCGCGGTGAGCTCGTCATGGGCGCCGTTGCCGGTGTAGCTCCAGGCGCCATTGGCATCGATGCTGAAGTCGCCGTAGGTCCCGTGGACATTGGTCTGGGCCACGACGTGGGCCTCGCCCGAGTCGGGATCCACAATCGTCA
This sequence comes from Bradyrhizobium arachidis, assembly GCF_024758505.1. Taxonomy (NCBI): domain Bacteria; kingdom Pseudomonadati; phylum Pseudomonadota; class Alphaproteobacteria; order Hyphomicrobiales; family Nitrobacteraceae; genus Bradyrhizobium; species Bradyrhizobium arachidis. Next base: position 7,501,402 of record NZ_CP077970.1, on the reverse strand, counting down.
GCTGGCCGGAGGTGTTCAGCGCGGAGGCAGTATCGCCCTCGGTGACAGACTTCGAGTCCGACGAGACCGTCGCCACATCGTTGGTGCCGGTGATGGTGACCGTCACGGTACCGGTCGCGGTGCCATCCTGGCTCACCACCGTGAACTGGTCCTGCACCTGCTGCCCGGCGGTGAGCTCATTGTGCGCGCCGTTGCCGGTGTAGCTCCAGGCGCCGTCGGCATCGATCGTGAAGTCGCCGTAGCTGCCGTGCGCGTTGGTCTGCGCCACGACGTGGGCCTCGCCCGTGTCCGGGTCGGTGATGGTGAGCTGGCCGCTGGTGTTGAGCGCCGCCGCGGAGTTGCCTTCGGTGACGGACTTCGAGTCCGACGAGACCGTCGCCACATCGTTGGTGCCGGTGATGGTGACCGTCACGGTACCGGTGGCGGTGCCGTCCTGGCTCACCACCGTAAACTGGTCCTGCACCTGCTGGCCCGCGGTGAGCTCGTCATGGGCGCCGTTGCCGGTGTAGCTCCAGGCGCCATTGGCATCGATGCTGAAGTCGCCGTAGGTCCCGTGGACATTGGTCTGGGCCACGACGTGGGCCTCGCCCGAGTCGGGATCCACAATCGTCAGCTGGCCGGAGGTGTTCAGCGCGGTCGCAGTATCGCCCTCGGTGACAGACTTCGCCTCGGACGAGACGGTTGCGGCGTCGTTGGTGCCGGTAATGGTCACCGTGACCGTACCGGTCGCGGTGCCGTCCTGGCTTGTCACCGTAAACTGGTCCTGCACCTGCTGCCCGGCGATGAGCTCGTCGTGCGCCCCGTTGCCGGTGTAGCTCCAGGCGCCGTTGGCATCGATCGTGAAGTCGCCATAGGTCCCGTGCGCGTTGGCCTGGGCGACGACGTGGGCCTCGCCCGTGTCCGGGTCGGTGATGGTGAGCTGGCCGCTGGTGTTCAGCGCGGAGGCGGTGTTGCCCTCGGTGACGGACTTCGAGTCCGAGCTGACGGTCGCGGTGTCGTTGGTGCCGGTGATCGTCACCGTGACGGTGCCGGTGGCGGTGCCGTCCTGGCTCACCACCGTGAACTGGTCCTGCACCTGCTGGCCGGCGGTGAGCTCGTCATGGGCGCCGTTGCCGGTGTAGCTCCAGGCGCCATTGGCATCGATGCTGAAGTCGCCGTAGGTCCCGTGCGCGTTGCCCTGTGCCACGACATGGGCCTCGCCGGTGTCGGGATCCACAATCGTCAGTTGTCCGGAGGTGTTCAGCGCAGCCGCGGCGTTGCCTTCGGTGACGGATTTCGCCTCGGAAGACACCGTCGCGGCATCGTTGGTGCCGGTGATGGTCACCGTGACCGTCTGGGTAGCCGTCGAGCCGTGGCCGTCGTTGATCGTCACCACGAAGCTCTCGGTGACGCTCTGGCCTGCGGCTAGATGCTGAGCAGCCGAATTGTTCAGCGCATAGTGCCATTGCACCGAGCCGTTGGCGGCATTGGGTGCCTCGTTGACAGGGTCAAGCGAGAAGGTGCCGAGCGCAGTTGTGTTGGAGGAGGCCGCCACGAACGAGGCCGAATGCGTGTCGCTGAGGTCGGCGTCGTTGAAGCTGATGGTGCCGGCCGCGCTCTGCGAATCCGACAGATCCAGCGTGGCATTCGCGTCTTCTACCACCGATCCACTCTGCGGACTCGATGTGATGGAGACGGAGTCGTTTGCGCCGTTGAACTGGAGTGTCACCGTCGCCCAGCTGAGCGTGCCGTTGCCCAGCTGGATCGCGTAGGTGAATGTATCAGTCAGCGTTTGCCCGGCCGCCAGCGCCTGAAGCTGGGCGTTGATGTCGCCCTTATCGTAATGAACGGTGCCGTCCGATTCGATCCAGATGCGCGCACCGAGCGCGCTGTGGTCACCGGTTCCGACCATTCCGGCAGCGTCGCTGCTGTACGCCACATCCTTGACCAGCAAATCCGCAGGTGCGTAGTTCTTGGTGGACGCGGGCGCGCTCGTTCCGTCGTCCAGGGAGAACAGCGTCTTGGCGGCGCCCCCAAGATCGTTTGCCAGCACATTCAAGATGAGAATGTTGCTGGCGTCTTCCATGAACGAGAAAATGTCGGCGTTGGCTTGCGGAGTATTTCCGAAAGAAACCGTGCTGCCGCCGCCCGTTGCCTGCGTCGCCATAGCTAAATCCTCCGGGTGATACGCCGTCCGCCTTCACGGACCTGCACAAATTGCGCAACAGCGCGATGATGATCGGCCGCTGCCTTGCCTGTACTACTGAAGAAAAATGCTGTGCCGCCGAGCATGACTGTCGTCATGCTCATGGCTTCAAAAATGTGCAAGGAAAGCATGTGACGAGCTCAAGCTTGTCTGGAGCTGGCGTCGCTCCGAACGCGCAATCGGATGTCGCGTGCGCGGTCGCGGCCTGGCAGGAGCGAGAGATCAAGCGTCGAACCGTACGCGACGGCTGGCGGATCGTTCGCAAACGGCCCACTTAGCGCGATCGAAGGATCACATGCTGACCGAGAAGAACTCGCCTGAGCCCGGTCGAATATTGTTTCGGATTCCCACACAAAACACGCGCATGTCATTCGCAACCCTCGTCTGCCAATGCAGAGCAGAGAGCGCCGCCGCAAAATCAATTCACGCAAATCAAGAGCGTTCGCTCGGACGAATGACATGTCCGGTAGCGACGATCTGGCCAAATGCTGCCAAGTGACGCGAAAAGATTTAGAGCTGTATCCCCCTGCCATTCGTGTGCGGTCCTCGGTCCGCACACGTTTGCAATTTTCGATCTGCAGTATTCTTCGGCTCAGGAGCGACGTCCGTGATCAGGACCGATCACGATCATTTGCCCCCCCGATTAAATTTAAATCTAAATTAAACTATTTCGCCAGTCCATTTATTTATTTGCGCACCCGCATTTAATGATTAATGCATTAAAATCAACAACAAGAGGCCTCTCGCGCCACCCCTGACGCGATGACACCGGTATCTTACGGGATTTATCGCCTTTATTTCGCGGAGCTGCTTGTTCCATGGGCATCGTAGCCAGCGGTATTCTTTTGCGGCTCGATACTCCTGCTCGGATTGAAGCGCCCGCTTCCAGCCCGTGGGCTCCACTATTTAAATGGCGTTGTAACGAGAGCCGCAGGCGCGCTCTGCCACGCCATGCATTGCGTCATCAACCAAACATCGTCCACGCCCGGCGCGCCACGTTATTTGTGGCGCACAGGCCCTCTGTCGTCCGGCGTCGTCAAGATTAGCTGCCGAGTGGGCCGGCTATCGCAGGCTCCCATTGGTTCGCCGCCCCTATGGGACGAAGACGCAGCACGAAAGCAACAGTTGCACATCACTTTGCACCAGCCACGATTGTTAATTTGCGTGCTCGACGCGATTCAGGCCTGCTGCGGCGAAGCTACCAGATGGGGGAAATGACCAGAATGATCGTGCGTGCTGTCGGCGCTGCTGTCTTGTTGCTGATTTCCCTGAGCTCCGAAGCGTTTGCAGTGCGCAATCACAGCCCCACCGGGCGCATATCTTGCACGGAGGTCAGATACTACGTCGCGAAGTATTCGGCACCGGTGGCCGAGATGTATGCCCGTAGTCAAGGCGCCACCGACGCACAGATCGAGCGGGCGCGACGTTGTTTGGCGTCAAACGAATCGGTCGAAACCGAGCGGCGTCGCTCCTACACCGATTGAACATGGTGCGATCTCGGTTCCAATCGGGAGCCCTCGCTGTTCCGGCGTGGGAACCGACGGTGCTAGGGGCGATGAGTGGCGCGTGGTCGCGCGCCTGTCTCGCGAAATAGTTCGTTAGCTTCTGTGTGCCTAACTAGACGCGTGCCGATTACCGCCGATGCGGCACATTGGAATGGGAATGCCGGCCCCGGCTGTTACCCCATCCTGCGGCTGGGGCCGTTTTGAACTTTCGCTGCATCGTTCAAATCCGGTCCACAACCATGCTTAGAGGCATTGCTATAGCGCTATTTGGATTGGGCATCTTTTCTCAGCTCGATAGAGCGCTCTTCTATGGCCGCAATACCGACGCCGCGCTCAGACTCATGCGGGAAATTGGCCGAGGCTTTGGGCTGTAGGTCAGCCGCGCGGCGCACGCGAAGGCGCTTGGGCAATCTATTTGAACTTGAGGACCTACTAGGGCCGCAAGAACTCAAAGGCATCCCGGGTCGCCTCAAGGCTTGGGAGTCACTGCGCGATGCGGAAATGAAAACGCCCCGTCAATTATGAGGCAATCGATGCCCAAATGCGGAGCGCTGGCTCCTCGCGCCTTTAGTCCGGTGGCAATCTGCCGCTCGCTCCTTCGTCGCCGAGCGAAAGGACCGCCCCGGTTTTTCTCAATTCGTGCTGAAGTTTCGCAACATCGATGTCCTGCACGGGGCGTCGATCTCGCACGGCCAGCGCCGCGGCCACGCCAGCGGCCTGGCCGATGATCATGAACTGGGGCTCCATGCGCAATGAGGCGTAGGCAACATGGGAGGCCGACAGACACACCGGAACAAGTAGATTCTTGACCTCGTTGCTGCGAGGGGTGATCGCTCGGTATGGAATCTCATAGGGGCTCACCGGCACCTGCATGTCGCCTTCGTTGCGCACCGATCCGTCGGGCATTGCGATCCGCTGCACGTTGTGCGCATCGCTGTTGTAGGCCCCCATGCCGACCGAGTCCCATTTGGTCCTGCTGTCCTGTAGATCGGCCTGTGTCAGGACGTAAGTGCCGATCATCCTGCGGCCTTCGCGGATGTACAACTCCCGTGGCCAATGGCCGGTGTCCTCGAATTCGTCCTTCGCAAGCCCCCATGAGCCAACCTCATTTCGCAGCCTCGTGGGCACCGCCGGGTCGTGCGCCAGGAAATAGAGCAGAGATTGTGTGTAGTGGAGGTGGTCGTCGCGAATCTGCCGCTTCTCGTCATAGGTCGCGTCGGGATAGGCCGAACTATGGCCGATATAGTCGGTCGATATCGGGCCGTTGTTGTTGAAATCCGCCTTGTGGTTTGGAATCCGGACCGGCATGAAGAAATCCCAAAGGCGCGGCTCGCGGCCCATGTGACCCTCAAACTCCTTCAGATACTTTGCGAGCAGCGCGAACTGCGCGGCGTCGTATCCGTCGGGTTTGGGGAGCGGCAGGCGATTGGCGGGATCGTCGGTCAGGATGAGACGGAAGTTATAGGCCTGCACCTTTCGATCGCCGCTTCCCGCAACTCCGAGCGGGCCATCGGAAATCTCCGGATAGAGATGGTGGTCGTCGCGATAGGCGAGGATCGGCCACGCGAACTGGTGTTGTGGCGTCATCGCGCGCACGCCACCAAGACTCTCACCATACGTCTTGCTGCTTTCCCGACCCCACGTGTACCCGACGCCGGATTGCGTCAGGACATCTCCGTTATAGCTGGCGTCGACGAACAATTGCGAACGCCAGACGCGTTCGTCCTCGGTGATGAGATGAACGATCCTGTGGTCCTGAACCGCAACGCCGTTCCGCTCGCGAACTCTGGCGTGGAAGACAACCCGGACTCCAGCTTCGCGAAGCATGTCGTCGAACACCTGCTCGGCCACGTGCGGCTCCGACAGCCATGATGATGGCTGGGCGAGGTCGCGCCAACCATAGTGCTCCGCGACCCGCCGATAATACGTCCGTGCGTATCCACCGATGATACGGTCGTCGCCAAGATCGGTGGCCGAGAGCCCGCCCGTGACCATTCCCCCGAGATGCCCACCCGGCTCGAGGAGGGTGACATGCGAGCCCTGCCTTGCAGCCGAATAGGCCGCCATCGTACCAGCCGCCGTGCCGCCATAGACGAGGAGATCGCTGAACAATTCGGGTTCTGCATTGGATTGCGCGGAGACGATGACGAGCAGGATGCAGGTCAGGATAGTAAGCATGGGACGCATCGCTGACATCGGTCAACCTCGCACACGACTCGAACGGTTCCGGCAACATAGACGCGCCTTGCCGTAGTCGGATATTGTGGGTTATCCGCGTTCGAATAGGGTCGGCCGCGCGGCATGCTTCTGGTCGAAGGAGCTTATTGACGCTCGTCCTATCCCGCGATGTGTCGTGCGCGTCACGAATGATGATCGTCATCGTCATCGCACAGGAAAATCAGGAGATGAACAATCTTTCGGCATCGAGAATCATCATGTCGTCACAACTTGCATGATCATGAGAGCGTGAACTATTCGGGACGAGCCTCATGATTTCTGTACTGACCTCTGCGTCCATCTTCTTCGCCGGCCTGTTCGTCGGTTACGCGTTGCGCGCGTCGCGTTCGCAACAGGGACTTGAGGGGGTGGATCGCGAAGCGTTGCGCAGATCGAGGGCACCGACCACGACGTTTGGACACGCGCGCCGCGCGTTCTAGCCGGCCCTGGAGCGTCTCACCGCGTATCAGGCCACCTCTCCAGGCTGTCAAACACATGAGTGATCCCCAGAAGGATTCGCCGCGGCGGTATCTGGTCGATTCCGTCGGCCAGCGCGTGATCGTCGGGCTCTCTCTCGAAGAGACCATCGAGTTCGAGACTTTGGACAGCCCCGCAGCGCGCCGCCTGTCCAACGGGCGTCGTCTGTGGGATCAGCGGGATGTCGGCGCCGAAGAGCGCGGATTACGCTGGCTCGAGCTCTATGCCAAGCACGAGCGGGCCTGGAGTCGATGGATTGCCGAGAGCCGCGCCCGCCGGGACTGGCATTTTCGCTCATCGAGCTAGGAACGGAAGCGCCCTCGCTTGGCGCCAAGGATGCTCAACGCACTCTTTATATAAACGCACTCTTTATATATATGTCGGTGTTCGCGGGCAGCCTCAGATCGCGAGCATGCTGGCGCCCTGGATGCTCATCAGTGTGAGATTTCCTGTCGCATAGGCGCCGGTATCGATATTGGCCCGATTGGCCAACAGCTCGGCGGTCCGCACCGGCGTGTGGCCGTGCACCACATATTTGCCGAAGTCGTTCTCGCACTGCAGGAACTCGTCTCGGATCCAGAGCAGGTCGGCTTCGCGCTGCTCGGCCAAGGGAACTCCCGGACGGACGCCGGCATGCGCGAAGAAAAAATCCCCGCATGTGAAGCTCAGCCGCAGATTGTCAAGGAACTCGACGTGCTCCGTCGGCATCACCTGCAGCAGCCTGCGCAGCAGCGCGGCGGGATCGTCCTTCTGCGAGTTCGGCGTGAGCCCGTAGGACATCAGCGTCTGGGCACCGCCGACGCGGAGCCAGTCGTCAAACCGGGAAGGGTCCTCCATGACGTCGACCAGAATGGCCTCGTGGTTTCCCTTCAGGAAGATCGCGTTCCCGCGGCGACTCCGTTCGACCAGCAGATCGAGCGTCGATCGCGTATCCGGCCCGCGATCGATATAGTCCCCCATGAAGATCTCGAGCGCGTAGGGCGGCCGGCTATTGATGAGGTCGGCATCGATCACTTGCAGCATCTGCTCGAGCAGATGCGCGCAGCCATGAATGTCAGACATCGCGTAGATGCGAAGCCCGTCGGGTAGCGTCGGCTTTGTTCTTGGCGGACGAGGCCGCAGGAGGGGAACCATTGAGAAGCCGAGCGGCCCGGGTCGAGGTGATCAGATCTCGGCGGGCGGCGGCCAAGAATCAGCGCGAGATGTTAACGTCGAAACTTCGTGCGCGAGAGACGCTTCTATAGTGTTTCGGCAACGGGAATGCGAGAGCCATGTGTGGGGAAGGGATTGCAACGCATGTCGGACTCGCATGTTCCGGGAACCAGGAATTTTTTTCCCAATCGACACCGACATGCGCGAGCGCACGGTGATTTGATCCGAACCGCGGCACGTTGCGCATCAAGTAGCGTCACGACACTTTCAAGAAAACGACGATCTTAGAAAATCGTAAATTGCAGACGCCTCTGCACTGCAAGAAATTTGCGTGCAGCGCCACAATGTCGCTGCGATCAGTTAACACCCTCTGCAGAGAAAATCGCAAATCGTCGCGATCGCGACGCGCATCGTTCGCTTCAAAATCTCGTCTGCTCTTGGAAGCAACGTCAATCGACATGTGAGGGTTCGAATGGCTGTAGCAACTTACAGTTCCGATAATGTCGAGTCGGTCTCGTCAAGACGCGGCGCCGTCCTTCAGCGACCTTTTCAGGTCTTCGTCATCGCAGCTGACTTCCTGCTAATTCTGCTTTGCTACGTCGTCGCCGCCGAATCCTATCGCGCCATGGTCGCCTCCGCCGCGGACGGCGCCTCGATCGGAGCCGGGTTGATTGTCGGCGCTGTGTTCGTGGCGATTGCCTATTTCCAAGGCGTCTACGCAACGCACCGGCTCTTGAGCCTTGTCTGGCAGCTGCGCAAGGCCGTCATTATCTGGCTCGCGTCGCTCACGATTCTTGCTGTGGCGGCGTTTCTGTTGAAGTCGACGGACAACTTGTCGCGCGGCACGGTCATCATGTTTGCCGCGATCGGCGGCGTGGGTCTGACCAGCCTGCGCTTTGCGTGGCAGTTCGCGCTTGGCACGAGCTTTGCGAGGGGACGATTGGTCGATCGCAAGGTCGTGCTGCTCAGCCTGAAGCCGCTCGATTTCACGTCGAACCGCTTCAAGGACCTGCGACGGAACGGATTCGATGTCGTGCGACACTTCGTGCTTGGCGGCGATAGCGAAGCAACCCGGTGGGAGCGAGAGATTCGCGACGTCATTCGCCAGGCGCGTGCGGCCGACGTCGACGAATATCTGTTGGCAGTGGACTGGAACGAGCTGCCGTTGTTGCAGAAGCTCGGGCAGTATCTGCGCGCGGTGCCGCAGCCGATCCGGCTACTGCCGGACAATTCGATCGCCGATCTCGTATCGCGTCCGTTTCTGCCGGTCAGCGGGACGGTGGCGATCGAAATCCAACGGTCTCCGCTCAGCGTGTTCGAACGCTTGCAGAAGCGCTGCCTCGACGTCGGCGTGGCCGCGTTCGCACTCGTCGTCCTGGCGCCGCTCCTCGTGACGGTCGCCGTTCTGATCAAGCTGGATTCGGCCGGCCCGGTCATCTTTCGACAGTCGCGCCGTGGCTTCAACGGCAAGCCGTTCGAGATCTGGAAGTTTCGCAGCATGACCGTCTGCGAGAACGGTCAGACGATCGCCCAGGCGACGAAGAGGGACGCGCGGATTACGAGGCTTGGGCGATTCCTGCGAATGACGAGCATTGATGAGCTGCCCCAGCTCTGGAATGTGCTCCGGGGCGACATGTCCCTGGTCGGGCCGCGTCCGCATGCGCTGGCCCACGACAACTACTACGATGAACTCATCAGCAATTATGTGTACCGCCATCACATGAAGCCGGGCCTGACAGGCTGGGCACAGGTCAATGGTTTTCGCGGCGAAACGCCGACCATCGACCTCATGGAGAAGCGGGTTGAGTACGACGTCTGGTACGTCAGCAACTGGAGCATCTGGCTCGATCTGAAGATCATGGTCCGGACGGCCGCTGCCGTCTTGTTCCAGGAAGCCTATTAAGAGGATTGTCTCAGGGAGCGCGGACCATCGTCGCTCCTAGGAATCTGCTCGGTCCCCAGCGCGATTCCCACCCTGCATCTTCCTGAAGAACCCGACAATCGCGTCGCGTAGTGCCAACAGCGGGGGGACCAGCACGAAAAAGGTTCCCATCGCGACCGACATCACCACGTGACGAAGCGAGAGTGGCTCGTCCTGGTCAAGATCTGAGGTCGAGTTCCGATCGATTGGAGCCGGCGCAAGGGTTGCGGGCGGGCTCGGCCGCTGCGGCTTGCGCGGGGGAACCATGATCAAGACGAACAGAATGTTGAGCAGCACCCACGCGCTCAAGACAATGAGCACAGTCACCATTCGAACCTACCAAAAAGCCAACAAATATAACGTCAAGTTAGCTCCGGGGAACCCAGAAGAAAAGGGTGCACAAAACCTCGGCAACGCCTGTTGTCCGTGAGGCGGCCAGCTTATTCGGCCTATTCCTGCCCAATAGGCAATTGCAACAAAAGTTTATGTCGCGACCGCTGTGGTCCATGACCACCATGGTTCGCTACGGCAGGCATCGCTGTTTGTGGATTCCGGGCGACTACGGTGTTCGGAGAGGACGTGCGGGCTCTACAGGCTGCGGCTGGGCGCACCTCTTGAGCGTCCTGTGATCGGCGGTGCGGCAAGCAATCAAGACGACGTCGGGACAGGATTCGACCCAGGGTGTGTCGACTTGTGTGTGGAGGGCGAGAGCCGGAGGCCTCAAAGCCTGGAGGACCTGACCACGTTCGGACTCATGTGGACGCGCGACGGCCCGCGGCGCCGATGGTTCGATCGACCGCGAGGCCCGGACCTCTGTCCGGGCCGCGGCTTTTCGCTGCGCTTACGCGTGCTCGACGTAATAGCTGTTGTGGTGCTTGCCCTTATACGCCTCGATGCGCTTGAGCATCTTGGGGTCGGCGCGGTTGAGCACGGCACCGATCAGCTTCTTCTGGAGAATTTCCGAGCCGGATACTGACTCCTGAAGTGCGCTTCGCGTCGTGTTGCCCCATTCGATCACATAGACCATGGCGTCGATCAGGAAGCTCACCGCCTTGGAGTCCGCGACCGGCATCACCGGAGCGAGATCGATCACGATGTAATCGTAGTCTTCCCGCACCATAGCGAGCAGATCGGCGAGCGCCTTGGAAGCCATCACGTCGGCGGAGTTGACCATACGCGAGGCTACGACGGACGGCAGGAAGTCGAGCCCTGTCTCCTTGCTGCGCTGGATGTGATATCCGAACGAGCTCGGATCGGTCAGTGCCTCGATCAGGCCGGTCTTGGCGTTGGGCGCGAGCTCCCGGGTCAGCGAGCGCGTATGCAGGTCGCCGTCGATCAATAGCGTGCGGTGACCGGTCAGCGCGGTCAAGTGTCCGAAATTGGCGGCTACCGTCGTCTTTCCTTCCTTCGGCAGGGACGAGACGATGCCGATCACCTTGATCTCCCGATTCAGTCGCGCGACGTCGATCGACACCTTGATGTTGCGCAAGGTCTCAGCGAAGCGCGAGAACGGATGGTCGACCACATAGCGGGCGATCGCCCCATTGGCGTTTCCGGCATCTCGACCCGCGAGTGGCGCCAGTGCGCGCGCTTTCGGCATCTGCCGTGCCGGGCCGATGTCCGGAAGGATGCCGAGACACTTCACGCCGAGCTCCTCCTCGACCTCGCCCGGAGTACGCAGGACGTCGCTCAACAGCTCGCGCGCAAACGCGGCGCCAAAGCCGAGGCAGAGCCCGCCCACCAGGCCGCCCACCAGCGCCAGCACCGTTTTCGGCGAGCTCTTGCGATCAGGCTTCGTGGCGGTGCTGATGAGGCGCGCCTCGCTCAGAGGGAAGCTCTGATTCTGGGTGGCGCTCTGGAGCTTCTCCAGGAAGTTGTTGTACAAATTCCGATAGGTGTCGGCCGCGCTTTCCAGATCGCGCAGTTTGACTTCGGCTTGCCCGGTATGGCCCGCCTGAGCAACCAGGTCCTTCACATTCTTCTCGAGCGAGGCCTCTCGGCTCTTGGCGATCTCATAATCGCTGCGATAGGCGTCGGCGATGCGGCGAACTTCGTCGGCGATGTTCTTGCGCAGTTCCTCCATCTTGTTGGCAAGGTTCACGGCCGCCAGATGGGTCTTGCCGTAACGCTTCGACCAATCGGAATACTGCGCCTGCAGATCCAGATACTGGGCGCGCAGGCGGGTAATGACCGTGTTGTTGAGCGCGTCCGTCACCGTTGGCTGAGCGAGGTCCTGATCGGAGATTCCGTCGATCCGGTCGAGGCGCGCCTTCGCCTCGGCCGTCGCCGCGCGGGCCTGGACGAGCTGCGTGTTGAGGTCGGAGAGCTGTTGCTCGGACATCAAGCCGCGGCTGGTTCCGACGATGTTGTGCTCGGCCTTGAAGGTTTGCACCGCCCGGTCGCTGGCGGAGGCCTGCTCGCTGAGCTCGGCGCTGCGTTGCTGGAGCCATTCAGTCGCGCGTTTGGTCGACTGGTATTTCGCCTCCAGCGCGCCCACAATATAGGCATCCGCGATGGCATTGGCGACCTTCATCGCCTTGTCCGGGTTCTCCGAACGATAGCTGAGCGACAGCACGTAAGTGGTCAGCACGCGCTCGACCCGGAGGTTCTTCTGAACGCGTTCGACCACAGCGTGCTCGATGCGTTCCTGCGATGCCGGCTCACCCGAGTCGAACAGCGACATGATCTTGCCGATCACCACTGCGACGACGCCGGCATTGGATCCGTTGAATTCTGGATCTTGCGTCAGTTTGAGACGGCGAACGACCGACAGGATGAGGTCGTCCGAGTTGATCACCTCGACCTGGCTGTCGACGTAGCCGGTATCGATGAGTGCGCTGTTGGTGCCGCTGTCCTTGTCCAGAACCTGCGTCTGGCGGGTGTCCATCATGATGCGGGCGTTTGCCGTATACATCGGCTTGGCCAGCACCAGATAGATCAGCACGAGCATCAGGGAGCCGCAGACGGCCGCGACGATCAGAGGCCACTGCCGACGCAGCACGTCGGCCACGCGCTCGAAGCTGAGGACCGCTCCACCAAATTCGATTCCGAAGCGGTGCGCGGAATGGAATTGTTCCCGGGGTTGATACATTTGGAAATTCACTGCCTTGGCGATGATGACTAGCGTGGGATAGGAAGCGGCTTGAACGGGTTAGCCAGTTTCGTCTTCCATTCTCCCTCGATGAGATCGCCGCTGCGACCGGGTTGCTTCGTGTTCTTGTCTCGCGTTGCAAGTTGCGCGCCGGTGCTGTCCTCTCCAGCCGCCGAATAACCAGCCTGCACCGCGAGATCGCCCACCCGTTGCGTGAACTCCTTGATCTTGCGCGCCGCGTCGGGCTTGGTCGAGGTGCATCGCGCTTCGGCGAGACGAAGCGCTCCGCCAATCGCGGACCGGTCCGACGATGTCGATTCGGTGATCAGTGTCTGCACGGAAGGCAGGATCGCAGGATTGGTGGCGATGTAGGAGGCAAGCTGAAATTTCAGCTTCTCCTTGTCGTTGCGCAGCCTCTCGAGCAAAGAGGACGGCGATTTGACGAACGTATCGAGGTCAACCTGGCGGGCGCGATCGGTGAATTCGACGCATTGCGCATGGCATGGCTGGACGACAAGGACGGCCAGCACCGAACCGATCAGGACGACCGATCGCAGTCGCAGCTGTCCGTCGACTGCCGCCTGACGGATTCCGAATGTTCTTCTCATTCCTTCTCCTTCGTCGGCTCCATGCAAGCGACGCAAGGAGGGTGACGAACAACTGTGTCAATTTTTGTGCGATGCAAAAGGTTCACGTGCACAATCGATGGAGTTCCATCTCAAGGGGTGTAGTGCGATCGCGCAACGTGCTCATGCTCGCCCGTTGTGCAGATGTCGCCGGCGTGTGCAGGAGATCGACGAGTCGATGCACACGATCGTTGCAGCAGAAGCGTCACGCAAACCTTCTACAACAACTCTGCTGCGCAGTTGTTCCAACATTTCGCGGATGATTCAGAAAATGGCAGGGCTGTGAATCTTTTCGCAACAACGTCGGATTTTGCGCAAACTTTGCACGCAAAGCATCGCAACCATCATGGAGCAGTCGAGGTCTGCGCGCCGAGCGCGCGACAATTGGGAGCGCGATTGGGCTTCGAACTCGAACTGCTTTCCCGTCACGATACGCAAGCTTGGCGCAAATATGTTCGAACAGACCACGAGCGATGAAATTGCTTCTGGCCGTCATGCAGCGATGAGAGTGCTGCGCGATGCGCAGATTGAAAGAGCAATCGAACTAAGACACACTGTTGCAGTGCAAAGTCGATGGGAATGCTGAAGTGACGGAGTTGGTTCATCGTGAGAAAGCTCATGTCCTTCCGCTCGACAGCATCCGGGGAATAGCGGCAACGTCGGTGGTGATTCATCACCTGCTCCTGATGCCGACATTCCTCGCGGCGTTTCCGCACAACGCGTGGATCAACTGGTCGTTTTTCAGAAGTGCCTGGCTTCTGGTCGACCTCTTCTTCGTGCTCAGTGGCATCGTGATGACGCTGAGCTACGTCAATGGCGAGTTCGGGCGCTTCTCGGTGCGTGAATTCATGGTGCGGCGGCTTGCGCGCGTCTATCCGCTGCACATCGTCATGCTGCTCGCAAGCCTGCTGTTTCGCCTGCTGCGAATCGGTCTGGTCACCGCCGGGGTCGTGGTGGCGGTGCCGACGGCGTTCGAGGTGAACAACGGCTACTCGTTCGTGCTCAACATCTTTCTTCTGCACTCGATGGGGTTCATCGACTATCTGAGCTGGAACGCGCCGAGCTGGAGCATCAGCGTCGAGTTCTACACCTATCTGGTGTTCGGCCTGGTGGTCCTGCTCGCCCAGCGGCTAAGCTCGCTCGTGTGTCTTTATATATGTGCCGGGCTGATTGCGGCCGGCAGCCTGCTCGTCATCATCTTCGTGCTCGACAAGCCGAGCCTCGGACTTCAGACCGACTTCGGCATTCTGCGCTGCTTCACGAGCTTTTTCCTCGGTGTCGTGACGGTCCGCTTGGTCCAGCGCGTGCCGCGGGGGATCGCGCCTGCATCGCAAGGTGCGATCCAGCTTGCGGCCATGGTTGCGAGCATCGTGCTTGTGTCGGCCGTCGAGGTCTACCCGGTGGCGAGTTTTCTTGCGCCATTGACCTTTGCGGTCTTCCTGGGAAGCCTGCTGGCGTTTCCCGACGCAATGCTGGTGCCGCGAGTGCTGGTCGCAAGGCCGTTGGTCTGGGTCGGCCGGAGATCCTATTCCGTCTACATGGTTCACGCGCTCGTGGTGCTCTTTGCCGAATATTTCGTGCGTGCGGTCGGTCCTCGACCCATCGGCACGCTCGATTCGATTTGCGCCGGGCTGCCCGCCACAATCAATCTGGTCGTCTCACTCGCGGCCGTGTTTGTGGTCTCGCACTTCACCTATCTCTACGTGGAAATCCCCGGCGGCAAGCTGTTCCGGAATCTGCTTCGGACCCGGCCGGAGTTTTCCACCGCGCCTGCGCCCTCGGCGCGGCCGTCGAACTGAGGCGGACATGAGCGCCTTCGTCATCCAGCGCCCCCGGATCACGCCGATCAGCCTCAACATCGAGGCGATCGCGCTCGGAACCTATCTGGTCCGCGACGCCTTCGGCGGCGTGATGCGGTACTACACCAGCATCCTGCACCTGGACGCGTTGTGGTACGTGCCCGACGGCATCGCGATGCTGTGCCTCGTCCAGTTCGTCGTGCACTGCATTCTCCGCAACCGCAGCATCCTGGCGCTCCTGGTGCTGGCGCAGGTCATGCTGTCGTTGGTGCTGAGCTACATCATGCTCGGCACCGGCAACGCTGCGATCTCGTCGTTCAAGATGATGCTGCCGATCTTCGTCGGCTTCTGCTTCTGCGACTCGAGCCTTGGCTCTTACAAGAAGCTGCTCGCGGTCATCGCCGCAACGTTCTATCTGTCGGTGATCGGCGTCGTGCTGACCAAGTTCTTCCTCATGCCGTGGGTCGGGTTCAAATACGAGTCGTTCGGCGCGGTGCGCGAGGCGGGGCGGCTCTGGTGGGCCTATGGCGGCGACGACCAGCGCCTGATGGGCTTTGCGGCCGACAACACCATGGCCGCCTTCTTCATCCTGGCGTCGTTCGCGATCACCTCGATTCGCAAGAGCACGACCTGGTGCATCTTGTTCGGCGGCATCGCGATCTACGCCATTCGCCTGACCACCAGCAAGACGACCATGATCGTCCTGGTGCTCTATCTGCTGCTTCTCCTCTTCGTGCGCATGCTACCGGAGAAGTCCCGTTTTCCCGCCATTCGCGGTATCGCGCTGTGGTCGTTCGCCGCGATCCTGCTTCCGTTCTTCATGATCGTGCTCGCCTCCGGCACAGCTGCGGTGCCGCACTCGACCATGTTCAGCATTCTCGATCGCATCAACAACAGCTGGCAACTGCCCTTCGTCTATATGAGCCAGCTGATGCCGATCGGCCTGGTCACCGGCTGCGGCGCGGGATGTTTCAACTATCCGCAGAAATTGTTCTCGCCGCTCGCCGCCTATTGGGTGCCGGTCGACAATTTCTACATCGGCACGTATCTGATGTTCGGGCTCCCGTTCGTCGCATTCATGGTGATGGTGTTTCGCGCCACTTTCGCGGCGACCGACGTCTACAAGCTCACCCTGATCTTCGTCGTCAATCTCTTCACGATCACGGTCCTGAACTACGGCCCGGCATCGGGCCTGCTGATCATCGCATTGAGCTTCAGCGAAGTGTTCTCCAAGCGCTTGTCGGCCAAGGACAAGACGATAGACCTCGTCGTGGCAAGCCGGCCGCGCCCGCTCCACGCGGTTCGGATCGAGGGCGGGTTGAGGAAGCTCGGCGGCGATATGCCGAGGCCGGCATAGTCGGCTCGTAAATGGAAAAGAAGGCGCGGAATGCATAAACGGCTGGCATTTATCGATACGTTGCGGGGCATCGCCGTGCTGTCCGTGCTGTTCCAGCACGCGCTCGAGGTGATCGTGCAGAACCACCCGACGGGCGCGTACTATTGGGCGTTCCACGACGCGATCGGGTACTACATCAATTTCGGCCGGTTCGGCGTGGTGCTGTTCTTCTTCGTCAGCGGCTTCGTCATTCCGTTCAGCTTCCCGGACAGCGCGACGCCCGTGCGTGATTTCGCGATCAGCCGCTTTTTCCGCCTCTATCCGGCCTATTGGACGTCGATCGTGATCGGACTGGTCACGATGCAGGTGCTGGAGTCCAAGGCCTTCCCGCTGTCGCAGCTCCTCGCCAATGTGACGATGCTCCAGACCTTCGTGAATGTGCCAAATCTCTGGATCTTCTACTGGACCCTTGCCATCGAGCTGCTGTTCTATGTGGGTTGCACGATTCTCTTCGCGATGGGCTTGCTCAACAACCGCTTCACGGCTCCGGCGATCGTCGTCACGGCCGCGGTGATCGGCATCATCGTGCCGCTCCTCACCGAGAGCAGGGCGGTCTCCTCGGTGCTGGAAGTGGGGCTGAACCTGTCGGCGATGTTCCTCGGCAAGATCGTCCGCGATGCGGTGATCGGCGGAAAGCTGCGATGGGGGCATGTCGCAGCCTGCACCGCGGCCTACGCCGTCTTCGCGATCACGTTGTCCGACAGGCGCTTTGGCGGCGTCTATCAGGAGAACTTCTTCTACAGCTATTCGATCGGATCGGCCTATGTCTGCGCGGCGCTGGTCTTCATCGCATCCGCCGCGTTCGGCGAACGGATGGCCTGGCGCCCGATCGCGTTCGTCGGCGTGATCAGCTATTCCGTCTATCTGATGTCACCGTTCGTCATCGTCTGGATTCACCGTGGCCTCGGCGTCGGTGAAGGGCCGCTCGGATGGTCCCTGTTCGTCGCAATGGTCCTTGCGCTGTCGCTTCTCGTGAGCTGGGTGACGTATGCCTTCGTCGAGAAGCCGTGCATCGCCCTTGGCCACAGGTTCCGTTCGGAGCGCAGGCGGGCCGTCGTTCTCGAGCCGGCGCTCAGCAGCCAGGGTGCCGCTGAGTGACGGGCGCGGCACCACAGGCGCGCGGGACTTACGATGGCTCGTTCGTGCCGTCGGTGCAGGGACTGCGCGGCATCGCGGCCCTCAGCGTGCTGATGGATCATTTCTACGACATGCCCAAGGGAGGGGTATATGACATCCCCGATCCCGGCTTCCTGCCGCCGCTGTGGCCATGGTTGCAGTCGACGATCAATGTCGGCGGACACGGTGTCGAACTGTTCTTCATGATCAGCGGCTTCCTGATCCCCGCAAGCCTGGTGCGGCATGGATCACTGCCAAAATTCTTCTTCGACCGCGTGATGCGCATCATGCCGGTCTTCGTCGTTCTGCACTTCGCCCTGTTCGTGATCGGGCCGATCGTCGGCTACAAGTTCTTTCGCGGGATCGACGTCGCAAGCTATCTCGGGATATTCACCGCCAATCTCTTCTTCCTGCAGGATGCGCTGGGTCTGCCGATCGCGCAGCAGAATGCCTGGACCCTGACCTATGAATGGGCGTTCTACATCTGGTTCGCACTGACCTTTGTTGCGATCCGGCTGGGTGGCAGAGCGATGGCCGGGCCGCTGATCCTGCTGGGGTTTGCCTGCGTGTTCCACTGGCCGATCACGGCGTTCTTCTGTGTCGGCATGCTGTTCAGCGCCGTCGGCTTTCGCATCCATATCCCGGGAGTGCCGGGTCTTGTCGCGGGGTTGATGTGCGGGGCTGCCATGTATGCGAGCCTGGTGCTGTTTCATCCCTTTGTCGGTCTCATCCCGGGTGTCTTGCTGTTCGGCATGGTGCTGGCCACGGGCTCGGGCATCGGCCGTGCGCTCAGCACGCCGGCGCTGCAATATGTCGGCAAGATCAGTTACAGCCTTTATCTTGTGCACCCCTTTGTGCTCTTCCCGTTGCAGGTGATCGGGCTGAAGTTCGTCGCCGCGGGCGTCGACCGCTGGCTGCTCTGGGCCGCGTTCATCCTGATCGGGCTGGCAATGTCGCTGATCGCGAGCGCGATCAGCTACGAACTCATCGAGGTCAGGCTGCGGCGGCGGCTGGATGGCGCCTTGCGGAGCCTGTTCTTCCGGCCGCTCGGAAAGATGGAGCAATCCGTCTCGTCGTGAGAGACGGAGGCATGCTCAGGCTGCGAGACGGCGATAGGTCGAGAACAGCCCGTCGGCGATGTGATCCCAGTTCAGCGATCCCGCCGCCGTTTGTCGCGCGCCTTCGGCCAGCGTTGCAGCCAACGATCTCGAGGTGAGAACGCGCTCCAGCGCATCTGCGAGCGCCGCGGCATCTCCCGGTGGCACCAGCAGACCGTTGACCCCGTCGTCGACGACGTCGGGAATCCCACCCGTCGCGCTCGCCACCACGGGCCGCCGATTGCCGTAGGCCGAGGCCAGCACGCCGCTTTGCGAGGCGTCCTTGTAGGGCAGGGCAACGACCTCGGCAGATTGGAATAGCGAGCCGGTGTCTTCGGGGGAGATATAGGCATCGATCGTCTCGATGGTTGGCATCCCGGCCATGCGTGTGCCGAGCCGCGCCATCTCCGGGCCGCGGCCCGCCACGATGGCTTGATGCGGCACGCCTCGTTGCGCCAGCTTGTCGATTGCGTCGAGGAAGACATCGAGCCCCTTGTAGGCCCACATGCGTCCGAAGAAGAGGATGCGCCCGGCGGTCGGCTGAAGCGGCGCAACGTCGTCAGGCGGCACCATCAGAACCCCGTGCATGGAGGACGTGATCTCTCCCTTGTAGTCGGGCGATGCGCGACGGAAGTCGCTGACGCAGCGCTCGCCGTGCACCGTGACATGCGTTGCGCCGGCGCGCATTCGTCCTCTCAACGCCTCCTCGCTGGAGTTCGTGCCGGATCCGCCCTCGGAATGGGGAATCGCGTCATGGACGGTGAGGACGCGCGGCAGGCTCGTGAGCCGAAGAAGCTCCATCAGTCCGGCCGTAAAATACTCCGGACATTCATGGCAATGGACCACGTCCGGGCGGAACGCCAGGATGTCGAGAAAGGACTTCGGCAGGCCGATCGCGCCGAACCGACGCAGGCTGAGATCGCGAATGCGCGCGTCGAACGGCGTCGACGCCGGAATCCAGGACAGGTTCCACTGCTGGTTGGCGTCCTTGCGGTTGAGCACGAGACGGACATCGCAATGCCGCGCCAGTGCTGCGGCAAGACGATAGGAATATTCCGCGAAATGCGGCGCATAGATCGCGACGCGGAGGCGTCTTGGCATGTCAGTGTGTCCCGTTCCAGAGATCGATGGGGAAGGCGTCCATCAAGGCTTGATGATCGAAAGTGAGGCGTGGCGCGCCTCCCATTTCGCGCCCCTCGTCGAGGCCGGAGGCGAATTCGACATCGAAGCGGCCCGTGCCTTCATAGTAGTCACGGTACTTGAACTCGGACTCGCCTTCACTCAGTCGCACATATCGCGCCGGTATGCCGAAGGCTTCCGCAACGACGATGCCGTGCAGGGAGCTTGCCAGCACCAGCTCTGCCTCAAGAATGGCGTCAATTCGCCGATTCCATGACCCCAACGGACTGACCACATTCGCAAAGGTGCGATCGATCAGGCCGAGATCGTGCAGGTTAGGCACGAAAATCCAGGGGCGCACCGGGCGCCGTTGAAAGCGGTCCGGAAACAACTGCGGAAGCAGCAGGGCAGGGTCACCAAATACATCCGGAACGGCAAGACCGCGCCGTCGCAGGATCTCCTGCGTGCGCGGGCCGCGCACCGCACGGACGTCCAGTTGCTCGACCCGCCGGTTGAGGTCGCCTTGACCCGCCCGCCCGTTGATGCCGCTCCCCCAGACGACGTCGTCATTTCGTGCGTAGTGCAGGATCGAGCCGATTGCGAACAGGCGCGCGCCGCGCGGAACTTCATCGGCGAGCGTGTGACCAAAGCGCCGCAGACATTGTTCGACGATCACGAGCGACAGATAGTCGCCGAAATTGACTGTTCCGTCGTCGGGTTGCCAGAAGAAGAGTTCCACATGAGGGTAGGGCAATTGATGAATAAAGTCGCATCCGACCTCATTGATCAGCCTTCGTAGATTGCTTCGAAAATTCATGCGGCCTCAGTTCGCAGACGCTATCTTGGCATAATGTCCTTCTAAAAGAGGCGACTGTTGGACCGTCGCAGCTGATGGTTCGTCAACGAACTCAGCGTATAGCGATTGTGACAGACGTCCCATTGAACCATCAGACATCATTCCGACAACGCTCGATCGTTTCGGGCGTCATCTGGTCCACCATCGACTCCGCGGTCGGGCAGGCGCTTACGCTTGCCATCTACGTCATCATGGCGCGGCTGTTGTCGCCCCATATCATCGGCCTCGTGGCCACGGGAGCGCTGGCGCTGGATTTCTGCCGTGCCGTCCTCATCGAAAGCATCGCGGTCGCGGTGCAGGCGCGCGCGGAACCGAAGGACGAGGACTATACCGCCTCGTTCTGGCTGATTGCGGGTTTCTCGTGCCTTGCCGCCGCGCTGCTCTTCGCGTCGAGCGATGCGATCGAGCGGCTCTCCGGCCTGCAGGACCTCGCGCTCGTTCTGAAGGGATTTTGCATCGTGGTCGCCGTGCAGGGGCTGTCCCGCACGCATGAGGCCTGGTTGACGCGCAATCAGCAGTTCCGGCCGCTCGCCATTCGCTCGATGATCTCCATCTCGCTCGGCGGTGTGGTCGGCATCGCGCTGGCGAGCCAGGGCTATGGTGTGCTTGCGCTGGTTGGACAGCTGGTGATCACCTCGATCGTATCGCTGGTCAGCCTGTGGACGTTGACGCCATGGCGTCCCGGGCTTCGCTTCAGCCGCCACACGGCCGGCGAGCTCCTCAGCTACGCCCGCTACGTCTCGCTGACGGGAATCACGAACTTCGCCAATGCCAATTCCGACCTGATTTTCGTCACCTGGTACACCGGTGCTGCCGGCGCCGGCTTCTACAGCCTCGCCAAACGGCTGGTCAACGCGGTGAGCACGGTGATCGGCAATTCGCTCAACCGGGTGTTCTTCGCCACGATCGCGGGTCTCCAGCATGATCGCAAGGCGTCGAGCACGACGCTCCTCGACTTTGTGATGTACACCTCGCTGCTCACCGCGCCGATCTTTGCCGGCATCGCGGCGTTGGCGCCGGATCTGATCACCGCCTTCTTCGGCACCAAATGGCTGGAGGCGGCCCCGCTCTTGTCGATCATCTCAGTAACCGGATTTCTGACCACCATCGGTCTCTACAATCATTCGGTGATCCTGGCGTTCGGAAAGCCGCATTGGCAGACCTGGCTGACGCTGATCTACGCCGTCTCGAACATAGCGATCTTCATCGTAGCCGCGCCCTTCGGCCTGATCGCTATCGCGGTCGGTTATGTGGTACGCGCCCTGTTGCTGTATCCGCTGTCTGCAGGAGCCTCGCTCCGCATCCTGTCCGCCACCGTCGGCCGATATGCTTCCGCTCTCGTGCCGGCCTTCATGGGCTCGGCGGTCATGGCAGCCGCGGTCGTCAGCCTGTCCTACGCCATGCCGACGATGTCGCCTTGGCTGCGGCTGGCTTCGCTGACCGCGATCGGTGCGTCGATCTATCTGGCGGTCGTCCTCGTCGTGGCGCGGCCGGCCGTAGTGCAGGTATGGCAGGAAGTGTCGAGCCGCGTCCGACGCTCGGGAAGTCGGACGAAGACCTAGTTTAGCGCGCGTTCGCGGCCTGGCCAGCTTCAGCGAGCGCCAGGGCGTCACTGGCGGAGGATTTCGGCTTGGAATCCTTTGGCGCCAGGCGGCCGATCAGTTTCCGAGCCGGGTTCTCGATGTAGCTGTATGTTATGTCGGCGGCGATCGTCAGGACGACGCAGCAGGCCACGGCGAAGATCGGGAAAGCCTCCGGCTGAAGTTCGAGCCCGTTCCAGGCCGGCTTGAACACCAGGATCAGCAGCAGCTCGTGCAGCATGTAAATTGCGTAGGAGGTGTTGCCGAGGCGGCCGAGCCAGACGGTGCCCGGAAACATCTTGAACGCACTCTCGCCGATGGCGGTGAGCAGGATGGCAAGCGAAAAGAGAATGATTGCCAGATCCGGCTTGGCGAAGACGTTGAGGATCAGAACGGACGTTGCGAAGACGGCAAGTCCGACGATCGCGAGCGGTTTGCTGCGATACTTTCCGGACAGTTTGAACAGGATCGCCAGCAGGATGCCGTTCAGGAAGCTCGGCAACGCCCGCAGCATGCCATAGTCGAAGTTCGCGCCATACATCTCCGAGCGCTCCTGCCAGATCGGCAGATGGCCGTGGGCAAGAACGGCGTAGGACACGGCAACGATGATCGCGAGCATCAGCGGAGAGACGTTCGTCGCCAGAATCATCAGGAGCGGGAACAGCAAATAGCAGAACAGTTCCGCGCTGATCGACCAGGAAGGCGAGTTGAAGCTCAAGTGGTCGGTCACGCCCCAGGCCTGGACGAGGAACACATTGTGAATGAAGTCCAGGAAGCTCGTATGCGAAGTCGGGCCGGCGACTCCGACCCATGCGAGCGCGACGAAGGCCAGCAGGGTGAGGAGGTGGAGCGGATAGATTCGCGCGATTCGGCGGACCAGAAAGCGCAGATAGGACCGCATCCCGGTCGAACTCGCCGGATACGAATAGGAGATCACAAAGCCGGACAGGATGAAGAACATGTCGACGAACAGGCCGTACGAGCCGTTCCATGCTGGCGAGATGCCCTTGTCGATGTTCTTCAGGTGAAAGATGAAGACGCCGAGTGCTGCGACGAACCGATAGAAATCGAGAACGACAAAACGTCGAGATTCATTTGCTTGCATGTCGGGCTTCAAGTTCGTTGCGGGCGTCGTGGACTTCTAGAGCCAAATTGTGACGCAAGTTCGCAACATGGCGTCGCGTCGCGACCCATCGAGGTTTGGAACAATTCGCGCCTGCTGTGCGTGACGCCACGCGAGGAGGCAGACGCCTGAAAATTGAGCGGGGCCGGGACGCGCCGGTCCCGACCCCACTCTTAGTAGTGATGCACGTCTGCGGTTGCTCCGCCGCTCCTACACGAACATGAAGTCGTGGCTCGTGAGGCTGGCTGCGTTGATGTTCTTCAGCGTGATCGTGTCGTTCGCCGAGATCGTCACGATCGCGTCCGCACCGGATTGTGCGACCTGGAGGTGGCTGTAGTCGGCCACCAGCACCTTCAAGATCTGGATCGTGTCATGGTTTGTGGCATCGCCGGCCTGGAAGTTGACGATCTGGTCGTGGCCGTGATCGTAGGCGACCGTCGTCGAGCTTGGCGCGGTCGAGAACAGGTCGTTGCCGTTGCCGCCCCCGATCGTCACGCCGGCAGCGACCGCCGTGACATTGTGGGTACCGTCGGCCTTGGTGTCGTCGAAGAATTGCAGCGCGTTGGCGGCGTTGTAGTGCTCGTGCTGCGTGGTGCCGGCCTGTCCGTTGAAGTTGAACAGGAACACGTCCTTCGAGCCATCGACATTGTTGGCGATCTCCTGGGTCTTGGAGCCGCTGCCGTTATAAATGTCGGTCAGCTTGCTGCCGTCGTCGTGGACAACCTGGGTGTAGTCCAGGGTGCCGTCGGCATGGGTCCGGGTGATCTCCACGATTTGCCCGGACGCGTCGAGATGCTGGTGCTGGGTGGTGTAGCTCTGTCCAGTGATGTTGTAGCTCCAGTTGTCGGAGGTGCCGTCGGCGTTGGTGATGTAGGCCGCGGTTTTCACGCCGTTGCTGTACACCGTCGTGGAATGATAGCCGTCCGCCTTCTGCACTGCTTCGCTGGTGAGATGGCCCGTGGCGTCGTACCAGTCCGTCGTCTTGGTGCCATCGCTGGTCTGCGCGAGCGTGAAGGCCAGGCTGCCATCGGCATGGGTTCGCGCGATATTGGTGAGAAAGCCGGTCGAATCGTAGCTGTCATGCTCCGTGGTGTAGTTTTGTCCGACGATGTTGTAGAGGAAGACGTCCTTCGAGCCGTCGGCGTGCTTGTCGGTCTCCGTCATCTTGACGCCGCTGGCATTGTAGGTGCTGACCACGCTGCTGCCGTCGGTATGAACGATCATGCTGTAGTCCAGCGTCCCGTCGGCGTGGGTGCGGTCCATCTCCGTGACGTTGCCGGACGCATCCAGGTGCTGATGCTGCGTGGTGTAGCTCTGACCGGTGATGTTGTAGCTGTAGTTGTCGTGGCTCTGGTCGGCGTTGGTGATGTAGGCGGCGGTCTTCACGCCGTTGCTGTACACCGTCGTGGAGTTGTAGCCGTTCGGCTTCTGCAGGACCTCGCTGGTGAGATGGCCCGTGGCATCGTACCAGTCGGTGGTCTTGGTTCCGTCGGCACTCTGCACCAGCTTGAACGCCAGGCTGCCGTCGGCGTGACGGCGCACCAGCGTGGTGAGGAATCCGGTGGCGTCGTAGATGTCGTGCTCGTTCGTATAGTTCTGTCCTGTGATGTTGTAGAGCCAGACGTCCTTGCTGCTATCGGCGTGATAGTCGGTTTCCTTGATCTTGTTGCCGGCGGCATCGTAGTTGGTGACGACGCTGCTGCCGTCGCTATTGATGACCTGGGTATAGTCTAGCGTTCCATCGGCGTGCTTGCGGGTCACGGCCGTCACCTTGCCGGACGGGTCCACATGCTGGATCAGCGTGACGTAGCTCTGGCCGGTGACGCCATAGCTGTAATTGTCCTGGCTGCCGTCGGCATATTTGACGTAGGCCTTGGTTTTCAGGCCATTGCTGTAGAGCGTCGTCGAATTGAAGCCGTCGGCCTTCTGGATGACCTCGCTGGTGAGATTACCCGATGCGTCGTACCAGTCGGTGGTCTTGGTTCCGTCGGCGCTCTGCACCAGCTTGAACGCCAGGCTGCCGTCGGCGTGGCGGCGCACCAGGGTGGTGAGGAAGCCGGTGGCGTCGTAGATGTCGTGCTCGGTGGTGTAGTTCTGACCGGTGATGTTGTAGGTCCAGACGTCCTTGCTGTGGTCGGTGTGGTAGTCGGTCTGGACCAGCTTGACGCCGGTGGCGCTGTAGGTGGTGATCGTGCTGCTGCCGTCGCTGTTGTAGACCTGCGTCGAGTCGAGCGAGCCGTCGGCATGGCTGCGCACCACGGAGGTGACCTTGCCCGTGGTGTCGAGGTGCTGGACCTGGGTGGTGTAGCTTCGGCCCGTGATGTTGTAGGTGTAGTTGTCCTGCGTGTGGTCGGCGTTCAGCACATAGGCCGCGGTCTTGACACCGTTCGTATAGATGGTGGTGGAATAATATCCGGTCGGCTTCTGCACGACCTCGCTGAGGAGGGTGCCGGAGGTGTCGTACCTGTCGGTGGTCCTGGTCCCGTCGGTGGCGAGATGGATGAAGCTGGTCTTCACGCCGGCGCTATAGCCAATCGCATCCTTGGAACCGTCCGCATAGACGATCGTGGTCGAGACCGGGCGTCCGGAACCGTCCAGGCCCGTATTCGACGTCGACAGCAGTTTCCCGCTCGCGTTGTAGGTCAAGGTGCTGGTCCAGGCCGGTGCGGAGTTCGTCACCGAGAACGAATAGCCGCCCTGGATCTTGGACAGCGCACTGCCATAGTGCGAAATAATGTAGTCCATGGTCGCCTTCGATGCGACCGGCAGGACGTGGCTGTCCGTCAGCGTGATCGATTGCAGCGTGCCCGACGCATTGAGATCGGACAGTTGCGGCACGATCTCGGCGGCGGTACCGCTGATGTGGGACGGTGTGCTCGGTGGCGGCGTCGTGGTCGCGGGCGCGTCGATTTCGATGACGAGCGGGTGATCGCTCACCGGAACGATGATCGTGCTGACATCGGTGTAGGTCGCGATCGGCGCAGTACCGCTCAAGGTGTCGTAGACCTTCACGGAGTGGTGCACGCCGCCGAGATCGACCGTGACGTTCTGCGTTGGATTGGAGATCTCGGTGTCGGTTGAGTCCTTCCAGAGCTCGGGCTCAGCCCAGACCAGGAGATCATAGGTGCCGTTGCTCTTGCCGAGCACCATGCTGTTGCCGGAGTCCGGCATATTGCTGAGGCTATAACCCAAGGGCGTCGTTGGCTGGCTGGTTCCCTTGCCGTCATCGGCGAGAATGGTCGTCAGGTTGTGAATCGCGGTCGCGGCGAGTTTCGGCGTACCATCGGAATGGAACAGCCCGAACTTGGCCTCGGGATTGGTGTTGCCGGCCGAGGAGTCGCGATCGAACATCTCATAGAGATATGTCGCGCTCACCCCCGCCTTGTAGGAATCGACCAGCGTGTTCAGGACCGACTTCGCCTGGACGGTCTCGTTGACGCCGAGATATTGCGTGTTGGCCTGGGTCGTGTAGCCGGTCTCGGTGATCACGACCGGCTTGCCCGAAGCTGCGGATTGCACTGCGCTCAGCGTTGCGGCCAGCGAGCTTTCCGGCGTGGAACCGGTGCTGACATAAGCGTGCGCGTTGGTGAAGTCGACCGAGCCCGACATGTCGCCGAGCTGGTGGTAGCCCTGCGGATCATTGTATGCGAGCGACAGGTTGTAGACGGGGATGCTGGCGAGCGAGGCGTTGGCGTTCACCGCCTGGTACAGCGCGCCCTGGAACTGGGCGGCAGCGTGCAGGCTCGAGCTGCCGTTGTAGTTGAAGGGCTGGTGGTTGGCTTCGTTGAGCCCCTCGATGGCAGTGATGCTGCCGGGGTGGCTCGCCAGGAACTTGTCGAGGGACACGATATAGTTCTGAAGTCCGGCCGTCCCTTGCGAAGGCAGGGCCGAGGATACCAGAAAGTCGAACTTGTAGCCGGCGGCAGCCAGACCATCGACGACGGGCTGCGCGGCCGGATTGGTCGCCATCGAATCGCGCAGATGCGTGACGCCGAGATACTCCAGGTCGTCGACCATCAGCGCGAGATTGTTGTAGTCGGTCCAACCAAAACCGGCGTGCGTGTTGACGCCGATCGAATTCACGAAGCTGTTTGCGGAGAGGACGGTCTGATCTGTCGACATTGCACACTCTAGTTTGGAGGCGAGCGAAACTGCTCGCACGGGTTAGCGACGAACTCTCTACTTCGAGTGTGAATTTCAGATAAAAGTTGAGTCAGACGACGCGTGCAATTCAAAGTTCCGTCGCAGGAACAGAGCAGCTCGCTTGTCTGCAAAGAAGACCAGTGATGTCGGTGCAGCATGGCGCGAGAAAGGCGCTTTCAAGATTTCCACGACATTGCGCTGCTGAATCTTCGCGCATGTTGCTCATCTTTGATTCAAGTGTGCGCGCGCGTCGTCGTGACGAGATGCGATTGCGAACATGTGCTGCATCGATATGCGCCATCCGCAATCGATGACCGTGGACCCACTTCGGGGAATCTGCGGATGTGCGAGCGGCTCAACATGCGCGCTCGATTCGACGATGTCTGGAATGATGGCGAGGGCGTTTTCGGCGTGGAACTGTGGTCGCAGCGGGCGCCGCCAATGTCCTTGCGACTATCGCTCGATCGCCTCGATTATGTCGCCGGGCTTGCCTGCGCCCATCGGCGATCGGCGCGCGCGTCCCATCATCAGGAAGTCTCCGCGCCAGGCGACGAGTGTGGTCAGGATGGCCGCAAGCAGGACCTTGCTCGCGAGCCATGCCGATGGCTGCGTCGGCAAGGCCGCGAGCGATCCGATCAGTACTGCGGCCACGACAGCTTCATTCACCAGCGACCAGCGCAATACCGCGCCGAACCGGATGGTCGGGCCAAGCGCGAGCAGGGCTGCGATGGCGGTCGTCACCGAGGCGGCGGCCAGCGCACCGCCCGGCGACAGGCCGGCGGCAACCGCGATCGCGGAAGTTAGCGCAACGATGGTGAGCTGGCCCGCGGCCACGATGACCAGCCGGGTCGCAAGTTTCTCGAGGTGCGGGACGACCGCGACCGTTGCCTGGAGATGCGTGTGCAGGAAATACAGCAATGCCGCCATCGGCGCTGCTGCCAGGAAGCCGTCGAGGCTTTCGTGTGGCACCAGGATGCGCGCCGCATCCGGAATGAAGCCGATCAGCCCGCCGAGCAGCACGACGGTGGTGCAGATCATGAACTCGAACATCCGCCCGGTCGAACGTGCCGCCTTCGCGCGGCTGCCGTGCTCGAAGTCGTTGACCACGTCGGGATAGCTGACGGTGTGGATCGCGGCATTGAGCACCCAGAACGGACGTTGCAGCAGGTCGAGCGCGAGCGAGAAACCGGCGCTTGCGCCGCTGGTGCCGAGGCGGCCGATCACGATGAAGCGGAGCAGAACCGGAACCGACAGGTGAATGACTGAAGCACCCGCCGCCAGCATGCCGTACCGACAGAACTCGGCCCAGTCGGCCAGCATGATCCGCAACGGCGCGGGACGCAGCGGCATGCGACAGGCGACCAGCGCTGCGGCAAGCCCAGTCACGTGGCCGGAGGCAACGCCGAGCAATGCGGCCTCCGCCGTCCCTGTGCCGCCCGCGCCGATCGTTGCGCCTGCCAACAGCGCGGTCGCCCGCAGCGCGAGAAGCAAGGATGCCATGCCCAGCCGGTCGGACAGGCGCACGGTCAGGAAATACAGATCCGTCACGCCCTGGAGCACAGCGACCGTCAACCCGAGTGCGATGACGCCGGCCGGGAGCTTGCTCAGAAGGGATGCGCTTGCGCCGATCGCGACGAGCGCGACCCCGCTCAGGCTCGCGGCGGCGAACAGCGACCATCTCAATCGCGCCGCATCACTTGGCTTGGCTGCCGCGAGGAAACGCAGGCCGGCCAGCTGAAGCCATTCGAACATCAGCACGCAGAGCAACTGGCTCGATGCCAGCGCCAGCGAAAGGTTGGTGTAGTCGGCCGCGGCCAGCAGATGGCTGGTCGCGAAGATGAGGACGACCGCAGCGGCGCTCTGATAGACGTATCCTGCGATCGCAAACAGGCGGATCATCTCGAAAGGAAGCCACTCTTGCCGGTGATGGCTGGTCCCTTCGGCGGTCCCGCCGCGGCCGCGTGCAGCTGCGTCATCCGTCGCTCGCGCAATTGCTCGTACAGACCGCGATAGGCGGACACGACGTCTGAAAATACCCACTTCCTGGTGTCGCGGACGAGCCGCTCGCTGATCTCCTGGATCTTGTGCGGATCGGCCGCGACGCTGAGCATGCTCTTGGCGAGCGAGTCCGGATCGGCCTCCGTCAGCCAGCCGGTCACGCCGTCCTCGATCGCCTCCGGCATGCCGCCGAACCGCGTGCCGAGCAGCGGCCGGCCGGCGGCTTTGGCGTCCGCGACGACGAGCGGGCCGGGGTCGTGCCAGATCGACGGTGCGATCACGACGTCGATTGCCCTGTAGAAGTCGTCGGGCGAGACGAATCCCATGAATTCCACGCGTGCATCGAGCGCGAGCTTCTTGAGGCGCTGCTGCTCCTGCGGGCTGACGCGGCCGGCGATCAGCGTCTTGAAGCGCTCGCGCGGCAGCATCGCCAGCGCCTTCATTAGATTGTCGATGCCTTTTTCTTCCGTTAGCCGGCCGATGAACCCGAATGTCACCTCGCTCGTGCAGAGCGGACGGAGAAAGGGCGCGCTCGGCGGCGCGGTCGAGGCATTATGGATGACGGTACGGATCGGCGTGTCCGCGAACAGGCCGAGGTCGGTATGGATCGACAGCACGCGTTCACTGACGCCCACCACGGCGCTGAGCCAATGTGTCGCGCGCCTGCGGTGATAAGTCAGAAGCGAGCAGCTGGTGCAAGTCGTTGCGCAGGAGTGCCCGTTCGTGAAGCGCGAGCAGCGCGGGCATGTGAGATAGTAGTCGTGGATCGTATGGAGGACGGGAACGCCGAGTTGCGCGGCGACGCGCCAGATCGCCGTGGTCAGCCCGGACAGGTTGTTGGAATGCAGCACGTCCGGCTTGAAGGCGCGTATCCGCTCCGCGATCATCGGCGCCCAGATCTGCCAGTCTTCGATCGCGTGCCAGATGCTTCGCAGCGCCACGTTCTTCTGCTCGGCGAACGGCAGGTAGATGTTCTGCACCGGCGCCGAATAGACGTCGACGCCGTCGCATCTCTCGCGCGGCTGATCGGGGAAGGATGCCGCCCGGATCACCTCCACCTCGTCGCCGCGCTCGACCAGGCTTTCGGCGAACCGGCGCGCGAAGATCTCCGCTCCGCCGACTACCTTGGGCGAGGCAGTAGTCGGATAGAGCGAGGAGGTCAGAAGGATCTTCATCTCATTGGACTCTTTGGTGGAATTGCTGCATCCGCTTCACGCAACCGGTGCCTGGCATCGATGTCAATTCGCATCATGTGGGTCTACCTCGCCTGTCTCACGTCGAGTTCCGGGACGGCGCTTCCGCCCGCGCTGATGAGAAGCGGCGTGCTCGATACCGGCATCCAGACGTCAGATGCGGACCGTGCCGACGCATCGCAGGGATTTGCGAATGTTGCGTTCGGCGCCTCGTTGCGCAGCCGGACCTGATAGCGGGCGTTCGGATCCTCGGACCAGATCGCGGCTTTTCCGCCCTCGGGGGACGAGGTCCTGATCGCGACGAGGCCGCCCGAGAGGCTCTTGCGTTCCGCGCTCAGGCTGGAGCGAACGAATGCCCAGGCGCCGCGAACCGCGCAGGCCACGGGCTTCGGAGAATTGTCGAAGCGGAACAGTCCGAAATTATCTTCCAGCTCCGCCGGATTCTTGCCGCTGTCCTTGAGCTCATAGAGCGACATCCCCTTGAGCCAGCGCGCGGCGGTCGAGGCCCACAGGATCAGCTGCGCCGTGTTGTCCGCCTGCATCTGCTCGCTGACGCCGCATTTGTTCGTTGCCGTCGTCCAGCCCGTCTCGGTCACATAGACCGGAAAGTCCGGATTGCCGCTGGCTTGGGCCACGAGCCGGTGAAACGCCGTCAGCCTGTCGATGATCTCCGTCGAGCTGCGCTTGGCCGGCGCCATGCAGAAATTGTACAGATGAACCGAGATGCCGTCTGCATATTGCAGGATGCCCGTCTGCAACATGCGCTCGGTCCATGTCCAACCGGGATCGTCGCCAATGGCGCCGACGACGAAGGGCGTATTCGGCGCGGCGCGCTTCAACGCTGGCTGCGTCACTCTGGCGAGCGCCGCGTAGTTCTCGACGGAGAACGCCGGGTCCTTCTTTGCCGCCATGTTCCACTCGTTCCAGAGCTCGAGAACGGGGTGCTGTGGCGCCACGCTCTGCGCGGCCGCGGCTGCGTAGTCGGCGAACCGCTGTCGTGCCTCATCGGTCGTCGGCGGCATCGAGTTCGGAACGAGGTGATGACCGAAGGCGAGGATGAGCAGCGGCCGCGCGACGCCGGACTTGACCTGCTCTTCCAGCCTCCCCAGCTTCGCCGTGAAACCCATCCGACGGCCCGGCGATTCGAAATCGGACCAGGGGAAGTCGTCGCGGAATGCGTTCAAGCCCAGCTGCTTGATCTGGTTGATGTTCGCCGCAGGCACGTAGCCGCGCGAGCTGACTGGCCCGCCAAGCCCCTGATGTGTGCCGACGCCCAGCATGAACCGCTTCTCGAGCGGTTGCGCCTGCTGGCCGTACGACGGCGCTGACGGCAGGCCGGCTGCGACAAGTCCCGCAACGAGAAGGAAGATGTCGCTGCGCAAGGTGCTGCGGCTTGCCATGGTCTCGATCACGATTCCTCTTGCTCGCGCCTTGGGCGCATCAGTGCTCGCACGATCAGAATGTCTTCGAAAGATCCGACTGCAGTTGCACCTGCTCCTGCGGACGCGGCTGACCGGTGCTCAGCACTTCGATGTAGACCTGCTGGAGCCGGCGGTGCGTCTTCTGGATGTCATAGAACTGCTTGAAGCGATCGTAGCCCCGCTGTCCCAGCACTTTCAGGTCGAGGTCGAGCACGCGCAGGAAGCCGAGCACGAGCTGCTGCGCGGAAACCGGCGCGCACAGCACGCCGGTGACGCCATCGACGACGATTTCCGGCAGGGCGCCGATGCGGAACGCGAGGATGGGCTTGGCCGCGCGCATGGCTTCCAGGGCGACGAGACCGAATGCCTCCCATCGCGACGGGATGACGACGACGTCGGCAGCCTCAAGATGGGATTCGATCTGCTCCCGGTCCAGCCAGCCGAGCATCGTCACGTTGGACGGATGCGCGAGCCCCTCAGATTTGTTGACCACGGACGCGCCGACGATGCGGACGTCAATGATGTCTTCGAGCGATCGCGCCGCTTCGATCAGAAGGTCAAAGCCCTTCTGCCGGTCGAGGCGGCCGACGAACAGCACCTTCAGCTTCTTCGACGGCCAGCTCGTCGAGATCGACTGCGGCAACGGGCGGTTCTTGGAGATCCCGTTGTGGACGAGCGTCAGGCGGTCCGGCGAAAGTCCCGCGCGTACTGCTTCATTGAACTCGTCTCCGGAGATGCAGATGATGCGATCGGTGGTGCGCGCAAGGATGTTCTCCGCAGCCTTCGTCACGCGATGGCTGAGCCGGCCGGTCTCGCGGGAAAAAGCCCAGCCATGCGGACAATAGATGACGCGCGGTCCGCCCGATCGCGCAGCGAGCGCAGGGCGAAGGACGAGTCCGGCAAAGGACGAATGCAGATGGACGACGTCAGGCCTGAAGGCATCAATGGCTTGCAGGCTGGAGCGCAGCATCTGGAACAAGCCGGAAACGCTGCGGCCGGCGCGGTCGAACAGCGTGATCTGGCTGTCGTCGATTCCGACGAGGTCGTGGCGATGATCGGATGGCACCACATAGTGAACGTTGCCGTGTCCGAAGCTCGCTTCCTGCTGCGCATGCAGATCGTTCAAGTAGCTCGCGATTCCGCCGCGAATCGTTTCCGCGACATGCAGCACCTTGATCGTCTGTCGTGAAGAATCTGACATCGCGCAGTCCCGTCGTTCGTCTCGAGCGTCGTGCCACGATCATTCCAATACGTAGCGATATTTGGGCGGCGGTGTGGTGTTGTTGCGCCATCGCCTTCGCATTCATCGCGACCGAAAAAAATCATCAGTGCGATGGAACAAAGATCGTGTCGGGTGCGTTGCTGTCGCTTGCCTCAAAGTGTGAGTTCCGTCGTTCGATCCAGCGCGGATCGCGCTATTCAGTGCGGCCTTCTTCAGTGCGACCTTGGCTGCGCTAAAAATTGAAGCAATGCATGCGCAGACTTTTGCCAGGAGAACATCGCGATCCGATTTTGCTGTTTGGCGCGCTCGTCGTCCGACAGCGAACCGGCCTCGAGTCTTTCGAGCATACGCCGGCACAATGCATCGGCGTCGGTGGCGTCGAAATAGGCAGCAGCCTCGCCGCAGGTTTCCTTGACCGCGGCGGCCGTCGACGCGATGACCGGACAACCGAACAGCATCGCTTCGAGCGGGGGCACGCCGAAGCCTTCATAAAGAGAGGGGAACACGAATGCCAGCGCTCGCGCGTAGAGGGCGGCGATCTCGCCATCGCTGAGTCGGCCGGCCAGAATCACCCCTGCGTTGTCGGCGTCCAATCCGGTCTGGAAGACCTTGTTGTTGTAGTCGCCGACCACCACCAGCGGAACATCCGGGCGTTCGAGCAACTGAGCCGCTCTGATCGCGACCGATATGTTCTTGTTCTTCTTTACAGAGCCGACGGACAGAAAGAACCGGCCGGGTTTGATTCCAAACCGGTCGAGCACGTTGAAATCGGGCAAGGTTGCTGCGAAATGCTCGGCGCTGTTCGGAAACACGGGGATCGCGGAAGCGGACAGGTCGAGCACCTCGGAAAGCTCCCGGCGCGAAAAGTCCGAGACTGTGGCAATCGTCGCGCGACGCGCAAGCAGGCGGCCTAGGGAGTGGTGCGCGGCGGCGTAGCGCCAACTGAAGAAGTCTGGACGGCGGAACACCTGCGCGTCATGGATGACGACGATTTGATCGGAATGCAGCACCGGGCCTGAATTGGCGAGGCTGATCAGGCGTCCGCTGGCGGCGGCGCGGGCAAGGTCAATCTGGTCCCACGCATGGCCGCTCAAACGTCCGATCTTGCGAACCTTGATGCGCTCGAGCGCGATCGTCTCGCTCGCATTGGGCGGCGCCAGCAGATGCCATGTCGCGGCGCTCAGCGGGGCAGGAAGCTGGTCTTTCGCGAGCAGACCATCGATAGCGCGGACGATTTCGGCGGCATAGCGCTCAACGCCCGTGATCTTGTGCGAAAGAAAGCGGCCATTGATGAAGAACTTGGTTTCGCCATTTCGGCCGGTAGCTCGGTGAGAACTGAGTGTCATGATATCGTAATTGTATGGATCGGATTAGCGGATGAACTCCCAAAGAACAGTCATTCGGCACGGAAGTATGACGCGCGCCGCACGTCGTATCATTGCCGGAGTGGAACCGAGAGCTCATGATCGCGCGTAGATGTGAGAGCGCGCACAGGATTTGCGCGCAGGGCCGGCGAGATGCTCTCATCTTAGGCATGTGCGCGGATCGCGAAATGCTCTAACGAAGATGTTCCAGGGAACGGCGATCGCCAACGCAACGAGGTTTTGTCATGCATATCGTCACAATTGACGCAAACCATGCCGGATCGGCGTGCGGTGCTTGCCTTGCGAACGGCGATCACAAGATCGAGGGCAGGGGCGCTTCGCATGCGTGAAGACACTCATGTTCTGCGCAGTGCTGGCCTCACTGCAATCGTCAAGGCCGCCGGTGCCGAGCTTTGCTCGCTCGAAAACGATTCGGGCGTCGAATTTATCTGGCAGGCGGGCGCCGCATGGCCGCGGCATGCGCCGCTGCTGTTTCCGATCGTCGGCCGCCTGACGAACGACGAGCTGCACCATCGCGGCCAGACCTATCGGATGACGCAGCACGGCTTTGCTCGCGACATGCGCTTTGCCTGGCTCGAGCGGAGTGCGACGCGTTGCGCGCTGGTGCTGAGCGATAGCGATGCGACGCGCGAAAAATATCCGTTCGCGTTTCGCCTGATGGTGATGTACAGCCTCGATGCTGCCGGCCTCGACGTCGCCTTTGCGATCGTCAACACGGGCGATGAGATATTGCCGGCTTCGCTTGGCGGCCATCCTGCGTTCAACTGGCCGCTACAACCCGGTCTGCGCAAGGAGGACTACGCCCTGACCTTCGCACGCGATGAGGCGCATCCCGTCCGTCGTCTGGACGCCGGGCTGATGCGCGCGGCGGCGGAGCCGACGCCGGTTCGCGGCAAGGTGTTTCGTCTGTCCGAAAGCCTGTTTGCGGACGACGCCATCATTTTCGATGCCATCGACAGTGCTTCCGTGCGCTACGCGGCCGGGCAGGGACCATGGGTCGAGATGTCTTGGACCGGCTTTCGCGAACTCGGTGTCTGGTCAAAGCCGTCTGGTGCGCCGTTCCTGTGCATTGAGCCGTGGCGCGGCTATGCAAGTCCCCTGGCTTTCGGCGGCGCGTTTGCCGACAAGCCCGGCTTGATGCAGATCGAGCCGGGTGAGGATACGCAGCTCGCCTACCGGATCGCGGTCGGAACCGACGGGCCGGGCTAACGCAGCCAATTCGGGCGGCCGCGGCCAAGTCCTTGGTCCGGAAGGTTAATACGCGCCGTGCCGGGTGCGGCGAGATGACGCAGTCCGGTGAAGGCGTGCGGCTCGCCTGAAGATGTACCTGCCCGGGCAGCCAACGGTAGCAAATCTCTTCCTGCGCAGCTTCGGCGAGGCGTGCGTGTTGCGCCGCGCTTGCACATCCGCGCGATTCGTCCGGCCTTGTATTTAGCCGCAATTCGTCACGGCACCGATTATTGTGTGGCGAAGAAACGCGCCATCGCTGGGATTCCGCACGCTTCCATCCGCGCGATCTTCGCAGTGCAGCGTGCAATTCACATGGTCCTTAAGGTTAGCCACTGTGGTGTCTTGACGCAGTCGATCAAACTGTGGAAACAATTTGCAATTGTCAGAAAAGTTTTTTCGACCGCTAGCAATATTGATTTCGACGCATTTGGACGGCGCTTCGCAACGCAGGCAGGCGCAACAATAACAAGACCACTTCATTTCAAACTCACGCCGTTGGGCTGACGGCGATCTCGTAAAATCGATACGTTGAGGGAGGGGCTCTCCATGAGCGACCGCACGACGTTACGCGTCGCGTCCAAATCGCATTCCGCATTCGACTGAAGATTTCACCATCCGCACCACGCGAGCCGCTCACGCGCGCTCGCGAGCCATGCCTGCTGCCCATCAAGAGAGATGAACCGCCATGATCATCAACGGCACCAACGGAAACGATCAGATCGCCGGCACCAACTCGGCTGACGCAATCAACGCAATGAATGGCGACGACGCCGTCAACGCCGGGGCAGGCAATGACCTCGTTCTGGGTGGCAATGGCAACGACAGCATAAACGCCGGTGCGGGCAACGACTTCGTCGACGCCGGCAATGGCAACGACACCGTCGACGGCGGCGCCGGCAACGACATCATCCTCGGCGGCAATGGCAACGATACCCTCCTTGGTGGAACCGGCAACGACCTGATCTGTGGCGGAAACGGCGATGACATCATCGACGGCGGCGCGGGTACCGACATTGTCAGCGGCGAAAATGGCAACGATATTCTGATCTACCGCGTTTCAGACAACGTTGGCTCCGTCGACATCTATGACGGCGGCAAGGGACAGGACACGCTCCGCCTGGTCGTTACGCAAGCGTTCGCGAACTCGACTTCATTCCGATCCGACCTTGCGGCGATCCAAGCACTCATCGCGCGCCACGGCAGCGCGGACTACGCGTTCACGAGCGTCAACCTTTCCATCGTCTCGATCGAGAAGGTCGAGGTTGTCATCGAAGGGGCGACGAATCATGCGCCGGTCGCCGTCGCGGATCTCGCCTCCGTCGCGGAAGACGTGACTACGGCTGCGAGCGGTAACCTGCTCGCAAACGACACAGACGCCGATGCCGGCGATACCCACACCGTATCGGCTGTGGCGGGAGGCACGGACAACGGCACAACGATCACCGTCGTCACCGCCTATGGAACGTTGGTCGTCACCAAGGCGACCGGCGCTTACACCTATACGCTCAACAATTCCAGCGCATCGGTTCAAGCACTCGCCGCAGGCCAGCAGGTGACGGACCAGTTCACCTACACCAATGCCGACAACAACGGTGGGACGGGTTCGTCGACGCTCAAGGTTACGATTACCGGCAGCAATGACCCGGCCGCGATCACGGTGTCGGGCAGCCAGGATACCGCGGTAACTGAGGCCGGTGGCGTTGCCAACGCCGTTGGCGGAGATCCCAGCGCATCGGGCCAGCTTGTGGTCCATGACGTCGACACCGGCCAGAACCACTTCGCTACCCCGGCTTCACTGGCCGGCACCTATGGCAATTTCACCTTCGATCCAACGTCCGGCGCCTGGACCTATACGCTCGATCCCGCGAAGTCGGATTCGCTCATCGCGGGTCAGAATGTCACCGATACCTTGACAGTCGCGTCGGCCGACGGCTCCGCCACGCATGATATCGTGGTGAACATCACGGGTGTCAACGACGCGGCGGCGATCGGAAATCCGGCCCAGCACGACGTCACCGAGGACGGCAATCTGACGGCGTCGGGAACGCTGTCGATCAACGACGTCGACCAGAACCAAAACTCGTTCCAGACCGGTATCGTGTCGGCGCCTGGGAATCTCGGGACGCTGACGATCACGGCTGGCGGCGCCTACTCCTATTCCGTCGACAATGGCCTCGTCCAATATCTCGGCGATGGCGAGACCCGCAACGAGACCTTCACGATCAAGGCCAAGGACGATACGACCAAGGACGTCACGTTCACCATCCACGGCGTGAACGACGCCGCTGATATCGCCGATCCCGCCCAGCATGACGTCACGGAAGACGGCAACATGGCCGCGTCCGGCGTGCTGTCGATCAACGATGCCGACCAGAACCAGAACTCGTTCCAGACCGGTGTCGTGTCGGCGCCTGGCAATCTCGGGACGCTGACGATCACGGCCGGCGGCGCCTACACCTATTCTGTCGATAACAGCCTCGTCCAATATCTCGGCGCCGGCGAGACCCGCAACGAGACCTTCACGGTCAAGGCCAAGGACGGCACGACCAAGGACGTGACGTTCACCATCCACGGCGTGAATGATGCCGCAACGATCGGAGATCCCGCCCAGCACGACGTCACGGAAGACGGCAGCCTGACCGCTTCGGGCGTGTTGTCGATCAACGATCCCGACCAAAACCAGAGCGCGTTCCAGACCACGGTGCAGCCAGCGAATGGCACGCTTGGTTCGCTGACGCTGGCCGCGGATGGTCACTATACCTATTCCGTCGACAACGCAGCTACCCAATATCTCAGCGCCACCGACACCAAGGTGGAGACCTTCACCGTCAAGTCCGTCGACGGTACCTCCAAGGACATCAGCTTCACGATCCACGGCGCGCAGGATGCGCCGAGCCTGTCTGTCGTCGACCATACGTCCGGCGCCAGCGATACTCTCATTCCGCTGTCGATCTCCGCCGCCCTGATCGACACCAGCAGTACGTTGCTCGTGAAGATCACCGGCCTGCCGTCCGGTTTCACACTGAACTACGGGGCCGCGATCGACGAAGGCGTATGGGGGCTGTCGGCCGCCGATCTGCAGCACAGCGACCTCGCGCTGATTCCGGACCCTGCCGTTCTGCCCGGCCTGCTCACGCTTCACGTCAGTGCAATCTCGAATGATGGCGTCCATCAGGCAAGCAGCCCGGTGACCGACATATCCGTGGACGTATTGGCGAGCGCGACCGTGCCCGTCATCACCGGCCAGGAGATCGACGGCTACATCGCCGGCGCCACCGTATTTGCCGACGCGAACTACAACGGCCAGTTCGACGCGGGCGAAGCCCACACGACTACCAACGCGGACGGAAGCTTTGCGCTCGTCGGCGGCAGCGGTACGCTCGTCAGCATCGGCGGCACGGACGTATCGACCGGGCTTGCGGTGACCGGCGTGCTGAAAGCCCCCGCCGGATCGACCGTCATCACGCCGCTCACCACGCTGATCTCGGCGCTGGTGGATTCGACCGCGAGCGACCCCACGCCGCTGAGCGCGGCGGACGCGGAGATCGCGGTCAAGACCGCGTTCGGTCTGGACTCCACGATCGACCTGAAGACCTTCGATCCGGTCGCGGCCGTCGTCAACGGAACCGATCCGGACGACATCGCCGCGGCGACGGCGGTCCTGTCGGCCGCGATCCAGGTCCAGAGCACGGTCACGCAGGTATCCGCGGTCGGCGGTTCGCCCGACACGGTCATGACGGCGATCGCGGACGCCATCACGGCGGCTCAGGCCGATCCGGTCCATACGCCAGCCTTCGATCTGAGCTCGGCCGATACCGTGCACAGCGTTGTCGCAGGCTCCGGCGTCAGCGCAGCCGCCATCTCGACGGTCGTCGACGTCGTCGCGGCAGCAAACGGCAGCATCCAGTCTGCAACCGACCTCACCGAACTGGCCCAGGCCGGTCAGGTCGCGCAGGGCGCGGCCGCGGACCAGTTGGCAAGCACGGACTTCAACAATGCCGCGCAGGTCGCCGATCTGCAAAGCACCTTTGTCGATCATCTCCAGGATCAAGTTGACAACGCCGTCGTCGGCGACGTCGACGGTGCGCAGCTCGGCACGCTCGGCGACGACGTGCTCACCGGCGGCAATGGCAGCGATTCCATCGACGGCCTCGACGGCAACGACCATATCGGCGGCGGTGCCGGCAACGATTTCCTCTATGGCGGTGCGGGTAAGGATTACCTGACCGGCGGCGCTGGCAACGACCTTCTCGACGGCGGCCAGGGTTTTGACCGCGGGATCTACACTGACGCGACCGGCGGCATCACCGCGAATCTTGCCGCGGGTACGGTGTCCGGGCCGGGCGTCGACACCGATACGCTGGTCAACATCGAGGCTGTGGTCGGCAGCAATTTCGCAGACACGCTCGATGCCAGGGGATTCACCGGCGATTCGAACGTTCCGGGCACGCCGATCGGCTTCAACGAGTTCGAAGGCAAGGGCGGCGACGACGTCATCTACAGCAACAGCAACAGCCAGGGCGCCGAGCTCACCCGCGTGTCCTATGTCAGCGCGACCGGTGCCGTAACGGTCGACCTCTCCGCCGGAACCGCGGACGGTGATTTGTCGGTCGGCCACGACACCCTGATCGGCTCCGGCTTCATCGGCGCCTGGGGCTCAGCGTTCGACGACGTGCTCAAGGGCACCAACAACCCGAATTTCAGCGCCGAGGTGTTCTCGGGTTTCGCGGGCAATGATCTCATCGACGGCCGTGGCGGCTTCGATCGCGTCGATTACAACGTGGATCCGTCCACGACGAGCGGAATCACCGTCAACATGGCCGCCGGCATCGTGACCGGCGACTCCAGCATTGGAACGGATACGCTCCGCGGAGTCGAAGCCGTTCGCGGCACCAACTTCGCCGACACCTACAATGCCACCGGATTCGGCGCCGGCAGCGTCAATGCCGGCTCGCTCGGCACGTTCAACGAATTCACCGGCAACGGCGGCGACGACATCATCACCGGTAATGGCTTCACACGGCTCGGATTCAACAATGCGACCGCCGGCGTTACTGTCAACTTCACCACTGGCATTGCTACCGGCGACTCGTCCGTCGGCACCGACCACTTCACCGGCGTCAACGCCGTCCAGGCGTCGATGTTCAACGACACCCTGATCGGCGGGAACACCAACGACACCTTCACCGGCCTCGCCGGCGACGACTCCATCGATGGCGGCAACGGCTTCGACGTTTCGTCCTACAACAACATCTTCTTCACGACCGGCGGCATCACCGTCAACATGGCCGGCGGCACCGTCGATGGCGACGCTTCGAGCGGCCACGACACCCTGCGCTCGATTGAAGGTGTCCAGGGCACCAGCTTCGCCGATACCTACAATGCGACCATGTACGGCGTGACCGGTCCGAACTTCGGCAACAACGGCACGTTCAATCAGTTCGAGGGCCTCGGCGGCGACGACACCATCATCGGCAACGGCAACACCCGGCTGCTCTATGGCAATTCGACAGCCGGCGTGACCATCAATCTGGTCACCGGTTCAGCCACCGGCGACGCGTCGGCCGGGCACGACACGTTCAGCGGCGTCAACAGCGCCACCGGCAGCAACTTCGTCGACACCTATAACGCGGCGGGCTTTAACAGCCCGAACGGCACGTTCAACTCGTTCCAGGGGCAGGGCGGCAACGACGTCATCACCGGCAACGGCAACACCCAAGTCCAGTTCAACAACGCTACGGGAGGCGTCACTGTCAACCTCGCCGCCGGCACGGCCAGCGGGGATGCATCCGTCGGCCACGACGCCTTCAGCGGTGTGAATAGTGCCTCGGGCAGCAATTTCGCCGACGTCTACGACGCGA
This sequence comes from Bradyrhizobium arachidis, assembly GCF_024758505.1. Lineage (NCBI taxonomy): Bacteria > Pseudomonadati > Pseudomonadota > Alphaproteobacteria > Hyphomicrobiales > Nitrobacteraceae > Bradyrhizobium > Bradyrhizobium arachidis. The sequence goes on along the minus strand of NZ_CP077970.1, from coordinate 7,459,689 downwards.
CCGGATTCAACGGTCTGAACGGGACCTTCAATTCGTTTTCGGGCAACGGCGGCAACGACGTCATTACCGGCAACGGCAACACGCAGATCCAGTACGGTAGTGCGACGAACAGTGTGACCGTCAACCTCACGGCGGGGACCGCCGACGGCGACGCGTCGGTCGGCCATGACACCATCACGGGCGGCGTTTTCAACGTCGCCGGATCGAACTTCAACGACACGATTATCGGGTCCGCCAGCAACGACGGTCTCTCCGGCAGCGGCGGCAACGACGTCCTCGACGGCCGCGCCGGAAGCGATTTCCTCAGCGGCGGCCTGGGGGGTGATACATTCGTCTACGCGACCGGCTATGGCTTTGACACGGTCGGCGATTTCAACCACAGCCAGGGCGACAAGATCGATCTCACCGGCATCTACGGCATCTATAGCCTGGCAGACCTCCAGTCCCATCTTACCCAGATGGGACCGAACACGGTCATCAGCTTCGGGCCGGGCGACACGCTCACGCTCCAGAACGTGTTTTCGGGCAACCTCGTCGCCAGCGATTTCGTGTTCGGGACGATCGGTCAGACCATCGTCGGCGACAACAATCCGAATACGCTTCTCGGTACTGTCAATGCCGACACCATCAGCGGCCTTGACGGCAACGACCGACTCCAGGGCCTTGGCGGCAGCGACCTCCTCGACGGCGGGCAGGGCTTTGATCGCGCCATCTATAGCGATGCGACCGGGGGCATCACCGTCAATCTGACCGCGGGCACGGTGTTCGGACCGGGCGTCGGAACGGATATGCTCGTCAATGTCGAGGGCATCGTCGGCAGCAATTTTGCCGATGCGTTCAACGCGACAGGATTCACCGGTGCGAGCGGGATTCCCGGTGCAGCGGTTGGCCTCGCCGAGTTCGAGGGCGGCGCCGGCAATGACGCGATCACCGGCTCGGTCAATGCGTCTGGACAGATCCTGGGCCGGATTTCCTATGTCAGCGCGACGGCGGCGGTGACGGTGGATCTCGCCGCGGGGACCGCGGACGGCGACGCCTCGGTCGGCCACGACACGTTTACCAACGTCAACGCCATCGTCGGCTCGGCCTATGACGACACGCTGCGCGGCACCGACAACGCCAACGGGACCTATGAGCAGTACGACGCGCGCGGCGGCAACGACCTGATTGATGGTCGCGGCGGCTATGATTTTGCGTCCTACAACCAGGATTCCGCGACGATTTCGGGCATCACGGTCAATCTCGCCGCCGGTACCGTGACCGGCGATGCCTCGATCGGCACGGACACGCTGCGTTCGGTCGAGGCCGTGCGCGGCACCAATTTTGTCGACAGTTACGACGCGACCGGATTCAGTGGCGCGAGCATCAACGCCGGCTCGTTCAACACCTTCAATAATTTCGAAGGCATGGGCGGCGACGACACCATCACCGGTAACGGCAACACGCGGCTGCAGTTCACGCAGGCGCTGGACGGCGTCACCGTCGACATTGCTGCGGGCACATCACATGGCACGGCCGGCGGCGACGTCGCGCAGGTCGGCACCGACACCTTCACCGGCGTCAACGCGGTGCTGGGCTCGCTGTTCGCCGACACCCTCTCGGGCAGCGGTGCCAACGAGCAGTTCCAGGCTCTCGCCGGCAACGATTTCATCGACGGCCGCGGCGGCTTCGACACTGCCCAATACAGCAACCTGACCTACACGACCGGCGGCATCAGCGTGGACATGGCGAGCGGAACGGTGACCGGCGACGCGTCCACCGGGACCGATACGCTGCGTTCGATCGAGGGCGTCCAGGGCACGATCTTCGCGGACACCTACGTCGCGACGGGCTTCGGCAGCGGCAGCACCAACGCCGGCAGCAATGGAACCTTCAACCAGTTTGAGGGCCAGGGCGGCGACGACGTCATTACGGGTAACGGCAGCACCCGGCTGCTTTACGGGAACGCGACCGGCGGCGTGACGATCAACTTGAAGGCAGGCTCGGCCACGGGCGACGGCTCGGTTGGGCACGACACGTTCACAGGCGTCAACAGTGCCACCGGCAGCAACTTTGCCGACGCATACGATGCGACCGGATTCGTCGGCTTCAACAGCTTCCAGGGCCAGGGCGGCGACGACGTCATCACCGGCAATGGCATCACGCAAATCTTCTTCAACAATGCGACCGCAGGCGTCACTGTCGATCTTGCTTTCGGAGCTGTCAGCGGCGACTCCTCGGTCGGACACGACACCATCAACGGCGGCGTCAACGCCGTCGTTGGATCCGGCTTCAACGACGTCATCCGTGGCGGCAAGCTGACCGATGCCCTCACCGGCGGTGCCGGCGCCGATACCTTCGCCTATGTCACCGGGAGCGGTGCTGATCTCATCACCGATTTTTCGCAGGCGCAGGGCGACAAGATCGATCTCACCGGGATCGCCGGTGCCAACGGCGTCTACAGCCTCGCCGACGTGGTCGCGCATGCGCAGCAGGTGGGCGGCAATACCGTCATCACCTTCAGTGCGACCGACATTCTGACGCTCCAGGGCGTCACGCTCGGCAATCTCACGGCCGCTGACTTCATCTTCGGCACGCAAGGCACGACCATCACCGGCGATGCCAACAACAACACGCTGCCGCCGGGCACGGCCAATTCCGACACGGTTCTTGGCCTCGCGGGCAACGACCGGCTCCAGGGCGGCGGCGGCGCCGACCTGCTCGACGGCGGCGCGAATTTTGACCGCGCGGTCTATACGGATGCGACCGGCGCGATCACCGTCAACATGGCGGGCGGCTGGGTGACCGGCGCCGGCGTCGGCACCGATACGCTCGTCGGCATCGAAGGCGTCGTCGGCAGCAATTTCGCCGATACGTACAATTCGTCCGGCTTTGCCGGCGATGCGCTGACGCCGGGCACGCCGATCGGCTTCAATGAGTTCGAGGGCAAGGGCGGCAACGACGTCATCATCAGCAATGTCAACGCGTCAGGCGCGCCGATCACGCGCGTGTCCTATGTCAGCGCCACTGCTGCCGTGACCGTGGACTTCGCGGCCAAGACCGCGACCGGCGATGCGTCGGTCGGCACCGACACATTCGTCGGCTCCGGCGTCGCAAACGTCAACGGCTCGGCCTTCAACGATACGCTGCTCGGCAGCAGCAACCCCTTCGGCACCGTCGAGGTCTTCGACGGTCGTGCCGGCGACGATTTCATCGACGGAAGGGGCGGCTTCGACCGCGTCGACTACATCAACGACACGGCGGTGACGGCTGCGATCTCGGTCAACCTGGCGGCGGGCATCGTCACCGGCAATGCGACGGTCGGCACCGACACGCTGCGATCGGTCGAAGGCGTGCGCGGTACGGCCTTCAACGACACCTATGATGCGACCGGATTCAGCGCTAGCAGCGTCAATGCGGGTTCGAATGGTACGTTCAACGAGTTCACCGGCGGCGGCGGCGACGATCTCATCACCGGAAACGGCAACACGCGCCTGTCCTACAACAATGCCACCGCGGGCATCACGATCGACCTCCAGACAGGTCTTGCCACGAGCGCCGACGGCTCCGTCGGAACCGATCATTTCAGCGGCGTGAACGCGGTCCAGGGATCGATGTACGACGACACGATGTCGGGTGCGTCGACCAACGACAGTTTCATCGGCAACGCCGGCAACGACTTCATCGATGGCCGCGGTAACTTCGATACCGTGAACTACAACAACATCTATTTCGTGACCGGCGGCATCAACGTCGATCTTGCGGCGGGCACGGTCACGGGTGACGCTTCGATCGGCACGGACACACTGCGCTCGATCGAAGGCATCCAGGGCACGACTTTTGCCGATACGTTCAATGCGACTGGCTACGGTGGGCTTAATGTGCTGAACGTGAGCGACAGCAACGGCAACTTCAACCAGTTCGAAGGGTTTGGCGGCGATGACGTCGTCACCGGCAACGGCAACACCCGCATCCAGTTCACCAACGCGACCGCGGGCGTGACCATCAACATAACTGCGGGCACTGCCTCGGGCGATGCGTCGGTCGGTCATGATACGCTCTCGGGCGTGAACAGCGCCAACGGCAGCAATTTTGGCGACGTGTACGACGCGACGGGATTCATCGGCCCGAATTTCTCGTTCAACTCTTTCCAGGGCCAGGGCGGTGACGACCTGATTACCGGCAATGGCAACACGCAGATCTTCTTCAATAATGCCACCGCCGCGGTCGTCGTTGACCTGTCGGCCGGCACGGCCAGCGGTGATACGTCGGTCGGTCACGACACCATCACCGGTGGCGTGAACAGCGTCGCCGGTTCGAACTTCAACGACACGATCGTTGGCTCCAACGTCAGCAACGATTTCCTCAGCGGTAACGCCGGCAACGACTATCTCAACGGCAACTTCGGCAATGATTTCCTGTCCGGCGGTGCCGGCTCGGACCTCTTCGTCTATTCAGGCCTCAGCAATGCCGACGTCATCAACGATTTCAACCACGCCCAGGGCGACATGATCGAGATCGCCGGCGTTACCGGTATCGCGAGCTTCGCCGACGTGCTGTCGCACGCAACGCAGGTCGGCATCAACACGGTCATCACGTTCGATGCCGTCAACAGCCTGACGCTGAACAATGTCACACTGGCGAACCTCACCGCGGCGGACTTCGTGTTCGCCAGCGGCAACAACGGTGTCGTCCTCAACGGCGACAACGGAGACAATCTTGCGCTGGCCGGCGGCGCGGGCCAGGACACCATCCTCGGCAATGACGGCACCGACCAGTTGTTCGGCAGTGACGGCGATGACGTCCTGCTCGGTGGCAACGGGCAGGATTTCCTGTCCGGCGGTGCTGGCAATGATTACCTCAATGGCGGTGCGAACGTTCAGGGCAATGGCGACATGGCCAACTACGGCGACGCTCCGACCGGAGTCGTCGTCAATCTCGGCACGGGTGTCGCCTCGGACGGATATGGCGGCACCGATACTCTGGTCAACATCGAAGGTGTCGGCGGCTCGACGCATGACGACGTGCTGACCGGAAGCGCGGCCGACAACGAGATCTTCGACGGCGGCATGGGCAACGACATCATCGATGGCGGTGGCAAGAGCATCGCCTCGACTCCGTTCGGTGACTTCTCCAACTATGCCGGTGCGATGGGCGGTGTCGTCGTCAACCTCGTGACCGGCACGGCCGTGGGCGATTTGTCGGTCGGGACCGATACCCTGATCAATATCGACAGCATCAACGGAACGGCGTTCGACGACGTCATCACCGGCAACGCAAACGCCAACCTGCTGCGCGGCTTCGCGGGCTCCGACGTCATCCATGGCGGTGATGGCAACGACCAGATCGAAGGCGGGCAGTTGTCCAATCCGTCGCTTGGCGGCAACGATGTCCTCTATGGCGAGGGCGGCAATGACGTCATCTATGGCGGCAGCGGCAACGATCTGATCGATGGCGGGATCGGCAACGACATCCTGACCGGCAACGCCGGCGCGGATACCTTTGTCTTTGCCGTGCATGATGGCGCCGACCAGATCACCGATTTCTCTCACGCGCAGGGTGATCGCATTGATCTCACCGGGGTTGCCGGCGCGATCGGGAGCATCGCGGACATCCAGTCGCACGCCCAGCAAGTGGGCGCTGATACGGTCATTACTTTCGGCGGTGGCGACAGCCTGACGCTCACCAATGTCGCGCTCGGCAACCTCGTCGACGGCGACTTCATCTTCGCCACGCCGGGCATCTCTCAGACTGGCGATAGCAACGCCAACACGCTCCTCGGCACGGCCAACGCCGACACCCTGATCGGGCTTGGTGGCAACGATAAGCTGCAAGGTTTTGCCGGCAACGACCTGCTCGATGGCGGACAAGGTCTGGACCGGGCCGTCTATAGCGATGCGACGGGTGGCATCACGGTCAGCCTTGCGACCGGTTCGGTGACGGGCGCCGGTGTCGGCACCGACATGCTGGTGAATGTCGAGGCCATCACCGGCAGCAATTTCGCCGATACGTTCGATGCTACCGGCTTCACCGGCGACGCCGGTATTGCCGGTACGCAGCTCGGCTTCGACGAGTTCGAGGGTCTCGGCGGCAACGATACGATCATCACCGGCACAAACGCCTCCGGCGCGCCGCTAACGCGCATTTCGTACGCCAGCGCAACGGCCGGGGTGACGGTCGATCTTATGGCCAAGACCGCGACGGGCGACGCATCCGTTGGCACCGATACCATCGTCGGGTCGGGTGTCGGCAACGTGATCGGCTCTGCGTTTGTCGACACGCTGCTCGGAAGCAGCAATCCGTTCGGTACCGTCGAGATCTTCGACGGGCGCGGCGGCAACGACATCATCAATGGACGCGGGGGCTTCGATCGGGCGGATTACGCCAACGATCCGACGATCACCTCCGCCGGCATCTCGGTCAATCTCGCGGCTGGAACCGTGACGGTCAACACCACGACGGGCACCGACACCGACACGCTGATCTCGGTCGAGTCGGTACGGGGCAGCAACTCGAACGATACGTTCACCGCCGCCGGCTTCAGCGGCTCGGGCGTCAACCCCGGCTCCAACGGCACATTCAACGAGTTCAACGGCATGGGGGGCACCGACGTCATCACCGGCAACGGTAATACGCGCGTCGCCTATACCAATGCGACCGGTGCCGTCGTCGTCGACTTGCAGACCGGCGCAACGCCGGGCACCGGCACCGCGGACGGCGATTCCTCGACAGGCCACGACACCTTTACCGGCGTCAACGCAATCCAGGCGTCGGTGTTCAGCGATACGCTGCGCGGCAGTGCCAACAACGACACCTTCACCGGCAATGCCGGCGACGACTCCATCGACGGTCGCGGCGGTTTCGACACCGCGAGCTACAACAACATCTACTTCGTGACCGGCGGTGTCACCGTCAATCTCGCGGCGGGTACCGCCACCGGCGACGCTTCGATCGGCAACGACACGCTGCGGTCGATCGAAGGCATCCAGGGCACCGTCTTCGCCGACAATTTCAACGCGGTCGGCTTCAGCGGCACCAGCACCAACGCGGGCAACAACGGCACCTTCAACCAGTTCGAAGGGCTTGGCGGCGACGACGTCATCACCGGCAACGGCAACACCCGCATCCAGTTCACCAATGCGACGGCGGGCGTCACGATCAACCTGCAGGCGGGCTCGGCCACAGGCGACGCCTCGGTCGGACATGACACCTTCACTGGCGTCAACAGCGCCAACGGCAGCAATTTCGTCGATACCTACAATGCGACCGGGTTCGCCGGCTTCAATGCCTTCCAGGGGCAAGGCGGCAACGACGTCATCATCGGCAACGGCAGCACGCAAATCTTCTTCAACAACGCCACCGGCAGCGTGAACATCAATCTGGTCGCCGGTACCGCGACCGGCGACTCCTCGGTTGGCACCGACACCTTCACGGGCGTCAACAGCGCTGTCGGCAGCAACGGAAGCGACACCTACGATGCCACCGGCTTCATGGGTCTGTTCGGAACGTTCAATGCGTTCCAGGGCCTTGCCGGTGACGACACGATCATCGGCAATGGATTCACGCAGATCCAGTACGGCAATGCGACCGCCGGCGTGACCATCGACATGGTGAACGGAATCGCGTCGGGCAATGCGGCCTCCGTCGGTGCCGACCACTTCTCTGGTGTCAACAGCGTCGCCGGCTCAAATTTCGGCGACACGATCACCGGAAGCAGTGCGAATGAGTTTTTCAACGGTGCTGGTGGCAACGACATCATTAATGCCGGAGACGGCTATGATCAAATAACCGGCAGCTCGGGCAACGACACCATCGACGGCGGTGCTGGCGGTGACGTCGCGATCTTCTCCGGCCAGAACTCGGACTACAGCTTCTTGACGCTTGCAGGAGGGCAGATCCAGGTTACCGATCTCGTCAGCAATCGCGATGGCATCGACACGCTCAGCAACGTCGAGCTGATGCAATTCACCGACAAGATCGTCATGACGTCGTCGGGGACATCAGGCGCGCCGGTTGACATCTCGGGGCTGTTCTTGAACGGCAATGCGCCCATCGTCGGAACGGCCGGTGACGACTATCTCGCGGTCGGCAGCAATCTGTTCGGTCACACCATCGACCTTGGGGCAGGGACCAACACCGTTAGCTTGAACGGTAGCGGAGGCTTCTACGGTCTCAATCTCGTCAACGTGGCAAATCTCGTTGGCGACGGCGGCGACAACAATGTTGGCCTGTCGACGCTGGTCAATGGGCTCTCCGTTGATCTCGGCGGCGGGGCCAACATGTTGAACCTCGCCAGCGGCACCAACAGCCTGAGTGTCAGCAACGTGTCGTTCATCAATGGCTCGGACTTCGGCGGCATCAATCCAGTTGACGATGTGCTGACACTGCTCAACGACCAGAACGGCACCTCGATCAACCTCGGCGATGGCACCCACAACACGCTCAACCTGGAGGGCACCACCAATGTGTTCTCGAACCTGTGGGGCGTCCAGGTCATCAACGGATCGGGCGGTAACGATATGCTGACCGTCAACAGCACGCTGTCGAATACGACGGTCGACCTCGGGGCCGGCACGGACGCCCTCGTCATGAACGGCATCTTCAACTCGGTCACCGTCAACAACGTCGAGAATGTCACCGGTTCGATCATGAACGACACCATCGTCATCGCGAACGCGACCGGGACGACCACCGTCACCGGCGGTGGCGGCATGGACATGATGACGGCGAGCGCCGGCGTGGATAATTTCCGCTACGCCAGCGTGTCGGACTCCTACGTCGCGATGAGCGATACCATCGACGGCTTCAATGCTGCTCAGGACTTCTTCGTGTTCGACAACAGCATGGTGGGTGCCGGCGGCTTCACCGGTAGTTCGGTCAACTTCGTCGACTCGGACCCATTCACCTCCACCGGTCAGTCGCAGGCGCGGCTGGACAATTCGGGCGGCCAGACGATGTTGCAGATCGACGTCAACGGCGACGGCAACATGGATGGAAGCGATATCCAGATCCATCTCACCAACAACGTCGGAACGATCACGAACGGCAACTTCCTGTTCGTGTGACAATGCTGTGGATCGGCGCCGGGCTCGCCCGGCGCCGGCCGTGAACTGGCTCCCGAGATGCTCTTGCGACGCGCTCACACGCTCCGGACGATCAGGAAGCAGGTGAGGGCAAACAGGGCGACAAATCCCCAAAACATCCACCATCGTTTGACCGCGATCAGCGTGCCGCCGCCGATGGCGAAGAGGCCGGTAGCAAGAGCGCTGTAGATGTTGACTCGCGCCGCGCTGAGCGCACTCTCCTGCGAGAGCGGGATCGAGACCTGGAAAATGATGCAGGCCGACGCCAGCAGCAGCACATAGAGAGCGACGCCGAGGCCGATGCTCTGGGATGCCGCGAATTCCCTGGCGATGTTCTGGGTCAGCTGGAATTGCAGCGGACCCCGCTCCAGCGTCTTGGCGCGCTCGACGGCCTGGTTGAGCCAGGTTTGATGCGCGAGATCGATCGCGTAAAGCATGATGATCAGGACCACCAGCATGCAGAGCAGCCAGCTCTTGGCGAGATTGGCGAAGTGCGTCGTGACGCTGAAGACGAAGGTGGCTGCGCCGACCACCGCGGTGATGAAGCCGAACCCGGTCTTGCGGATGTCGACCAGGAGCTTGTCGCAGCGGTCGATGGTGTTGCGGCACTCCTTCCATTCGTCGAGCGGGCTTCCGAGCGACGAGACCGGCGTGCCGGCCGGCAGCAGGGTCTCGATGTTCTTCATGATCCCCGTCGTGAGCGTCATGGCCTGCTCGATCGCCGGCGCGAGCTGCGCGTCGGGCGCGGTCTTCAGCGCGGTTGCCGCGCTCTCGAGATCGATCAGCGCCTGTTCCGCGGCGGTGACCTTCGCGCCGAGCTCGTCGGCGCTGCGCCTTGCGATCACGGCGGCCTGACCCAGCGTGCCATGCGTGGCCAAAAGGAGATTGAGAGCGTTGTCGCGATCTGTGCTCATGTCGGTTCCTTCAAATTCTTGAAAGTATCGCAATCACGGCAATGGCAGCGGACGCGGTGTTCAGCCCGGACCGCAGCGCAGGGTAGCAGATCTGCAATCTGCGCGCGAATCGACGCAGTTGACGTGCAGGTTGTTTTCAAAAAATCTTGAAATGTAAGGTAGCTCACACGCCTCGTGCGCGCATCAGGTCATCGTCCGCGCCGATGCCGGCTGGGAGATGTAGCCGCATCGATCCACCCAACCGCAAGGAGGCAACCATGAGCAACGCTGCAGACCGCGAAGAGATCGTCCGCAAGTTCCTCGGCTCGAAAGTGTTCGACTTCGGCGCTTTCGGCAAGTTCGTCGCGGAGAACGGCACGAGCATCGCCAGCGCCAGCGACGGCGAGTTCGGCTTCGTGATCGGCCATCGCTTCATCCGCTACTGCATTCCGCCGCAGGTCAGCGTGATCCAGGAGCTCGACCCGGCCGTGATGCGGGGCGAGGTCACCGGCGGCCGCTGACGCGGCCGGATCGTTCTAGCGCGGCCTTGCCGCTCGAATGGACCATCGGCCTAAGTTCCCTCGCAATCGGGGCGCCCATGCAGAACCCACACGATCACAAGGCCGCGCTAGATCGGCTGCTCAGTCACGCACCCGCTCCGCACCGGGCGGAGTTTCGCCAAAACCTTGTCCAGCGCCTGCAACTTGCCTTGCGGATTGTCGGGCGCACCGTGCAATTCCTCGGCTCCGACGGATTTGACGGATCAGATCATCCGGACGGCAATTTTGCCGCCGAGAAGCCGCTCGCCGAAACCGCGATGCTGCTCTACACGGTTGGTCGGCACGCCGCCGATCCCGCCCTTCGCGACGCGTTCGAGCGGGCGATGGACGATCTCGCTCCCCACGCCCGTTCGCAAAGGATGCGCTGGGACATCGTGCGCTATCCATCGGTCTGCCTCCAGCTCGCCACCCCGCATATTTTGCTCGGCGCGCTCGGCAGGAAGGATGCCCGGTTCGACGCGCTTCTCGCCGCGAGCGCCGTGGCGTCCGTGAGCGAGAGCCACGAGGTGGTGCCGTATCGCGAGCTCGAGCTGATGTGGCTTAAGGCGCTGTGGCGCAACGAAGCGCCAAGGTCGAGCTTTGCGGAGACCGCGCGCAGGACGGCGCTCGGCCGCGCCATCGATCTGCTCAACGGCACGCGGGACGATGCCTACGCCCACACCCATGCCGCGATGTACTATACCGATTTCGGCAATTGGCGGGGTAGCCTGCCGCGTCCCGCGCACGAATTCCTCGACGAGTCCGCGGCCGTGCTCGCCCGCGCGCTTGTCATCGAGGACTACGACCTCGCCGCCGAAGCGCTGATGGCCTGGCCGCTGCTGTCCACAAGCTGGAGTCCCGCGGCGGCGTTTGGCTTCCGCGTCGTCGCCTCGCTCGAGGACAAGGTCGGCTTCCTGCCTGCGGGCCGCTCGGCATCGAGCCAGCTCCTGCGGCTCGACGGCCACGACAGGACCAAATGCGCACTCGCGACCTCCTATCACACGGCTTACGTCATGGGCATGCTGTGCGCGGTCGCGCTCAAGCCCGGCATGGCCTCGCCATTCGAAATTGTGGGGCCGGCTTATTCAATGTCTCTCGTCGCCGATCTGCGTGCCCTGATCCCTGCGACATCAGCCCATTGGGAGCAGGTGTTTGCCGCCTTGCGGCCTGACGAGCAGGCGATGCTTGCGCCGTTCCTGCTCGACGTCGCCCTGATGCAGTCGAGCCGCAAGGGTGATGTGGTGCAAATGGCGCGCCTGCTGCAAACTGCGGTTACGCATCGCCTGGCCGATACCACGCTGTGTGCGCAGGCGGCAGGGCTCTTGACGCGCATGAGCGCGCTGGTCGCGCCCGACTCTTGACGAGACTCACGGCCGACGGGCCAGCCGATCATCGATCGCATAGAGGCTGCAACCGGTTGCCCGTTTGCCGCATGCTGCGAGAGCATCGGCTTGTGCGTCCGCTGCGCTGGCCCGGCCGGAGCGCCAGCCGAAGCCACCCTTCGGCGAGACGGCAAAAGCCTTGTGCGGCAAAATGCTGGCGAGATAGCGCGCGAACTCGGCCTTGCCCGTTTCCGAGAGCTGGCTAGGTGCGGGCAGCGGATCCGGCGGACTCAAGATCTCCCGCGGCGCGAGTTTTTGCTCGCGCAGGAAGGCGTCGACATACGGCGTCCATTGCGGCCGGCTCGTCGTAGAGTAGAGATAGTGGCCGTCTTCGCCAAAGGCCGGCGCGTCGATGAAATTTGCGCTGCCGCCATTGCTGCGAAACGCGTCGCGGAAGCGATAGGCGAGGGAAGGGGCAAAGAACATGTCATTGGCGGCATAGACCCACAGCGTTGGCAGGCGCGAGGTCTTGCCGAAACGGCCAAACGCCTGCACCAGCGCGTCCGGATTGCAGACATTGTTGTCGCTGGACGAGCCGCGGCCGCCGGCAAAATTGATTCCGGCGACGAGGCCCGGCGGCGCCTGCGCGGTTAACGCAATGGTGGCGAGTCCGCCGGCAGAATGACCGACCGCGATCATGCCGCCCGGGCTGATGTCGTCCCTTCGCGTCATCGCATCGATCGACGCACGCAGATCGGCAACAGCAACCGCAGTCGCGGCAATGTAGTCGGCGCGGGCGCAGGTGCCGTAGCTGTCGGCCCTTCCTCCGGGCGAAGTGCCATAGCCGCGGCGCATCACGATCACGGCGGCAAAGCCGCGGCGGGCGAATTCGAGCGCGATCGCATAATATTTGCGCGCCGACATGGTCGCGCGGTCGTCAAAGGCCCGCGGCGAGCCGTGGCTGATCAGAGCGAGCGGATAGCGCTTTGCAGGTGCGGGCCGCACCATAAACGCCTCGAGTCCCTGCGGCCCGGCCGCCGCCATCGGGATGCGCAAATCCTCGGTGTAGAATTCGGCTGCGTTTGCGCGATGCGGTGCGCTCGCGAGAGCAAGCCAGGCGATCAGCACCACTGGCAGCCTGCGCGCGAAGGTCATGGATGATGATTCGAGGCCCCTGTCGCGCCGACCATAACAAATCGGCGTGACGCCCGCGAATGGTGTTCGCGCGGCTGGTCTGCCGACGTCGGTCTGCCACCCTGGCGCTACCTCAGTGTCTGCAGATAGGCGATGACGTCGGCGCGATCGCTCGGCTCGGGCAGTCCCTTGAAGAACATCCTGACGCCATGGACGTCGCCGCGGGGGTCGGCCAGGTAGGCGTCCAGGGCGGTTGCGGTCCAAACATCCTTGTTGGCTTTCATCGCGTCCGAATAGGCGAAATCCGGAACGGAGGCCGGCGCGCGCCCGACCACATTCCAGAGACTCGGGCCGACCTTGTTCACCCCGATCTCGACTGCGTGGCAGTTCTGGCAGGTTCGCGCGAACACCGCCTTGCCGGTGGCCGCATCGCCGTCCGCAGCGGCGGCGCTCGACAGGAAACAGGCCAGAAGGGCGAGGAGTATTTTGCGTCCCATCATCTCAAATCTCCGCTTTCTCGGGAATTGCCGGTGACATCCGGCAACGTCCCATTTCCTCATCATCGCGCCTGGAGGCAGCGTGCATGGAAGTGTGCGGGAGTGTCTTTGTCCTGCCTCAATCGAGACCCGGCACCAAAGTACGAGATCCGCTGCGGCTTTGCCCAATGGATCGTTCGGCGGGACGTGCGCGTTGTCGGGCTGGCCGGGCTTGGCGAGGGCTTGACCGATGGTATGGTATCCAATGCGATCGTTTGAACAATGCGAGGATATTTCCGGTGGCTGATGTCAATCCCGCGGCAGGCAAGGTGGCTTCACCGGATGCGCTCGCCAACATTCCGAGGCTGGTTGCGGCCTATTTCGCGGGCAAGCCTGATCCGGCCGATCCGTTGCAGCGGGTGGCGTTCGGAACCTCGGGCCATCGCGGCACCTCGCTGAAGAACTCCTTCAACGAGGGCCACATCCTCGCGACCACGCAGGCAATTTGCGACTACAGAAGGGAAAAGGGGCTGACCGGCCCCTTGTTCATCGGGATCGACACCCACGCGCTGGCCGAGCCTGCGCTCATCAGCGCGGTCGAGGTCTTTGCCGCCAACGGCGTCAACGTCATGATCGACCAGGCCGGCGGCTATACGCCGACACCGGTCATCTCGCATGCGATCCTCAGCTACAACAAAGGCCGGGATAGCGGACTTGCCGATGGCGTCGTCATCACGCCCTCGCATAATCCGCCCGAGGACGGCGGCTACAAGTACAATCCGCCGCATGGCGGCCCGGCCGACACCGACGTTACCGGCGTGGTCGAAAAGCGCGCCAATGCCTATCTCGCCGACGGCCTGAAGGGCGTCGCACGCATCGACTATGCGAAGGCGCGCAAGTCGGCCTGCGTCCACCTCTTTGACTACATCACGCCCTACGTCGCCGATCTCGGCAATGTCGTCGATCTCGCGGCCGTCAAATCGGCCGGCGTCACGATCGGCATCGATCCGCTCGGCGGCGCCGCGGTGCATTACTGGCACCCGATCATCGAACGCTACGGGCTGAAGGCAACGGTCGTGAACGAGGCGATCGATCCGACCTTCCGCTTCATGACGGTCGACTGGGACGGCAAGATCCGCATGGACTGCTCCTCGCCCTACGCCATGGCGAGCCTGATCGGGATGCGCGACCGTTTTGACGTCGCCTTCGCCAACGACACCGACGCCGACCGCCACGGCATCGTGACGCGCACGAACGGCCTGATGAATCCCAACCATTACCTCGCGACCGCGATCGCCTATCTGTTCGCGCACCGGCCGCAATGGGGCGCAAATGCCGCGATCGGCAAGACGGTGGTGAGTAGCTCGGTCATCGACCGCGTCGCCAAAAAGCTCGGCCGCAAGCTGGTGGAGACGCCGGTCGGCTTCAAATGGTTCGTCGACGGCCTCGTCACGGGCAGTTTTGGTTTTGGCGGGGAGGAGAGTGCAGGGGCCTCCTTCCTCAAGCGCGACGGCAGCGTGTGGACCACGGACAAGGACGGCATCATCCTCGGGCTGCTCGCCGCCGAGATCATGGCCAAGACTGGCCGCGATCCCAGCCAGCTCTTCGGCGACCTGACGGCCGAGCTCGGCGTGCCCCATTACGCGCGCATCGACGTCGCAGCGACGGTGCCGCAGAAGAACGTGCTGAAGTCGCTCACGTCAGAGCAGCTCGGCCTCAAGGAGCTCGCCGGCGATCCCGTCCGCGCCACCATGAGCAAGGCGCCCGGCAACAATCAGCCCTTTGGTGGCATCAAGGTCGAGACCGATTTCGGCTGGTTTGCCGCCCGGCCCTCCGGCACCGAGGATGTGTACAAGGTCTACGCCGAAAGCTTCCGCAGCACCGACCATCTGAAGCGGATTCAGCAGGAAGCCCAGGCTGGCCTGGCAAGGGTGTTTGGGAGCTAGTTGCGCGGCGCCCCCAAGAGCTCAGGAGGCGCGCTGCGCCTCCGCTGCTGCCAAAGCATCGAAACAACCCCATGCACAGTAGCCGGCGCCGCGAGCGAGCCAAAAGCGGGGCTGAGGTCGCGCATGTCCTTTCAGCCTTCCCTCTCAGAAGTATGTATACATCAACGTAGAAATAGGTAATATTATACAGTATAACTAAGGCTTTTCACGTGATACGGTATACATAACGTATCCAAAAACGTGGGAGAACGCCCGTGACAAAGCCATTCCCGATGAATGCCTGGTACGCCGCCGCCTGGGACGCCGACGTCAAGCAGGCGCTGCTGCCCCGAACCATTTGCGGCAAGCATGTGGTGATGTACCGCAAGGCCGATGGCAGCGTGGCGGCGCTGGAGGATGCCTGCTGGCACCGCCTCGTGCCGCTCTCCAAGGGCCGCCTGGAAGGCGACACGGTCGTCTGCGGCTATCATGGCCTGAAATATAATGCGCAGGGGCGCTGCACCTTCATGCCCTCGCAGGAGACCATCAATCCGTCGGCCTGCGTCCGCGCCTATCCGGCCGTCGAGCGTCACCGCTTCATCTGGCTCTGGATGGGCGATCCCGCGCTCGCCGACCCCGCGCTCGTGCCCGACATGCACTGGAATGACGATCCGGCCTGGGCCGGCGACGGCAAGACCATCCACGTCAACTGCGACTACCGCCTGGTCCTCGACAACCTCATGGACCTCACCCACGAGACTTTTGTGCACGGCTCGTCGATCGGCAACGATGCCGTCGCGGAGGCGCCGTTCGACGTCACCCATGGCGAGAAGACGGTGACGGTGACGCGCTGGATGCGCGGCATCGAGCCGCCGCCGTTCTGGGCCAAGCAGCTCGGCAAGGACGGCCTCGTTGACCGCTGGCAGATCATCCGCTTCGAGGCTCCCTGCACCATCGCCATCGACGTCGGCGTGGCACCCACAGGCACCGGCGCGCCGGAAGGCGACCGCTCGCAGGGCGTCAACGGTTTTGTGCTCAACACCATCACGCCCGAGACCGAGAAGACCTGCCACTATTTCTGGGCCTTCGTGCGCAACTACCGCCTCAGTGAGCAGCGGCTCACCACCGAGATCCGCGACGGCGTCTCCGGCATCTTCCGCGAGGACGAGCTGATCCTCGAAGCGCAGCAGCGCGCCATGGACGAGAACCCGGACCGCGTGTTCTACAATCTCAACATCGACGCCGGCGCGATGTGGACGCGGCGGCTGATCGACAAGATGGTCGGACGCGAGAATCCGCAGCAGCTTCAGGCCGCGGAGTGACCATGGCCGAGCGCGAGGTCGATCGCTCCGTATCGCAGACGGTGAAGGCGCAGCTTGCGCTGCGCGACCAGATCCTGTCGGGGGCCTTGCGTCCCGGCGAGCGCATCTCCGAGCTTCAGGCGGTGGAGACCACAGGCGTGTCGCGCACGCCGGTGCGCATGGCGCTGGTGCGGCTGGAGGAGGAGGGCCTCTTGGAGGCGATCCCGTCCGGCGGCTTCATGGTGAAAGCCTTCTCCGAGCGCGATATTCTGGATTCCATCGAGCTGCGCGGCACGCTGGAGGGGCTCGCGGCGCGCTTTGCCGCCGAGCGCGGCGTCACCGCGCGCGATCTGGAGCCGTTGAAGGAATGTCTTGCCGCGATCGACGAACTGCTGCGGCAGGTGCCGATCTCGGTCGATGCGTTCTCGTCCTATGTGGCGCTGAACGCGCGTTTCCACGCGCTGCTGACTGAGCTGTCGCGCAGTGCGCCGCTGATCCGGCAGATCGACCGCGCCTCCGCGCTGCCCTTCGCCTCGCCGAGCGGCTTTGTGATGGCGCAGTCGGCGCTGCCGGAGGCGCAGCAGATCCTCATCATCGCCCAGGACCATCATCGCATCGTGATCGATGCGATCGAGAACCGCGAAGGCGCGCGCGCCGAGGCCGTGATGCGCGAGCATGCGCGGCTTGCGGGGCGCAATTTGCGCCTCGCGCTGCGCAACCGGACCCATCTCGACCTGCTGCCGGCGCTGGCCCTGATCACGAGCGCTGCGGCCACATAGGGGAGTGCCATGCGATTCATCGAAACCTGGACTCCGGCGACGCTCGTTGCGACGCGCGACCTGTCGCCGGCGATCCGCGAATTCCTCATCAAACCCGACGATTTCAACGGCGCTGCCTATCCGGTCGGCAGCCACATCAACGTCGCCGTCACCATCAACGGCCAGCCGGAGACGCGCTCCTATTCGCTGGTCGGCGAAGTGGATGCGCGCGGCTTGAAGA
This sequence comes from Bradyrhizobium arachidis, assembly GCF_024758505.1. NCBI lineage: Bacteria > Pseudomonadati > Pseudomonadota > Alphaproteobacteria > Hyphomicrobiales > Nitrobacteraceae > Bradyrhizobium > Bradyrhizobium arachidis. The sequence goes on along the minus strand of NZ_CP077970.1, from coordinate 7,442,038 downwards.
TCGCGGTGCGCCGCGCCGAGGATTCCCGCGGCGGCTCGCGCTACATGTGGCAGTTAGCGCCGGGCGCGCGGCTCGAGATCACGCAGCCCGCTTCGCTCGTCTCGGTCGACTGGGCGCGCGGCCATTACTGCCTGATCGCCGGCGGCATCGGCATCACGCCGATCGTCGGTGCCGCGCAAGCGCTCGCCCGCCGCGGCGCCAGTTTTACGCTCCATTACGCCGTTCGTTCGCGCAGCGATGCCGCCTATCTCGACGAGCTCGCCGCGCTGCTCGGCGATCGCCTAGTCGTCCATGCCAGCGATGCGGGCGAGCGTCTCGATCTCGACGCCCTGTTCGCTTCACTACCGAAGGAGACCCTGGCGTTGTTCTGCGGCCCAATGCGGATGCTGGATGCCGCACGCCATGCCTGGATCGGCGCGGGCCATCCGCTGCCCGATCTGCGCTACGAAACCTTTGGCTCGAGCGGATCGCTGCCGACCGAAACGTTCCGGGTGCGGCTGAAGGGGACGGACCTCGAGTTCGAGATCCCGCGCGAGCGCTCGATGCTGGATGTGCTCAATGCCGCCGGCCACGAGGTGATGTACGACTGCAAGCGCGGCGAATGCGGCCTCTGTGCCATCGACGTCGTCGCCGTCGACGGCGAGATCGATCATCGTGACGTCTTCTTCAGCGACCACCAGAAGCACGAGAACACCAAGATCTGCGCCTGCGTCTCGCGCGCGCGGGGCACCATCACGGTGGATACGCTGCATCGGGCGGATGCGGTCTGAGGTAGGACGGCCAACCACACGTTCCGACGTCATCCTGAGGGGCGAGCCTTGCGATGCAGCTGCATCGCAAGGTAAAGCCTCGAAGGATGAGCTACGAGCGCTCGCGGCCCATCCTTCGAGGCGCGCAAGGGCGCGCACCTCAGGATGACGTCGAGTGTGGAGGTGGACGCAATCAGATTACGCCGCGTAAGTCGCCCGCTGCTTCTTCGGGTCGAGCAGCGCCGGCACCTGATCGGCGGCCATCGGCCGGCCGATGAGATAGCCCTGGACTTCGTCGCAACTGACCTGGCGCAGATATTCGAGCTGATCGGCGGTCTCGACGCCTTCGGCGACCACGCCGATCCGCAAGTCGCGCGCCAGCGAGATCACCGACTTCACGATCGGGGCACAGTCCGGCTGCACCAGCATGTCGCGGATGAAGGACTGGTCGATCTTGATGCGGCTGAGCGGCAGCTTGCGCAGGTAGGTGAGGGAGGAGAAGCCGGTCCCGAAATCATCGAGCGCGACGGCGACGCCTCGACTGCAGGCGTGCAGCATCGATTCCGTGATCTCGAGCCGGCTCAGCGCACACGCAGGCCGCTTTCGGCATCGAAGACGAATGTGCGTGACGGCGTCAACGAGACACCGATGCGCTCGCCTTGCCGGCCGGCAAACTGTTTTGGAGCCTTTACGGCGATGAAGTCGTTGTCGGCCTTGACCGTCACGAGCGTGTGGTCGCCGATCAGCTCGTTGGCGTAGATCTCGCCCTTCAGATCGCCCTTGTCGTGCTCGACGATCGTGCAGTCTTCAGGCCGCACGCCGAGGACGGCCCTGGCGATCCTGCCCGACACCGGTGACACCAGCCGGGCGCCGTGGCCCATGAAGGTCGCGCCCTCCAGAGCTCCATGGATGATATTCATGGGCGGCGAGCCGATGAACTGCGCGACGAACAGATTGGCAGGATCGTTGTAGGTGTTCGCCGGCGTATCGAGCTGTTGCAGAACGCCCTTTTCCAGAATCGCGACACGATGGGCCAGAGTCATGGCTTCAATCTGGTCGTGGGTCACATAGATGGTCGTAATGCCCAGCGACTGCTGCATGTGCTTCAGTTCGGCGCGCATGTGACCACGAAGTTTTGCATCGAGATTGGAAAGCGGCTCATCCATGAGAAACACCGACGGGCGGCGGATGATGGCCCGCGCCAGCGCCACGCGCTGACGCTGGCCTCCGGATAGTTCCCTTGGGTAGCGGTCGAGCAGGGTCTGGAGTTGAACCTGAGCGGCTGCTTCCTTGATCGCGACGGCACGCTCAGCTTCGGGAATGCGGCGGACCTTGAGCGGAAAGCCGATGTTCTCGGCCACGGTCTTGTGCGGGTAGAGCGCATAGGACTGAAACACCATCGAGACGTCGCGGTATTTCGGCAGGACGTCGGTGACATCGCGGTCGCCGATCAAGACGCGGCCGGCGGTTGCGGTTTCGAGGCCGGAGAGAATTCTAAGCGCGGTGGTCTTTCCCGAGCCGGACGCGCCGAGCAACACCAAAAATTCGCCCGGCGCAACGTCCAGGTTGAATTCCTCCAGCACCTTCACGGAGCCGAAATATTTCCGCACGTTGTCGAAGCGGACCGGGACTTGGCGAGCGGCGGCGGACATTGTGTTGTTCATCCGCTCATCCCTTGACCGCACCAAGCAACACGCCCTTGGCGATATAGCGCTGCAACACGATAGCCATGATGATCACCGGAAGGATCATGATCATGATGATGGCGCACATCTCCCACCAGAGAATGCCACGCTCGCCGGTGTTCTTGGCCGCAACCATGATCGGCATGGTCTGGGCCCGGGCCGTGGTGAGGAAGATCGCGAACAGATACTCGTTCCAATTGAGAATGAGCGTCAGCAGGGTGGTTGCGGCGAGCCCCGGACGGGTCAAGGGCAACACGATGTCCCAAAATATCTCGAAGCGTGACGAGCCATCGAGTTGCGCCGACTCCTCCAGTTCGATCGGGAGATTCACGAAGAAGTCATGCATGAGCCAGACGACGATGGGCAGATTGGCGACCGCATAGACGATGATCAGCGCGAGGTGCGTGTCGATCATGCGGACGGACTGAAACATCATGTAGACGGGAATGATGACGACGATCGGTGGCAGGATGCGCTGGGAGACGATCCAGAACAGGATGTCGTTATTTCCGAGCGTCGTCTTGAAGCGCCGCCCCAGGCTGCGGGCAAGAAGGAAGAACAAGGCGAGGGCAACGGAGCCTGATATCGCCCAATGAACGTCGAAATAGTTGGAGGCGACGATCGCCGCCAGGGAGAGCAGCACGAACGCCACGATGTTTGCGAATTTCGGCTTGTAGCTGATGCGCGCCAGCGCGTAGGCGGCCATGGACCCGACCGCAATGCAAAGCGCGGTGGCGCCGAAGCTGATCACGAAGGAATTCGTATAGGCAAGGTAGACCTTGCAGATCTGCGGCTCCATTCTGTCGATCGTGACGATCGGCGACACGATGAAGGCGAAGAGATTGTTGACCAGCAGGACAAGCTGGCGGCCGATCGACCAGGCATCGCAATAGGGGTCTGTTGCGAATTGCGCCGTCCAACCCTTCAGCGTCGGCTGGAAATCGATGAAGGGGATAAAGAACGGCCCGTTATTGACGGTCGCGGCATCCTTGAAGGCCGTGATGACCACCCAATAGATCGGAAACAGCACGAACAGCGACCAGAACAGCAGGATGGCCCAGGCGACAAGGTTGGCCATCAGGGACATCTTGCCAACGGCGGGCGGCTCGAACAGCCGTTGCCTCAAGGACCGGTGGTCCCTGGAAATCTTGTAACTGGGTCCGCTCATGCCCGCGCCCCGCGGATACGTTTGAGGACCACAAAATTGAAGAACGAGGAGCACACGACGACGGTCAATATCAGGAGGAGATAGGCCACGGCCGCGGAATCGCCCATGTTGTTGGCGCGCCAGAGAAACAGCGAATGCAATGTCATGGACTCCGTGGCTATCCCGGGTCCTCCGGCCGTCATGATGTTGGGCAGATCCACGATCTTGAACGCCTCGATCATGCGAATGAGCATGACGGTGGCCGCCACGGGGAGAATCTGCGGCCAGGTGATTTCGCGGAAGATCTGGAAACTGGAGGCACCGTCGACCTGGGCAGCCTCGACATGATCCTTGGGCACGTTCTCAAGAGCGGCGAGCAGAACGATGAAGATGAACGGGATCCATTGCCAGGAGTCCCCCAGGATAACGAACCAGCGCGCGGCCCAGGCGTCGGTTGACCACGCCCAATTGCCGAGACCGATCAATTGCCAGAAGGGCTGGAACGGACCTTTGGTCACGTCCAGAATCATCTTGAAGGCATAGCCCACTCCGAGCGGGGTGATCATGAGGGGGATGAAGAACAGGACGCGGAAGAAATTCTTGCCGATCACGGGTTGCGAGCACAGGAACGCCAGCATCAGGCCTATGACGAACTGGATGGAGCAGCCGACGACGACATAGAACAGGGTGTTGAGCAGCGTGCCCCATTGATTGCCGGAGAGCAGGGTGGCGGCGAACAGAAGCGCAATGAACATGGCCATGGCGGCGCTGATCAATCGCCCGGCGAGGCCGACCCAGCTGGTTCCCCCGACGACGGCGCGATAGAGCCACCACAGCAGGGCGCCTGCGATCACGAGGGTGAATACCCAGCCAGCGATGCTCATGCTGGTGAAGCGGCCGAGGAAGTGAACCTGCTGGTTGCCGGTAAATTGCGCCGCAAAATTCTCGAACCAGACCGTCCGGAATTTGAGACCGGTGGCCGAGAACCTGACATGACTGATCGCAAAGACGATCGTGTAGAAGGTCGGGAAGATCGCAAAGAGCAGGACAAGCGTCACAGCCGGGGCGATGAAGAACGTTCTCGAATGGCGGTCGAGCCACTCGCCCCAGCTTTCACCCCGAAAAAGTCCAGCCGGGGAAATCCCCGGCTGGCTCGTAGCGGTCCCATCAGGCATCAGGCTCGCTCACTTTGCAGGTCCGACGGCGAGTGCCATCTGCTTGATCTGCTCGTCGCGGCCAAAATCTTTGGTGATCTTGTCCCAACCGGCCTCGATGTTCTTCAAGGCCTCGTCCACGGTGATCTCGCCGGCCATGTAGCGCGCCAGCTCGGTGTCGAGAACGACCCCGGTGTACTGCTGCGCACCGGGGATCTTGAGGTCCGAAGACATGTTGGGGTTGTTGAGGGCATCGTTGATGGCGCCCATGTAGTTCTTGGCGAGGCCCTCATCCATGCCTGATTTCACCCAAAGCTCTGTGCTCTTGAGCTGGCTGAGGCGGTAGGGGTTGAAGCCGGTCCAGCCCATGGTCACGTCGACGTTGGATTGCTCTTTCTGACTGATGTACGACAGGAAGTCGTAGGCCGCCTGCTTGGTCTTGGCATTCGACTTGGCGTTGATGGCGCCGGCCCAGCCGCCAAAGGCCGAGAACGGAGCATAGTTGACGCCGTCGATCGCATTCGGCGCAGACTCCTTGCTGACAGGAACGAGCTTGCCGGCCTTGCGGTCCAAAACCTCCTTCGAACCGATATTGGTGGCGTAGAGCTTGTTCTTGATCCCCTTGGCGTCGTCTTCGAGCTGGAGCGGACCCGGATCGCCCCACTCGATCAGGAGGCCGCAACGGCCCGACTTGAACAAGGCACGGGTGTCGCCGATGTCCATGTTCAGCTCTTCAGGCGGTCCGTATTTGCTTGTCTCCTTGTAGAGTTCGAAGGCCTTCTTCCAGCCGGCATTGTTGACGAGTGGCTTCATCGTGGCGTTGTCGAACTGGAAGCCCTGGGCCGTACCCTGGGTCTGAACGATCGTCGAAGCGATCGTCTGGATGGCGAAATAGCTCTGCGCATTGCGCTTCTTGAAGATGCAGGAGCCGTAGCCTGGCTTGCCGTCGCCGCTCATGTCCTGGCCGTTGATCGCCTTGGCGATGGCGAGATAGTCGTCCCAGGTCTTGGGCGGCTGCAAATTGTTCTTTTCCAGGATGTCCTTCCGGTAATAGACCATCTGGAAGTCGCCATCGACCTGGATCACCATCGTCTTCCCGCCGATCTTCTGGGCAAACTCGCGGAAATAGGGGGCGATGTCCTGGAGGTCGATCTTGCTGTCCTTCGCGATGTAGGGATCGAGGTTTTCGAGGAGCCCTGCCGCCGCGAGCTCGACGCCCCAGCCGGCGGCGAAGACGGCAACATCGATGGAGTTCGTTCCCGTGGACCAGTCCTGCTGAACCTTCGGGAAGATCTCGGCATACGGCACTTCATTGACGATGATCTTGGCGCCCGTCAGCTTCTCGAATTCCTTGCCGCGCTGGGACACTGCGCCGGCGATGACGGGGCCCGGGCGCGTCAGGATGTTGATGGTGATGCCGTCATACTGGCCGGCGCCGGCGATGCCTGACCACCCGCACAAGGCGACAGCCGACGCGGCCGTTGCCGCAAGCTTTCGAATGTCCATAGGTCCCTCCCGTGTATTTTTTTGAAGTGCCGGGCCGGAGCCCGCGCACTCCGTAGCCTACAGCATTTCGATGTCCGGAAAAGCCTGTGCAGTCTCAATTTGGTGATTGGCGCGCCATCCAGGGGCTGATGTGCAAGCGCAGCAAGACCGGTGCAGGCATGCCCATCGGCATCGCGCCGGCCGAGAAATGGTCCTCGATCTCGCCGCCTTGCTCGGCTCGGGTCAACCGCTGCCCAATCTCCGCTATGAGACCTTTGGCTCCAGCGGGTCGCTACCGACCGAAGCCTTCCGGGTGCGGCAGAAGGCGACGGACCTCGAGTTCGAGATCCCGCGCGAGCGCTCGATGCTGGACGTGCTCAACGCCGCCGGCCATGAGGTGATGTACGAGTGCAAGCGCGGCGAGTGCGGCCTCTGCGCTATCGACGTCGTCGCGGTCGACGGCGAGATCGACCATCGCGACGTGTTCTTCAGCGACCACCAGAAGCACGAGAACACAAAGATCTGCGCCTGCGTCTCGCGCGCACGGGGCATCATCACCGTGGACACGCTGCATCGGGCGGATGCGGTCTGACCAAGCTAGGGTGTGTACTGGTGTGTACTCAGAAGTTCGCTGCGTCCGTTTTGCTGTTGGAAAGGCGACCTTGAAGCCGACATGGCCGTATGTCGGCTTTGGGCCACAAGTAGATACAGCTAGTCTCATTCGATCATATCTGCGCGAACCACTAAGCCCAGGACGATCAAGCGAGGAGTCCTAACGTGAGCCGGTTTGGATAACCGCCGAGTTTCCGGGCTAGTGGTTTGGAGTGAACTGATAATCCACATCTCCATCAAGTCATCTCAAGCACGTTGTAGGCCGCTATCGGCCGATGCAAACCCTTGAGCGTCAATTCACCCACGGGCTCCGCCGTCGCCCTCGAATCGAGCGCCGCTCGTACTTTGCTATCGATCAAGATCTGGCCGTCGCGCGCCTCCGCGCAGAGACGGGCCGCTAGATTGACCACGGTCCCGGTCGCGCTGTACTCAGAGCGGCCCTCGAAACCAATAGGGCCGAGCGTCGCATATCCATATGCGATGCCGACTCCAAAGCCGAGTTCGTGGCTTTGTCGGCGCCACTTGCTGGATAATTCCGACAGACGGCCTCGCATCGCGACCGCCATCTGCACGGCGCGCGCACATGGATCGGTGCAGGGAAGCGGATCGCCGAAGATGACCATGAGCCCATCGCCAATAAATCTCTCCAGCGTGCCTTCAAACTCATGCACGATGAATCCCAAGGTTGCGTGATACTCACGCATCACGGCCGACACCTCCTCAGGCTCGGCAGTTTCGGCAAATGCCGTAAATCCCCGCAGGTCGCAGAAGACGATTGTCACCTGCCTGCGATGGCTCACCAGGGTGTCGGATGGTGACGACGCAAGGATCAGTTCCGCTATCTGAGGCGAGAGAAAACGCTTTAAACGGCTGACCCGCTCAATTTGCGCGACTTGGTCGGCGACACGTTGCTCAAGCATTCTATTCCACGACGCCAGCTCGACCGCCTGCGCTTCTGCGCGATCATGCAATTCCTTGATTCGGAGCATGGAGCGCACTCGTGCAACAAGTGCTGCATGGTCGATCGGTTTGGTCAGATACTCGTCGGCGCCCGCATTAAGTCCCGTGACGACATCCTTTGAGTCAGCTCGCGCCGTAACCATAATGATTGGAACAAATCCGAGCGCTGGGTCGCCCTTCAGGCGCCGGCAGACCTCAAAGCCATCGATTTTCGGCATCATGACGTCAAGGAGGACAACGTCCGGCGCGACATCGCGCACGACCGCGAGCGCCCTCTCGCCGTTTTCAGCCTCTATCGTCTCATAACCCTCAGCGCCGAGGCGCGCGACAAGAAGGCAGCGATTCGTTTCGTTATCATCTACGATCATGATTCGAGGTGGGTCATGCATCTGTGCTCCACGTCGGCAGGCGCCGGAACCTATGTCAGGTATCGATTGATTGTCTCAAGCAGTTTTCGCGCGCTGTAAGGCTTCGCGACATAGGCATTGCAGCCTGCCGCGCGCGCCTTTTCTTCATCGCCGCTCAGCGCGTAGGAGGTGACCACGACGATTGGAATGTGGCGGAGATCTGATTGTGCCTTGATTCGTCGTGTTGCCTCGTATCCATCAAGAACAGGCAGTTGGATATCCATTAGAATGAGATCTGGATTTTGGGTTCGCGCCGCTACGAGTGCTCCTTCGCCGTCGTGCGCTTCGATCATTTCGTAACCAACACTCGCAAGAAGATCGCGCAGAATCTGCCGATTGTCCTCCTGATCTTCGACCACCAGCACGCGCTTGCTCATGTTGGCATCGCCTGTTGCTCGAGCCGGGCGGGCACCAAGAAAGAAAACCTGGCGCCATGACCGAGGCGGGATTCGATCCAGATTCGTCCACCATGCATATGCACAATACGCTTTACGATCGCGAGGCCCAATCCCGCGCCTCCTTTCGTCTTGGTGATCGAGTTATCGACTTGCTGGAATTCTTCGAAGATCTTGGCTTGATCGACTTCGTCGATACCCGGCCCTGTGTCTTGGACCGAAAACATGTAGTAATCCCCCTTTGCCTCCACTTCGATCCGAACCTCTCCCGCGTCGGTGAACTTGATCGCATTACCAACAAGATTGAACAGAGCCTGAGCGAGCCTGCGTTCGTCGCCCCGCGCCGGCGGCAGGCCAGCGGGGACAGCAGTTCTCAAAGCCAAACTTTTTTCGGCGGCGAGGGCTTCAACGGACGTGTAAACGCCGCCTACCAGGTCCTCCACGGAATAGTCGGCCAAGGAAAGTCGAAGCTGCCCAGCTTCAATCTTGGAGAGATCGAGTACATCGTTAATCAGCCCGAGCAAATGTCTGCCGTTCCGTTGGATGCGTTCGAGAGCTGATCGCATTCTTTCTGGAGGAGCGCCGTATATTCCGTCCAGCAGGAGTTCAGAGAAGCCGAGTACTGCGTTCAGTGGCGTCCGCAATTCATGACTCATGTTTGCCAGGAACTGCGATTTGTGACGGCTGGCCTCCTCAAGGCTTTCGTAGAGCTGCTGCAGCTCTTCGCAGGTCGAGTTGACGTGAGCCGCTAGCTCCCCAAGTTCGTCCCGATTGGGAACCTCGATGCGCTGGGTGAAGTCTCCGGCCGCTATTCGATTCAGGCCATCATGGATGGTGCGGACTGGGTCGATCACAGATCGGGAGATCGCATGACCCAAGACCAGCGTCAGCACCAGGCTTGCGATCGCGACGGCGGCGACAAGTATCTGAGATTTTGCATAGGTTTGCCGGTTCGCATCTATGCCGGCCACCATGTCCGCTTCAGCCCGGTTGACCAATTGATTGGTCAGTCGTTCGAGCTTGTCCGCGAGAGGCCCGAGCTCCGCGAGCTCGCTCTGCTGGGCTTGAGCCACTCGCCCGTTGCGGAGGAGATCAATGACGTGTGAGACTACGGCCGTAAAGCGCGCATATTCTTCTTGCAACTGGTTGAGCAGCGAAACCTCGTCCTTTGCGACGAACGAGACCCGGTCAAGGTCGTACCCAAACTGGTTGATCTGCCGCAGCGCGCCTGCCAGCGTCGTTTCGTTTGGAAGGGCGAGAGCTGCCGATACGCCATAGAGCTGTCGGAGGGTATCGTGCTGCACCTGCCGGTATGCCTCGATCTTGTGCTGTAGGGCAACGACCTGGTTCGCTCGCTGGTCGGCTTCGCGCAGCGACAGGAGGCCGATTGCCCCAACCGAGACCAAGAGCATCTCGATGACGAGGAAGGCGGCCAGCAATTTGGTGCGCAGCGAAGGGCGCAATGCAACGCGGACGAGGCCGTCCTTCACCGACGCGCCGTCTCGACTAGCTCGCGATATTGCAGCGAGCGGGCGCTGAGGCAGAAACGACGTCGAATCAGCTTCCAAGTTCACGTCGGACCTCGTTGAGGAACCGCCAGTCGACCGCATCCGCGATAATTTTCGCAGGGTTCGATTTCAGCATCCGCGCTTCGCGCAGACGAAGCGCGTAAAAGCGGATTGTGTCTTCGGGATCGTAGTCGCGCCACCGATTGTACGGCACATCAGCAAGAGTCTGAACCGCGTAGTCGCGTCGCGCCGTGAAACCCCTATCCACCATGCGCTGCGCAACAAGGGCCGGCTCGCTCACGCACAAATCCGTCGCCCGGAGCATGGCACGAACCATACGTTTGGTGGCGACGGGATTCTTTCGGACGAATTCGCGATTCCCCGCCAGCATGCAGCAAAAATACTGCGACCATGGTCGATCCAGGGCGCTGTTGACGATGACATGACCGATGTTCTGCGCACGCAAACGCTGTGGTTCTGGAGGAAAGCCGAGAAAGGCGTCGATCTTACCCTCGGCAAACAACTCGATCGGCTTGACCGAGGCGCTCGTCACCCACTCGATATCCTTGGCGGGATCGAGTCCGACAAGCGTCGCCATCGCGCTGATGAAAACGTGCGGGCTGCTCCCAAGCCCCTGCTGCCCGACGGTTCGACCCTTCAGATCGGCGACGCTGCGTATGCCCTTCTTGGCAAACAGCTCGAAGCAGCCGACATGAATCCCGGCCAGAACGGTAATGCTCGCGCCCCGATCGATCTCAAGAAGAAGCGGACCCGAGAAATGCAGGGTGAAGTCGATGTCGCCCCTCGCGACCGCCCTGGTTTGTTCCATGCCGGCATCAGACTCAACATAAACGACGTTTGTGAACCCTTCGGCATTCAGCAGGTCGCTCACCACGTACTGCGGCGCGATGCAGATGCTCGGGTTCTTCGCAATTCGGATTGTGGTGGTTTCCGGCGGCGGATTGGGCTCTTCGGCCCTGAGCCGAGCGGCGACACTTGAAAACAGGGCGGCTGAAGCGGCGCATGCCCCAGCCAACAGCAAGTCGCGACGGTTCGTATGCATCGGGACCTCCTCGGAGTTGCTCGCGATATTGCGGCGAGCGGGTGTCGACCGAGAACCGCGGTGGATGAATCAGCCTCCAAGTTCACGTCGAACGTCGTTGAGGAATCGCCAGTCGGCTCCATCAGCGATGATTTTCGCGGGGCTTGATTTCAGCATCCCCGCTTCGCGCAGCCGAAGCGCGTAAAAGCGGATTGTGTCCTCGGGATCATAGTCGCGCCAGCGGTTGTACGGCACGTCAGCAAGGGTCTGAACCGCATCGTCATGGCGAGGCGCAAAGCCCCTATCTACCATGCGCTGCGCAACGACGGCCGGCTCGCTTACGCACAAATCCGTCGCCCGAAGCATGGCGCGCACCACGCGCTTGGTGGCGATGGGATTCTTTCGGACGAATTCGCGACTACCGGCCAACATGCAACAAAAATATTGCGACCACGGACGATCCTGCGCGCTGTTGACGATGACATGGCTGATATTCTGCGCACGTAGGCGCTGGGGTTCTGGGGGAAATCCGAGGAAGGCGTCGATCTTGCCGTCGGCAAATAACTCGATCGGTTTGACTGACGCGCTCGTCACCCATTCGATATCCTTGGCGGGATTAAGTCCAACAAACGTCGCCATCGCGCTGAGGAAAACGTGCGGGCTGGTCCCAAGCCCCGGAATGCCGACGGTTCGACCCTTCAGATCGGCGATGCTGCGTATGTCCTTTTTGGCGAACAGCTCGTAGCAGCCGACATGGATTCCGGCCAGGACCGTGATGCTCAAGCCGCGATCGATCTCAAGAAGAAGCGGACCGGAGAAATGCAAGGTGAAGTCGAGGTCGCCGTTCGCGAGTGCTTTCGCTTGTGTTCCGCCAGCATCAGCTTCAACATAAACGACGTTCGTGAAGCCCTCAGCATTCAGCAGATCGCTGACCACGTATTGCGGGGCGATGCAGATGGACGGTCTCTTCCCGAGGCGGATTGTCGTAGTTTCCGGCGGCGCATTGAACTCTTCGGCCCTGAGCCGAGCCGCGACACTCCAAAATAGAGCAGTGGAAGCGACGGAGGCTCCAGCCAATAGCAAGTCGCGACGGTTCGTATGCATCGGGACCTCCTCGAAATCGCCTTGGCGGTATTTCGGGGGCCGAATGAATGTCGGGCCGATGTGATTCGCGCGGACTCAACGGCCCCGCTAGAGATATAAAGATAACACGGTTGCGCTATGGTCGGATATGGCCGGGTGGCTGACACGTTCGCGGTAGCCTGAACCCTGACCGAGCACCATCACCGTGGATACGCTGCACCGGGCGGATGCGGGTGGCCGCCACGGGCCAGGCTGTGCGCTCACAAATCCGCGACGGGGCGTTCTACTGAACCATGAAGCGAGAGTGGTAAGGCAGACTGGCCGCGCCTACAGCCTTTGGTGCAGTCGTATTCGCACCGAGGAGGAAGGCGATATCCGGCAATTCCTTGTGAAGCCTATCGCATAGGTCGCGCGCGAGCGCCGGCGGCGCGTAACTGGACAGAACGACCGACTTGAAATTGACAAAGCCTAGCAGCGATCGCACCGATGCCAGAATCTGCTGGCAGCAGGCCTGCTGCCATTGCCTGTAGAGTTCGCCGGCCGCGGCCGGAATCTCCGATCCGATGTCGGACAAAGCGAGGCCGTGCTTCTTCAGTCCATGTTGCAGGGCCAGCAACCCAACATCGTGGCTGAGATCGGATCGGCCGCTGTGGATCTGGTAGTTCAGGATCAAACGGCTGTGCAGACGCGACCCCAGATAAAAGAACAGGAAATCGGACAGCGACCGCGCCACGCCAAACAGACTCTCGCCTCCGGCGGCGGCGGTGATCTCGTTCTGGATGTACACGGACAGACCGAGCTTCCGTTCAATGTTGGCCTGCGCGTCCGCCAGATCGCGGCCCAGCAGCTTCCTGATGTGACCGCCGGTGTTGGCATCGTCAGGCACCGCCAGTCCGATGCCGGCAACCCGGGTCCGGCTGGCCGGTGGAAGGGTCAGCAATCCGTCTTCGATCTTTGCCGCGATCGCAGCCGGCGACTCCTGCAAGGACGAATAGAGATGTGCCGCGTGATAGCGAACTCTCCCGGCGAAATCGATCAGGGCGACATTCGCGGTATCTTGGCCAAAACTCACTCCGACCGAGAAAGCGCCTTCCGGATTGAGCGAGAGTGGAATGGTCGGCGGCCCGACGCGTCCGCGCTGGGCTTCGCCCTTGGAGACCAGGGCTTCCTGTTCGAGCGAACGCACAATGACAGAGACGGTTTGCGCCGAGAGCCCGGTCTTCTCGCCGATTTCCAGGCGGGAGATGCCCGAGCTTTGCAGCAGCAGCGACAGCACCAGGCGCTCATTGTAGCTCCGCACCGTGGGCGCGTTGAGACCACTGGCGCGATCCGCGATCCGCAGCGGGTTCGGGGGCGCAAATCGCATATCAGGCAAGGGAGGTGCTCCTCATATCGGCAGACCGTCGCGCGGGATCGTTGTCAGCTTTTGCGCTCTTGAGTCGGCCAGCCGATTGCCTCGATCTCCTGCGCGAGCGCAGCGCCGAGCGCGTGATGGGCTTCCGCATTCAGGTGGAATCCGTCGGCCGCGTCGCAACTGCACACCGAGGCCGCGTTGAAGAAGTGCACGCCGAGCGAATCCGCCATGATCTCGAATTCGAGTGCCAGTTGCCGCGACTTCTCCGGGGCGCCGGCGAAGATCGATTTCCATTCCTTGACGTCGTCGAGAATGGGAGGAGGGGCAACGATCATGATCTCGGGCACGCTGCCGCCGGGGCCCGGCGCCAGTTCGCGCAGATCGTAGATCAGGCAGCCGATGCCCATTGCCACTTCCGAGGCCGGCTTGTTGAAGCGGATCTTGAGGTCGTTGGTCCCGAGCATGATGATCACGAGATCGAGCACGGTGTGACTCTGTGCGCACGGCCGCAGATAGGCGCGACCGTTCTTGTGCGCGCCCTCGATCGGATCGTCGTGCACCGTCGTTCGTCCGCTCAGGCCTTCCTCGATGACATACCAGGACGGTCCGAGCTCGGACTGGAGCACGCCGGGCCAGCGCGTGTGCCGATCGTAACGATCGAGGGGGCCACGACCGGGAATCTGGCCATGCGTGTTGGAGTCTCCGAAACATAGAACGGAGCGCATCGGCATCGCTCTGAATCCTCATGCTTTTTCGCCTCCCGCATCTTTGGTCGGGCCCGCGGCCAGTCGCAAGGCCTAATTGGTCATTCAAGATGAATAATTATTGACAGATTGCTTTGGCTATGTCCAAGTAGCTCTCGCTGGTCTGCTGCTCGCAGTATGCCGGCGTTGGGAGATAGGGACGCCGTGGCACAAGCTCTTCGCTAAGAAGAGCCGCTCACCTCTTGAACTGCATCACCCCACGTACGTCGCGTGTCCGCGGCGGGCGCGCGGCGACCTGCGTCCTTCTCTCTCCGAAGCAAAAGAACTCGGCACATCACGTGCGATGAAGGAGGATTTGATGCACCAGGGAATGAGGGCACTCGGCCTCGGTTTGATGGCGACGGTTTGGCTCGGGGTTGGCGCGGTCCAGGCCGAGGAGGTCAATCTCATGCAGGGCGTGACGCCGCGCCCTGGCGATGAGCGGATGACGGCGCCGGACAAATTCAAGAAGAACGGTCCGTGGAAGATCGGCATGAGCCATTTCGGCGTGAACGCCAACACCTGGACCGTCGAGATGGCGCATGACGCAGAAGCCGCTGCGAAGCTCGACAAGAGAATCGGCCAGTTCATCCTGCTCGACGCCAACATCAGCCAGGCCAAGCAGGTCGCCGACATCGAGGACCTCATTGCACAAAAGGTCGACGCAATCGTCGTGACGCCGCTGACGCCGACCTCTGCCGACGCTGGCATTGAAAAGGCGGTTGCCGCCGGCATTCCCGTCATCGTCCACACCGGTTTGACCGAGACCGACAAATACACCGTCGATATCCAGGGCGGCGGCGTCCACTTCGGCAAGGTGATGGGCGACTTCCTCGTGAAGCAGCTCAAAGGCAAGGGAAATATCTGGGTGCTGCGCGGCCTTCCGGCGCACCCCGAGGACATCAATCGTTACAAGGGCCTGCTGGAAGCGATCAAAGGCACCGACATCAAGATCATCGCCGAAGATGCCGGCAAGTGGCAGTACGACGTCGGCAAGCAGGTCTGCGAAACGCTCTATCTGAACAATCCAAAGGTCGATGGTATCTGGTCGTCGGGCGCCGACATGACCCGCGCCTGCGTCGACGTCTTCCAGCAATATGGCGCGAAGATTCCGCCGATCACCGGCGAAGGCAATAACGGCTTCTTCGCCCGCTGGATCGAGCTTGGCTTCCCCTCGATCTCGCCGGAATATGGCCCTGAGCAAGGCGCCGCCGGCGTGCGCGCTGCTATTGCGCTTCTCGAAGGCAAGCAGCTCCACAAGCGCTACATTTACGAGCCCGAAGGCTGGGATATCGAAAAGGCCAAGAAATACTATCGCAAGGATCTCAGCGCCAATGCCTGGTTCCCGTCCAGCCTGACCGAGCAGGATCTCCAGAAATATTACGGCAAGCGTTGATCGTGGCGGCGCCGGCGGCGTGCCGCCGCCGGCGCCGCGTCTTCCCGCACTTTGACTACGTCGGATCGAGACGATGACGATTGAGCCACTGGTCCAGATGACTTCGATTTCGAAGTCGTTTGGTGGCATTGCCGCGCTTGAGAGTGTCGACTTTCAACTGCTTCCCGGCACCGTTCACGCCCTCATGGGCGAGAACGGCGCCGGCAAGTCGACGCTGATGAAGATCCTGGCCGGCGTGGTCCAGCCTGATGACGGCATGATCCGGAAGGCTGGCCGAACCGTCCATTTCGCGTCACCGCGCGAAGCGCTCGATGCCGGTATCTCGACCGTCTTCCAGGAGCACTCGCTGCTCGCCAATCTATCGATTGCCGAGAACATGTATCTCGGCAAGGAGCCGCTCACGGTGCTCGGATCGGTCGATGTCGCCCGCATGGAGCGGAATGCGCGCGACACGCTCCGCGGTTTGGGCCTCAACCTCGATCCAGCAACGCTCGTCGGCAATCTCTCCATTGCCGAGCGCCAGTTCGTCGAGATCGCGCGCGGCATCTCGGCCAACGCGGACGTCATCATCCTCGACGAACCGTCGGCCGCGCTCAACGCCGCCGACGTAGAGATTCTCAACGCGCAAATCCTCGCCCTGAAGCAGCAGGACAAGGCGGTCGTCTACATTTCGCACCGGATGGAGGAGATCTTCAAGATCTGCGACACCATCAGTGTGCTGAAGGATGGACGGAACGTCGACACCGTGCCCGTTACCGCAATCACGCCGAAGGGATTGATCGCGATGATGGTCGGGCGCGAGCTCGCCGAGCTGTTTCCGCCGAAGCCTGCCCGGACGGAGGGCGACGTCGTTCTGTCGATCGAAGGGCTTCGCCTGACGCCGGAGTCGGCGGCTTGCTCGATCCGGCTTCGCCGTGGCGAGATCGTTGCGCTGGCTGGGCTCGAGGGACAGGGACAGCGTGAGCTGGTGCGGTCGCTCGTCGGGCGGTACGCAGCGCACGAGGGCAGGGTGCGTATCGGCAGCCGTGAGCTCGCCCTGCCGCTGCCAGAAGACCATGGCATCCGCATGCTGCAGGCGCTCGGCGTCAGCTTCGTGCCTGAGGACAGGAAGCTCGAAGGCCTCTTCCTCGATCTGTCGCTCGCGCACAATCTCACCATCGGCTTGCACAGCCAGCATTTCGAGCTGGCGCCGGCCGGCAGCCATCGCCATGTCATCGCAAACTCGATCAAGAGCCTTTCGATCAAGGCGGCCACACCCTACACGCCAGTCGGCACGCTCTCCGGCGGAAACCAGCAGAAGGTTCTGCTCGGACGCTACCTTGCGCTCGGCGCCGACATTCTGCTGATCGAGGAGCCGACGCGCGGCGTCGACGTCGGCGCCAAGGCGGAAATCTACAAGCTGCTGCGGGCTTATGCGAATGCCGGCGGATCGGTCGTCGTGCTCTCGCGCGAGACGCTGGAGCTGATCGGCCTCTGCGACCGGCTCTACGTCATCCATGACAAGCATGTCGTCGCCGAAATGCCAGCCGAGCAGGCCACCGAGCACGCCATCCTTGAAGCCGCGCTGCATCGCTGAAGGATCGGGAGAGATGTCGAAAGTCGGTCAGATCTTCTTCCGCGCCAATTCGCGCCACGGTCTCTGGACGATTCCCCTGCTGGTTGCGGTCTGCTGCTGTGTCGGCCTTGCAGCGTCGACGGCCGATTTCGCCAGTCGGCAGAACGTCCTCAACCTCTTTGCGCAGGCGGCTCCGCTGATCCTGGTCAGCATCGGGCAGATGATCGTGATCCTGGTGAAAGGTCTTGATCTGTCTGTTGGCTCCGTCGTCAGCCTGACGACGGGAATCCTGTCCTTGAACGCGCCGGTCTATGTCACGGCGCCGGCCGCCATGCTGACAGCGGCGGTGGTCGGGCTTCTCAACGGCGTCGCGGTGACGCGCTTCCGCGTACATCCGATCATCGCGACTCTCTCGATCATGGGAATCGCGCAAGGGGCGGCCATGTTCGTGCGGCCGTCGGCGGGCGGCACGGTCGCATCCGAGATCGTCGCGCTCGTCAGCGGCCAGCTCTTCGGCATCTACATGCCGGTGGTCTGGACCATCGCGGCTGTTCTGACCGGCTGGAAGATCGTGCATGCCTCGCGCTTCGGCTTGCATTTGTTCGCGATCGGCGGCGGCGAGACCGCCGGCACGTTCGGCATCGCCGAGCAGCGCAACGTTTTGGCGGCCTACGTGCTCAGCTCGTGCTTTGCGGCGGCCGCCGGCATCTTCCTTGCGGGCCGGATCGCCTCAGGCGATCCCAATATCGGCACGCAATACGCGGTGGACTCGATCACCGCCGTTGCGCTCGGCGGCACGCAGCTCGCCGGCGGAATCGGAAGCCTTCACGGCACGCTGATCGGCTGTGCACTGCTCGCATTGATCGCGAACGGCATGAATCTCCTCAACGTGTCGGCGTTCATCCAGACGATCGTGAAAGGCGCGATCCTGCTTCTCGTCATCGCGCTCCAGCCGCGCAAGAACATCGGCCTGTAGATCATGACTTACCGTTCGAGCCTCTACCGTGCCGCGCTTCGGATCCCACCGTCCTGCATCGTGTTCGTCGTGCTGATCATCACCCTCTGGGTGCTGCGGCCGAACATGATGAATCCCGCGATCCTGGGAACGTTCGCTCGTCAGGTCGTGCCGCTCGGCATCGTGGTGCTCGGCCAGTTGCTGGTGATCTCGTCGCGCTCGATCGATCTGTCGGCCGGCGGCGTCATCCTGCTCGTCAACTATCTGATCTCATCCGGGCTCCTCTCTAGCTGGCCGCTGCCGTCGATCGTCCTGCTATGCCTCGGCGTTGGACTTGCGGTCGGCCTGATCAACGGCCTCCTGGTCGGCAAGCGGCGGGCGTCGGCCGTCATCGTGACGCTCGCGATCAACATCGTGCTGATCGGTCTCGTCGAGTACCTCGCCAACGGCAAGCCGCCCGGCGACGTGCCGGCGGAATTCCGCTCGCTCTACAATCTGAGATTCTGGACGATACCAGCGCCGGTAATCTTCTGGATCGCACTCGCCGGCATCATGAGCGCGTTTCTCGGCACGTCGGTGTTCGGACGTTTCGTGTGGTCGATCGGCAGCAATCCGGCGTCGGCGCATTTCTCGGGCGTGCCGGTCGAACGGACCGTCGTCATCGCGCACGTGATCTCCGGGCTGATGTCCGCGGTGGCGGCGCTGGTGCAGACGTCGTCGATCGCTGTCGGCAGCGTGCGGTTCGGGCCTGAGCTCGTCATGAACTCGATCGCTGCGACGATCCTCGGTGGCGTCGTCTTCGGAAGGCCCGCGGAGGTGTGGGGCCCGCTCGTCGGCGTTCTCTGCTTTGCGCTTCTGTTCGTCGTCATGACGACGATGGGCGTGCAGGAACCGGGCAAGCTCATCGTGCAGGGCCTGATCATTCTGCTTGCTGCGATCTTCTACGGTCTACGATCCAAATCCAACTGAATGAGGTCACGATGACGAGACGTATCCTGTGCTTTGGCGATTCCTTGACCTGGGGATGGATTGCCGTCCCGGAAGGATCTCCGACGACTCGTTTTCCTCGTCATGAACGCTGGACCGGCGCGATGGCCGCAGCGCTTGGCGGCGGCTACGAGATCATCGAGGAAGGCCTCAGCGCGCGCACGACGTCGATCGACGATCCCGTCGATCCGCGCCTGAACGGCTCGGCCTATCTTCCCGCCGCGCTCGCGAGCCACATCCCGCTCGACCTCGTCATCTTGATGCTGGGGACCAACGACACCAAGAGCTACTACCATCGCACGCCCTATGAGATCGCGGTCGGCATGTCGAAGCTGGTCGGTCAGGTGCTGACCTCCGCCGGCGGCGTAGGCACGATTTATCCGGCGCCGAGAGTGTTAGTCGTGGCGCCGCCGCCGCTCGCCGATCTGCCGGACCCCTGGTTTCAGGGCATGTTCGAAGGTGGACGCGAGAAGACGCTTCAGCTCGCCGCGCAGTACAAGGCGCTTGCCAGCTTCATGAAGGTGGAGTTCTTCGATGCTGGCAGCGCGATCGCGACGGCAGGCGTCGACGGCATTCATTTCACGGCGAAGAATAATGCGGATCTTGGAGCGGCCCTTGCGGGAAAGGTGGCCGCTCTCTTCGCCGACTGAACCAAGTTGAGCGGGGAAGCAGAAGGATCGAAGTTGGGCGCCGGCGCGCCCAACTTCCGTGCTGCGTACCTTCCGCCAAACTGCGGCTTCTGGTTTCCAGACCGATCAGTTCGGTCCGGACTAAGGCGCAATGAGATTTGGACGAATCTCATTGCGCTTTAGGTTTCTTATTTGAGCAAGATCTCTTCGGAAAACCGCTTCGCACTTTTCCGGATCATGCTTTGGGCACCACACCTGGAACAGGAAATGCTCGGCACATCTCGACGCACTCCGACCTGAGGCGCGCGACGACCGCATCGTCTCCTTTCGCCTGCAGAGCCGCGGCAATGAATTCGCCGATACGACGCATTTCGATGTCTCCCATGCCACGCGTGGTCGCCGCGGGTGTCCCGAGGCGGACACCGCTCGGCCTGAGCGGCGGTCGCGGATCGTCGGGAATGATCTGCTTGTTGGTGGTGATGGCGATGGCATCGAGCAGATCCTCGGCTGCTCGCCCGTCCAGTCCGACAGACGCCGCCGTATCGACGACCATCATGTGATTGTCCGTCCCATCCGTGACCAGCTTCATCCCTCGCTCCATCAGCGTTCCGGCCAGAATCTTCGCGTTGCGCAACACCTGCCGCGCGTAAGCCTGGAAATCCGCCGTCGCCGCCTTCTTGAGCGTCACGGCGGTCCCGGCCACGACGTTCATGTGAGGTCCGCCCTGCAAACCGGGAAAGACGGAAGCGTCGATCCGACCGGCATGATCCTTCCGGCACAGGATGATCCCGCCACGAGGGCCGCGCAGTGTCTTGTGGGATGTCGTCGTCATGACGTCGAAGCCGGCATCGAGCGGATTGCGCATGACGTCAGCGGCGACCAGTCCGCCATAGTGGCTCACGTCGGCCATCGTGAGCGCGCCAACCTCGTCGGCAATGCTCTTGAATGCCGCATAGTCCAGGTCGCGCGGATAGGAACTGTAGCCGCACAACACCATTTTCGGACGCGCTTCACGCGCCCTCGCGCGCAATTGGTCGAAATCGATCGCTCCGCTCTTTGACGGGTCCGTCTTGTAGCGAATGAAGTTGAACAGACGCCCCATGTGGGACACCGGCGCGCCGTGGGTGAGATGGCCGCCATGCGACAGGTCCATGGCGAGAATGGTGTCGCCGGGCTGCAACAGGCCGAGATAGACGGCCTGATTCATCGGCGATCCCGAAAGAGGCTGAACGTTGGCGTGCTCGGCGCGAAAAAGCGAGCAGGCCCGCTGGCGCGCAAGGTTCTCGATGTCGTCCGTGAACTGCTGGCCGCCGTAGTACCGGCGTCCCGGATAGCCCTCGGAATATTTGTTGGTGAAGACCGATCCGAGCAGTTCGAGCACCTCCGGGTAGGTGTAGTTCTCGGATGGAATCAGTTCGACGCCGTCTTGCTGGCGGCGCTCTTCCCCCGCAAGGGCGGCGGCGATCTCGGAATCGTTGATGGATAGTTCGTTGCGAAATGATGACATGCTTGGGCTCCTCAACACGCTGTTGTTCCAGCAGATGGGTGCCCAGGCGATCGGCGTTAAAATCCCTCGCGCTTCCCCGTGGTCAATTCCACGTTAGCTCGCCAGTCGCGCGATAGGAACGAATGAGCGCAGACGCTCTTCGTGGGGAAGAAGCTAGCCCACCTGCGGACCTTCCGCAACGGGAAGCTCGTGCGGACGTCGTCATCTTTTCGTTTGGACACGACGTTTCACGGGCTGTCATCAAACTAGCATCTCGACCGGAGGGCGTCGGCGGGATCAAGCGGATAGCGCGACGGGGCGTCGCGCGAAACAGGCATTAGAGATCAGTCAATTCCGCCAGGAGTGCCCTGGCGGCAAGCAGGTCAGGCGTTTCGAAACCCTCCGTGAACCATTCGTAAATTGGGACAAGGAGGGTCCGCGCATCGATAAACCTACCCTGGCCGCGCCAGAGTCGGGCCAAACTGATGGCCGCACGCAGTTCCAAAGATTTTGCGCTTTGACCGCGCGCAATCTTCAGCGCATTTTGCAAATGAAGCTCGACCTCGCCTGGCGGAGCACCACGCATCTTCCGTAGTTCGCCACCGATTCGTGATAGTTCTGATTCCCACATATGTTCGTCGTTGCGCGCGGCGAGGGCCTCTGCTTCTGCCAACGCAGTGAAGGCCTTGTCGCCGTCGCCGAGCTGCAAGTAGGTCGAAGCGAGCATGCACAAGTATCGAACCTGGTACCAGCCGGCGCCGAGCTTATCCCGCGCGTTCAGATTCTGGTGCATGAGCGCCAGGCCAACCTCGGCGTTGCCTTCCAGTGCCATGGCCCAGCCCCGCAGGATCAGGCCGCTCAGGCGCCAGTAGTTCAAGCTGTGCTGATCGGCGAGGTCGATGACTGCATCCGCGTGCGCACGCGTAGCCGCCACATCCCCCATCAGTTCTGCGGGCGCCGCGCCGCCATAGACCCTCACATGCGCGGTAAGATTCGTCTGGTTCAGCTCTGCGGCATACTCAAACGCGGCACGGCTCGCCGATTCGGCTTGCTCGGGGAAGCCGAGGAGCCAAAGCACGACTGCCAAGTAGGGTAACGCAGAAGCCTTTGCGTCATGGATATAGTGCACAGGCGGCGGCCGATGTGCGCCCGGGTCGTAGCGACTCAATATGAGTTCGAACTCAGAGCGCGCCGTCGGAAAGTCGCCGGCGTACATAGCGGTGAGGCCCGTCAAACGATGCGTACTCAATTCCAGCGCCAGGTCCCTGGTGCCCTCGGCTGCGCGTCGCGCCTCGGCAACCAGGTCCTGCATAGCGGCGTAGTCGCCCCTTACGAAATGGAAAATGAACTTGCCGCTCAGAGTGGCGAATAACGCATCTGCGTCATTGAGCTCCTTGCACAGCGCGTGAGCCCTGGTGAACGCGGTGCCGAGCTGCGGGGCCGTGTATCCGTGAATGGCGATCAGCGGGCCGCCAATTGCCGTCTGAAGCGCGAGTTCTTGGCGATCGCGATCTGACCCTGGCGGACACGACTTGAGTGCCTCCAGCCCTTTCGTAAGATGAGTGATGGCTTCGAGATTGGCGGAACGCCCGGCGGCAATCCGGCCGGCGCGTAGCAAATAGCCAACCGCGTTTTTCGCGAGCCCAGCCTCCGTGAGATGTAAAGCAATCATCTCCGGTTCCGCCTCCGCTCGGGCAGGGTAGTATAATTGGAAGGCTTCTGCGATGCGCGCATGGATCTGTTGCCGCTTGCTCTTCAACAGGCTCTCGTGCGCGATTTGCTGCACCAGCGCATGTTTGAAGCTGTAGAGAGCATCGGGAGCGACACCACGTCGGAATATGAGTTCTGCCGCCAACAATTCATCGAGAGCGCGCTGGAGGGCATCCTCATCCAGTGGCGTTACCGCTCTCAGAAGATCGTGTCCGAACTCGCGCCCGATACAGGCTGCTATTTGGGCGACTTCCTTCACCGGAGCCAATCGGTCGAGGCGGGCCATGAGCGAGTCCTGCAGGGTCGTCGGGATCGCTAACGGCGGAAGTGGGCCCAACAGCTCGTATCGGCCGCCCCGGTCCTTGAGCAGCCCGGATTCGATGACGGCCTTGGTGAGCTCCTCGACGAACAGCGGCACGCCATCCGTCTTGGCCAGGATCTGATCGAGCACCTCCTGCGGAAGCAGTTTGCCGCCTGCTATGCGTTCGACCACGGCGGTGCCTTGCTTGCGTCCCAGCCGGCTCAAGAATAGCGCTGTCACATGTCCATGTCCGGTCCAGCGGGGAACGAATTCCGGTCGGAAGGTAACAATCATGAGGATGGGCAAGCGCTGCACCTCGTCAACAGCCCGATCGAGAAGTTCGAGCATGCTGGGGTCAGCCCAGTGGACATCTTCGTAGATGGCAAGCAGTGGCTGCTTTTTCGCTAGACCACGTATCTGCTCCAGCAGAGCCTGAAACGTTCGCTCCTTCTTCTGGTGTGGACTGAGCTCCAGTGGCGGGTATCGAACGCCCGCCGGGATGGCCAACAGATCCGCAAGGATCGCTGCGCTCTCCTGCACGTGCTCCGTCGCAAGCGCGATCATCGTTTCCAGCTTTTCGAGCTGCTCTTCAGGCGGATCCCCCCGCCGTATTCCCGCTGCCCGTTCGAGGAGCCCAACAACAGGGTATAGTGCGCTGTTGGCGTGAAACGGCGAACAGAAATGGCTCAGGGGAGCGTGCGGTATCTTTGCGAGCTGGTCGCGCAGCGCCCGCAAGAGGCGCGACTTGCCGATGCCGGCTTCGCCGCCGAGCAGAACGATCTGTCCCTCTCCCTCTTTTGCCTGCTCCCAGCGATCCAAGAGAAGTGCGAGTTCCTGATCTCGTCCGACCAGCACGGTTGTGGACACCCCGTGCTGGGCCTCGAAGCGACTCTCGGCTGCGCCCTCGCCGATCACGAGCCATGCTTGCACCGGTCCAGGGAAACCCTTGAGAGGCATCGTGCCTAGATCGCGGTACATGAAGGCTTCGCCGAGGAGGCGGCGCGTCGCCTCCGCGATCACGACACCGCCAGGTTCGGCAACCCCCTGCAGTCGGGCGGCCAGGTTTGGGGTCTCGCCGATCACCGGTCGCTCGCGAGCCTCTCCTTCACCAAACAGTTCGCCGACGACGACCAGACCAGTTGCGATGCCAACCCGAGCGGAAAGTGCAGTCCCATCCGGTCCGACAAGGTCCGCGACCGCCTTCGTCACCCGAAGCGCAGTGCGAACCGCCCGCTCCGCCTCGTCTTCATGCGCCCGCGGCCAGCCGAAATAGGCAAGGACGCCGTCACCCAGGAATTTGGCTACATGACCCTCGAACCGAGTAATCTCGGTCGACACAGTGTTGTGATAAACCTGCATCACTTCGCGCATCTCCTCAGGGTCGCGCCCTGAGGCGAGTGCGGTTGAGCCGACAAGATCGACAAACATGACCGTGAGCTGCCGACGGTCAGCTTCTGACGCAAATGTCAGTTTCGGCTCGCCGGCGGACGCACGTGCTCCGGCAGCATCCGCTACCGCTGGAGCCCGTGCACAAATAGCTTTCAGCACCGTCTTGCGCGGTCCGAGCGGCAAGCCAAGTTCGCGCAGGTCAGCTTCGGTAAGGTCTGGCAAGACCTCGGGCGTGATTTCCGCGTCCTGGAAGGCCTGTGCGTAGCGCTCCAACCCAAGACCACGAAGCCAGTCGGCGATATTCACGCGACGCCTCCTCGCGCGATGTCAGGCGTACGACCGGTTTAGTTGAAAGTATGCAACCTCAGCTTTAGCGAACCGTCCGTCTGACGCTCAAATACGTGCGTAGCGATGCCGCCGGCGGCTTGGCGCGACCCATCCGCTCTCTTGCCGTTGGCGCTCCATTTCGCAGTGCTGTAGACGACCTTCTCGTCTCCGCCCGCGTCAATGACTTCTAGGTTGTGATCGGTGAATCCACCTGAAAAAAGCCCAGCAAAGAAATTCTCGATCTCGACCGGACCAGAGATGACCTCGTGGCTCGGTGGTAGCACTTTGGCATTCGAAACATACGCTGCGGCGACAGCCCTTGCGTCAGCTCTGTTGAAAGCCGAATCCCAGGCGGCATAAGTCGCGATAACTTCGGCTCTGACGTCGAGGCTTGCCGAGGGGGCTGAGTTCGTCATGATCCCTCCCTCAGGTTGGCCTTAATAGGCCAGCATAATAGTCCTGTTTCGGTCGTCCAGGAAATCCGCAACGACCCGGAAGTAGCCGGTGTGCGTGCTACGCCAGCGACTAACCGAAGGTCCGGTCAGGGGCGTCATTTGGGCAGGCGCCCTGCCATTTCATGTCTACCCCGAGGGGCGAGACATCCTGACTTCGCCTTGGGGTCGTCGGCCGACAGCTGACATTCAAAGAGGAAGATTGGAGAGCAAGCCGATACGCAAGAAGAACCCGCCTCCTAGTCATGGGAAGAACGATAAGGTCTTCAGCGCAGGAGGCGGGGATCTAAGATGCCTACTCCAAGATTGAGCGGTAGTCCGTAAGCCTGCCGCTCAAACTTGCTTTTAGCATTCGTCGTTGTTTCTGTGAAGCTGCTAGCGTTTGTGTGTTCAGGGTGGCGAGAGTGCTGCTTCCTTCTCAAGCTGGTCAGCGGGCGCGGCTTCATTGGATCGCACAAATACCACGCGGGAGGTCGCTGATATTTCTGCGTCAGACCGGCCATCCTGGCCAATGAGAACAAGTCCGGCGCCACCATTCGCTACATTCAGAATGACCTGCTCGCCGGCCCACGTCTTGATTGGCTCCATTCCAATGATCAGGAATTCGCCTATGGGCTGGTCAAGATATTGAAGCCTCAATTGCGGGCCGATCTCTGCTGCGACAAGGGCAAAACCGAGCTGTTTGGCGCGCGCATAAGTTGCTGCCAAAGTCACCATATCGGTCTTAAAGCCGAGTTCGGCCGCTGATACCGTCACGAGCTCCACGTCTTGCCTTTTGGTACTGACGATGAAGCTCGGTCGCGCGAGAACTTCCGCAGCGGCACCTCCGACCTTGCAGCCGATTGCATCCAACGCGTTAAGGAGGGCCAACGGATTTGCAAAAGTCCCTAGCGTAATCGTCTTCCACACCGGGACACCGGTGGCGGATGTGACCAAGACTTGTGGCACACTGGCTGAGGGAGCTCTCTTGAGCTTCAACTGGTTCTGCAAAACATCTCGTGCAGTGCATTGAGCCCTGGCTTCGCCAGCTAACTGGAATATGCACGCCGCGCAGAGCATCGCGACAACGAGACGACGGGTATGATGATGCCCTCCCGTCGAACAACAATCTAGCGCGCGGCAACCGGCTTCCTGATGAGATATCCCGTCCATAGCGACCTCCCTTGCGCGAGGCGCGTATGTTCACAAAATTGGTTTCAGTATCGTCGACCGCCCCGCTTCGTAACAGGGCTCATAAATTGGTCACGACTCTACACCGAAGGTTCAAGCGCGAACAACCGGACTCTTTGCGGATCGTGATCCGGCAATCAAGTTGATCGAGCTTGACGAGCATATGTTCGGTGATGGGCACATACTCGCTGATGGTGTTTGCGAGTGGCGAGGGCTTCGGGTCACAAGCCGTCGATGACGACCAAGCGGGGCGACTTCCGCTTTAGCCTCGGAAGCCGACGCTTATGAGGAGGAGCCCTAGGCGGCGTAAGTGGCCCGATGCTTCTTCGAGTGCAGCAGTGCCGGTACCTGATCGGCCGCCATCGGCCGGCCGATCAGGTAGCCCTGGACTTCGTCGCACTGGATCTGGCGCAGATATTCGAGCTGATCGGCGGTCTCGACGCCTTCGGCGACCACACCGATCCGCAGGTCCCGCGCCAGCGAGATCACCGACTTCACGATCGCGGTGCAGTCCGGCTGCACCAGCATGTCGCGGATGAAGGACTGGTCGATCTTGATACGGCTGAACGGCAGCTTGCGCAGGTAGGTGAGCGAGGAGAAGCCGGTGCCGAAATCGTCGAGCGCGACCGTGACGCCGAGTTGCAGGAGCGCGTTGAGGATCGATACGGCCGAGCCGTATTTCGACAACAGCATCGATTCCGTGATCTCGACCTCAAGGCGGTGAGGGGCGAGGTTGGCGTCGGCCAGCGCCTGTACGATGGTCTGGAGGATGCCGGTGTTGTGAAACTGCGCCGCGGAAAAATTCACGGCGACCCTGATGTCATCAGGCCAGTCCGCCAGCGTTGCGCAGGCGCGCCGGATCACCCATTCGCCGATCTCGTGGATCAGTCCGGTCTCCTCGGCGATCGGAATGAATTCGCTGGGCGGGACCAGCCCGCGCTGCGGGTGCTGCCACCGTAGCAGCGCCTCGAAGCCGGTGATCCGGTTTTCACCGAGATTGAGGAACGGCTGATAGACCAGAAACAGCTCGCCGCGCGCGATGGCGCCCTCCAGGTCCGATTGCAGCGCCTTGCGGTCGCGTGACGCCCTGTCGTCGCTTGCCTCGAAGAAGCAGACCGTGCCCGGCCCGGCCTTCTTGGCGCGGTAGAGGGCGGTATCGGCGTTCTTCATGATGTCGAGCGGCGTGTTGCCGTCCCGCGGCGCCAGCACGATGCCGACGCTGGTCGCACCCAGGATCTCGCATCCCTCCACCAGGAACGGCTCGGCGAAGGACGCCACGAAGCGCTCGGCGAGATCGAGCGCTTCCTCCGGCCGCGTCAGATTGGACATCACCAGCGCGAACTCGTCGCCGCCGATGCGCGCGACGTGCTCGGCGGCGCGCGTGCAGCGTTGCAGCCGACTCGCGACCTGGACCAGGAATTCATCGCCGGCGGGGTGACCGAACCTGTCGTTCACCTCCTTGAAACGATCGAGGTCGAGCAGCAGCATCGCGAATTCTTCGCCTGACAGGGCCAGCCTCTTCAGGGCGGCGTCGAGCGTCTCGTTGAAGGCGATACGATTGGGCAGATGCGTCAGGGGATCCTGCCGCACCGTCCGCTCAGCTTCGAGCTGCCGCATCACGCGTCGCGTGAATGCGAGGGAATTGACGAACACGCCGCGCAGCAACACGGCTCCATAGACCACGACCAGGAAGGCCATCAGCAGATAGGCCGGATCGCTGTCTCTGCCGAGGCAGATGGCGATGCCGACGAAGAGGGGGGTCGTGAACGCGATCGCTGCGATCGGGATCGTGGAGAAGGCAAGAGCACCACCCGCCAGCATGCCGGCGCACAGACAAGTGATCACCAGTTGGCCGCCGGTGGAGGCGTTGGCGAAGAAGGCCATGGGAACGATTCCCCAGGCGGCGCCGAGAAGAAACGCGTTGCGCACCAGCCGATGCATGGCGCGACGGGAGACGAATTGCGGCTTGGTGATCCGGCGCGACGCGTGGGATTGCAGGCCGAACAGGAGCGCTGCGCCCGCGACCGCAATCGCCCAGACCAATGCGAAGGTCCGGTCCGGCGAATGCCACAACGCAATTGCGAGCACGACGGCATTGCAGGCATTGGCCAGCATGATGCCGACGGAGTAACCGAGCACGAGCGACATCTGCTCGGCGCGGATATGGCCGGCGACGGTTTCGTCGGTTGCTGGTCCGCCAAAGACGGACAGTTCGCCGGCGAACAGCCGCGCGACATAGGAGGTCAGTTGGGTCCGCATTCAGAGCCTGCAGCAGCTTGGCCGTTTTCCGGCTCAGGCCGGAGAATTCGCTGCAAACCTTTGAGGAACTATGAACTATCCCACTTGGCCAGAATCACTTGGACGAGATGCCGCGCCGAAAAGCGCAGTATCGATAACAAATCGATACAAATGCCGGCGTGCTCCGGTTCCCGTGCCTGGCGTTAGCGCCCCAACTGCTTCGGATCGTAGAAGAAGCGCTCCTCGATCAGTCTGTCGCCCTGCCAGGTCTGCCAGGCGATCTCCTCCAGCGTCCGCGTCACGCCCTCGGCGTTGGTGAAGCAGAATTTCCAGCGTGTGGCGACGATGTCGCCATCGATCAGGCTCGGTCCGATGCGCACGGCCTTGACCTCCTTGCTGCGCGCCAGCACGGCGCGTTCCTTGGCGACGAGGTTGTCGCGGCCGACCATGGGCTCGGCGAGGTTCTCATAAGTCGCGGCATCAGGCGTGTAATAGTCGAGGATCGCGCCGACGAAGTCGCCGTCCTCCAACCGCTTTGCAAAAGCTTCGACGACCTCGCGGCTCGGCATGGGATACCTCACGATTAAAACCGACTGATAGTCGGTAAATACCGACCGTCAGTCGAAAAGTCAACTGGCCCGCCTGGCCGAATTCGACTACAGGGAATCTCATGGCGAAACAGGCAGAGCGGCGGGCTGCGACAACGGAGGCGATCCTGACGGCGGCGCGCCGCCTGTTCGGGGAGCAGGGCTTTGCCGCCACCACCGTGGACGACATCGCCGATCAGGCTGATGTCGCCAAGGGCGCCGTCTATCACCACTTCAAGACCAAGGAGGCGCTGTTCGAGGCGGTGTTCGACCAGGTCTCCCGCGATCTCGTGCAGGAGATCGACCGCGCGGTCCGCGGCGAGAAGGACGTGCTCACGATGATGGTCGCCGGCACCCAGCATTATTTTGCCGCCACCGCCGAGGGAGCGACCGGCCAGATCATCCTGCACGATGGGCCTGCCGTGCTCGGCTGGGAGCGCTGGCGCGAGATCGACGCGCAGCATTTTGGCGGCAAGATGCCCCGTGCCATCGCGGCGGCCATGGAAGCCGGCCTCATCGCGCGTCAGCCGGTCGAGCCCTTGGCGCGGCTGCTGCTCGGCGCGATGACGGAGGCCGCGGTCGCCTGCGCCGGACGCGCCGACATTGCAAGGGCAGGGGCCGAATACGCCCGTGCGTTCAAGTCGCTGGTCGAGGCGCTGCGTCGCCGCGCATGAGTATGCTAAGTGAAGTCCCGAAACGCTCGCCCACAATCAACAACAAGAACAGTTAAGCCATGACCACCCAACTGCAATCCGCCCCTGAATTCGACTACATCATCGTCGGCGCCGGCTCCGCCGGCTGCGTGCTCGCCAACCGTCTGTCCGCGAACGGCAAGCATTCGGTGCTGCTGCTCGAGGCGGGCCCGAAGGATTCCAACATCTGGATCCATGTGCCGCTCGGCTACGGCAAGCTGTTCAAGGACAAGCGCGTCAACTGGATGTACCAGACCGAGCCGGAGCCCGAGCTTGGCGGACGCCAGGTGTTCCAGCCGCGTGGCAAGACGCTGGGCGGATCGAGCTCGATCAACGGCCTGCTGTACGTTCGCGGCCAGCACGAGGACTATGATCGCTGGCGTCAGCTCGGCAACACCGGCTGGGGCTATGACGACGTGCTGCCCTATTTCAAGAAGGCCGAGAACCAGGCGCGCGGCGCTAGCGAATATCACGGCGCGGGCGGACCGCTGCCGGTGTCGGACATGATCGTGACCGATCCGCTGTCGAAAGCCTTCATCGACGCCGCCGTCGAGACGGGGCTGCCGTACAATCCCGATTTCAATGGCGCCTCGCAGGAAGGCGTCGGCCTGTTCCAGACCACGACCCGCAAGGGCCGCCGCGCCTCGACTGCGGCGGCCTATCTCGGCCCGGCAAAAACCCGCGGCAATCTCGAGGTCGAAACCTCGGCGCTCGGCCAGCGCGTGCTGTTCGAGGGCCGCCGCGCGGTCGGCGTCGAATACCGGGTCGGCGCCGAAGTTCGCCGCGCGCGGGCGCGCAAGGAGATCGTGCTGTCGAGCGGCGCCTACAACTCGCCGCAACTGTTGCAGCTCTCCGGCGTCGGTCCGGCCGATCTGCTGCGCAAGCACGGCATCGATGTGGTGCTGGACGCACCTGGCGTCGGCCACGATCTGCAGGACCACATGCAGGTACGCATCGTGATGCGCGCCTCGCAGCCGGTCACGCTGAACGACGCCATCAACAATCCGATCCGCCGCACGCTCACCGGCATGCGCTATGCGCTGTTCCGCCAGGGCTGGCTGACGATCGCGGCCGGCACGGCAGGCGCATTCTTCAAGACCAGCCCGCGGCTCGCCTCGCCCGATATCCAGGTTCATTTCCTGCCGTTCTCGACCGACAAGATGGGCGAGAAGCTGCATGATTTTTCCGGTTTCACCGCCTCGGTGTGCCAGCTCCGTCCCGAAAGCCGCGGGACCTTGCGCATCAAAAGCGCGGATCCGCTCGCGCCGCCGGAAATCCGCGTCAACTACATGTCGACCGAGACCGACCGCACCACGAATGTCGAGGGGTTGAAGATCCTGCGCAAGATCCTGAACGCGAAGGCGCTAAAACCGTTCGTGGTCGAGGAGGTCGATCCCGGGGCCAAGGTCGCGACCGATGCCGAATTGCTGGATTTCTGCCGCCAGCGCGGCAGCACCATCTATCATCCGACCTCGACCTGCCGTATGGGCAATGACGCGCTGGCGGTGGTTGACCAGCGGCTGCGGGTGAAGGGGTGTGAGGCCTTGCGCGTCGTCGACGGCTCGATCATGCCGGACCTCGTGTCAGGCAATACCAACGCGCCGATCATCATGATCGCCGAAAAGGCCTCGGACATGATATTGGAGGATGCGCGGTAAACGCGCGTTCGGAAAGGAGCATACGGCTTGGCTACACGGTTTCGGATCGGCACGCGCAAGAGCGCGATGGCGCTGGCACAGACGGAAGAGATCGCGCGCCGCCTGACCGCTGCCGTGCCCGATCTCGACGTCGAAATCGTCAAGTTCGACACCACAGGCGATACCGACCAGACCAGCAAACTGCTGCCGCATGGCGGCAAGGGCGGCGCCTTCGTGGCGCAGATCCGCGCCGCGGTGCTGGCCGGAAACCTCGACGCGGCCATGCATTCGCTGAAGGACATGCCGGGCAACGAGGACACGCCGGGGCTGGTGATCGGCGCCACGCTGTCGCGCGATCCGCCGACCGACGCGCTGGTGCTGCGCGCGGGCGTCTCGCTCGATGCAATCCGGGCGTCCCGCGGCAAGGGGTTCAAGCTCGGCACCAATGCGGTGCGGCGCGCGGCCTATGCGCGGCGGCTGTTTCCGGAGGTGGAAGTCATCCATTTCCGCGGTGCCGCCGACACGCGCGTGCGAAAACTCGACAATGGCGAGAAGCAGCGCTTGCCTGACGGCGGGGCTGTGGGGCCTGCGGACGCGCTGATCATGGCACGCTCGGGCCTCGACCGCGTCGGTCTGGCGCAGCGCATCGCCTACGAGTTTTCGCCTGCGGAAATGCTGCCGGCGGCCGGGCAGGGCATCGTTGCCGTCGAATGCGCCGCGCAGGACTGGCAGACACGAAAGATCCTCTCGGCGATCGACGATCCCGCAGCGCATCTCTGCGCCGACGCCGAGCGCGAGGTGCTGTGGGTGCTCAACGGCCACTGCAACTCGCCGATCGCGGGCTTTTCGTCCATTGACGGCGATCAGATGTCGCTCAGCGCGTCCGTGCTTGATCTCTCCGGCAACACCATCATCGAGGCATCGCGCACCGGTTTGGCAAATCGCCCGCGCGAGCTCGGCCGTGCCGTCGGCCTCGATCTGCTGGCCAAGGGTGCGGCCGAGATCATCGAGCGCAGCAGGCCGCGCTAAGGCATGATCCGGAAAAGTGCGCAGCGGTTTTCCGAAAAGATCATGCCTGGAACAAAGAGCGAAGCTTCAGCCCCGCACGCGCTTCAGCATCTGCTCGACATGCGCGATCGGCGTTTCCGGCTGGATGCCGTGGCCGAGATTGAAGATCAGCCGTCCCTTGCCGAAATTCGCGAGCACGTCGTCGACCGAACGATTCAGCGCATCGCCACCAGTGATCAGCACCAGCGGATCAAGATTGCCTTGGACTGCGACTTTTGACTGCACGCGCTCGCGGATGAAGGACGGCTCCGCGGTCCAGTCGATGCTGACTGCGTTGACCCCGGTCGTCTCCACATAGCCCGGCAGCAGCGCGCCGGCGCCCCGCGGGAAGCCGATGATTTTTGCATCCGGCGCCTTGGCGCGGACGCCCTCGACGATCCGCCGCGTCGGCTCGACCGACCAGCGCAAAAATTCCGCCGGCGGCAGCACGCCGGCCCAGGTATCGAAGATCTGCAACGCATCGGCGCCGGCGGCGAGCTGCGCTAGCAGATAGTCGATCGAGTTCGCGACAACGGCGTCGATGATCTTCGCAAACGCCTCCGGATGTCGATACGCCATCATCCGGGCCGGCGCCTGGTCCGGCGTGCCCTGGCCCGCAACCATGTAGGTTGCCACCGTCCACGGCGCGCCGCAAAAACCGATCAGCGCGATCTTCGGATCGAGCGCGCGGCGCACGATGCGCAGCGCCTCGAATACCGGCTCGAGCTTTGTGAAGTCGGCGCGCGGCGCCAGCGACTTCACCTTGTCGGGATCATCGAGCGGGTCGAGCCGGGGACCCTCGCCGACCTCGAAGCGCACGGAGCGGCCGAGCGCGTAGGGGATGACGAGGATGTCGGAGAAAATGATCGCCGCATCGAAATTGAAGCGGCGGATCGGTTGCAGCGTCACCTCGGCGGCGAGTTCCGGCGTGAAGCAGAGATCGAGGAAGCCACCGGCCTTGGCGCGGACCTCGCGGTATTCGGGCAAGTATCGGCCGGCCTGCCGCATCATCCAGACCGGCGGGGTGGCTTGCCGCTGGCCGGAGAGCACGTCGATGAAGGGTTTGGCGGGGGATTGGGTCACGAACTGTCCTGGCAAGAGTCCTAGCATCGGTTGCGGTTCCTGATACACCGCCGCCGCCGCAGGGCCAACAGGGGAACCTGCGGAAATCAGGGGCGTTGACCAGCCAACGGAGGATAGCCATGGCTGAAAAGTTCAATCCTGCACCGCATGACAAGCACGCCGACGATCTGCGCGATGCGCTTGCCGCAGACGCCAAGCTCGATGCCGGGCTGATCGACACGTTCCCTGCGTCCGATCCCGTCAGCGCCGCGCAGCCGACGCCGTCAAAGGCCGACGCCGAGGCCGAACATCCCTCGCTGTGGGAGAAGGTCAAGGCCATTTTCCACTAGAGCGTGCGAAGTGGATACCGGTTCGCGCAAGCAAAACGCGTCAAACAGGAATTTGTCAAAACGGGAATCCAGAGCCCGTTCCGATTCCATCGGAACGGAAAAGGCTCTGGTGCGCGGGCGGCGGCGGCTTTCCGATAGGATCGATAACCGGTCGTTAGTGATCAAACGATTGGGTGGACCGTAGGACTACGGTGAACCGCACAGTTTGAAGCGAATTACGCCGCCGTTTTCAGGCTTCGATAACAGAAGCGGAGGATTTTCCAGCAACTGGAGAATCCTCGCACATGGACGTCGTGACCACCAGAGCTGGCTTGAGGCGCCTGCCGTTGCGGGCTGCCGCTTTCGTCGTGCTTACCTGCACGGCCATCTTTGGCATCAGCGGCTGGCGCGAATGGAGTTCGCGCGACGCGCTGTTGAAGAGCGCCGAGGCGGAAATGGCCAACCTGGCGCGTTCCCTGACCCAGCATGCCGAGGACAGTCTCGATCTCCTGGACTCCGGTGTGGTCGGGGTCGTCAGCCGGCTGGAGATGGACGGCACCGATCCCGCCACGATCGGCAAGCTGCGCAACCTGCTCCAAGCGCGCAAGAAAGCGATCGAGCGCATCCACAGCCTCGCCATCATCGACGACAAGGGCAACTGGCTGACCTCGGCAGGCGCGCTTGCCACGACGCTCAACGATGACGAGTTCTTCCGCCATCACCAGCTCTCGCCGAAGCGCGAGGCCTATATCGGCCATCCCGTCAGGAACCTGCTCGACGGCGAGTGGGTGATCACGCTGTCGCGTCGCTTCAACAGGCAGGACGGCAGTTTTGGCGGCGTCGTGCTCGCGACCATCAGCGCCAGCTATCTTGCAAACTTCTACCGGCAATTCGAGATCGGCCGCAACAGCTCCGTCTCGCTGGTCCACGGCGACGGCCTGATCATCGCGCGCAGTCCGGACAACGCCAAATATGTCGGGCGCAGCGTTGCGGACAAACCGCTGTTCCGCGATCCCGCGTTGCAGGGGCCGGGCGGGGCCTATCATTTCATGTCGCCGCTGGACGGCGTGGAGCGGGTCAGTTTCTACAAGCGCAGCGGTCGTTTCCCGCTCGTCCTGCTCGCGACCGTCGAGAAGGAAGAGCTGCTTGCGCCGTGGCGGGCCGACGCCATTTCCAGAATGCTGTTCGTGCTCGCGCTCGTGATGCTGATCGCCGTGATCGGCGCGGTGCTGGTCAAGCAGCTGCAGCGCGGCCAGCGCATGGCGGCGGCGCTGGAGGAGAAGGAGGCGCATTTCCGCCTGCTCGCCGAAGGCTCCAGCGACATGGTCACCCGCATCGGGCTCGATGAGTGCATTCGCTACGTGTCGCCGTCAGCCTTGCGCGTCGTCGGTTGGCGCGCCAGCCAGTTGATCGGGGCGCCGGCGCTTGCGGGCGTCAATCCGGACGACCTTCCGCAGCTCCGTGCCATCGTTCAGGCGATGAAGCGCGGCGAGAGGGAGGAGGCGCGGGTCACCTATCGCAGCCGGCATCGCGAAAAGTCCGAGATTTGGCTGGAATCCAGCATGCGGGTGACGCGCGGGGTGGACGGCGAGATCGACGGTGTGGTGGCGATCTTGCGCGACATCACCGAGCAGAAGAATTTGGAAAGCCGGCTCGAGACGCTGGCGATCGAGGACAGCCTCACCGGGCTTGCCAACCGCCGCCGGTTCGACGAGTGCCTGGCGGAGGAATGGGCGCGGGCCTATCGCAACCGCTCGAGCCTTGGCCTGCTGATGATCGACGTCGATCACTTCAAGTCCTACAACGACGAATACGGCCATCCCGCCGGCGATGCCTGCCTGCGCCTGGTCGCGAAAATCCTGGCCACTGAAGCGCACCGCGTGAGCGATCTCGCCGCGCGCTATGGCGGCGAGGAGTTTGCCATGCTGCTGCCGAACACGGACGCGGCGGGCTGCGCGCGGATCGGCGAGCGTCTTCGCCAGGCGATCCGCGAGGCCGGCCTGGTCCACGCCTCCAATCCGTCCTCGGGGATCGTCACGGCCTCGGTCGGCGGCGCCACCTGCCGGCCGGCGCTGGAGCGCACGGCCGGGACCTCATCCCTGATCGAATCAGCGGATCGCGCGCTCTATGCCGCCAAGCAGTCCGGGCGCGACCGTTTGGTGATGTCTGGCGACGTGTTGAACCTGCTGCCGAAGGCCTCGGGTCTGTAAAAGCGTAAGAACCATCGTGTCCCGGACGCGACGCAGCGTGAAACGATGCGCGCTGAGCCGGGACCCAGCACTTTCCTTGCCGCAATGATGGGCCCCGGTTCAGCAGCGCATCGCGAAGGGCGCTGCACTGCGCCCGGGGCACATGAGTTCAATAATGCGGCGGCCGCTCGTTGGCGGGGCCCGGTGCGTTCGCCTCGGCCTCCTGCAGGCGCTCGCTCAACTGGGCGACCTGGCGCGTCAGCACGTCGATCTGCTTCCACTGTGCCGTGATGGTCTGGTTCAACTGCTCGATGGTCTCGTCCTGATAGGCGAGCCGCGTTTCGAGCCTGTCGATCCGTTCGGTTAGTCTCGTGAGCTCACTCATCGCAGGCCGGCTCCCTGGTCCGCTCGCGCAGGCCGTGACCGAGTGCGACGCGCTCGTCGAACACAAAACACTCGCCGCGCCACCGGCTCTGCGCCTCCGGTACCTCTTCCAGATATTTCAAAATCCCGCCCTTGAGATGGTAGACCTCGGCAAAACCGCGCGCGAGCAGATGCGCGCTCGCCTTCTCGCAGCGGATGCCGCCGGTGCAGAACATCGCGATTTTGCGATGCCTGGCAGGATCGAGCTGTTCGGCGGCAAAGTCCTTGAACTGACCAAAACTCTTGATGTTGGGGTCGACCGCGCCCTCGAAGGTCCCCATCGCCACCTCGAAGGCGTTGCGGGTGTCGAGCACCAGCGTGTCGGGTGCTGCGATCAGCGCGTTCCATTCGGCGGCATCGACATAGATGCCGACCTGCTGTGTCGGATCGGCCGCCGCGTCGCCGAGCGTGACGATCTCCTTCTTCAGCCGCACCTTGAGCCGGCCGAACGGCATTTTCGCGCTGGTCGAGAACTTGATTTCGAGATTGTCCAGCCTGCCGCCGAACAGCTTTCCATGGGCGAGCTCATGGGCGAAGGCGTCGATTGCCTCGGCGGTCCCCGCAATCGTGCCGTTGATGCCCTCCCGGGCCAGCAGCACGCTGCCCTTCAGCGCGAGGTCCGCGCAGAACGCACGCAGCGGCTCGCGCAGCTCCCGGTAATCCGGGAGCGCGGCGAATTGATAGAAGGCGGCGACCTTGAAAATCATGGCGCTCGTTTAGCAGGCGGCAGCGGTGCGGAAAACCCGCGCAAATCAGGGGCCTATTCGCTGGGCGGATGGCAGCCTTTCGCTGGTATGCCAGCCATTGCCCGGCCCTGCCTGAATGTGTCATGTAGACTCGGAATTCAATGCGGCGCGCGCGATCCGCGGCGCGGAATCTTGTTTTGACGCGTTTTCTTGCCGCGAACCGGTATCCACTTCGCGGGAAAACGCTCTGGTGCAGAGAGCAGAATTGGCATGAGAAGTTTCCATTTCCCCGGCCGGTCCACGGTCCACGCCCAGAACGCGATGGTGGCGACCTCGCATCCGCTAGCCGCGCTGGCGGCCATCGAAGTGCTGCGCGAAGGCGGCACGGCGGCGGATGCTGCGGTCGCGGGCAGCCTGCTGCTCGGCGTGATCGAGCCGCAATCGACCGGCATCGGCGGCGACTGCTTTGCGCTGATCCAACCGCGCGGCGAGGGCAAGATATCAGCCTATAACGGTTCCGGCCGCGCGCCGAAGGCTGCCAATCCCGACTGGTATCTCGAGCGCAAGATCAATTCCGTGCCGCTGACCTCGGCGCACGCGGTCTCGGTCCCCGGCGTGATCGACGCCTTTGCAACCGTCTTGCGCGATCACGGCAAGTTCGGCTTCGACCGGCTGCTGCAACCGGCGATCAAGGCGGCCGAAGAAGGCTACGTCGTCGCCCCGCGCATCGCCTTCGACTGGAAGAACCAGTTCGAGAAGCTGAAGAAGGGCACCAACACCGAGCGCTATCTGCTGCCGCATGGACAGCCGGCCAAGGCCGGCGACGTCATCCGCCAGCCGGAGCTCGGCAAGACGCTGCGGGCGATCGCCAAGGACGGCCGCGACGCCTTCTACAAGGGCGCGATCGCCGAGGACATCGTCGAGACGCTCCGCTCCATCGGCGGCCTGCACACGCTCGACGACTTTGCCGCGCACACCACCGAGACGACCACGCCGATCGGCACCAGCTACAAGGGCCATGACGTCTGGCAGTGCCCGCCGAACGGCCCCGGCGTCACCGCACTGCTGATGCTCAACATCCTGTCGCGGTTCGACCTCACCAAGTTCGCCCCGCTCAGCGTCGAGCGCTTCCATCTCGAGGCGGAAGCTGCGCGCATCGCCTACATGAATCGCGAGATGCATGTTGCCTCTCCCGAGCACATGAAGATCAACGTCGCCGAGATGCTCGAAAAGGGCTTTGCCGACGAGTACATCAGCAAGATCCGTATGGACGGTATGCTCGACCTGCCGAACGTGGCACCGCCGATGAATCCGTCGACGATCTACATCACGGTGGTGGACAAGGACCGCAACGTCTGCTCGTTCATCAACTCGATCGCGCATTCCTTCGGCTCGGCGATCGTCTCGAACAAGACCGGCGTTCTCCTGCAGAACCGCGCCGGTGGCTTCCGCATCCAGCCGGGCCATCCCAATTGCATCGAAGGCGGCAAGCGCCCGCTGCACACGATCATGCCGGGCCTGCTCACCAAGGGCGGCCGTTCCACGATGTCGTTCGCCGTCATGGGCGGGCAGTACCAGCCGACCGGCCAGACGCATGTGCTGACCAACATGCTCGACTACGGCTTGGACGTGCAGGAAGCCATCGATATGCCGCGCGGCCTGCACTACGAGGGCCAGTATCAGCTCGAGGACAGCGTGCCGGCCGATATCGTCGAGGGCCTGAAGAAGCTCGGCCACAAGACCACCAGCGTGGTCGGTCCGCTCGGCGGCGCCCAGGCGATCTGGATCGACTGGGACAAGGGCACGCTGACCGGCGGCTCCGATCCGCGCAAGGACGGCTGCGCGCTGGGTTACTAGAGCATGATCCGGAAAAGTGTGAAGCGGTTTTCCGAAAAGATCATGCTCAAACAAAGAGCTAAAGCGCGATGACGATTCATCAAAATCTCATCGCGCTTTAGAGGCTGGTCACGTCAGGCCTGTTGCGCTAGACACCTCTCCGCCTCAAACGGAAGGTGCTCCATGCAGCGTTTTCAGCGCGCACTTCTCGCAATCATGTCGGCGCTGGCGATCACGGTGATCGGCGGCGTTTCGAACTATGTCTCCACGGCATCGGCCCAGACAGCAGGAAAAACCATGACCACAGCTTCAGGCTTGCAGATCATCGACAGCACCGTCGGCACCGGCGTCTCGCCAAAGCCCGGCCAGATCTGCGTGATGCACTACACCGGCTGGCTCTACGAGAACGGCCAGAAGGGCAAGAAATTCGACTCGTCCGTCGATCGCAACGAGCCGTTCGAATTCCCGATCGGCAAGGGCCGCGTGATCGCGGGCTGGGACGAGGGCGTTGCCTCGATGAAGGTCGGCGGCAAGCGCACGCTGATCATTCCGCCGCAGCTCGGCTACGGCGCGCGCGGCGCCGGCGGCGTGATCCCGCCGAACGCGACGCTGATGTTCGACGTGGAATTGCTCGCGGTGAAGTGACGGCGCAGCCGTCATTCCGGGGCGGCTCGAAGAGCCGAACCCGGAATCTCGAGATTCTCAGGTGCGCAATTGCGCACCGTAGTTCGATGCTGCGCATCGCTCCGGAATGACTGTGAAGACAAACAAAAAGACCGGCCCTGCGGCCGGTCTTTTCGCTTTCAATGTACTACGCCTTTACTCCGTCGCGCGCTTCGCGGCGTTCGCGGCACGATCGATCGCCTCCTTCGCGGCGTCCTTGGCGTCGCCCATGGCCTGCTGGCCTTTGCCCTTCACTTCCTGGACCACGCCTTCGCCCTTCAGGCGGTCGGAACCGGTGGCTTCACCGATGCCCTGCTTGGCCTTGCCGATCGCCTCATTGCCGGCGCCCTTGATCTTGTCGGTCGTGCTACCCATGAAACTCTCCTTCTAGTTCTATCGCGAAAACAACGCTGCCCTGCTGCGACAGTTCCTATTTTAGTGTGGCTTGCCGTGGCGGCATTGGTTAGCTTGCCGCGCAAGGAACCAACAGAAAGCAAGTCACATGAGCGGCCACGACCACACGCATTCCGATCATGCCCACGATCACGACGATCGCTGGAAGCATGACGGCGTGCGCGTTATTCCCGGCAATCAGCTCGACACGAACGTGCCATCGACGCCTGGCATGGACCGCGCGGCCGCGATCAACTTTGCGCGTGTCGGCGCGCAGAAATTGTGGGCCGGTACGGTGCATATCAGGCCGGACGCGAAGACCGGCGCGCATCATCACGGCCATCTCGAAAGCGTGATCTACGTCGTGAAGGGCAAGGCGCGGATGCGCTGGGGCGAGAGCCTGCAATTCACTGCGGAAGCCGGCCCCGGCGATTTCATCTTCGTGCCGCCCTACGTGCCGCATCAGGAGATCAATGCCAGCCCCGATGAAGTGCTGGAGTGCGTATTGGTGCGCAGCGACGGCGAGGCGGTCGCGATCAATCTCGACATCGAGCCGGTCGAGAAGCCGGAGACCGTGCTCTGGATCGATCCCGTGCACCGGGATCCGAACGAGAAGAAGTAGGTTTGGCGCAAGCCTGCGACAGAACCTCGCGGGACCCTGCGCGAAATAATTCGGAAAGCAATGTCGGGTGGTCGCCGGGCCGACCGTCCTTGGGCAGAACCCGCCCAAGGAGCCTCCGATGCCCAAGATGATCTTCGTCAGCCTGCCGGTGACTGACCTCAAGCGCGCCACCGCCTTTTACGAGGCGATCGGTGCGGCCAGGAACCCGCAATTTTCCGACGACACGACGAGCTGCATGGTCATTTCCGAGACCATCTTCGCCATGCTGACGACCCACGACAAATTCCGCCAGTTCACGCCGCGGCCGATTGTGGACGCGAGGACCGGGAGCCAGGTGCTGCTCTGCCTGTCCGCGGACAGCCGCAAAGAGGTCGACGATATCGTCGGCAAGGCCGAGGCCGCGGGCGGTGCGGCCGATCCGAGCCCGAAGGACGAATTCGACTTCATGTACGGCCGCAGCTTCGAGGACCCGGACGGCCATATGTGGGGTGTGACGTGGGTGGACATGGCGGCCGTCCCTGCGCAACCCGAAATGGCGAACGCCTGATCGAAGCCAGATCGTAGGGTGGGCAAAGGCGCGTGAGCGCCGTGCCCACCCTTCACGTATCGCGCTGTTGGTTGGTGGGCACGCTTCGCTTTGCCCACCCTACGGCATCGAGCCAGCTCTAGTAGTTGATCCGCAGCCCCACGCCGCCATGAATGGTGTTGCCGACGGGCTGCGGGCCGAGCGTGCCGTTGGCGAAGAGGTCGACGATCCAACCCTTCTGCACGCGGAAGCCGAGGCGACCGCCATACTCGAACCAGCCCTGATTGCCGATGGTCGGCACCACGGTGCCGTTGCCGGTGACGGTCGCGACGATGCCGGTGTGGGTGCCGAACGACTGCACCCAGCCGCCATTGATGTTGGCCTCGACATTGCTGCCGTAGAGATGCGTCCACTGGCCGCCGATCTTGACCAGGCTGGTGCGGTCGGTACCGGTCGCAATCGTGGCGTCGAACGGATTGAACGCCGTCGCCGCATCGGTGTAGCCGGAGACGCGCTGCCACAACTGCCAGAACTCGACGGAGGCCGCGACCTCGTCGCGCGGCGACACCCGGCTCATCCAGCCGGCGCGGCCGTAGACCGCGTAGTTCGAGGCGTTGGTCGAGCTCGTGACGCTCACCGGCCCGAGGCTCGTGTTGTAGGTGCGGGTGTAGCGCGCCTTCTCCCAGGGGGTGAGGATGGTGCCGACGTCGAAGAACGGTCGTGACGACCCCCAGTCGGTGAAATCATAGCGCAGCGCAAAGGCGCCGATCGGCGCGCTGGTTATCTTGTAGCCGCCCTCGTTGTAGTGCGTGTAGGCGATGCCGGCCAGCAGCGACAGATTATTGGTGAGCTCCTTGCGGCCATGGACGCCGGCCGAGAACGAGCCCGCCGAACCGAAGGCGCTGATGCAGTCGCTGCAATTGATCTGCTCGTTGACGCCGAGAAGGACGTTACCGAGCACGCGGTTGGTGATCATCTGGTTGAAGCGCTGATTGGCGAGATCGCCGATCGAGCCGCCGCTGGAATCCGCCCCCGTCGGGTTCACCGGATTAGGGTTCGGGTTCGGCGCCGGCGAGGGGGCCGGGCTCGGCGACGGCGACGGGGTTGGCGTCGGCGTCGGTGACGGCGTGGACGTCGGCGTGGATGTCGGCGTTGGTGACGGCGACTGCGCTGCCACGGGACGCATGTCCGCCGCGACCAGCGCCAGCATAGTCACCGCGCTCAGCGTGACGGTGAGGAGGGTACGGCGGAGATTTGCCATGGTCAGCGCCCGCACAGCATGCCGTCGTCATGCACGGCGGGCGTGACGGTGGGCGAGGCGTCGGCATATTGATTGACCGAGCACAGGCCCGGCGACGCACTGCAGGTCGCGGCAAACGTCCACGGCGGGGTGCTGGTCTTGGTGATGGTGACCTTACCGCCGGCCGAGGTGATGACGGCGGTATCGCCGGGCTGGGTGAGCTGGATGCACTGGAAGCTGAGCGTGCAGACCGTGGCGGCGCCGTCCTGCAGCACCACGACGGAGCGGCCGCGCTGCGCCAGGATGTCGAGCGTGGTGCCGCGCACGCCGATCGTGGCGAGCGGCGTCGTGATCTTGTAGGCGGCCTTCTCCGAATGCCCGGTGACGAAGCGGAATGCACCTGATGTCATGCGGATCGCGACGTCGCGATAGCTGTGCTCGTCGTTGAAGACGGTGCGGTCGAGTTTCAGCGTTGCGCTCGGCCCGAGCGAGAGATTGGTGCTGTCGGCCATGACGAAGCGCGCTGCGCCGTCGGCGCCGGTGCGTACGGTCTCGTCGCGCAGCATGCTGTCGCCGACATTGATCTGCGTGGTGCTGGCGGCAACGCGCACGACTTCGTTCTGGACGACCACGGCTTCGCCGACGCGCGTTTGCGCCTGCGCGAGCGGCGTCGCGCAGACGACAGCGAATAACGATGCAGGGAGAAAGACGGAGAGGCGCAGATTCATTTCATAACCGATCGATGTGTCCCGTATCGTACCGGATTACACGCGATTGCGATGTTGTAAAATTATCACAAGCATCGCCGCACGAGCGTTATGCTTAGTGACAGTTGCGGCAGAATGCGTTCAATGCAGAACGCCAAGAATTTTTTATCCGCGGTGACGCTAATTTGCCACGCAAAATATCCCCACAAATCTCGCGTGAATTGGCTTCTGG
This sequence comes from Bradyrhizobium arachidis, assembly GCF_024758505.1. NCBI lineage: Bacteria > Pseudomonadati > Pseudomonadota > Alphaproteobacteria > Hyphomicrobiales > Nitrobacteraceae > Bradyrhizobium > Bradyrhizobium arachidis. Next base: position 7,398,248 of record NZ_CP077970.1, on the reverse strand, counting down.
TCCTGACCTGTCGCGGAGCGCAGTGTTTGCTGTCGCGATATTCCTGATCGCGCATCTCGTGCTGCTGATCGGCGTCACCACGCCGGAGAAGTTCGTCTTCGACGAGGTGCACTATGTGCCAGCAGCGCGGCAGATGCTGGAGCCGGTGCTGCCGAATCCCATGCTCAATCCGATGCATCCGCCGCTCGCCAAGGAGCTGATCGCAGCGTCGATCGCGACGTTCGGCGACAATGCGCTGGGCTGGCGCTATCCCGCGACGCTGTTCGGCGCGCTTGCGATCGTGGCGGTCTATCTCTGCGGTCTCGCGCTGTTCTCCGCGCAAGGAACCGCGATCGCGGCGGCGCTGATCGCGTTTTGCAATCAGATGGTATTCGTGCAGTCGCGGATCGCGATGCTCGATATCTTTGCACTGGCCTTCGGCCTGCTCGCCACCGCGGCCTTCATGCACGGTTTTCGCAAGCAGAAGCCGCATCTGTTGTTCGCGCTCGCGGGCGGCCTGTTCGGACTTGCCGCGGCGTGCAAATGGAGCGGGCTATTTCCGCTTGCCACCTGCATCGCGATCGTCGCGGCGGTGCGGTTGCTGCAATCCTGGCGTGCGGCGTTCGTCGACGCCAAGCCGGTCGACTGGTACCGTCCCGATCTCTGGCCCGATTTCAGGGTGCAGCATTTTGCGCTCTGCTTCGTGGCCTTGCCGGCGCTCACCTATCTCGCGACCTTCGTTCCGCTCCATGGGCTGTCGCCGGTCGAACTGATCGAGGCGCAGCGGCGGATCTTTGCCGACAACACGACGACGGCGATTGCTGGCCACACCTATCAGAGCTCGTGGCCGTCCTGGCCCTGGCTCTTGCGTCCGGTGTGGTTCCTGTTCGACAAGACGGCAGAGGATCGCATCGCCGCGATCGTCTTTCTCGGCAATCCGCTGGTGCTGTGGCCGGCGCTCGTCGCGCTCGCCGTCGTCGCGCGCGACGTGATCGTTGCGCGGCGCTGGGATGCGTTCCTGATCCTGGCGTTTTATCTCGGGCCTTATCTTGCCTGGGCGCTGCTGCCGCGCACGCTCGGCTTCATCTATTATTATCTGCCGGCCGCGACCGCCGCGTCACTCGCGCTGGTCTATGTCTTGCGGCGAGGCAAGCTTCCAGCGTGGCTGTTGTGGGCTTACGTCGGCATCGCGGCGATCGGCTTTGCGATCATGCTGCCGATCTCGGCCGCCTTCGTCGGCACCTCGATGCAGAATTTCAACCGGCTGATGATTCTTCAGAGCTGGATCTGAATGCACGCTATTGGGCATATGTCCTGAAAAAGCTCTAGTTTTGCTTGCTGGAATCAATCGATGTGTGTGGACTGACGCTCGCTGCCGGAATTTGTTGCGGTGCCCGGCGGCGGAGATTTTGCATTGCGAGAACCTGCCAATTTGAACGCTGACTGGCTCCGCGCCGTGGTCGACACCGCCGTCGACGGGGTCATCCTGATCGATGCGGACGGCCGCATTCTGATGTTCAATCCGGCCTGCGAAACGCTGTTTGGCTTTTCCGCCGCGGAAATCATCGGCCAGAACGTCAAGCAGTTGATGCCGACGGCCTATCGCGACGCACATGATGGCTACCTCCAGAACTATCACGCGACCGGGGATCGCAAGATCATCGGGATCGGGCGCGAGGTACTCGGCCAGCGCAAGGACGGCTCGACCTTCCTCATGCATCTTTCGGTCGGTGAAACGAGGCAGGCCGATGGACGCTCGATCTTCGTCGGAATCGTTCACGATCTCACGGAGCGCGAGCGGGTCGAGCGGGTGCTGCGTGAAAGTGCGGCCCGGCTGCGCGCGGTGATCGACACCGCCGTCGACGGCGTGATCCTGATCGATTCCAGCGGCATCATCCAGAAGTTCAATCCGGCCTGCGAGAGGCTATTTCAGTACCGGGCCGAAGAGGTCGTTGGTCAAAACGTCCGCATCCTGATGCCGGAGCCCTACCGGTCCGGGCACGACGGCTACGTCCGCAACTTCCTGGAAACCGACGAGAAGAAGATCATCGGTATCGGCCGAGAGGTGGTCGGTCAGCGCAAGGACGGTACCACGTTCCCCATGGACCTGTCGGTCGGCGAGGCCAAGCAGGACGGCGCGTCGATCTTCGTGGGCATGATCCACGACCTCAGCGAACGCAAGCGCACCGAGGCGCAACTCATCCAGGCCCAGAAGATGGAGGCCGTCGGACAGCTCTCCGGCGGCATCGCCCACGATTTCAACAATCTTCTCACGGTCATCGTCGGCAATGCGGAGCACCTCAGCGAGCAGCTCGCCCCGCGCGCGGATCTGAAGCGGCTCGCCGAGGACATCTGCAGTGCGGGTGAACGGGGCGCCGAGTTGACTCAGCGTCTGCTCGCCTTCAGTCGCAAGCAGCTGCTGCGGCCGGTCGAGACCGAATGCAACCATCTTCTGGATTCGATACACAAGCTGCTGCGGCGGACATTGCGCGAAGACATCGAGATTACCACGCATCTCGATCCCGCGCTGCGGCGGGCCTTCGCCGATCCGGTCCAGCTTGAAGCGGCGATTCTCAACCTCGCCCTCAATGCCCAGGATGCCATGGCGTTCGGCGGTCGGCTCAGCATCAACACGGCGAATGCATCGCTCGACGCCGGCGATCACAACGGGCATCCGGACGTCAGGCCGGGCGAATATGTCGTGATCGCAGTGACCGACAATGGGGTGGGCATGCCCAAGCGCGTGCTGGAACGCGCATTCGAGCCCTTCTTCACCACCAAGGAGGTCGGCAAGGGCTCTGGACTCGGGCTGAGCATGGTCTACGGCTTCGCCAAGCAGTCCAACGGTCACGTCACGATTTACAGCGAGCCGCGTCTTGGAACGACGGTGAGGATCTATCTGCCGGCGGTGGTGGCGAAGACGCGGGACCTCGCGCGACCGGCTGAAGCGCAGGTGGCTCCGAGCGGCTCCGAAACGGTGCTGATCGTGGAAGATGATCCTTTCGTCCGTTCCTATGCGGTCATGAGCCTGGGGGCGCTGGGATACAAGGTCATCGCGGCGGTCGATGGCAAGGAGGCCTTGCAGAAGCTGGCATCGACGTCTCAGGTCGATCTCTTGTTTACGGACATCGTGATGCCTGGAGGCGTCAATGGCTGGGAGCTTGCAGATATCGCGCGCAAGAGGAGGCCGGGACTGCGCGTGCTGCTGACGTCCGGCTATGCCGTCGAAACCCTGGCGGCAAACGGTCATGTCCAGGAGGGAGCCCTGA